>CANJUR010000056.1 GCA_947477565.1 Deltaproteobacteria bacterium
ACGGGCTGCGGCGCCGACGGATCGGCGGGCGGCAACGGCGGGGCGACGGACGTCCCCGGCGGCGGCGGCGGGGCGTCGACGTGCAACCCGGCGGACATGGACCGCGGCGGCAACGGCGGCAACGCCGGCGCGGCGGGCAGCACGGCAACTTCGTCGAGCACCGCGGCGCCGCCCTACCTCGCGGGCGCAGCAGGCGTCGGCGTGACCGGCGGCGGCGGCGGCGGCGGGACCACGAACAACTTTTATGGCGGCGGCGGCGGCGGCGGGGCCGGGCTCGCGGGCGACGCGGAGTTCGCGGCGATCCTGCTGGGCGGCGCGGGCGCAGGCGGCGGCGGCAGCGCCTTCGCGGCGGGCGGCGGCGGGGGCGGCAACGGCGGCGGCGTGGTGACGCTCATCTCGCCGCGCATCGAGGTCGCGACGACGGCGCGCATCTCGGCCAACGGGGCGTCGGGGGTGATCGTCGTGGCCCGCAACCGCGGCGCTTGCGGCGGGGCTGGGGCAGGCGGATCGATCCGGCTGCGGGCCGGCGTGCTCGACCTGACGGGCACCGTGACGGCGACGGGCGGCGCGCCGGTGCGCTCCGGCGGATCGGGCGGCGGCGGCGGCGGTGTCGGCCGGGTGCGGGTGGAGTTCGCGACGGTCAACGGCCAGTCGCGCGGCACCGCCGGAGCGACGACGGCCCTGGCGGCGCGCGTGACCCCGGCGCCGGGCTCGGTGGGCGCCGGGCTGTAGCGCGAGGTCGGGAGGGGCGTCCGATCAGGGCGCCGGGGGGGGCCGGGGCCGCGGGGGGGGGGCGATGCGCGACACGTCGACGTCGATGCCGCGCACGGTCTCGACGAGGCGCACGCGGCACTCGCCCATCGTGGGTGTCGAGTTCGACGATGCGGCGGGTGAGCCGATCGAACTCCGCGACGCCGCCGCCGAGGTGGGCCGTGAGCCGGCGAGGCTCCTCCGGCGCGGTGAACGGGTGCTCTCGACGGCGCGAATCAAGGGCATTTCCCATATGAGGGAAGGTCGGTAATTGCAGCGGATTCGTGCCAGAAGGGACTGGGGTGTTGGATCGTTTAGTCGCCCGCGATCGCACCCGTGTATGGTGACCTTAGGAGACCCCGTATGGAGACCCGCATCGGCCGTCGAACCTTCATGTACGGTTCCGCGCTCGCGGCCGTCGCCGCGCCCTTCCTCGCGCCCTTCCGCCGCGCGTCGCACGCCGGCTCTGCGATGGGCGCACGCCGCCTCGTCCTCTTCTTCTCCCCCAACGGAACCATCCACCGCCACTGGCGCCCCACCGCGTCTGGATCGACGTGGTCGTTTCCCGCCGGCTCCGTGATGGAGCCGCTCGCCGCGGTGAAGCGGCACCTCGTCGTGCTCGACGGCGTCGACTTCGTGGGTGCCAGCAACCACGAGGGCGGCATGGCTGCGATGCTCACCGGCAGCGGCGACGCGACGTCCCCCTCCGGGGGCCTCTCCGTCGACCAGTACATCGCCCGCGCGGTCGGAACCTCCTCCCGCCTCTCCTCCCTCGAACTCGGCGTCCAGACGAGCGCATGGGGGGGCAACACGCAGACGCGCATGTCGTACTCGGGCCCCGGCCGCTTCGTCCCGCCCGACGACGAACCCGCGAGCGTCTACCGCCGCCTCTTCGCCTCGATGGCCCCGGTGCCCGGCATGGTCGACGTCATTCGCTCGCGGCGACAGAGCGTTCTCGATCTGGTGCGCGGTGATCTCCGCGACCTCCAGTCCCGCGTCGGCGCCGACGAGCGCCGCAAGCTCGACGCCCACCTCGAATCGCTCCGCCGCGTGGAGGTCTCGCTCGCCGGTCCGGCCGCTCCGTCGGCCACCTGCGCGCCGCCCGTCGTCACCGGGCTCGACCACCGCGCCAACGGAAACTTTCCCCCTGTCGGTCGCTCGCAGATGCAACTGCTCCTCGCGGCGCTGTCGTGCGGAGCGACGAAGGTCGCCTCCATCCAGTGGGCGCACACCGTGGCGCCGCACGTCTTCACCTGGCTGGGGCAGGGCGAGGGGCACCACGCGCTCTCCCACATGGGCGACGGCAACGCGGCGGGCGTCGCGCAGTTCGTGCAGGCCGAGCGGTGGTTCGCGGAGCAGTTCGCGTGGCTGGTGGCGCAGATGGCCGAGCTCCCCGAGCCGGGCGCGGGCGGAGGCTCGATGCTCGACCACTCGCTCGTCGTGTGGGCCAAGGAGATGGGCGACAGCCGACTGCACGACTGCCTCTCGGTCCCCTTCGTGCTCGCGGGCGGCGCTGGCGGGCGTCTCGCCACCGACCGCTACCTCCAGCTCTCGCACATGCCCCACCAGCGCTTGTTGGTGTCTCTCTGCCACGCGATGGGCATGGACAACCCGACCTTCGGCGACCCGTCGCGCGGCGCCGGTCCGCTGCCGGGGCTGCTCTCGTGAGGCGCCTCTTCGCCCTCGCCGCACTGCTCGCTCTCGGCTGCTCCAGCGAACCCGCCGGGGGCGGTGACGCCGCTCCTCTCGCGACGCTCCCCGATGGCGCCGACGACCCCGTCTGCGACGCCGACCTCCAGTCGTTTCGTCGCGAACTGTGGTCCCCGCTGATGAGCCTGCGCTGCGTCGGCTGCCACAACGCCGCCGGGCCCGCCCGCGCGACCCGCCTCGTGCTGCGCGCCGAGGGGCAACCCGACTGGCTCGATCACAACTTCCGCGCCGCCCGCGCCGTCGCCATCGCCCGCCTCGCCGACACCTCGCTCCTGCTCCTGCGCCCCGCCGGCCTCCACCCCATGGGCCACACCGGCGGAACCATCACGCCCCCCGGCAGCACCGACTACGCCGCGCTCTCTCGCTTCGCCGCCCGCGTGCAGACCGCCGCCTGCGACGACCCCACCACCGGCGACGGCGGAACCTCCCCCAAGTCCTGCACCACCGTCACGCCCGGCCCGCGCGTGCTGCGTCGACTCACGCCCACGGAGTACGACCGCACGGTGCGCGACCTCACGGGCGTCGACTCGCACCACGGCGCGAGCTTCGTCGCCGACCCGGTGGTCGACGGCTTCGACAACGACGCCGCGTCGCTCGTGGTGTCGCCGCTGTTGGCCGAACAGCTCCGCGTGGCGGCCGAAGCCATCGCCACGGAGGCCACCCGCGAGCTCGCGCGAGTGTCGCCGTGCACGCCCACCTCACCGATGGACGCTGCGTGCGCGCGGCGCATGGTGGAGGGCTTCGGCGAGCGGGCGTTTCGACGTCCGCTGACGAGCGATGAGGTCACGCGATACCTCGGGCTCTTCACTGCCATCGCGACGGGTGAAGGCTTCAACGAGGGCGCCGAGGCCGTGGTGTCGGCGATGCTGCAATCGCCACATTTTCTGTATCGCGCGGAGCTCGGCGTGAGCGCGGGCGGGGCATACCGGCTGAGCGCGTGGGAGGTCGCCTCGGAGCTGTCGTACCTGCTCACCGGAACCATGCCCGACGCCGAGCTCTTCACCGCCGCCCGCGCCGGGACGCTCACCACGCCCACGGTCATCGAGGCCCAGGTGCGGCGGCTGCTCACGACGCCGGGCGCGCGCGAGTCGCTGCGGCGCTTCGTGCGGCAGTGGTTGGACGTCGATCGGTTGGCGACGGTTCCGAAGGACGCGACGACCTTCATGGCCTTCACGCCCGCGGTGCGGGCGTCGATGGCTGGGGAGCTCGACCGCTTCGTCGACGCGACGCTGCTGCGCGCGGGGGCGCGGCTGCCCGATCTCTTCACGACGGCGGCGACCTTCGTCGACCCGACGCTGGCGGGCTTCTACGGCCTGAGCCCTGACGGCGTGGCCGACGCGCAGGGATACCGGCGGGTGTCCACGGTGGAGGCGCAGCGCCGCGGGGTGCTCACGCTCGGCGCGGTGATGGCGACGCACGCGCGGCCCAACTCGTCGTCGCCGGTGCACCGCGGCCGACTGGTGCGAGAGCGGTTGCTCTGCCAGACGCTGCCGCCGCCGCCGCCGGGCATCAACGCCCAGCCGCCGACGCCCGACCCGCGGCGCTCGCTGCGGGAGCAGTACGCGATGCACGCGAGCAACGAGCCCTGCCTGTCGTGCCACCGGCTGATGGACCCGATCGGGTTCGGGTTCGAGTTCTTCGATGGGGTGGGGCGCTTCCGCACGATGGAGAACGGCGCCGCCATCGACGCGCACGGCGAGGTCGTGGGCAGCGCGAGCAGCGACGGAGCGACGACGGACACGCAGGCGATGATCGAGCGCCTCGCGGCGAGCCCGGAGGTGCACGACTGCTTCGCGCGGCAGCTCTTCCGGTATGCGTATGCGCTGTCGGCGACGGGCGAGCAGACGGCGTGCGCGCTGGCTGAGGTTCAGCAGGGCTTCCGCACGGCGGATCTCTCCATCGAGGGCCTGATCGTGGCGCTCACGCGGTCGCCGCACTTCACCGAGCGAGCGGGCGACGGGACGGCGGTGGCGACCGACGGCGGGGTGGTGGCGGACGCGGGCGCGGTGGACGTGGTGGTGACGGTGGACGCGGGCGGCGGGGCCGTGACGACGACGGGTGTTGCGACGACGACGGGTGTTGCGACGACGACGGTGCGCGACTCGACGTGGGAGACGGGCTTCTGCGAGCGCGTGCAGCTCGTGAACAACACGAGCGCGGCGGTGACATGGACGGTGGTTCACCGGGTCGCGGGGCGCATCAACAACCACTGGAACAGCGAGCGCACCGGCGACACCGGGGACGTAGTGTTTCGCGGTGCGATGTGGAACCGCACGCTGATGGCGGGCGAGGTGACCGAGCTGGGCTTCTGCGCGTCGCGGTGAGACGCCCCTCGACGTCGCGCCCTGTGTGAAGCGCCCTGTGTGAAGGAGATTCCAGCGCTGCTCCGGCTGCGCGGGCAACCGGCGGCAGGAGCTCGTCGTGGTGCAGGAGAAGGTGAAGGCCCTGCTCAGCCTCGGATGAGCCGCGCGCACCACTCGCCGCACCGCGCGGGCACCCCGTTCGCCTGACGAAAGCGGGCGCTGCGGCACCACACGATGAGGTTCACCCGACTGCCGTCGGTGACCGGCTCGGCGAGGTGACGCAGCGTGCCCGCGTGCACGAGCGCCGTGCCGACCGCGTACTCGACGACGGCCTCCTCGCCGTCGTCCGTGGGCGTCTCGGCGTGCGCGAGGCAGCGGTGGCCGAGCACGGCGAGCGCGCCGCCCGCGAACGCGTCGCCGAGGCAGACGTTGAGCGTCACCTCGGCGTCGTCGATGTGCAGCGACAGGTCGCGGTCGCGCGCCGGCGAGTACTCGACGGTGAACCCGTGGTGGTGGTCGAGCGACCCGCCGCCGACGTGCGCAAAGAGGGCGCGGCCGAGCGGCGACGCGACGCGCTCGCGGAGGTCGTCGAGCAGCGCGTCGAAGCCGACCTCGGCGAGCATCACGCCGTCGCGGTTCATCGAGTTGGGGCGCTGCAGGGCGCCGCCGGTCGACCGCGCGAAGCGCTCGCGGTGCTGCAGCTCGGCGCGCAGGCGGGCGCAGCTCGCGGGCGTCAGCAGCGGGAGCGCGAAGACGCCCGGCGCCGCCTCGCGGGCGAAGGCGGCGAGCTCGCCCGGCGGGGCGCGCAGGGCCGCGAGAGCCGCGGGCACGAGGTGCTCGTCGCGCAGGCGGTAGACGTCGTCATGCAAGGCCGTGTAGCGAGCGTCCATCGCCGATGACGTAGCACGGGCGACGGGTCAGACGCGGGCACACCGCGAGCCGGCGAGGCTCCTCCAGCACGGTGAGCGGGTGCTCGCGACGGCGCAAAACAAAGGGATGTCGACGCTCGCGTGGAGGGTGGAGTACGTCTCGTCGCTACCCTCCCCCACGATGTTGATCGAGCCGAGTCACTCCACGCGACTGCACGCGACGCTCTTCGCGGTGGCCGCGCTCGGGCTGGTGGCCTTCGCGGCGCGACCGGGCGATCGGTTAACCCTGCGAGCGATGTTGCGCCCAGGGCCGACCGTCGGCACTGCACGGTCGGCGCCGATCGTCGCCGCAGCCTTCGCGCCAGCAGTCGAAACGCTGCTGCCTCCGCTTTGGGTGCCGCTTCTTCGGGGGGCTGTGTCAGAGGTCGCACACCTCGACAACCCGACGCTGCAGGGGGCGGATGGGCGCGCGCTCGACGCCTTCGCGCGGCGCCTCGCCGGCCTCGCGTCAGCGACCGCGCCACTGCGGGTGCTGCACTTCGGCGACTCAATCATCGCCGACGATCGCATCACGGGTCGGCTGCGGCGTCGGCTTCAACGAGAGTTCGGCGACGGCGGCCTGGGGCTGGTTTTCCTGCGGCCGACGGCGCGCTCGTACCATCCCGCGGGGGTGCGCTTCGACGCGCGCGGCTGGTACCCGGGCTCGGTCGTCGGGCCGCGCTGGGAAGACGGCTGCTACGGCGTCGGAGGCACCGGCTTTGAGGCGCCCGGTGAGGGCCCGACCGCCACGCTCACCTTCGACCGCGGCCGCACCTTCGAGCTTCGCTACCTCCGCGACCCGCTCGGCGGTGCCGTGAGCCTACGCCTCGATGACGAGCCCGCGAGGACAGCGCGCGTCGACGGTGTGATTCCAGCGCTGATCGCAGCGAACGATGGTCCCCATCGGGTGACCGTGCGCGCCGCGGGAGGGAAGGTGCGCCTCTACGGCGTCGTGGCGACTCGCATGGGACCGGGCGTTACCGTTGACAACCTGGGCACCGTTAGCAACTCCGCGCGCGCACTGCTGCACCTCGACGCCGCCCACTGGTCGGCCGGGCTCGCCGCCGAAGACCCAGCCCTTGTGATCATCTCCCTCGGCACCAACGAGGCCAGCCACGGCGCGATGTCCTCCGTCGACCGCGAGGCCCTCTACCGCGACGCGGGTGAGCTCTACCGCCGCATTCGCCGGGCGCTGCCGCAGGCGTCGTGCCTGGTGGTGGGTCCGCCCGACGCCGCGTTGGTGCTGTCGGATGGCACCATCGGCGCGCGCCCCGCGCTCGCGGGCATCGTCGACGTAGAGGCACGCGCGGCGCGGTCTGAGGGATGCGCCTTCTTCGACGCAATGGCGTGGATGGGTGGTCGCGGCGCAATCCAGCGCTGGCAGCGCCAGGGCCTCGCCGACAGCGACCTCACGCATCTCACCGACGCGGGCGGCGCGCGCATCGGCGACGCGATCGCCGACGCCCTGCTAGGTGCGCGCGACGAGGCCTTCGCCCGGGGCGTGCGGTGAGGCGGGCCGCGGCGGTCTTCGCGTTACTGGGCTGCGCGGGTCGGCCGCCGCTCTCCGGCGTCGGGGAGGCCTCGCCCCCGGGGTTTCGCCGCAACACAAACCCCGCAACGGTCTTCCCCGTCGAGGCACGGGAGGCGCCGAGACACGACGCCCACAATCCCCTGCGTGACCTTGTTCCTGGAGCACCCGCCGGGGGAGGCGCCGCCGCCCAGCCCACGCCCGAGACACCCGCCGCCGAGGCCGCGGCAGGGGTCGTGTGGGAAGACCCCGATGGCCGCGTAGCACCCGCGCTGCAGGCCTTCCGCACGGGCGAGCACGCTCTCCACGTCATCCAGTTGGGCGACTCGCACACCGAAGGCGACGCGTTCACCGGGGCGCTGCGACGGCGGCTGTGGGCCCGGCTCGGCGACGGCGGTCGGGGCTTCGTACCTATCGCAGGCGACCAGTGGGACGTCGTGCGCACTCTCACCGGACCGTGGCGCGTCGTGCGTAGCGGGTTGCGACCGTCGGACGCTCCCGATGGCCTCGGGCTCTCCCGCGCCATCGCGACGAGCCCCGACGCGGTGCTGCGAGTGGCGACCTGCACGCGGTGCGTCGGCGGCCGGAGCGCCAACCGGATCACTGTGTACTTCCGGACTCTTACGAGCGGGGGACGGTTCCGTGTGGAGGTCGATGGTCGCGCGCTGGAACTGGTCTCAACCCGGGGTGGCGGACGCTATGGCGTCGACGTGCCCGACGGCGCACACGCGGTCGCGGTGCGTCCCGAAGGCGACGGACCCGTGGAGATCTACGGCGTCGCGCTCGATCGATCGGGCGACGGGGCGCGCGTCGATTCGGCGGGAATCGTCGGCGCGCAAGCCTCGCACCTGCTCGCCGAGGACTGGACCGTCCTCACATCGCAGCTTGCCGACCGCGCGCCGACGCTCGTTGTGCTGGCGTTCGGCACCAACGAGAGCGTCTCGGCGCGGCGCGACCCCGCCGAGCACGGCGCAGCGCTGGCGACCCTGCTCGAGCGCGTTCGGGCGGCGGTCCCGACCGCGACGCTGGCAGTCTTCGGTCCGCCCGACACCGAACTTCGCAGCACCGCCCAACCCGGAACCTTCATCCCCGCACCGCGCCTTGACGGCGTGATCAGCGCGGCCCGCGCGACCGCCGCCGCCGCCGGCGCCGCCTTCGTCGATCTGCGCGCGCTCATGGGTGGTCCCGGCGCGATGCAGGCGTGGTCGGTCGAGCGTCCGCCGTGGGCCGAGCCCGACCACGTGCATCTCACGGCCCGCGGCTACGCCCACCTCGCCGACGCGCTCGTCGAGGCGCTGCTCGGCCCCGCGCCCGGGGCGCCACCGCCGTGAGTTTCGCCGACGGCGCGTTTCCGATCTTCCTATGGGCCGCGGTGATGCTCTGCGCGCTTCTCCGCCGCGGGCCACAACGCCCCATTGAGTCGGTCGTCGGCGCTTTCGCGGTGGGCCTGCTTGCTGACCTCACCTGGATCGTCGCGCTGCGCCCACACACCCTCCTCGCCTCCCCGTGGGGCCTCGCGCTTCAGCGCCTCGCAGGCCCGCTCCCGGCGTCGCCATCGCCCCAGCGCCTCGCCCTCGGCACCGCCCTCTTCGTCGCTGCGATGCTCGCCTCCCGCCGTGCCGCGCTGCGACCCGACGAGCCCACCCAGGTGGCCCGCGCGAAGGCGCTCGGCGTCGCCACGCTACTCGGCGTCACGGCCGTCGTCGTCGCCGCCCTCACGCACCGGCTCGACGCCCTCGCACGCCTTCTCGCCGCCGTCGCGCACCCACTCTGGCTCGCGCTGTGGGGCTTCGCGTGGGGCGCCGCGGGCCAGGCGCAGGGCCGTCGCGCAGCACCGCAGCTCGGGCTCTTCCTGCTGAGCGCGCTTTTCTACCAGTCCTGGGCGGCCGCGATGCCGGGCGCGTATCGCCTCCTCCTTGGGCTCATCATCGCGACGATCGTGCTCGACTACTGGCTCGCCCGGCTCATCGATGCGCGCGCCGATGCTGCCCCGCGTCGCGCCATGCTCATCGCCTCGCTCGTGGCTAACATCGGCATCCTTGGGGTCTTCAAATACGCTGATTTTCTCGGTGAAAACATCTTCACGCTCGCGCGTATCTTCGGCCGCCGCGCCGACTGGTCACCCTGGAATCTCGTGCTCCCCGCAGGGATCTCCTTCCACACGTTCCAGTCACTCTCGTACACGGTCGACGTCTACCGGCGCCGCTTACGACCCACCGCTTCGTTGCTCGAGTTCGCTACTTTTGTTCTCTTCTTTCCGCAACTCGTCGCCGGACCCATCGTGCGGGCCGACGAGTTCCTCCCGCAGATCGCAGCGCCGCCCGCTGTCGACGAGGCGCGCGCCCTCGAGGGCCTCTGGCGCATCGCGCTCGGCCTTGCCAGGAAGCTGTGGCTCGCAGACACCCTCGCGCTGACGCTCACCGATCGCGTATTCGCGCACCCGGAGCAGTTCTCCGCGCTCGAAAACCTCCTCGGCGTCTATGGCTACGCCTTCCAGATCTACCTGGATTTCTCTGCCTACAGCGACATCGCGGTCGGCGCCGCGGCCCTGCTCGGCTTCACCCTCCCCGAGAACTTCCGCGCGCCCTACCGCTCGGGCGACCTCGCTGCGTTCTGGCGCCGTTGGCACATCTCGCTCTCGTCCTGGCTTCGCGACTACCTGTACATCCCGCTCGGCGGCAATCGCGACGGCGAGACGCGCACCTACCGCAATCTTGCGCTCACGATGCTCCTCGGCGGCCTCTGGCACGGCGCTGCCTGGACCTTCGTCGTATGGGGGCTCCTCCACGGCGTCGGCCTCGCCGTCACCCGCGCCGTTCAGCGCCGCTGGGACCGCTCGGCGGACCCTCGTCCCGGACGCGACCTGACCGCATTCTCGCTCGCCGCCCTCGGCGCAGGCGTCCTCCACGCAGCCCTGCGCAGCCCGATCGAATCGATCGCAGCGGTGCTGCGCCTCGACGTCGCCTGGTTGCACCTCGCGCTCGCATGGCTCTGGATCGCGCCGTTCTGCATCGCGGTCAGCGTCTTCGCATTGCGCTCGGGGTGGCGCCGCGCAGCCGCGCTCGTGACCTTCCATTACGTCGCCTTCGCCTGGATCTTCTTCCGTGCCCCGCGCTTCGCCGACGCCCGTGCGGTGCTCGGTCAGCTCGCGACGCTCACCGGGGACACGGCCAACGTCCCGCGCGCGTTCGTCGTGTCGCTGCTGGTCGCCGCACTCACGCATCTCGCGCCGGAGCGGCCGCAGGCGATGATTCGAGACGCCTTCGTGCGCGCACCCTGGTGGCTGCGGGCTGCGGCGCTCGTCGCGGCGGGCCTCATGCTGCGAGCGCTCGCACGGCCCGCGGTGGTGCCATTCATCTACTTTCAGTTCTGACCAGAACTTCGACGATTGCGTAGTTCAGTAAGCAATGGCGCCATTCGTCGACAGCCCGACGTTGCCCGGCGATCTCCACGCGACCCTCGAGAACACCGAGGCTCCTCCGGCGCGGTGCGCAGGTGCTCTCGACGGCGCGAACCATTGGAACCTCGCATAGAGGATGTTTCGTAACCTCTCGCGGATTCGTGCCAGAAAAGCTGGGGCTTGGGTCGCTTATCTCCCGTGATGTTCGGCTGAACTCAGCGGGGTGGCGGACGGACACCCACGACCTCACCCACCCGCATCATCGCCTTGCTTGCGACGCCTTGCTCTCCGCAGGACCGCCACGAGCGCGAGCCCCACGGTCCCCCACGCCCGGACCCGCGTCGACCGCGGCGCCCCGGCCCGACACGAGCAGCCCCCGTCCACGGTGACGTCCGTGAACTCCGCCGCTGCGTCCGGTGCGCTGCCCGTCACATCGACCCCTGCCGCATCGATGGGACCCGCATCGACCACCTCCGCTTCGTTCGAGGCAGCGCCGCCGTCGTCCTCGTCGTCGATGGGCGGGTCGACCCCGTCGCCGTCCACGACGACAACGTCCGCGACAGCACCCGCGTCGGTGCCCGCGTCAACGGGAACCACCACGCAGCGCGGCGCGCTCGACCCCGCCGACGAGCAAACCCGACCTATCGCCGCGCAATCCGTGGAGCGCACGACCGAGCCGCCGTAGCAGTCCGCGATGTACCGTCCGCCGACGCAGATGTCCGTCTCTCCGGTCGCGGGGCACACGCGCGGCGCGCAGCGGGCCGACCCCCCGATGACGGAGCACGCTTGACCCGCGGGGCACGGGGTCGGCGTCGCGCCGCCGTTGGCGTCGCAGCGTAGGAGTTGTCCGCCCTCGATCCAGCAGCCGGTGTGGGCCACGGGGCGCTCGCTCGGCCCCGCGACGCAAAACCCCGACACGCAGCGCGCATCGGTGCTGGCGCGCCCAGCCGTGGAGCACCACGCCGCGAAGGCCCCGCAGTCGCCCGTGCTGATGGCGCCGTTGGAGCACGTCCCGATGGTGCGATCGTTGATGCAGATGGAGGCGCCTCCGGTCGCGGGGCAGGTGCCGAACACGCAGCGGGTGCCGAGGCCGTCGCTCACGCAGCGCGCCCCGAAGGCCCCGCAGTCGCCCGTGCTGACGGCGCCGTTGGAGCACGTCCCGATGGTGCGATCGTTGACGCAGATGGAGGCGCCTCCGATCGCGGGGCAGGTGCCGAACACGCAGCGGGTGCCGAGACCGTCGCTCACGCATCGCGCCCCGAAGGCATTGCATTCGCCGCGGCCGCAGTCGGCGCTCACGATGACGTCGCCGGCCTCGCAGTGGGCGGTGCACGACTCGATGGTGCGCGCGCTGGTGTTGAGCTCGACGTGGAGGTGATCGTGGTGGGGATGCGGGCCGCCGTAGGGGGAGACCTTGTCGCCCGAGCGGCTGCCGTTCCACTGCGTGCGATCCCATATGATGTACTGGACGCCGAGGCGCTGGGCGTTGGTGACGAGCCAGTTGGCGACGGCGTCGCCGCGGGTGTTGTCCGCCTGGCCGCCCGTGGTCGGGATGAAGACGTCGATGGCGCGGCCGGTGCCGTGCACCGAGGTCAGGCTGGTGTTCGCCGTATTGGGTCGGCAGCTGAAGCCACCGTAGCTGCTCACGCTGCTGGGGAAGGTGCGCCGGAGGTAATCGCCGAGCGCACGCGCCGGGGCGCCGAGGCCGCTGCCGCAGTTGCTGCCGCCGTTCCAGGGAGGAGCGCCATCGTAGCGGACGGACTGCCGCTGCCCGGCCGCGTGAACGTCGCTCGGGAGCCGCCATGCGCCGGCGATCGCGACGGCCGCGAAGTCCATGCCGGGGTCGTCGTCGTCGGACTCCGGGGCGCCGATGCAGGCGACCAGCGCGACGATCGCGAGCGAAGCGCGAAGGGGTCCCCAACGCGCGACTCGATGGGGTGCAGTCATGGCGCTATCGTATGCCCACTGCGCGTGTCACCGACAGGGGGTTGGGCGGGGGTTCAACGTAGCGTCGGAGCGCGGCGGGTCAGTCGTCGATGGACCCGTACGCGCAGGTCCAGAAGTCCTGCGCCACGGTCGTCGCGTCGGGCGAGTTCATGAGCGTCGTCGTCACGCCGAGGCCGAGGCCCCAGCCGCGGTCGGCTTCGAGAAACGCGCCGCCGCTCGCTCGCTACGCGGGCTTCAACGGGTCGGTGGTCATGAACTCGATCGACGCGCGCGACAGCAAGCGGCCGCCCGGGTGGCGGCCGAAGTCCAACATCATCCGGCCGAAGGCGAGGCAGTCGTCTACCGTCGAGAAAAGACCCGCCAGCGAACTCTCTCAAGACCTCTGGGAGGAGACCGCGGGAGCGCCAATTGCACATTGGAGATCGCGGTTTGGCGAAGCGCCACCGCGGGCGAATGACAGTCAACCACATGGCATCAGGCGATTCGCCAGGGCGCGGTTGAACGAAGCCGCGGAGCCTCTGACATCCTGACACTGCCGATCGCAACAGCTTGTTTTCCTGACGATTGCACCGTCCGGGCGGTGTCGATTCGAGGGAATTCAATTCGGATTTCCGGCGGGTTGGCCGATGGAAAGTACAGCGGAACTCTGCCGCGCAAGATCCTCCGTGCCCCTCTGCGATTGCACTCGCGACAACGAGGCTATCAGGAGGTCAGAGCCTCGAAGAGCGCGCATGGATCGCTCTCGCGCTTCTGGCGTGGCTTTCGGCAACCACCCCTCGGACGCCCACGCCCTCCCCTCGCGGGTGAGACGCGCTGGGTGACGTGGGCGGGTGCTTCTTCCCGAGAGGGTCGCGCGCACCGAAGCTGAACCTATTTTTCCTGCGCTCGCTTCGCTCGCGTTTCCCGAAGTAGTCGACGGTAAACTATCATGTCGCTGCGATTCCTGATCGCGTTCGCGCGTACTGCTTGAAGGTGGAGAGGCAAAAGGGGGTAGTGCTAAATCGCCCCGCGCGAACAGCGAAATCCCCAGGTGAGGCTACGGATCAACGGCGGGCCGACGCCCCGATAGGCCGCGCGCACGCGGGCGGCGTTCGTGTCGCCCCACGACCCGCCGCGATACACGCGGTTCGTCCCCGAATTCGGACCGATCGGATCAATCGCAGCCGCCGACGTATAACTCGCATAGAAGTCCCGCGTCCACTCCCAAACATTGCCCGCCATATCGAATAGACCGAATGGCGAGTTGCCACCTGGATAGGACTGCACCGGACACGTCGATGATCGGCCCGTAACACCTTGCCAGCACAGCTGAGAGGCCGGTGCTGCGTTGCCCCATGGGTAGATATGATTGGCCACATCGCTCCCGCGAGCCGCGTATTCCCATTGGGCCTCAGTCGGGAGATCGCCGCCTCGCGATTGGCAATAGGCCCGCGATTGATTCCAATCGACTCCGTTGATGGGGTGGTTGTCCCGCCCCGAGACACCCCAGTTGTAAGAGGTCCCAGTCCTCGGCTCGGTGCACCCGGGCGCAGTGCAGCCTCGGTAGGCTGCCACCGTCACCTCCGTCAGGTCCATGCAGAACGCCGACAGCGTCACCATGTGCGGAGGCTGCGCTTCGTTGCTCGCCGTGTCCGCGTCGCCCATCAAGAAGCTGCCCGCAGGGATGAGCACCATGCCAATGGGACACGTGCCGGAAGAAGACACGCAGGTGCCAGCGCTGCACGTCTGGCCGGTGATACACGCCACTCCGCACACGCCGCAGTTGGCTGTGGTGGTGAGGGCGATGCACGCGCCGCCGCAGAGGGTTGTTCCGCTCGGGCACGACTGACCACAGACGCCACCGGAGCACGTCGCGCTCCCGCCCGTCGGAACCGCGCACGCCGTACACGACGCCCCGCACGACGTCGCCGAGGTGTCAGAAACGCAGCTACTGCCACAGATGTGAGTGCCGCTGCCGCAGACGCAGTTGCCCATCGCGTTGCACACGCCGCTGAACGGCGACGAGCACGCCCCGGACGTGCGCGCCGAGGCCGAGCACACCGCGCTCCCGGAACTGCACGCCAGCATCCCCGATTGGGCGCAACCGCCGCTCCCGCCAGACGTGCACGCGCCACCAAGCGCCACGCAGCTCGTGCCGCACAGGCTCGTCCCAGACGGGCAAACCGTCCCGCAAACGCCCGCCGAGCAACTCTGACCCGATGGGCACGCATTGCCGCAAGCACCGCAGTTCGAGGCATCGCTCGCGAGCAGCACGCACGCCCCGCCGCACACCGTCGCGCCGCTCGGGCACGACTGACCGCAGACGCTGCCGGAGCACGTCGCGCTCCCGCCCGTCGGCGCCGCGCACGCCGTACACGACGACCCGCACGACGTTACCGAGGTGTCGGAGAAGCAGGTGCTCCCGCAGAGGTGAGTGCCGCTGCCGCAGACCACCGGAGTGCCCATGTCGGCCACGGCCGAATCGATCACCGAGCCGGTGTCTACCGTCGTCGCATCCGAAGTCGACCCCGCATCGACGACCGCCGTGTCCCCGGACGCCGCATCCAGCGAAGGAGTGTCCATCAACGTGGCGTCCACCCCATCGCCGCTGTCGGACCGCGCGACGTCCACTTCGCTCGTCGTCCCCACGTCTGCAGCCCGCAAAGGATCCCCTCCGCAGCCCGCGACCAGCACCAGCCACCCCCACTGTCCTACCGTCTTCTTCATATGGTTTTTCACCGGCGTCCTCCCCCGCCGAATACCACGCAACCCCGCCTCGGCAATGACTTGGCGCTTCCGCCGAGGATCCTCCCGACACCCACCAAACCAAGCCCGGCGCGCGTCGGTCTTGCGTCGCTGCATCGACGCGCAAGAGGACGGCCTCAGCGAGCGGGCACCGCGAGCGGAACCCCGCGAGCCACCAGGTTGGCCGCGCGTATCGTGCCATCCGTCGTCGCGATCGCGTAAAGCTCGCGCGGGCCGAAGGGATCGCCCGCGAGAATGGGCACCCGCCAGATGCGATCTACGATCTCGTCGGCCACGAACACGTTGCCGCACTCGTCCTGCGCGGGCCGACCGTTCCGCCGTCGCTGCTCGCCATCGCGACGCGCATCACCGTGTTCGTGTCCGATCGCGCCACGAACAGGAATCTGCCCTCCGCATCGACGAGCAACTGCGTAGGACTCGGCACGCTCGTCACCATCGTCTCCGCGCCGGTGCCGGCGTCTGCAGACAGCCGGTAGACGGTGTTCGCAGTGGTGTCACTGAACCAGATGCGCTCCGCTGAATCGATGGCGAGGCCCCCCCCCCCTCAGCGACTGGCGCCCCGCCGGATGGTCGAGCGCGAGGCGCACGCACGCGGGCTCGTGGACCTGGGGCGCACGCGCCGTGAGCAGTGGTAATCGCGCGGGCGAGAAAGGCGCGAAGCTCGTTCGCCGGAAGGAGCAGCGCCGTGTGGCACCGCCCGTCGACGGTGAGCGCACTGGATGTCGCGGAGCACCGTGTCGGCAAGCGCAGCAGCCCCACGCGCGGACCAGCAGGGGCCGAGTGCGCGCTGCACCCGATCGCCCCTGGGCTCGGCCGCGGCGGCGCCGGGGTACGCCTGCTCGTGCCAGCGCGCGGGGGGGGGGAACCGCGAGCGCCAACGCCACGCTGTTCTCTTGCACCATGAGCGGGCGCTGCCCTTTCCCCGCGGTCGCCTGCATCAGCTCCCGGGCCTCCCCTTCAAGCGTCGCGTGATCGCGCCACGGTTCCAGCGCGCTCGTCGTCCTCGAACCCGAGACGGGCCGCACGCACCCATCCAGCGTCCGATCCCTCGTCTCAGCGGTCAGTACCATCGGCTGAATACCTGAGATTACGTAATAATGATTACGTGATGTAGTAAAATTTCCCTGCGCTGATCTCACCGCCGACGAGGCCGTGACGACGCGCGATTGGGCGACGACCAGCGGGAGATCCTCACGCTCCGGACCGTTGGACGCCGTATCCGCTCCCGCCCGGTCAAGCTCGCCGTCCACTCCCACGAACCGAACCCGTAAACGGGTAGCGTACTGCGAGGCCGGTGTGATCCCCGGCGCATGGCCGCAGCGGCCTCGCGGTCAGCCTTCGTCGTTCTCCAGCACCACCGCAAGCGCCCGACCGCAAAGCAACACCAGCGCTGCCATGGCCAGGACGTTTGCGACTGTCGGCACACGCGCACCGCTGCTCGCGCCGCACACCGCGGACCACCCCATCAGCGCCGCGGTCAGAGACACCGAGGCCCATCGCGCGGGGGTCACCAGTGACATCAGCGCGAGGGCCAACACCGGTGCAGCGCCGAGGTCCCACGGCTGCGGCACCCCACCGTCCATGAGCACCACCGCGATGGTGAGCGCGACGCCCGCAACCAGAAACACCCGGCGCAACAGCTGTCGATCGGAACCTATCCAGGCCCCGGTCGGGAGCAGTACGAGCGCGCCCATGAACACCGCGGCTCCCTCTCGAGAGAGCGCGTCGATGGAGAGGGTCTCTTGCGCCAGCGCTGGCAGCGCGACCAGAACGAGTAGCAGCGCCCTCTTCGTGAGCGCCCCGAAGCGCACGAGCATCAACAGCGAGGCGACTGCAGCGGCCGCACGCAGAGCGACGGCGAGCGGGGCCCCACGCAGCGCCACCCCGGCACAGAACACCAGCACCGCGCCGCCGACCGGCCACCACCACCCGACGGGAGTCACCGGGGCAATCGAGCGTATCGGTGGGGCCTGCAGCGGCGCATAGGCCGACGCCTGCACCAGAGAAACATCGCTGTAATCAACTGGTTCACGCTCGAAATCAACGTCAAGCGAGAGGTCGAAACGTTCGACCGGTACGATCAACATGTCGATCTCGCCTGGCATCGCGGCGACGGGATCGAGCACCGCGGGCGGGTGGGCGACCGCCATCGTGCCCGAGGGTTGGGTGGCGCGAATGAGCGGAAATGCGTGGTCTTCCAGGACTTCTTCGGAAGCCGCGTAGGGTATCGGCGCCACCGGGGCCTCGCGTTGCAGCGCGACGCCGGGAGAGGTCTGCCGGAGCGGCGACAACACGGCCAGCGCAGCGACCGGGCGGCGCGAAGCGAGCAGCGAGGCGGGAGGTGGGCTTACGCCGAGCGCAGTCTGCCGCAGCGCGCGAACGTCGAGGACGCTGCTCCGCGCAGGCGGGGGGGACGGCGAGGCGGGGTGATCGAGATCCCATGAGAATGGGTCGAGCGAGGCAGTCGAACGCAGTGGGTCCACTCTGGGGGCGGGCGCGGCCCTCGGCGACGGCACCGCCGGAAACCCGGTGGACGCCGCCAGCGGAACGGCGACTCCCACGGGTGTGCCCGCGTCCTGATCGGGAAGATCCCAGCGGTCTTCGACAATCTCCCGCGGCGGCGTGCTGGGATGCGACGTGTCCGACGACCCGGCAGCGCCCGGCTGCATGGTCTGGAAAGAGAACCCCGAGAGCGACCGCTTGCGCTTGTTGCCAATGGCCGCGCCGCAGTGCGGACACGTGCGCCCAATGAACCCATCGGGCAAAGGCTGCTGGCAGTGCGGACACGCGCTGGAGACACTCAAACGAACCTCAAATTCAGTCTTGTTGAGGGCTTAACCCGACACTACCAGACTCGACGCGCGCACCGCATCCTGACCGACGCTCAACCGACCTTGCGCTCGTTCCTCCCCGACGGCTGCGCGCTAGGCGTTGTCGGACGAATCGGACCGGGACCCCGGAGCACCACCCGGCGCGTACGTGCATCGACCATCGGCGACGGCGACGGCAACGGAGCGTACGGCGGCAGCGAGGCCTCGCCCGCGATCTGCGCGAGCCCGTCGAGGAGATCCGGGAGGCCGGACACCCGCCGCGACGCGTGCGGTGCGACGGAGCCACGCATGGCGGTCTCGAGCGCGGTCCCGAGGTCAGGAGCGGCGAAGTCCGCCGCAGAAGAGCGCCCGGGGTCGCCAGTGAGTAGCTCCGACGCGAGGGCACCGAGCGCGAAGAGATCGGCCCCGGCGTTGGCGCGCTTGCCCGACCGCAACTCCGGCGCGACGTACGGCCAGACCTCCGCAGCCCGCTCGATGCGCTCAACGAACCTCCGCGGAGGCAGGGCGGCGGCCAGCCCCGGATCGAGCAGCACCACGGCGTCGGACGTAATGGAGATGTTCTCGGGGTACACCGCCCCGTGCGTGGTCATCGAATGCAGCGAGCGCAGCGCCTCGTAGACCCCGCGCAGCACACCGAGAACCTGGTCGCGCTCGAGCCGACGGTCCGCCGCCCGATAGGCCCGCACGATCGAGCGCAGCGACGCACCGTACACCCACGGCGTGGCCACGAAGATCACGTCGTGATCGACGCCCACCTCCGCGGGAAGCGCCGCATTGGCCAGCGTGCGGCCGCAGAGTTGCCCGTAGCGTTCGAGAAACTCCCGCCGCTCTGTGTCCCCCGGAAACAGTGCCGCCGGCAGCACTTTGACGGCCATCGTTCGGCCCGCCGGATCGTGCGCGCGGTAGGTGGTCCCGAGCGGGCCCGACCAGTGCGACTCGACGATGCGGTAGCGCCCGACGACCCGATCGCCGGACGCATACGGCGCCGGCGGCCGTGCGAGCGTCTCGATGGGCACGAAACCCTGCCTGGGAAGCACCGCGCCGCACCGCTGGCAGCGTCGCATCGACGACATCACCCGGCTCTGACACTGGAGGCATCGCATCGGCGGAGACGGCACGCTAACACGTACGTGCGGGCTCACGCTTGACGTCGCGGGCGAGCCCGTGCGACCCGATCTGCCACCGATGCGAACCCCTGCTGCCCGCCTGCTCCCGCTGTTCTTCGTCGGCCTGCTCGCCCCTCTCGCGGTCGGCGCGCAGCCCGTCTTGCCGCCGGTTGCGGACGCTGCAGTGACGGCCGCGGAGGCCACCCGCCGAGCGCAAGTCGTGGCCCGCATCGGCGACCAGGCGATCACCGTCGGCGAGTTCGAGGACATGCTTAACGAGGCCCCCGGCCCGGTGCGTCAGCGCTACCTCGCACCGGAAGAGCGGCGCGCATACCTCGAGCATCTCGTGACGACCTTCCTGCTGGCAGGCGAGGCCCGGCAGCAGGGGCTCGACCGCAACCCCGAGGTGTCCGCGTCGGTGCGCCGCATCCTCTCGCAGCGCCTCGAGCAGCAGGCCGTACTGGAGGCCGTGACGCCTGAGTCGATTCCCGCGAGCGAGGTGACCGCGTACTACCAGTCACACCTCGCGGACTACCAGCAGCCCGAGTACCGCCGCGCGACGGTGATCATCACCGCCAACCGCGAGACGGCCGTGCGGACCATCACCGAGGTGCGCGCCGCGCGGGGCGACCTGCGACGTGTGCGCGAGTTGGTTCGGCAGCACTCCGTGGACGAGCCATCGAAGGCCCACGAGGGGGATGTGTTTTATTTCCAACGCAGCGGCGCGCCCACTGGGGAGGGGCAGCCCGTCGACCCGGCCCTTGCCGCGGCGGTGTTCACCCTCGGCCGGGAGATGGACGTCACCGCGCAGCCTGTGGCGCTGGCCAACAACCGCTTCGGCGTCGGGGTGCTCACGGGCACGCGCCCGGCGCTCCGCCGGGACGTCAACGACTCCGGCGTGATCGCCACCATCCGCGGGTTTCTCGTTCGCGACCGCCGCACGCAGCGCACCGCGGCGTTGCTCCAGGAGGCGCGCGACCGGCTGCACCCGGAGGTTCACGAAGACCGGCTCGACCTGATTCACCTCCCGCCGGGCGAGATGGGCAACCTGCCGCCTTTCGATCCGCACGCCACGATGCACCCCGACACGCACTGATGCCGTCGCTGCGCGCGCTCGGTCTCCGCAAGACCTACGGCGACCGCGCCGTGCTCGACGACGTCTCCATCACCCTCACTCCCGGCCGCGTGCACGCCCTCGTCGGTGAAAACGGCGCCGGCAAGAGCACCCTGATCCGCTGCCTCTGCGGCCTCGTCGCGGCGGACACCGGGAGCGTCACCGTCGCCGACGTCGAGCTTCCACCCGGGGACTTGCGCGCCGCGCTCACCGCCGGCCTCGGGGTGGTGCACCAGCACTTCATGCTGGCCGAGGCGCTCACCGTCGCCGAAAACGTCGTACTGGGCGCCGAGCCGCGCCGCGGACCGTGGGGCTGCCTGCTCGACCGCGCGGCGATGCACGCGCGGGTGCGCTCGCTGGCCGAAGCGCGGGGATTGCCGGTGGATCCCGAAGCCATCGTGGCGACGCTCGGGGTGGGCGAGAGACAGCGGGTGGAGATTCTCAAGGTTCTGCACCGCGGGGCGACCGTGGTGCTGCTCGACGAGCCGACGGCGGTGCTCTCGCCGCGAGAGGTGAGTGGGCTTCTGTCGTCTATTCGAGCGATGGCGGCGCAGGGCGCGGCAGTGCTGCTCGTGACGCACAAACTCGACGAGGTGTTCGCGGTGGCGGACGAGATCACGGTGCTGCGTCACGGGCGGGTGGCGCTCATGGTGGAGACCGCCGCGACGAGCCGCGCGGCGGTGGCGGCCGCGGTGGTGGGTGACGCCGAACCTCCCGCGGCGGTGAGAAATGAAGCGCCCGCAGAGGCGAGCGCGGGCGAGGTGCTGGCGCTGCGCGGCGTGAGCGGGGGCGGAGCGGGCCCGTTTACGCTGACCGTAAGGGCGGGGGAGGTGCTCGGGGTCGCTGGGGTGGAGGGCAACGGGCAGCGGGCGATGCTCGATCTGCTCGCGGGGCTTTGTCCGTGCGAGGCAGGGAGCATCGCGCTCGGCGGGGTGGACATCACCCGTGAGTCCGTGGCCGCACGGCGGGCGCGGGGCGTCGGTTTTGTGCCCGAAGATCGTGAGGGTCGCGGGCTCTTTGCCAGCCTCACGGTCGCGGAGAACCTGGCCCTGGGCGAGGTGGCCGTGGCGACGCGCGGCGGGCGCTTCGACGGCGCGGCGGCGCGGGCGGTGGCGCGGGCGGCGATCGCGCGCTTCGACGTGCGCCCGGCGGACCCGGACGCGATGCTCTCGTCGCTGTCCGGCGGCAACCAACAGAAGGTGCTGGTCGCGAGGGAGTTGGCGTTCGCGACGCGACTGCTCCTGGTGGCTCAGCCAACGCGCGGGGTAGACCTGCGGGCGATGGAGGTGATCCGCGAGGCGCTGCGGGGGCTTCGGAGCGCGGGCGTGGCGGTGGTGCTGGTGTCGTCGGAACTCGACGAACTGCGCGCGCTGAGCGACCGGGTGATGGTGCTTCGCCGGGGCGTGGTGGTGGGTGAGGTGCCCGCGAGCGACGCGACGGACGCGACGCTGGGCGGGTGGATGGTCGGGGGCTAGACGGGGCATCGCCGACTGCGGACGTCGGTGGTTTCTTCGATGGCGCGCGACGGTGGGCTAAGGACTTTAGTCGGTCTTCGACGAGCGTGAGGCGACCGTCGCTCAGGTCCAACGTTGACTTCACGAATACGTGGTCTTTCGACTACTCGTAGCTCTTGCCCTTACCGGGGAGAATGATCTGTTGCTTCATCGGGGTGACGCGCCTGCTGGAGGCTACACAATCCCAGAGGTGCGCGACGCATCGGACCGCAGCCGCAAGCTTTCGCTTATGGCGCCATAAGCGGATGCGCTACGGCAGATTTCTGCGGCATTCGTGGGCCTGCCGTGGAACCGCGCGTCACGTCCAGCGAAACAGCGGAAAGTGGTAGCCCTCCTCCTCGACCACGACGAACTCACGGGCGCAGGTGCGGCACACCGCGCGCATCGTGATGAGGCAGGGCTCGCGCGCGATGACCGCAAGGGCGAACACCTCCCTGTCGGGTACGCCTTCGCTCTCGGCATCGCACCGGCAGCGATCGGTTTGCCGAGTGTCGATCACCGCGATCGCGCGATCGACGTCCGCCCGCCAGTCGCGCAGCCCGGGAAACGTCGGCAATCGACCGCGCACGGCGCGCAGGCGCAAGAGCATCCCGGGATCGCCATGAACGCGCAGCATCTCGGCGCACATCATCATGACCGACACGCTCGCACGCCCATCGAGCCGTTCAAGCAGTTGCAAGGCGACCTCCGCGGCCACCGCCGGAGCCTCGGAGTGCATGAGCTTCGCGAGATCAATCTGTTGCGCGAGCGGCGCACCGGGAATCGCTTCGAGCAGGCGGCGCGCAAGCGGATGCACTGCGCCAAACGCTCCAACTTCCGTCATCGCACGATCCCATCGATCATTTCGACTGCTCCTACGGTGCCATCGGACGGCGACCCCGACAGCGCTTCGCGGCCTCCGACGCGCCCGCAGCGTCGCATGGGTGAGCCGCGCGGAAACCCCCGCCCCCACCGCACGACGCAGCCGCGACGGAGCGACTCAGGGTGCGACGCCGCCCACCAGAGGAAAGCGCCAAAGCTGGTCGTTGAGCGCGACCCCGGAGCGGTTGATGACCAGGTGTTGCCAGGTCTCGACGTCCTGGCCATCCTGGGTCTGCATCTGCTGGAGGTTCTGGGCGTACTGTCGGTGGAGGTAGTCCGCGAGTTCGCCCGCGCGAACAGCGCCGTCGTGGTTGTTGTCCGACTCCGCGACGCCGCGACGCAAGAAGTACGAGAGATACCCGCCGGCCTGGAAGCGCTGCGCCACCTGCGAAAGTACGTCTTCCTCCGAGCTGTACATCCCGAAGCGGTTGCGCGACGCGCCGAACGATCGCTCGAATCCGCCGGAAAAACAGCTGTCGAGCGCAAGCATGTCCACGTCCGCGTGCACGCCGTCGAAGAGCGTCGCCATCTGGTGCGCGTTGATCTCGCCGTCGCGCAACACGATCGACTCGACGAAACCATCCGGGTCAGCGGCGGTGTCCTGCGACGCCTCGCGGTTGCCGTGCCCCGAGTGGAAGAACATAAACACATCGTTGGGACCGACCCGCGACCCCATGGTCTGGAAGGCCTGGCTCACCGCGGCGGTGGTGGCCTCGGCGTCCGTGAGCACGACGAAGTTCTGCGGGCTGCCGAGGTGAGCGTTGATGTACGACTGGGCGAGCTGCCGGGCGTCGTCGGCGCACCCGTAGAGGTTGCCGCGGCTGCCGTAGTCGGAGATGCCGACGAAGATGCCGAACATGTTGCCCTGGCCCGCGCGGCCCGCGACGTTTCCCACCGGAGCGCCGTTGGCAGCCATCGTCGGACGCGCCGACGAGGCCGCCGTCAGACTGAACGGACCGGTCGCCCCGGGGCGATACGACGACACCTCGACGCGGTAGCTACCGGCGGCCGGGAGGGTCAATGCGATGGTGCTGTTGGTGTCCGCGGAGGTGGTGTCGTCGTTGGTCCAGCGCTGGCCGTTCGGGGCGATGAGGGTGAGCGTGGGATCGAATCCCGTGGAGTTCAGCCGCAGCGTGACCATGTCCCCCTGGCGCCCATCGAGTCGGTAAGCCCGCACGAAACGTCCGCCGGACGAAGGATCACCCGGCGTGAGGTACTCATTGACGGGCGTCCCGACGACGAGGCCGCCGCCAGGGCCGGTCTGCGCGTCCGGGGCATGGTTGTTCGAGCCGGTCACGATGAGTCCCTGCCCCGGCGCGCCGGCGCTCACCTGGATGGTGTAGGCGCCCGCCGTGGCCGGGGCATACGACGTCGCGACGATGCGGTAGCGGCCGTCGATCGGCGCGGTGAAATCCACGCGGGAGTTGGTGTTGTCCGGCGCGACGTCGTCGTTATCGACGGCATCCCCGGTGGGCGGCTCGACCCGAAGCAGCGTGTCGAACTGCGGGCTCTGCATCGTGATGGCGACGCGCGATCCGCGCTGGAGGGAGACCTGGTGCACGCGAAAGAAGTGCCCCGCGGTGTCGCGCTCTGCAGTCGGATCGAGGGTGCCCTGGAGCGTCTGCACAACGGCCCCGGTCGCGGCCGGAACCACCGGTTGCGCTACCGGCTCTGGCTGCGGTGCAGAGGGGGTTTCCTCGGGTGGCGCAATCGGCACCATGGACACGCCACCGCCCGCCAACGGCAGTGCTCCCGGCTGCCCCATCGGCTGCATCGCGGGCTGGCCATCGGGCGCCGGAATCGGAGTGATCGAGAGACCCGCGGGCGGCGGCGCAGCGGGAATGATCGTGCCCGCGGGATACGGGTTTTCGGGCTGACCAGTGGAGTACCACTCAGGGTGCACTCGATATCGGTCTTCATCGTCGTTGGGCTTGTCGTCGGGTGGCTTCGCCCGACCCTCGACGACACCGAGGGCGAGTCCCACGCGGGCCACTCGCGACGGCGCCGCGGCCGCTCCGACCCGCGGCCGCCCGTCAGGACCAAGCGCGTTGGGCCCCGCCCGCAGCGGCGCAGGAGCATGTGCAGCGCTGCGATTGCGCTGACATCCGAGGCCCTGCACCGCCAATACGGCAAGCACGAGATGGATCGGTCGATGGTTCATTGCGCGTCTCCGAGGCGATGATACGTCGATCCACTCGACCGACTATCACTCGTTGTGGCGGGGGAAGCCCGCGCACCGGAAGCCGACGCCGCGGCTACGCATCGACTCCGTGTGCCGCCCGCGAGTCGCGGCGCGCAGCCCAGACGCGACGCTGATCGCCCAGGTGCCGCCGCGAAACACGCGCAGCCCTTCCGGGGTCGATGACGGCCCGGTGGGGTCGATCGGCACCGACGGACCGGGGAGGTCGTATCCGGGAGCGTAGAGGTCCGCCGTCCATTCGGCGACGTTGCCGACCATGTCGAGGATACCCGTCGAGGTCACGTCGCCGCGCGACTCGCCGACCGCGCAAGTCCCGAGGCGCGGCGACAGCCCCGACCAGCAAACCCCTTCGCCGGGAACTGCGTTGCCCCACGGGTACCTTCCCCCTTCGGGCCCGCGCGCCGCGAACGCCCACTGCGCTTCCGTCGGCAGACGCCGCGGGCCGCCGGGGTGCCCAGCCCACTCGCAGTACTCGCGCGCAGAACTCCAATCGATGCAGTTGATCGGGTGCCCGACGCGATCATCGTGACGCCAGTTGCAGTGGAGTCCCTCGTCCGGCGCCCGCTCCAGTGGATGCCCGCGATGTTCCCAGTAGGACCCGTAGGCCCCGACCGAGACCTCCGTCCGGTCGAAGCAAAACCCGGTGATGTTCACCACGTGCCGCGGGCGCTGGTCGGCCTCCCCGCGATCCTCCCGCGAGCCCATCAAGAACTGTCCCCCCGCCAGCCACACCATCCCCGGCGGACACTCCGGCGTCACCTCGTTCCGGTGAACCACCACGCTCGGCGCACCCGAGGATGCTCCAGGCCGCCGATGCGCCCACGCGAGCGCCACGATCATCACCCCGATGCCCAGCGTCCCGACGCACAGCGCGCCCACCGCCCACCGCCGACGATCAACCGGCGATCGCACCGACACCGCGTATTCCCACGCAGCCTCGGCCTCGACCACCGAGTCAAACCGATTCTCTGGATCCACCGCGACACAACCTTCAAACCACTCTTCGAACCACTCCCTCAGCGGGACGTTCGAGTCCCCCAACCCGCGCAACTGATCGGCCGACGGCAGCGTCTCACCGTCCAGGCGACCATCCCCCTGAGCGGCCCGATCGGACTCCGGTACTGGCCCGGACAACATCGCAAACGCAAGCTTTCCAAGGGCTCGCACGTCGAGTGACCGTGAAGTGACCGACTCCTCTTTCCGTGCGTCCCGCGACCGACGGCTCTCCGCGAGAATCGACGCGAGCCCGAAGCCCAGCACGCTCACACGCCACGCCGGCTTCTCCCGCGGGTTCGACGCCACGCAGACGTCGTCCGCCCGCAGGTCGCCGTGCACCATCCCGACTTCGTGCGCGCTCGCCACCGCGTCGAAGACCTGTCGCATCAGCACCGAAACCACCGCAAGAGGGAGCGGTCCGGTCTTCGCGAGCACCGCCGGGAGAGGATCGCCCACGACCTCCTCCATCGCCATCCACGCGTCGCCGGAGTCGAGATCGAAGCCCGTCGCGAGCACCCCGGGCACGTGCGCGCTCGCGATCACGGGTGCGCCACGAAGCAACTCCACGAGGTGCTCCCGTGTCGCCTCGTCGCCGACCCGGGAAGAGAGCACACGCACCGTGCGTCGCCGTCCGGTGCTGCGCTGCACCGCCAGGTAGATCGCGCCGACGCCGTCGATGCACCACGTGGACTCCACGACGAAGTCGCCTCCGATGACTGTCCCTGGCTCGACGCTGCCCCGGCTCACGGAACCCCCGTATCACCGATGCGGAATCATTGCAGCACTGCGACCGTCAGCCCCCAATCGCGACGGTTGGGACGTGCACTTCTCTCGCCGTTCAGCGACCGGGGCCCGCCATGGTAGACCCGCGACGCCGCCATGAACCGCGACCCCCTCGAAGACCCCTCGCTCCTCGCCTCCCTTGAAGCCGCGGACATCGAGCTTGCGACGGACCTCGCCGCGGAGTCCGACGCTTCACCCACACGACGCCCGAAGCTCCTCGACCCCGTCCTCGCGGTGCTCTTCGCGGAGCCTTTGGAGAGCGCGACGGTCCGCGTGACGGACGCCGCCCGCCACTGGCGCGAGGTGACCGCCCGCGAGGCACCCTCCATCGAGCGCATCGCCACCGCCGGAACCCTCGTGCGCATCGATACCGACCTCATCTCGGGCTACCTCGCCGTGGTCACCCCGGAGGAGACCTGGCGCGCCTTCGTCGAGCGTCCACAGCTCGGAACCATCCTCGCGCTTCTGCTCCGTCAGCCTCTCGCGACCGTCGAAGCGGCGATCGCCGACGGCCCCGTCACGCTCAAGCCGACGGAGCCTGTGCTGCCGACTTGAGTTCGGCCTTCAGTGCGTCGAGTTGCTCGCGGGTGAGCGTCTCGTCGCCGAAGCGCGCGGCCGTGTACCGCTCGGACACCCTCATCGCCATGGCCGCAAAGGCGTCCTGACGGAGCGTTAGCTCCTGCGCCCATGCGAGCGGCGTGCGATTGGCCGGCCGCGCGATGCCCCGCGCCACCAGCGCCGCGTCGAGCGCCCGCGCGAGTTCCTGTGCTGCCTTCACCGCCATCGACGGGGGCGCACCCCGGAGCCCGCCCCCACTGCGCCGCCACCCGCGGAGTTGCCACGCCAACGCACCCAGGGTGAGTGCCCCGAGGGCGACGCCCGCCACGCCCTTCCACGGCACCGCCGGCCCCAGACGAACGGCTCGCCCACGCTCGAGTACGCGAGGGGAGAGCGTGTCGTGCCGCCGACGCTGCTCGATGAATCGCCACAACTTCCGGGCGATCTGCGCCTGCATCCCGAGGTCGAAATCGACCACGTAGTGACGCCATCGCATGCGCATCGCCTCGACCACGGCGTCGATCTCCGCGACGAGCCCGGTGCGCACGACCGGCATCTCGCCCGCGGGCGGAGTCGGGTCGAAGGTCACCCAGCCCTCGGTCGCGTCCCACACCTCGACCCAGCTGTGCGCGTCCCCCTGGCGAACCGCGTAGAACCTGCCGTAGCGGTTGAAGGTTCCGCCGAGAAAACCCGTGACGTTGCGGGTCGGGATGCCCAGCGTACGGAGCATGACCGCCATCGCCGTGGAGAAGTACTCGCAATGGCCTGCGTGCGTGCGAAAGAGGAAGTCCTCCAGCGGCCGGGCAGCCCCGCCGCTCTCCAACTGCAGGGTGTAGCGCCAGCGAGAGAGAAAGTGCTCGACGGCGTGTGCGCGGCCGAGCGTCGTGGTCTCCGCTGCGGTCACCTGATGGGCGAGGTCGCGCACGCGCGGCGAAAGGTCACTCGGCAACTGCACGTAACGGTTGGTGAACGCGTCGCGCCGCTCATCGAGACGCCGGTGCCCGGCGGGGCGGGCCGGCGTTCCACTCATAAACACCGTGTAAACAAGCCCAATGCCGTCATTGCTGCTGTACCGAACGCCGTCGTCGTGGTCGATGCTGAGGTCGGCGTAGTGCGGGAAACCGCCCTCGAAACGCGCGTCGATACGAAACCCTACGGCGCCTTCGAGCACCGGCACCACCGGGGGGTCGAGCGGGTCGAGCACGATGCGCACCGCAAGGTCGCGGTCGGGATCGGGCATGCGAGTGAGCGCGTAGAGGGTGCCGTCGCGCTCGATGCGCTGGTGGTCGCCGCCGACGTTGGGCCGCCGCGACCAGGCGCGGCCGTTGTAGGTGTCGAAGGTCGTCCCGCGCAGCCGGAAGGTGCGCACAAACGGCGGGTTTGTCGGCAGGTTGGGCGGCTGCACCCGCAGCACGATGGTCTGGTCGGTGCGAATCGTCCCGTGGCCGCTCAAATCGACGCTCGTGCCGAAGCCCGCCATCACCGTGTCGGCCCGCGAGCGCACCGTGAGGATGCCCAGACCGATGCGCGGAAACAGCACGAAGATCACTGCGGTAAGAAGGAAGATCGGCACCGCGAGGACGGACGATCCGGCGAGCAGCCCGGCGCCCACCACGCGCCGCGAGCGGAGGATGCGCGCGACGTCGATGGGCACTCCGGCGCGGCCCGCGCGGGCGTCGGCGAGGTAGTTGCCCTCGATCTCGTGACGGAGGTGTCCGAGGGTCATCGCCCATGGGGTCGCGATGACGAAGCCGACGAAGCAGAGCGCGTAGGAGAGCCCGCCGCCGAGCACCGTCGCCGCGATGAGCTGGAGAATCGCCAGCAGCGTGATCTGCTGGTAGTCGCGCGCCGTGCGACGGCTGGCGAGGCGGTTGACCTGGAGCAGCGCGGCAAATTCGACAACGGTCAGCAGCGCCTCGGCGCCGAAGAAAAGCGCACGCGTGACCTGGGCGGCGAGGGCCAGGACGAGGGCGATGTTCCAGGTTCGGGCGTAGCGCTCGGACTGAAGGAGGTCGCCCTCAACGAACCAACTGACGGCGACGCCCACCGCGGTCAGCGCAAGACTGATCACGGGCATTTCCCCACCCGCCCCGAGGGCCACAAGTCCGAGCACCGCCAGTGTAAACACCGAGAATTTGTGGACCTGCGAAAACTTCACGCCGGCTTCACCCTCTGCCGCCCAGCGGTCTCGCCGTCGTCCGGTAGCAACGGCTCCGGCGGCAGCTTCGCGAGGAAGGCCAACACCCGATCGGCCGCCCCGGACGACGGCCGCGCCTGCAGCAACCCGGTCCCTTCGAAGGGTGCGACCTGCGCCACCAACTGCACCGATGCTCCTCGTTTCAGCGCGTCCAGCGCCGCGCCCGCCGCGCGCCGGATCTCCTCCTCCACCCTCAGCAACGCCACCCTCCGCAGCGACCCGTCCTCCGCGGCGCTTTCCGCAACGCGGTTGGCCACCTCGATTCGCACCGCGCGCGCCCCCTCCCGCCGCCGCTCGCGCGCCACCAGCTTTCCCATCGCTGCGGTCTTCGCCCAGTGGATGTCGCGCACCGGGTCGCCGTCCGCCAGCTCTCGCACGCCGTCTACCTCCCCGTACCCGCGCTCTTCCCGCGTGACCTGCTCGCCGAAGACCACCACCGGGGTGCGCTCCGCGCCCGTGCGCAGCGGCGACGGATAGACCAACTGCACCTCCCGCATGTCGATCTCCCGCCACTTCTCGAAGAGCCCGAAAGGGAAGCGCGTCGCCACCCGCAGGGCAAGGTACGTCTCCGGCCCACGCACTGGCGCCACCCGCCGATACGCCGCGGTCTGCCGCGCCCCGGCGGCCACCTTGAGGAAATAGCACCGCTTGTCCGTGCGGCGATTCTCGAGCCGATCTTCGACCTCGATGGAGTAGCTCGGCGCGTACTTCTTGCGGTTGTACACCTCGATCTCCACCAGCGCGGGCGCTCCCGCGTACGCCCGGCGCGGCAGCCGTCGGCGAAACTCCAACCCCTGCAACGCGATCTCCGACAGCACCCCGCTCAGGATCACCAACGAAAGCATCAGCCCCAGCACCAGGTAGAGCAGGTTGTTTCCCGTATTCACCGCGGCAAAGCCGACGCCGAAGGTGATTCCGATGAAGACCTTACCATCTCGTGTAAAACGCAACCTACGCGGCGGCCGCAGGACGGCCCAGACCACGCGACGGACTGCATCGAGCACCGCACTCGAAAGCCGTCGCACCAATGCTCCTGCGCGCGCCATGAACGATCGGCGCGCAGCCTACCACCCGCGCTGACCTCCCGCGGTATCGTGCTCGCCCCATGCGCGGTTCCATCGTCGTCGGCCTCGTGCTTTTCGCCGCCTGCGAGTCCCCCGGGGACGCTCCCGCCGCGGGCCCGACCGTGCGCACGGACTTCGCCCGCCGATCGCGATTCTTCGCCGCCCCGTTTCCCGGCGATGACGTCAGCTGCACCACCCTCGACCACTCGCAACGGCCCAACCCCGCGCAACAGCGCTACGTTCTCGGCCTCATCGACCTCGCCGCGCGCTCCCGCGGCTTCGCCACCAGCGCAACCGTCTACCTCCCGCTCACGGACGATCCGTCGGCCCTGCAACTCCCCTCCCCCGCGGCGAGCGTGCGCCCCGATGCGTAGGTGTTCGTCTTCGACCTCGACCGCAGCGAGCGCGCGCCGATCACTGCCCGCTGGATGCACAACGACAGCCCATACGGCGGCGACGGGAGGCTCATCCGCGTCCCGGTGCAGGGCATCCCGCAGCGCGCCAACACCCGCTGCGCCGCCGTCGTGCGACGCGCCCTCGCCCGCGGCGAACAGTCTCGCTTCGTTCGCGACGGGGAGAGCCGCCCGGTGGTGACCATCCCGCGACGCCGCGCGACCGCTTCGGGTCCGCTGCCCACGGTGCTCTTCGTGCGCACCTGCGACGATCGGCCGCTCGTGGACCGCGGCGTCCGCGCCATCGCAGGCGGACTGCGCAACGTGATCGCGGGCAACCGCCGAGGCGCGACGGCGGTCGTAGCGCAACTCCCGGGGGACACCCTCGAGGACGGCCACGAGGCGGCGTTTCAAACCGCGGAGCCCAGGCGCCTCGATTGTTTCTTCCGGCAATCCCTCGCCGCGGTGCATCCCGCCATCGTCGGACCCGGCACCCACTGCGGTGACTGAAAGCGAGCCTATTTTCCCGATGCGCACCGCCGAACTCCTCACGCCTCCGCTTCCGCTGCTCGTCTCCGCGGAGACCTTCGACGGTTTCAACTGGCACCCGAGCACCACGCTCACCTGGCGCTGCCCGACGGACGCTCCAGCGCTCAACGCCTTCGCCGACCAGCTCCCGATCGGGTTGGCTTTCGTGCTGCGGGCCCCGTGGGAGGCGATTCCGTCGGAGTTCGCCTGGCTGCACACCGGCCGCGCGCAAGCATCATCGCTCGGTCTCACGGACGAGCGGGCGCTCGCGCCCTACGCCATCGACGACGCGACGGACCTCCTCTTCGCCGAGCGCCGTCCGCCCGCGGAGACCTTCTGGCTCGCGGCAGATAACGCCAACGCACTCTTCTGGTCGCTCCACGACTGGTCGCATTTTCACAACCACGGCGAGTTCACCGACCGGCCTTCGACAGAGCTTCAGTGCGACGCCGCCGCGCTGGTCTGGCTCTGGATCAACCGCGCCGCCATCGGTCTGCCCGACACGCACTGGGAGGAGTTTCGGATCGAAGCGCTCGCCAGCCACCTGGCGCTGCGCGCGACGCGACCCGACACGCGCTGCCCGCCCCCGCAAGTACTGGCGGACTCGGCGATGCTACGCGCGCTGGCGATGGGTCTGATCGGGAAGTCGATGTGAAGAAGGAGGCGAGAGGTGCCTGCGGATTGGAAGACCCGCGGAGGTTCGATCAGGGAGATCCGAAGACCTGGACGCCGACCTCACCCTCGCCGCGGGCCATACGAATCTCGAGCTGCGCTGACTGGTTGCCCATCGCCGCCGGGAGGCAAAGCTGGCGGTCGAGGCCGACGACGGGGAAGTTGTCCGGCGCGCGGTCCTGGTCGATCACGTTGCCGGTGAGGTCGCGGAGGTACAGGTCGAGGTCCTGCACGCCTGCGCCGCCGACGCCGATGATGCGGTAGCAGTGCCCGCCGACGACAGCCGCGACGACCATGCGGCGCTCGCCGTGACGCAGCGTGCCGCGCACGAGGTCGGTCACCGCGATGAAGCCGTTGGCAAACTGCCGCGCACGCAGCGTCATGTGGTTGGAGACAAAGTCCGCGAGGTTGTAGCCGGTGGCGGTCCAGGTCGGGGAGACCATGGAGCCCGCGCTACCGCTGCCCACCGCGGCCATCGGCTGCACCACTGCGGGAGCCGTCTGCATCATCTGCGGCTGCTGCTGCATCGGCGGGGGGGGCGGCGGCGGTGCTTGCTGGACGGTCATGGTGCCGGCCGGCGTCGAAGCCGTACATCCCATCAAACCAGCGGCGGGGAGGCTCGCCACAATCGTCAGAGAGAGAACCAGATTCCTGTTCATCGTCGTCACCTCGTGCTTGGCCCCGTCGGTCACCCATTCGCCTGACAGAGCTGCGGCGTAGTTTCACACCCGCAAGGCACTCATGTCAAAGCCTTGCAGCACCCACTGAGGTTCGGAGTACGTCGCCTCGGCCCGCTGTGCCGCGTGCTGAAGCACACGGCACGGTGTGGAAGCCCGGGGCAGACCCGGGCTCCTACGATGTCCCGATGGAGAAGCGCTGCCCCGTGGGACCCGGGATGGAGCCCGCTGCGGGC
>CANJUR010000057.1 GCA_947477565.1 Deltaproteobacteria bacterium
CGGGTTGGGAGAGTGCCGCAGCGGGTTGGGAGAGTGCCGCAGCGGGTTGGGAGAGTGCCGCAGCGGGTTGGGAGAGTGCCGCAGCGGGTCGGGAGAGTGCCGCAGTGGGTTGGGAGAGTGCCGCAGCGGGTTGGGAGAGTGCCGCCGTTGCTGCTCACCCCACCCATCCGCCTGAGACTCGGAGTACGTCGCAGCGTCTTCGGTGCCCGTCGGGCTAAAGCCCGTGGCACCCCCGGCACAAGGGGCGTCTTCGCGTACTCCGAACCTCAGAGCATCCGCATCGGGCCTTGCACCCGATCGCGCTCCCGGTGGACGATTGTCGGTGATGCACACCAGGGTACGGCGCGGGGCAGCGGAGATTGACGGTGGCGGCGCGGAGTTTGTCCTCTGGGCACCGTCCTACGGCAACGTGCAGATCGAGGGCGTCGATGTCCGCGCGGAGGGCCTCACTGCGCCGGTGCTCCACGCCCAACTCACCCCCGATGGGCACTGGGTCGCCCGCGGAACCACCCTCGCTCCGAAGGTCATCTACGACTACGAGGTGCGCGCCAGGGTGCTCTCCACCGGGCGTCGCTTCACCCGCATCGTGAGCGATCCGTATGCGCGCGAGGTGCACCGGGACTTCCGCTCCATCCTGGCGACGGGACCGATGCCGCGCGTCGAGCCCTTCGTGCGCCCGGCGCTGCGCGACCTGCTCATCTACGAGCTTCACGTCTACAACTTCACCGCGGAAGATCCGTCCGTCCGCGGCGCAGTCCGCGGCACCTACGCGGGCGTGATCGCGAAGCTTCCGCACCTGCGTTCGCTTGGGGTCAACGCCATCGAGTTGATGCCCGTGTTCGACTACTCCGACCCGTGGCAGGTGGGCGTCCGGTGGAATTACATCACCGCTTGCCACCTCTGCGCACCGCACCGCGGATACGCCGCGGAGGGGGACGAGGGGCGTCGGGAGTTCATCGAGTTGGTCAACGCCTGCCATGCGGCGGGCATGGCGGTGCTCGTGGACGCGGTCTTCAACCAGGTGTCGCGGCGCTTCTCCTACGCGCGCATCTACGACCCGCGGGAAGACCCGCGCGGCGCACCGGACTGCCGCAACAACCCCTTGCTGGGCAACTTTGGCGGAACCGATCCCAACCCCGGCTCGGAGCCCTACCGCGACAAGGACTGGGGCGGCGTGGACCTGGACTACGCCCGCCCGGCGGCGATGGGCTTCGTGCGCGACGTGATGGCAGTGTGGTTTGACGAGCTTGGCATCGACGGGATGCGCTTCGACCACACGCTCGGCTTCTACCACTGGAAGGATCAGACCCTCGGCGCAGGGGCCGCCGCGGTGGCTGCGCAGGAGATCGGTGGGGAGGGCAGCTACCGCATCGCGGAGCACTTCTCCAACGACCAGAACGAGCTCGAGTTGTTGAAGGACTCGGCGTTCAACTCGATGTGGGCCAAGGGGTTTTACTACGCGGTGGACGACGCGCTGCACGACCGCGGGTTGGCGCACCTCGAGTACCGGATGAACGTCCGTGCGCAGGGTTTCCCCGACGAGAAGCCGCCGACGGTGTTTCTCGACAACCACGACGACGAGCGCCTCTCCAACCGCGGGGCGAAGCCGTGGTGGCGCATCCAGCCGCCGACCATTGCGTTGCTCACGCACCCCGGCGTCCCGATGCTTTACATGGGCTGCGAGTACGCCGAGGACGACCGCACGCGCTTCGCCTCCGGGCTTCCGCGGGAGCTCAACCCCCTCGACTGGGCGCAGACCGAGGCGACGGCGCCGCTGCTGCGGCTGCACCGGGCGCTGGGGTTTCTGCGGCGGCGGGTGCCTGCCCTGCGCGGCGCTGAAATGATTCCGCTATGGCGTCACGAGGCCGAGCGGGTGCTGGTCTACGGGCGCGGCGAGGAGGAAGCCACGGTGATCATCGCGCTCAACTTCCACGAGGAGGCGCAGAGCGTGCGGGTGCCTGCGCCGGGGGGAGACGGCGAGTGGCATGAGTTCTTGTTCAACTTGAAGTTCATGGCCCACCAGGGCGCGATGAAGTTTCACGGGAGCGACGGGATCATCTACGACCGCGTGCTCGTCCCTGGTTCTTACGCCCACATCTACTGCCGCGAGCGCGTCTGGACCGACCGCGAATGGACCGACCTCTTCGCCCTCGACCGCACCTGATTGTTTCGCCCCCTTCCATTCCGGCATCGCGCTCGTTGGGTTGGAAAGATCGTTGACGAGGTGTGCTCGATCGCGTTTCTATAAGTGCCTCCCGCGCCGCCGGGCTCATGGGGCGCACCACACTTGAGGGACGATGATCAGCACACCGCTTGATCCAGACCGCGCCGAGTCGGTCTTCGCCGATTTCAAAGGCGAGTACACCCGGGAGCAGGCCACGCTTGAAGCGAGCCGCTGCCTTTATTGTTCTGATGCTCCGTGCGTGAAGGCTTGCCCCACGCACATCGACATCCCGCAGTTCATCCGGAAGATCGCGACGGGCAATCTGAAGGGGTCTGCCCGCACCATCTTCGACGCCAACATCCTTGGGATGTCTTGCGCGCGGGTGTGCCCGGTCGAGACGCTCTGCGTGGGCGACTGCGTCTACAACCTGATGCACGTCCCGCCCATCCAGATCGGCAAGCTGCAGCGCTTCGCGACGGACCACGCGTACGCCGAGCAGTGGCGCTTCTTCGAGGCGGGCGCGGACACGGGCAAGACCGTGGCGCTTCTCGGCGCTGGTCCGGCGAGCCTGGCGTGCGCGCACGAGCTTCGTCGGCGCGGCCACGGATGCACGGTGTACGAGAAGCGCGGCGTGGTCGGCGGTCTCAACTCCACCGGGGTTGCGCCGTACAAGATGAAGGCCGACCGCGCGGCGGACGAGGTCGAGTGGGTGCTCGGCATCGGCGGCATCGACGTGGTGACGGGCGTCACGGTGGGCGAGCAGGTGTCCTTTCAGGAGCTGGAGGCCCGGCACGACGCGGTATTTCTGGGCATGGGTCTTGGGTCGGACACGAATCTGCGGGTGCCTGGGGAAGACCTGCCGGGTGTTCGCGGCGCGGTGGACTTCATCGAGGAGATGAAGGGCTCGCGGCTGAGCCTGGCGGGCGTGCGGCGCGCGGTCATCGTGGGCGGCGGCAACACGGCGCTGGACGCGGTTCGCGAGGTGAAGGGCCTCGGGGTAACGGACGTGGTGATGCTCTATCGTGGCGACGAGGCGGCGATGAGCGGGTACCAGCACGAGTGGGCGGCGGCGAAGGTCGAAGGGGTGCGGGCGGAGTGGCGTGGCGTCGCGGTGGGCTTCGAGGCGGGCGCTGACGGGCGTGTGGCGCGGGTGCTCTGCCAGCGGCTGGACGAGCGGCGGCAGCCGATCGCGGGGGAGACGTTTACGCTGGCGGCGGAGTTGGTTCTGGTTGCGATTGGGCAATCGAAGCTCGGGGCACTGGTGGGATCGCTGAGTGGGATTGAAGTGTCGAGTGGGCGGGTAGTGACTGACGAGCACGGGGCCACCGGGCGTCGCGGGTATTTCGCCGGCGGCGACTGTCGCAACGGCGGCAAGGAAGTGGTCAACGCGGCGGCCGAGGGCAAGGCTGCGGCGCAGGCGATTCACGCATATCTGACGGGAGGGCTGTGATGCCTGATCTGAGCACGAATTGTGGCGGCATCCGTTCACCGAATCCTTTCTGGCTGGCCTCCGCGCCTCCGGCCAACTCTGGCGGACAGGTGCAGCGGGCCTTCGACGCGGGCTGGGGCGGGGCGGTGTGGAAGACCCTCGGGCAGCCGATTCAAAACGTGTCGAGCCGGTTTGGGGCGCACAGCGTTTCGGGTGCGCGGGCGGTGGGATTCAACAACATCGAGTTGATTACCGATCGCTCATTGGAGATCAACTTCCGCGAGATCTACGACACGAAGAAGAAGTATCCGAAAAACGCGGTGATTGTGTCGCTGATGGTGGAGACCCGTCAGGAGTGGCAGGATTTCATCAAGCGCTCGGTGGACACCGGGGCGGACGGGTTGGAGCTCAACTTTGGTTGTCCGCACGGGATGTGCGAGCGCGGCATGGGTTCGGCCGTGGGTCAGGAGCCGAAGGTCAACCAGGAGATCACTTCCTGGGCGGTGGAGTATTCGTCCATTCCGGTGTTGGTGAAGCTGACGCCCAACGTGTCGGACATTGTTCCGCACGGGCTGGCGGCGAAGCGGGGCGGGGCGCACGGGGTGTCGCTCATCAACACCATCAAGAGCATCATCTCCGTGGACATCGACCGGTTTGTGCCGGAGCCGCGGGTAGACGGTCTGAGCACCAACGGCGGGTACTGCGGTCAGGCGGTGAAGCCCATTGCGATGCACATGGTGGCGGCGCTGGCGCGTGAAGAGGGCTTCCGACTGCCTATCAGTGGCATTGGTGGAATCTCCAATTGGCGTGACGCGGTGGAGTTTATTCTATTGGGATCAAGCTCGGTGCAGGTGTGCACGGAGGTGATGTTGCGCGGGTTTCGCGTCGTGGAGGACATGATCGAGGGCCTGGACGAGTACATGCGCACGCATGGGTTTGCCAACCTCGATGCGATGATCGGCAAGGCGGTTCCGCGGTATTCGGACTGGGGCAATCTCGATCTTAACTACGAGACTGTGGCGAAGATCGATCCGGCGCTCTGCATTGGCTGCAACAAGTGCATGATTGCGTGCGAGGACGGCGCGCACCAGTGCATTCACCCGAACCCCACCGGGGCGCGGATGCCGGTGGTGGATGAGAGCGAGTGCGTGGGCTGCAACCTGTGCCAGATCGTGTGCCCGGTGGAGGGTTGCATTGACATGGTGAAGGTAGACAACGGCTTCGCTCCCTCAAGCTGGAACCAGTTTGTCGAGGAGGGCCGCGTGCTTCGTCCGAAGAAGGGCGCGCACTGATTCTTTCGTATCGGCGGAGCAGAGGAGTTCATCGATGACGGCAAAGAGCAAGAACGTGCGCTGCGGGTTGATTCAGTGCAGCAATCCCATCAATGACGAGAGCCGCCCGGTGGCGGAGATTCAGCAGGCGATGTACGAGAAGCACATTCCGTTCATCGAAGAGGCGGGGAAGAAGGGAGTGCAGATTCTCTGTCTGCAAGAGATCTTCAATGGTCCATACTTCTGCCCGAGCCAGGATCCGCGGTGGTACGAGGCGACGGAGTCTGTCCCGGGGCCGACCACCGAGGCGCTGTCGGTGTATGCGAAGAAGTACGCAATGGTGATCATCGTCCCTATCTACGAGAAGGCGATGGCGGGGGTGTTCTACAACACCGCGGCGGTGATTGACGCGGACGGGTCGTACCTTGGCAAGTACCGCAAGCAGCACATTCCGCAGGTTGGCGGGTTCTGGGAGAAGTTCTTCTTCAAGCCTGGCAATGGCGGTTATCCCGTGTTCGAGACGCGCTACGCGAAGGTGGGCGTGTACATCTGTTATGATCGGCACTTCCCCGAGGGGGCGCGGTGTCTTGGGCTCAACGGCGCGGAGATTGTGTTCAATCCGTCGGCCACGGTGGCGGGGATGTCGCAATACCTCTGGAAGATCGAGCAGCCTGCGCATGCGGTCGCCAATGGGTACTTCGTCGGTGCCATCAACCGCGTCGGCACCGAAGCCCCGTGGAACATCGGGAAGTTCTATGGTTCGAGCTACTTCGTAAACCCGCGCGGGGAGACGCTGGTGCAGGGCTCCGAGGACAACGACGAGCTTGTCGTCGCGGACCTCGACCTCAACGTCATCGACCAGGTGCGTTCGACGTGGCAGTTCTTCCGCGACCGTCGGCCGGACGCCTACGACGAGATCGTCGAACCCTGAGACTCCGGGGCGGTTGCCGCTCCGACTTCCGTGCGAATCCCACTGTCTATCGAAGGACCACAACTGATGACCACAACGTTGATTCGCGGCGGCACCGTGGTGACCGCCGAAGGTGAGTTTCGCGCGGACGTGCTCTGTGACGGCGAGACGGTTCACTCCGTGGGCCCCAACCTGGAGATTCCCTCCGGGGCGCGGGTCATCGACGCGGGCGGCGCATTCGTGATGCCCGGGGGGATTGATCCCCACACGCACATGGAGCTTCCCTTCATGGGAACGGTGGCCTCGGAGGACTTCTTCTCCGGCACCAGCGCGGCGGCGGCGGGTGGCACCACGATGATTATCGACTTCGTGATTCCCAGTCCGAAGGAGCGCATTCTTGACGCGTACAAGAAATGGCGCGGCTGGGCGGAGAAGGCCGGCGCGGACTACTCCCTTCACGTGGCCATCACGTGGTGGGACGAGACCGTCCACGCGGACATGGCAACGCTCTGTCAGGAGTACGGGGTCAACAGTTTCAAGCACTTCATGGCGTATAAAAACGCCATCATGGCGGACGACGAGGTGCTGGTGAACAGCTTCACTCGCGCCCGGGAGCTGGGCGCTCTGTGCACTGTCCACGCGGAAAACGGCGAACTGGTCTATCGACTCCAGCAGGCGCTGTACGACAAGGGCTTTCGTGGTCCGGAGGCGCACCCGCTCTCGCGTCCCCCGGAGGTCGAGGGAGAGGCTGCCAACCGGGCGATTCGCATCGCGGAGGTGCTCGGCGTGCCGCTCTATCTGGTGCATACGTCCTGCATTGACGCTCTGGAGTCGATTGCGCGGGCGCGCATGGAGGGACAGCGGGTCTTCGGTGAAGTGCTGGCGCAGCACTTGTTGATTGACGACTCGGTGTACCGCAACCCCGATTGGAACTCTGCTGCGCACTACGTGATGAGCCCGCCGTTTCGGGCGAAGGAGCACCAGGAGGCCCTCTGGCGGGCGCTGCAATCCGGAGTGCTGCAGACGACCGCGACGGATCATTGCTGCTTCTGCACGCCGCAGAAGCAGGCGGGACTGGACGACTTCCGGAAGATTCCCAATGGAACCGGGGGAGTGGAAGACCGGATGGCGGTTCTCTGGCACCACGGGGTGCGCACCGGGCGGCTGACTCCGAGTGAGTTTGTGGCTGTGACTTCTTCAAACACGGCGAAGATCTTCAACGTGTTTCCGCGCAAGGGCGCTGTGGCTCCGGGCGCGGACGCCGACCTGGTGGTGTGGGACCCGAACCGCACGCGCACCATCTCCGCGAAGACCCATCACCAGAAGATCGACTTCAACATCTATGAAGGGATGGAGGTCACGGGCGGTCCGGCGTACACGCTGAGTCGCGGTCGTGTGGTGTGGGCGGACGGCCAACTGCACACGGAGCCTGGGTATGGGAAGTACATCGACCGACCGTGTTTCCCGGCGTATTGGGAGAGCCAGAAGCTACGCAATCAGCGTGCGGCGAGCGTCCCCATGGAGCGGGTGCGGCCGACGACGGCGTAGGCATTGAAGAGTCGCAGAGCGAGATAGTTCACAGGAGAGACGACTGACCATGAATATGCATTTTCCCGCCACCGGGTATGAGTTCACCACCTACGTTCCGGCGCTCAACTGGATTGATGGAAAGTGGGCCGAGTCTACGGAGAAGCACGGCGAGCTCGAGGTGATCAATCCCCGGCATGGCAAGGCCATGTCGCGGGTGGTGATGTCCGGCGCCGCGGACGTCGACGCGGCGGTGCGCTCCGGCGAGAAGGCGTTTGCGACCTGGAAGGACTGGCCTCTTCGCGAGCGCGCGCACGTCATGTATCGGCTGCGCGACCTGATGGTGAAGCACATCGACGAGCTTTCGTGGCTTCTTTCGCACGAGAACGGCAAGGTTTTCTCCGAGGCAAAGGCCGAAGTCGAGAAGGGCATCGAGTGCATTGAATACGGTTGCTCGCTGCCCAACCTCGCCTCGGGCAATCAGCTTGAAGTGAGCCGCGGGGTGGCGTGCGAGATGGTCTATGAGCCACTCGGCGTCGTGGCGGGCGTGACCCCGTTCAACTTCCCCAATATGGTTCCGTTTTGGATGATTCCGCAGGCGCTGGTGGGCGGCAATGTGTTTATCCTGAAGCCGAGCGAGCAGGTGCCTCTGTCGTCGCTGCGCATCGCCGAGATGCTCAAGCTGGCGGGTTTGCCTGATGGCGTGTTCAATATCGTTCAGGGCGGCCGCGAGGTGGTCGAGGCGCTGTGTGATCACCCGCGCATCAAGGCGCTGGCCTTCGTCGGGTCCACCAAAGTCGCAAAGCTGGTGTACGGACGGGCCTGCGCGACGGGCAAGCGCGCTCTCTGCCTCGGCGGCGCGAAAAACCACCTCTTCGTGGTGCCCGACGCGGACATGAACCTCACTGCGGAGAACGTGATGGCCTCCTTCACGGGCTGCGCGGGACAGCGTTGCATGGCGGCGAGCGTGCTGCTGGCGGTGGGCGAGGTGGACCACATCATCGACGCGGTGGTGCAGCGCGCGAAGGGCATGAAGTTGGGCACGGAGATGGGCCCGGTGACCACCCTCGCGGCGGCCGAGCGCATCACGCGCTACATCGATCAGGCCGAGAAGATGGGGGCAAAGGTGCTTGTCGATGGCCGCGGGCAGCGCGCGACGGAAGGCGGTTACTGGATCGGGCCGACGGTGCTCGACCACGTCACGATGGAGATGCCCGCGGCGGCAGAGGAGATCTTTGGTCCGGTGTTGTCGATTGTGCGAGTGCCCAATATCGACAAGGCGCTGGAGATCGAGAACAAGAGCCCCTACGGCAACGCGGCCTCAGTCTACACGACCAGCGGCGATGTGGCGCGGCGGGTGATGGACAACGTCGAGGCCGGGATGTGCGGCGTCAACGTGGGCGTTCCGGTGCCGCGCGAGCCCTTCGGCTTCGGCGGCTGGAACGACTCGGCCTTCGGACAGGGCAACCTCACCGGGTGGGATGGATACCGGTTCTGGACGCGGCAGCGGAAGATCACCAGCAAGTGGTCACTCCAGAAGGACGCCACATGGATGTCGTGATTGGGACATAGAAGGACCAAAGACTCCAATGATGGAATCAAAAGAGATGATCGAGGCGTGTCTCCGGCACAGCCTCTACTCCTGGTCGGCGAACGGGAAGATCAACCCTTTGCCGGTGGCGCGCGCCGAGGGCCTGTACCTGTACACACCGGAGGGCAAGCGCATCCTGGACTTCAACAGTCAGCTTATGAGCGTCAACATCGGCCACGGTCACCCGAAGGTGATCAAGGCCATGAAGGACCAACTCGACACCCTTATCTTCTCATATCCCGGGACGGCGACGGAGGTGCGCGCTCGGCTCAGCCTGAAGCTGGCGGCGATTGTCCCCGGCGATCTCAACGTGTTCTTCTATGCGCTGGGCGGCGCCGAGGCGAACGAGAACGCCATCCGTGCGGCGCGGCAGTACACCGGTCGATTCAAGATCCTGAGTCGATATCGGAGCTACCACGGCGGCACCAACGCGATGCTGCAACTGACGGGTGATCCGCGGCGCTGGGCAAACGAGCCTGGGATGCCCGGAGTGATTCGGGTGATGGACCCGCACCCGTACACGTACAGCTTTGGCGACAACGAGGAGGAGGTTGTGAAAAACAACCTGACCTACCTCGAAGAGGTCATCATGTACGAAGGGCCGCAGACCATCGCGGCCATGGTCATCGAGACGGTGACGGGCTCGAATGGCATCTTGCCGCCGCCGAAGGGCTACCTCCAGGGGCTGCGCGCGCTGCTCGACAAGTACGGAATCCTACTGATCTGCGATGAGGTCATGTGCGGCTGGGGACGGACGGGTAAGCTCTTTGCGTTCGAGCACGCGGGCATCATTCCGGACATCGTCACCATGGCGAAGGGATTGACCAGTAGCTACTTCCCACTCGGCGTGATGGCGATGCGCGACAAGATCGCGGCGCACTTCAAAGACAACGTGTTCTGGGGCGGACTGACGTACAACGCGCACCCGGTGGGGCTCGCGACGGCGCTCGCGGTCATCGAGGTGTTGGAAGAAGAGAACCTCGTCGAAAACAGCGCCCGCATGGGCGAGGTGATGCGCGTCCACATGGAGGCGATGAAGGCGAAGCACCGCTCCGTCGGGGCCGTGCGCAGCATCGGTCTCTTCGGCATCGTGGAGATCGTCAAGAACACCAGGGGCGACCGCATCGCACCGTACAACGGGTCTCACCCGGCGATGGGGGCGCTGGCGAAATTCCTCTTGGATAACGGGCTGTTCACCATCTTCCGATGGGACAATTTCATGTGCAATCCGCCGTTGACCATCGATGAGGCCACCCTGAAGGAGGCCTTCGAGATCATCGACCGCGGACTCGAGATTACCGACGCGGTGTTTGAAGAGTAGGCCTCCGCACGGGGGAGGCCGCCGCCCCATGAGTCCCCAGCGCCGTCGACGACGCCCGCGGTTTCGACCACGAAACCTTCGTCCCGCTCAAACTCTTCTGGCCCGAGGCCGACATGCCGACGGTGCAACTCTCCCTCAAGGCGGGCCTCGACCCAGCGAAACACCTCGCGCTCGGCCGCGCCCTTGCCCCGCTCACTCGCGGGAACAGCACCCCCTGACGTTGATGGACATCACCGGCACGGCGGGCGTCGACCGCGGTCGCGTGGCCTGGCAGGGGGCGGTTCTCAACGCCCGCATCTCCGTGCATCACTTCGGATAAGACCGCCGGCGGGCTTTTCCAGCAGTTCCTTGGCGCAGCATCCTTCGGATTGTGCTTAAAACAACGCCTATGACCCTATCGACCGCGGGGCTGAAGTCCCTGATCAACACCACCCGCAAGGCCATGAAGGCGGGAGCATCGTACATTTCCGACCCGAAGATTCGCAACGCGCTGCTCGCCGACCACGGCCTCGACGGCGTGCGGGTGCTGCTCGCGTGTGAGCATCCGCAGTGGGCCGCGGAGGTCTTCGCGCTCGGTCAGGACGGCTGCCCGTGGCCCGCCGCCGCCACTCCCCTCGAACTCGCCACGGCGGCGTTTGGTCCGCTCGCGGCGCAACTTCCGCGGCTGCTCAAGCGGCTCTCGGGCGCAACCTTCACCTGTGCCGTGCAGCACAAGCCGCAGCCCGACGCGCCCGACCTGGGCGGATGGTTTCTTCTGTACGCGCTGCCCGAGCGCTCCGGCCCGACGCTCTGGATCGGCGGCCCCCCAGACGCGAACCCCACCTTCACCGCCACAGGCTGGGAGCTCCCTGCCGAACTGAGCGCATTCTACCGCCAGCACAACGGCTTCGGCGTGCTGCTCGACGAGTTCGGCTGGACGGGCGTCGGGCCCGGGCTGCAGCCGTCGGTGCAACTCGCGGTGCCGCAGCTCGACGCCGAGGTGAAGACCAACGACCTCTTGCGCCTCTCGCGCGGCGAAGGCGACGCGGGAGAGGGCGGCTGGTGCTTCTCCCGGGGGAAGCCCGGCGCACGGAAGAAGAAGCCCGGCGCTACGGGCGATACGGGCCTCTCCATCGTCGATTTCGACGACCGGCTGGGCATCCGCGGCGAGGCGGTTCCGTTTGATTTCATTGGGTTTTTCGACCGCTGGATGGTCGGCGACCCGCAGGACGAACTCCCGCTCGCCGAATCCCCGCTGGAGGACTGAAGCCCAACCCCCCGCCATGACCAGCGCACCCAGGAATCGGCTCCATACCCTCCGTCTCGCGGTCGGCTCCGCGGTCGTCGATGGCTTCTTCCGCGGAGTCTCTCGCGTCGGCGCGCTGCACCCGCGGGCCAACCCGAAGGCCCACGGCGTCGAACGACTGCGCGACATCGCCTACCTCGACGACGGCCTCCCGGAGCATCGCCTCGATGTCTACAAGCCCGCTGGTCCCGGGCCGCACCCGGTGCTGCTGTACATCCACGGCGGCGGGTTTCGCATCCTCTCCAAGGACACCCACTGGGTCATGGCCCTCGCGTTTGCGCGCCGCGGCTGGGTGGTCTTCAACGCCTCGTACCGCCTCTCGCCCGAGCACCCCTTCCCCGCCGGTCTTGCGGACACCTGCGCCGCCTGGGAGTGGGTGCTCGCCAACGCCGCGCGCTTCGGCGGTGATCCGACGCGCGTCGTCGTGGCGGGCGAGTCCGCCGGGGCCAACCTGGTCACCGCGCTCGCCGTCGCGGCCTGCTACGAGCGCCCGGAACCCTTCGCCCAGCGGGTCTTCGCAGCAGGAGTCATCCCGCGCGCGATCATCGCCTCGTGCGGCATCTTCCAGGTCACGGACACCGCGCGCTACCGCCGGGAATCCGGCCTCCCCTGGTGGCTCGCCGATCGCCTCGAAGAAGTCACCGAAGCCTACCTCGGTGGCACCACCGCGGCGTCGCTCGACCTGGCTGATCCGCTGTGTGTGTTTGAACGGGGCGAGCGCCCGGCCCGCCCGCTGCCGCCATTTTTTCTCCCGGTAGGAACGGCGGACCCGCTGCTCAAGGACACCCGGCGCATGGCGAGCGCGCTAGACGCCCTCGGTGCGACCGCGGAGGCCCGCTACTACCCTGGTGGCATCCACGCCTTCCACGCCTTCGTCTGGCGTCCGGAAGCCCAGCGTTGCTGGCGCGACACGTACGCCTTCCTCGACCGCCACGGGTGACGCCGCGAGGTCGCTCAGCAGCGAGCGGGTGAGCGCGTCGTAGCGCCCGCGCTCTTCGCGCACGAGGCTCCTTGCACGCCGCAGTCGGGCCAGGGCCTTGTGCTCCTGAACCCGGGCGAGCCACTCGCGCTGGCGCTCATCGATGGTCATGGTGATCGGATGTTCAGTGCCACGCCTGGGCGGCGACTGTCTACGGGGTCACCGGCGCGCGGTGCCGCCTCGCTCACCCCCGCGGCGTCCACGGGACGTCGTCCACGCCCGCGCGGTGGTTGGCCTGCCGCGCCAACGAGAACAACAAATCGCTCAATCGGTTGAGGTAGATGAGCAGTTCTGGGCGCGCTGCGAGCTCTTCGGGCAAGCCCACCACTGCGCGCTCGGCGCGCCGACAGACGGTGCGCGCGAGGTGCAACGCCGCGGAGGTTGCGGTGCCCGCCGGGAGCACGAAGGTCTTCAACGGCGCCAACATCGCCTCGCTCGCGTCGATGGCCGACTCGAGGCGGGCGACGTCGCTGCTGTTCAGCAACGGAATATTGAGCGACGCCTCCTTGCCGGGCACCGTCGCCAGCTCGGCTCCGAGCGTAAACAACTCGCTCTGAATCGCCCCGATCAGCACGTCGAACTCCTCGCCCCCGTCCGTCGCTCGCACCATGCCGAGCACCGCGTTGAGCTCATCGACGGTGCCGTAGGCCTCGACCCGCGGGCTCGCCTTCGAGACCCGCGCACCGCCGAAAAGCCCCGTATCCCCGCTGTCTCCGGTCTTTGTGTAGATTTTCACGATTGCCCTAACCTGGTTCCTGCCCGCAGCGGATGACCCGCGAGAAACTCCCTCGCGGGCAACCGCTTCTTGTTTTCCAGCTGCAGCTCCGTCAATCCCAGAAGCCCGTCGCCGGTTGCCACCCACACACAGTCTTTCGTCACTGCGATGACCTCGCCCGGCGCGCCCGCGAGCACCGTCGGCGGATCATCCAGCTGCGTCGCGTGCACCATCAATCGCCGCGCCCCGAGCGTCGTCGATGTGCCCGGCCACGGCACCAGCCCACGCACCTGGTCGTGCAGCGCGCGCGCCGGTCGCCGCCAGTCGAGCAGTGACATTTCCTTCGTGAGAAGCGGCGCGAGCGTGTGCCTCGCGTGGTCTTGCGGCACCGGCGTGAGCAGACCCGCGAGATAGTGACCGAGCTCTTCTTCCACCAACGCTACGCCCAGCGCGCAGAGCCGATCGGAGAGCGACTGCGATGTCTCGTTCGGGTCGATCGGCGTCCGTCGGATGGAGAGCATCGGGCCGGTGTCCAACCCCTCGTCCATCTTCATCAGCGTGACGCCGGTCGTCCCGTCGCCCGCCAGGATCGACCCTTGAATCGGCGCCGCACCGCGGTGCCGCGGCAGCACCGAGGCGTGCACGTTGAGGCACCCGAGGCGCGGCGCAGCGAGCACGTCCGGCGGAAGGATGCGCCCGTAGGCGACCACCACCGCCACGTCGATGCGGAGCTCGCGGAGCCACTGCGCGACCGCGCCGTCGCGGAGCTTCACCGGCTGCACGCACGGTAGCTGATGCTCGAGCGCGAACCGCTTCACCGGCGGCGCAGTGACGACGTTGCCGCGGCCGACAGGCTTGTCGGGCTGACACACCACGGCGACCACCTCCGCGAGCTTCGTCAGCGCCGCGAGAGGAGGTACCGCGAAAGCCGGCGTTCCAAAATAGACGACGCGAGGAAGCATTGGAGTGATGCGATCGGTGGAGTGTGGGCCGTGCGCTTAGAGACGGGCGTCCTGGAGGGCGCGCTTCTTCATGTCCCGCTCGATCATGCGGCGCTTGAGGAGCGATACGCGATCGACCATGAGGGTTCCGTCGAGGTGGTCGTACTCGTGCTGCACGGCGATGGCGAGGAGCCCTTCGGCCTTGAGTTCGAACATCCGGCCGTCGAGCCCGGTGGCGCGCACGGTGACCTTCTCCGCGCGCTCGATCTCTTCGTGGATGCCCGGAAACGAGAGGCAACCCTCTTCCCAGACCGTCTCGCCCTCGCGATGAACAATCTCCGGGTTGATGAAATAGAACAGCTCGCTCGGATCGTCCGTGCCGGAGGCCACGTCGATGACAAACACCTTGAGCGCGACGCCGATTTGCGGCGCAGCGAGACCGACGCCCGGGGCGGCGTACATCGTCTCGGCCATGTCTTCACAGAGCACGCGAACCGCCTCGGTGACCACAGTCACCGGCTCGGCCTTCACGCGTAAACGCTTGTCTGGGTAACGGAGAATCGTTCGAATCGCCATGGCCTCACCTGTCTCTTCGAGACGCGCGGAGAACTAACGCGGGCCACGGTAGATCGCAACCTGCAGCCCCCGCCGGCTGGTGTATCGTGCCGCGGTGTCGAACGCAGTCACGCGAGGAATCCGGGTGCAGGTGAAGGCCCAGTATCTGCCCGAGCGGTCGCAGCCGCGCCGCCAGCAATACGTGTTCGCCTATACCGTGACGATCCACAACGAGGGCGGGTCGGCCGCGCAGTTGAAGGCTCGCCACTGGGTCATCACCGACGCCGACGGCAACGTCCAGGAGGTGAGCGGCGACGGGGTGGTCGGCGAGCAACCCACGCTGCAACCGGGGCAGTCGTTCGAGTACACCTCGGGGTGCTCGCTGCGCACGCCGCGCGGCACCATGGAGGGCACCTACCAGATGCTGAGCAGCGCCGGCGACCGCTTCGATGCGCGCATCGCGCCCTTCTTTCTGGCCCTCCCCCACAGCCTCAACTGACCCCGCGGTCGTCCGCAGCGAGCGCGATGCTCCCGGCACGCACGGCAGCGCTGGTGGTGCGGCGAGCGCTGGCATCGCCGCGCGACGTCGCCCGCGTACACGAAGCACTGAGCGCAGCGGAGGTTCCGTTGGGCGCGGCGCTGGGCGCAGCGCTGGGCGACGACCGCTGGGGCGTGGTGCTGCTCGCCGAGCGACGCGCGGTGGTGCTGGGCGCGCTGGTGCTTCGCTGGGTGCGCGCGGTGGGTGACGCCCCGGACGCCGCGCCCGCGACGGCCTGGATCGAGCGCTGCTGGTCGGCGGAGGAAGACCCCGCGGTGGTCGAGGCGCTGCACGACGCGGCGCGCGCCGAAGCCGAGGCGCGAGGCATCGAAAGGCGAATCGAGATTACCTTGCCACGGTTGGCAGAGGCTTCCGCGGAGGGTGCCGCGGAGCCCCTCGCGTCGGCCGACGAGGAACCCGTGCGGACGCTCGCAGCGGGGGTGATCGCACGCGTCGCTGCGAGCGCGGGTGCGCCGACGATGGTGACGCTCTGGAGCGGAGCGCAGGCGTTTCGCACGCGCTGGGCGACGGACCGCGGCGGGCACGGGTGGACGAGCGCGGGGTGCGTCGGGTCGCGCGAGACCGACGACGGCGATGCGCTGCGCTTCGACGCGGCGACCCGCGTGCTGCGCGAGGTGTGGCTGACCCGCCCGGGGCGCGTGGCTTTCGACGAGGACGTCTGGCGCGCGGCGCTGGCGTTGCCGGCCACCCCGGGGACGCTCACGCTCATCGCGGGCGATGACTTCGCGCTGCCGGCCATGGACGTCGGAGTGTTCGATCTCGGACTCATGGGGTACGTCGCGCTGCGTGCCGAGGCCTTCGCCGCGGGTGTCCTTCCGATCGCACGATGGACGGCCCTCGCGGTGTCGGCGGAGATGGCGCTGCTCTTCGACGAGGGCGGGCGGTGGTCCGGTTGGCGGGTGCTCGACCCGGTGGCGCGCGTGCGGCCGATGGGGTGGCCCGACGTGCGCGAGACACCCCCGGAAGCGGGCGAAGCGCGCGACGCGCTGACGGTGTTGCTCTACGACTGGATGTGCATCGACGCCGGCGCGCGGGTGCGCCCGGACCTCGCCACGGACCCGGAAGACATTGCGCACATGGTGTCGCTGCGCGCTCGCACCCGCGCGCTCGCCGAGTCGGCGAAACGCGACGGGTACGACGCCGTCGGGGGCGTCGCAGCGGACGTCGCGGCGCACGTGCACTGGAGCTGGGGTTTTTTCCGCGTGGGGGAGTGAACGGTCAGCGGGCGATGGAGACGACCCCTTCGCCGAGCAGGCGTCGGAGAAGGGTCATCTTGCCCTTTTCGTCGAGGTCTTCGCCGAGGTGACCAAGGCCAAAACGGCCCTCCCGGGAGAGTGCCGCGCGCACCATCGGGGCGACCGCGGCAGGCCAGCGCGTGCTGCGGCCGTCGATGGTGAGAACCAGCGCATCGCCGTCGATCGTGACCTCCGAGCGCACGCCGCGCCGTCGCGTGAAGAGCGTCTCCGCGGTGATCGGGGTAATCGCGTCGATCATCAGTCCGGGGAGGTGCTCTTTGTGGTCGCGATCAAACTGCGCGAGCAGCGGGCCGCGGACGTTGTCCCAGGCCATCGCCGGGAGCGCCCGATCGACGATCGCGCGCATCGCCGCGCCCATCGCAGCAGGATCGGCGCTCGCGTTGAGCGCCCCGAGCGGGAGCCCGGAGCGCATCGCAGGATCGACGAGCGCGTGCGCCGCGAGGGCCTCGAGCAGCACCTCCGACCAGCGAAATGCGTGCAGCCCGATGGTCACGTGCATGGAAGGTCCGTCGTCCACGGCGACGGCGTCGTGCATGAGTCCGCGCGGGATGTAGAGCACGTCGCCGCGCTGGAGAAGCAACTCGCCGGTGCGCTCGCCGGGCTTCGTCGCGACGGGGTCGAAGTGCTCGCCCCGCATGGGGAGTCCCTTCGGGCTGTCGTAGAGACGCCACTGTTTCTGTCCGAGCACCTGCACGAGGAGGACGTCGTGGATGTCGTAGTGAGCCGCAAACCCCTGGGCGCCGCCCGGGGTGAGGTAGAGATTCGCCTGAGCGTGGATGCCTAGCTCGGACTCGAGGTGCGAGAGCAGGGCGCGAACGCCCGGACTCCACTGATCGAGGTTGTTGACGATGATGGTCGCGCCCGCGGCGAAGAGACGGGCGACGCGGATCGGGTCCACGACGCTGTCGGCGTTGGTGTAGTCGTCGGCTTCGACGGGATCACGGGCGTTGACCACGGAGACGTCGGGGTGACGATTGATGCGGGTGGTGAGCATCGCATCGACGGCTTCGAGCGTGACCAGCGAGGCCCGCGCCTCGTCGGGTCGCCCGCGCACGTGGAGGTGGGTGCGCTCCCAGGTGTGGTCGAGGAAGTGCTGTAGATCGTGCGGTGCAAGGAGCCCTGCCAGGGCGGGAAAGCGTTCGCTCATCGGGGGGGGGTTCAGGGGACGGGATGCGAGGGAGGTAAAGGCGATCAGCAGCTGCGGCCGCGGCCTGCGCCGTCGGCGTTGGGACCGCTGTCGGAGTCCGTGCAACTGCGCCGGGTACCCCCGCGACCGTGGCCCGCGCCATCGGCGTTGGGACCGGAGTCCGAGTCCGTGATGCCCGTCTGTCGGGAGCGCGTGCGTCGCCCGGTGCTGCGTCCGCCGCCGCCGCCGCCGCGCCCGCACCGCGACTCGTCGCCGGAGTCGGCGTCGGTCTGTCCGGTGTGGCCGTGGTTCGGGGAGTCGGCGTTGTTGCCGGAGTCGGAGTCCGTGCGGCCGGTGGTGCGCCGACACGCTTCGGCGGTCTCGGGCTTCAAGATGATGACGCCGAGGGCAGCGCCGATGGCCGCGCCGATGGATCCGAGAGCCGAGCGGCGGTGCATCGACGGGACTTCCGTGATGTCTCCAGGCTCAAGGGAAATGGTCTTCTTCTCAGTTGGGTCGTTGTTCGACATGGGCGCGCTCCTCCGTGGGGATGAATGGTTTCTGAAAGAACGACTTTAACGCTCTCGCGACGGATCTAGTCAATGGGCTTCCGGCCGCGCTGAGGGCGCGAAGGCGGATTGCGTGGAGTGATGCATCCGCGGTATCGGGCAGCCGATGGGAAGGCATCGTGCAGCCACGGGGTCGGGCGCGTTACGCACCCTCGCCGCACCACGTCGTTAGCGTGCGGCCGCGATGATCAAATACCTCGGATCGAAGCGGCGGTTGATTCCGGCCATCGTTGGGGCGGTGGCGGCGCTACCGGGGGCGCGCTCGGTGCTCGACCTATTCGCGGGCACCTCGCGGGTGGGACTCGCGCTGAAGACCGCGGGCTATCGCGTGGTGGCCAATGACCACAACGCCTACGCCGCGACGCTGGCCCGCTGCTACGTGCAGGCCGACCGGGAGCGGGTGCTCACGGACGCGACACGGTTGGTGGCGGAGTTCAACGCGCTGCCTGGTTCGCCGGGGTATTTCACCGAGACGTACTGCGAGCGCAGCCGGTTCTTCCAGCCCAGAAACGGCGCGCGGGTGGACGCCATCCGCGAGGCCATCGCGCGAAAGGGCGTCGAGCCAGAACTCGAAGCGGTGCTGCTCACGTCCCTGATGGAGGCCGCCGACCGGGTGGATTCCACCACCGGGATCCAGATGGCCTACCTCAAAGAGTGGGCGCCGCGGGCGCACCACGACCTCGCGATGCGGGTCCCCGAGGTGGTCGAGCGCGCGGCCGGCGGGGCGGGCGAGGCACTGCAGGAAGACGCTCTCGTAGCCGCCGATCGCGCGGTGGACGTGGCCTACCTCGACCCGCCCTACAACCAGCACAAATACCTCGGCAACTATCACATCTGGGAGTCCCTCGTGCTCTGGGACAAGCCCGCGGTGTACGGCATGGCGTGCAAGCGCGTGGACTGCCTCACGCGCTCGAGTCCGTTCAACTCCCGGCCGCGCTTCGCCGAGGCGATGAGCGCGTTGATCGCGCGGGTGCAGGCGCGCTGGCTGGTGGTGTCCTTCAGCGACGAGGGCTACGTCACCCGCGAGGCCATGGAGGCGATGCTCGCCACGCGCGGCCCGGTGCAGGTCATCGCGCACGACTACCGCCGCTACGTCGGCGCGCAGATCGGAATCTACAACCCCGCGGGAGAGAAGGTCGGCCGCGTCGGGCACCTGCGCAACCGGGAGTTTCTCTTCGTCGTGGGAGGGTGAATCCCTACGCCGTCGGCTGATCGACGGCACCGCCCAGGCGTCCGCCCCAGCGAGCAAACGCGGCCGTTCCTGCGGAGAGAGCGCTCCAGCCGAAGGTCGCCCACGCCACCAGCGACCCGACGGCGTCGCGTGTCGCCCACGGCAGCCGCGCCCCGACCAGCGCAAGCACGGTGTACACCGCGAGCGCCAGCGTCGCCGTGGGGAGCGCCACCGTCCACGCCACCCGGGTCAGCGCCTCGGCCCGCGGTCGCCGCGGCGCGCGTCGCACCCGCCGCGCCGCTGCGTGCAGCGCCCACGCCTTCGCCAGCAACACCACCACGCCGACCATCTGCAGCCCCACCGACGACGCCTGCACTCCGGTGCCCACTGCGGGCAGACGCCACGCGCCCGCAAGCAGAAGCACCACCAGAACGCCGCGCGACCAGGTGAGCAGGCGCTCGGCGAGGTGCAGCGGCAGCGACGGTCGCTCGCCCACCTCGAAGCCCGCGAGCACCCAGGCGATCGCGTAAGCGCCGAGCGCGAGGTGGAGCGGATCGCGGAAGAGGTTCCATTGCCACGGAAGCGCGCCCTGGGAGGCGGCGACGCCCTGGAAGCCGAGGGTACCGGCGGCGGCGACGATGGAGCCGGCACACACCACCACGGGAAGTCCGCGCATCAGTTCGCGGGCGGCGACGCCGACCCTGGCGCGCATCCCGACGCGGCGGGTGGAGGCGAGCGCGGCGCCCAGCACCACGAGGGCCAGCGTGGCAGCGAGCACGTCCGGGTCGACGGAGAAGATTCCGCTTCCGAACGGAACCGCCAACGCCGTAGTGCCGAGCGCCAGCCACCCGAGGCGGTGCCGTGCTGCCGACCATGGCGCGGTGACCACGGGCTCCGTTCGACCGTCGCGGAGCATTCCGCAGGCCCGCGCCGCGCGCCGCAGCACCGGCGGAACCCTCGTCCCCACGGACCACAGCAGCGCCCCCGCGAGCAGCACCAGGACGGCCGAGAGCACGACATCCCAGGACACGCGCGGGTCGATTTGGCTCACCCGCAGTGCGCGGTCTTCCACGGCGTCGCCGCGGCGCACGGTGAGCACTGCCACGTCGCGACCGGGGGACGGTCGGAAGTCATCGATGGCGGCGAGGGTGACCCCGTCGAGGCGCACGAGCACATCGCCGTCGGCCACGCCGGCCTCGTCCGCGGCGCTGCCAGGATCGACGCCCTCGACCTGCAGCCCGCCCTCTGGCGGCAGCGCCGGGGCGAGGTGGATTCCGACGCTGGCGAGGGCGTGTTCGGCGTGGGCGAGGGCGCTGCGGGTCACGTCGAGCCCGCGGCCTTGCGTGACGTGCAGGTCCACGATGGGTCCGCGGAGGGCGCGAGCGGAGGAGAGCACCGTGCCCTGGAGGGTCTCGACCTGCACGGTCACCCCGGCGCGCTCGCCCAGAAACGAGAGCGTCGCGTGCGCGGCGGGCGGGTCGCTGGCGGAGTCCCCGGAGCAGTGCGTGAGGGTGCGCACGAGGGCCTCGCTGAGGGTGAACTCCAACTGCGCCGCGCCTTCGATGCGCAGCGTGTGCGCCGTCACCTCTCCGTACATCGCCTCCCGGGGCTGTCCGGTGACGGCGTCGGTGACGGTGGTTCCGTCGGGCGGGTCGGTGATCACGGCGGACACCGTGGATTCGCAGCGGCTCACGCCCGGGCGGGCGAGCCGCGCGGCGAGGCGGACGTGGATGCGTCGGATGTCCGCGACCGGCGGCAACCCGGTGGTGTGCAAGACGAGGCGGTCGCCCCGCTCGACCTGCCGAGGGGTCAGTTCGGTGAGCGTGAGCACCTCGTGGGTGGGCTGGGTCTCGCAGCCCGCGAGGGTGCAGAGCAAAGGGATCACCAGCAGCCACGACGAGCGTCTCACAGCGTTGATGCCCATTAGTCCCGGCGGACCCGGCGGGAAAACTTTCCGGCAGGCGGATGTGGGGGTGGGGGAGGGCTCTCCCCGGGACGCCGCCGCGCGACGCCGTCACGGCTGCGCCTTCCACGCTCTTTCTTCGTGAAATCCGCCCGTGCAGACGCTGTAATCACCTTCCCCACGCCTCGATACTGCCCGTGCAGACCTTGTCCGACCCATTTCACGCCCTCGGGGTCACCCCCCACGGCCCCGCACCGGCATCCCCCAGACCTCGCAGACGCCCGAACAGCGCTTGCACGGGCGACCCTGAGCGCTCCCGACACCCCGGGCGGACCCTGAGCCACCCTTTGCGACGGCTCACAATGGGTAGAGCAAGCTCTGTCCGACCGGTTTCCCGGCAATGGGAACCCAACTGTCGAACGCGTTCGCTTCCGTTCTCGGGCTTACGAGCGTACCGACCGCGGCGCGGGAGGCGGTGCAACCCGTGAACGGCCCGTGGTACACGGCACTCCCTGAATTCTTCGGGTGCGAGGAGTGCGATGAGCGAGATCTACACGGTGATCATGGCGGGCGGATCGGGCACCCGCTTCTGGCCCTCGTCACGGCGGCGCAAGCCGAAGCAGTTTCTCCCCCTCGGTGACGGAATCACTCCGCTGCTCACGGCCACCGTGCGCCGCGTGGCGCCGCTGTCGTCGCCCGACCATGTGCTTATCGTGACCCGTTCGGACCTCGCAGAGGCCACCCATGAGGCGTGCCCGGAGGTTCCGCCCGGCAACATCCTGCTCGAGCCCGTCGGTCGCAACACCGCGCCGTGCGTCGCCTGGGCCACCGCGGTCATCCGGCGGCGCTCGCCCGATGCGGTCGTGGTGGTGCTCGCCGCGGACGCGCACATCAGCGACGAGCCCGCCTTCGTCGCAGCGCTACGCGTGGCCGCGGCGGCCGCCACCACCGGGGCGATCGTGACCCTCGGCATCACGCCCACGCGCCCGGAGACGGGCTACGGCTACCTGCACGTCGGGGAGAACTTCGCGGGAGCACCGGAGGGAGTGCGCGTCGTGCAGGCCTTCGTGGAGAAGCCCGACGCCGCCCGCGCGGAGCAGTACTTTCGCGACGGTCAGCATCTCTGGAACGCCGGAATCTTCGTCTTTCGTGCGGACGTCATGGCGCGCGCGGTGCGGCTCCACCTGCCGGGGGTGGCCGACGCGACGGCGGCCTTCGATCGGGCCGCGGAGGTCGGAACCGTTGAGGAAGTGCATGAGGTCAACGCGCGCTACCCCGGCCTGCCCAACGTCTCCCTCGACTACGGGGTGATGGAGAACGAACACGCTGTGGCAGTGGTCCCGGTGGACTGCGGCTGGAGCGACGTGGGGAGCTGGCAAGCGGCCTGGGAGCTTGGCCTGAAGGACGGCGCGGGCAACGTGCTGGCGGGTGTAGAGGCAACCGTGGTGGACGCCCGCGGCAACGTGGTGGTGGCTCCCGCGGGCAAGGTCGTGGCTCTCGTAGGGGTGAGCGACCTGGTGGTGGTGGATACCGGCGACGCGCTGCTCGTGATGAGCCGCGATCGCGCGCAGGACGTGAAGAAGGCCGTGGATGCGCTCACCGAGGCGCAGCGCCACGAAGTGTTGTGACCGCAGCGACGAGAGACCCCCAACCGATGAATCCGCAGATCTTTCGCGAGTACGACATCCGTGGAAACGCCGAGCGCGACTTGCCCGACGAGGTCGCCCGCGACCTGGGCCGGGCTCTCGGCACAGTGATGGCCGAGCGCGGCAAGCACCGCATCATGGTCGGCTACGACTGCCGGCTCTCTTCGCAGCGCCTGCGCGACGCCCTCATCGAGGGCTTGCTGGAGACGGGCCGCCACGTGGTGAAGACGGAGGTCGGCCCGACGCCGCTGCTGTACTTCGCCGTGCACCACCTCGAGGCCGACGGGGGCGTGATGGTCACCGGGAGCCACAACCCCCCGGAGGACAACGGGTTCAAGATTCTCGTGGGCAAGGGCACGCTCCACGGTGAGGAGATCAAGGCGCTGCGCGAGCGCATCGAGCGGCGGGAGTTTCTGCGCGCTCCGGGCGGGCAGGTGGAGTCCACCGAGGTGGGGCCGCGCTACATCGCGTGGATGAAGGGCAACATCCGGCTGGCGCGCACAAACATCCGTGTGGTGGTGGACGCGGGCAACGGCGCGGGCGGGCCGCTGGCGATGGCCTGCATGCACGCTCTCGGGCTCAATCCGGTGGCGATGTATTGCGACATGGACGGGCGCTTTCCCAACCACCACCCCGATCCGACGCTGCCGGAGAACGTCGCCGAGCTTATCGCAAAGGTGCACGAGACTGACGCGGAGGTGGGCATCGCGTACGACGGCGACGCTGACCGCCTGGGGGCCGTGGATCCGACCGGCGAGATCATCTGGGGCGACAAGCTGATGGTGTTGTTTGGCCGGTCGGTGCTCGCGCGGCACCCCGGGGCGGCGATTCTGGGCGAGGTGAAGTGCTCGCAGACGCTCTACGACGACATCGCGAAGCACGGCGGCCGGCCCATCATGTGGAAGACCGGGCACTCGCTCATCAAGGCCAAGATGAAGGAGGAGAAGGCGCTGCTCGCGGGGGAGATGTCCGGGCACTTGTTCTTCGCCGACCGGTACTTCGGCTACGACGACGCCATCTACGCGTCGCTTCGGCTGCTCGAGATCGTGGCTGCGTCCAGGGCCGACCTCACGGAGATGCTCTCCGACCTGCCGGAGACGTTCGTCACTCCGGAGATTCGGGTGCCGTGCCCCGACGAGGTGAAGTTTCGTGTCGTGGCGCGCGTGCTCGAACACTACAAAACCAGGTATCCCGTGAGCGAGGTCGATGGCGCGCGCATCAACTTCGGCGATGGGTGGGGTCTCGTTCGGGCGTCCAATACGCAAGCGGTTCTGGTGCTGCGATTCGAGGCGGAGTCCGAGGCGAGGCGCGACGCAATGCGCTCGGAAGTCGAGGCCGTGGTGCGTCAGGCCCGCGATCAGGAATGACACGTTGATCAGGCGCGTGGTCGGCATCGACCTCGGTGGCACCGGCCTGCGGTTGGGCCATCGACATCGGGGCGGCCGATCCAGCCTGGCAACCCATCGGCTCTCACGGACGCAATCCGTGGCTTTCATGGTTGCAATCCATGAAGGCCAATCAAGCGATGAAGTGCTTGATATGCCGTCAACGCATCTCTGGCACGAACACTGCTAACCATCACACTGAGCGGCGGCACCGGCGTACCCCCCCCCAACGCCAACGGTGACCGCCGCTAATTATTTTTCCAGGGTCGGTCAGTCCATCGTGACTGTTCGGCCTTGCGGACTTTCTGGAGCTCACGCGGGCTGATCAGCCCAGGGTGTGACCGGGATCGAGGGCGGTGCGTAGCCGGGCGAGCACGGCGGAGCGGTCGTCGTTGCTGGGCGGAAGCACGTCCAGAGGTGGCGTTCCGAGTCGATAGGGGAGGTAGCCGAGGCGCTCGAAGACTTCGCGCATCGCGGCGAGGCAGAGGAGGGCGGCGGCGTCGCGGCCGGGCGCCGCGCGGTCCCATTGGATGAGCGACGCGAGGTGCAGCGCGCGCGGTTGATGTCCTATTGCGGCGATAAGGGTGTCGAAGCCGTGGGCGGACATCACGGTGGCGATGGCGTTCATGGCCGTGAGCACGGCGGCGCCCTCGAAGGGGACCGCGGCGCAGGACCAGAGCACGCCACACCCGTCGCGGTCGGGGTCGAGGCCCGCCGGCGGCGACGAGGACTTGTTCCAATAAACGCTCCGCACGCTCTCCTCGTGCGGGATGCCCTGCAGAAACCAGAACGCCGGCTCTTTCTCCAGGAGTAGTTCTTCGCCGCTGCGGGCGTCGCCTGTGCGCTCCTCGATGCTCCACGCATCGACCGCGGGGCCGAGCACGTCGATCAGGCGCTCGCGATGGGCGCGCCCCTGAAGGGCGGTCATGCCCGTGAGGGCGGTGAGCGCATACCACCGATGGTCGAGACCGAAGGACCGTAACTGCTCCGGAACATCGCCGCGGTTCGTGAGGGTGGAGAGTACGCGGGTGTGGTTCCAGAGCCCGATGGGCCAGCGGACGGTGCCTTCGAGCATGAGCGCGCGGAGGGCGTCGATGAGGCCCGGGAGGCGCTCGTCCGTCGCGACGGAGAAGCGCACGGCCTGGAGCGAATGGGGCAACGGGGTCAGCCAGATTGTGAGCCGGGTGACGACCCCGAAGGACGACTGCGAGAAGAGCCCGTCGAGGATGGGACCGACCCCGTGGCGATGCAGCGGGACCAGCGGCGTAGGGGCGAGATGGCCGTAGCCCGTGCGGAGGGTCTCCCCCGTCGAGAGCACGACCTCGAGCGCGCAGACGTGCGACCAGCGATCGCCGAGGGGCCCCGAGCCGTCACCGCGGGCGACGGCGTTGGCGAGCACGCTGGCCTGGGGTGATCCGCCGATGCTGCTGAGAAAGAGCCGCGAGCGGCGGTCTTTCAGGAAGGCATAGAGTTGCGCGAAGGTGACCCCGGGCTCGACGGTGACCCAGGCCATGGTCTCGTCGAAATCAACGATGGCGTCGAGACGCCCGAGGTCGAGCACGACGGCGCCGTCGTCCGGCGGAACCCGCGAGCCAAGGCCCCAGTTGAGACCGCGCGAGATCGGGTGGAGGCGCACCCCGTGGAGGGTGGCGATGCGCAGACATTCGCGCACCTCGGCGGCGTTGGCCGGGCGTAGCTGCGCGACGGCCCGCCGGGGCGTCGGGAAGGTGGCTGTGTTGAGGGCGTCGAGGGTGGTCGGATCGTCAGCGACGTGGGCGTCGCCGAGCACGGCGCGCCAATCGACGAGGGCCGTGCGGAGGGACATCGTCCGCTCGGCTCAGGGAACGCCGGCGTCCGTGCGCGCCGGCGGCGGGACGCCTGCATCCACGGTGGCGGTTCCGCCGGTGACGCCGCGGAGGTTGATCCAGGTGGAGCCGATCTGGAAGGCCGCGGAGAAGCCGTCGGCCATGCGCGGGTCCATCGCGCATTCGCGGCCATCGATGCGGGTGCCGTCGCCGTCGATGCACGCCTGGATGCGCGGGGGATTGCCGCCGATGCCCATGCTGGCCTCGTAGCGCTCGAGGCCGTCGCCATCGACGTCGATGTCCGGCTGCTGCGGGCCGATCTGGAAGATCACCAAGCGCTGCCCGCCGACGAGGAGTTCGAGAAAGGTGCTGCTGTTCATCATGCCGCTGCCGCCGCCGCCGGGGATGAGCCCGGCGGGGTTGCGGATGTTGGCGAGGTCGCGGCCCTGGATGGCGCCGCACAACACCCCGTTGCGAATCTCCGTGATGCGCGTGTCGCTCGCGACCACGGTGCCGGTGATGCGAGCGCGCTTGAGGTTGAACTCCAGCGCGCCGAGGCCGCCCATGTTGCCGAGGGGGAGCAGGATGTCCTCGGGACCGCCGGCGAGCATGCCCATGCGCACGACGCTCTGAAACGACGCGATCGGCAGGAAGCTGGTCTGGAGCGACCCGCGCTGCACGAACTCCGGGTTGCCCGGCACGCCGTTGTCGGTGACGTCCATGTTGGCATCGCTGCCGAGCACCCATCCCACGCGGGTGTCCGGGAGGTTTTGCCCACGCGGATCGGTGAGGTTGAGAAACGCCAACTGCAGCAGCACCTGCCCGTTGGAAACGCCCGACGTGATGAACGAGTTGAGCACCCCGTACGCCGGCCCGAGCGCGTGGGTGAACGCGTTGTCCGCGCGGCCATCGCCGGAGAAATCGCAGCCGATGGTGGGGCTCTCCGGCGCGATGGAGAGACGGTTGAGCACCACGGCCTGCTCGAGGCGGCAGTCCGGGCCGCAGCCGTCCCAGCGGGCGGTGTTGCCGTCGTCGCACTGCTCTCCCGGGTCCGTGCGCCCGTTGCCGCACATCAAGATCGAACGGCAATCCGTCGCGCAGTTGGGCGTTGCGTCGCAGATTTCGCCGCGCGACGTATCGACGATGCGGTTGCCGCAGGTCTCGTTGGAGAGGCAGTCCGAGCGGCAGCCGTCGCCGGAGCGGTTGTTGCCGTCGTCGCAGACCTCCCCCATGTCCGTGCGCCCGTCGCCGCAGCGGGCCTCGTAGCGGCACGTCGCCGAGCATCCATCGCCGCTCGTGTTGTTGCCGTCGTCGCAGCTTTCCATCGGGTCAAGGACGGCGTCACCGCAGCGCGGCACCCGCGTGTCCGGAGTGCCTGCATCGACGATGGGCGTCCCGAGGTCGATGGGCATCCCGAGGTCGATGGACGTCCCGCGGTCGGTGGTCTGAACGTCCACGGCGCCTGCATCGACCGGGTTCGGTCCGGTGTCGGCCTGCACCGACACGACGGTGCTACCGCAGGCGGTGGTGGCGCCGAGCGCGAGGAGAACAGCCGCGAGGCGAGAAGGGTGACGCATGAGGGTGACGGGCTCCGGGGGACGACGGGGGGGCCCTGCGAAGGGCGGCGAGACTCTACGAGAGTGCCCGATGGGGACACAAGCGAAGGGCAGGTTCGAGGGGGTGACTCGCGCCGACGAGTCGGGGTCACTGACCTGCGAAGTCGTGGGCGGGCGTCCGGTTGCGGCGCTCGACGAGAGCACCACCGAGCACGGAGGCGATCCGCGCGTGCAGGTCAGCGATCGCTTCGCGCTACCAGGCCCGCGGCTCGGTGCGGTCGTTGGCCAGCCACCGGCGCAGCGGTGCGGTGGTGCCGAGCGGAGGCCGTCGCACCACGTCGAGTTCGGCGCTCAACTGTGTGAGTGCGCGCACCGTGAGTCCCGCCCCGCGGCTCGCGTCGCCGCCATCGACCAGCCGTCGCGCCGCGGCCAGCGCCTCGGCGAAGTTCCCCTCCCGCGCGGCCAGCGTCGCCATCGCGCGCCACCCGGCGAGCCCGCGGGCGTTAGCGCGCAGCAACCTGACGGCCTCGTCGGCATGCCCGAAGGACACCCACGCATCGACCAGCGCGAGCAGACCGACGTCGTCCGCGAGCGCCCGCGGCGGCACCGCTCGCAGTGTTGCGAATGCCTCGTCGCGGTGCCCGCGCGCTCGCAGCAGCCGCGCGTACCCGATGGCAGCTTCGACGCTCGCCGGGTCGGCTACGAGCGCATCGCGGAAGCTTCCCTCGGCGTCGAGCGCGCGGCCGGTGTGCTCCTCTTCGCGGGCGCGTGCGATGGCCCCCGCGGCGACCTGCCGACGAAGCGCGGGGATGTCCCCGAGGGGTTGCGCGCGCACCATCGACGCCCCGGCCATCAGCGCCAGCGCGAGCAGCACGGACAGTCGGGTCATCGGGTCAGCGAAGAAATCCCCGCAGGGCGGGGTCGTACACGGGGCCGTGCGGAACCGTCCCGTGGTCGGCCCCGGACACGCGCACCAACTCGTGGTGCAGCGCCGCCGGAATCGCCGCGGCGATGCGCTCGCTGTTCGAGGGCTGCACGAAGTCGTCTGCCGTTCCGTGGAAGAGCAGCACCCCGGCGGCGGCGTTTTGCGCGGCCTGCGCGATCTTGCCGCGGGTGTCGAAGACGATGCCGCTCACGAGCGCGCGCGAAACAAACAGCGACCCATCCTCCACGAGCGCGGCCGCGTTGGCGAAGGTGCTCTCCAGCACCAGGCCGGCGTTCGGACCATCGTGCGCCGCGAGCTCCGTCGCCACGGCCCCACCGAGCGAATACCCGTAGAGGTAAAGCCGCGCCGGGGCCACGGAGTACGGCGCAGCGCGCAGCAGCGTGAGCATGGCGCGGGCGTCCTGGTAGACGCCGTCTTCCGTGGGGGTGCCCGCGGTGCGGCCATAGCCGCGGTAGTCGAAGATCAGCACGTTGGCGCCGAGGGCGTGGAGGTGGCCCGCGCGGGTCCAGTAGCGGTCGATGTTGTCGGCGTTGCCGTGGCAGTAGAGCACCGTCGGGGCCGTCGCCGCCGCGGGGCCGGGCTGGTGCAGGTAGTAGCCGTACACCGTGGTGCCGTCCGCGGCGCGGGCGGTGATGGCTTCGTACTGGTCCGCGGCGACCCGCCACTCTGCGGGGGCGTCGGTGTCGTACGGCAGCGTGTATGCCGCCAGCGGCGTCGGATTGAAGAGGAATCCGTCGAGGTTTGCGCACGACACCGCGAGCGAACCCAGGAGCAGGAGCGTCTTTCTCATCGCGATTCTCCGTCGAACTGGTAGGCGACGCCGAGCAGCAGGCCGAGCGCGCCGGCGTCGCCGATGGGGTAGTAGTCCGGCGCCACGCAGCGCCCGCAACTCGACATGGCGTACCACCGCGCCTCGACGTCGATGGCCACCCGGCGCGACACCAGAAACGACGCGAGCCCGAACAGCGTCGGCGCCCACGCGGTCTGCTCTCGCAAGGTCGCGGAGCCCACCATGCGCAGCCCGTTGTGAAGCCCGCCGCCAAGCCAGAGCCAGCGGGCGACGCGGCCGCCGCCGGCGATCCAGAGGTCGGTGAACAGCACGCCGTCGTCGCCGTTGCCGAAGGCGTTGATCGACGCCCCGATGGTGAGCGCGCTGCGATGCGATGCGATGGGGTGCAGCGCCGCGCCGGCGGAGAGGCCCGCGATGCCAAACGCCGCCGCGGTGGGGTGCACCTCGGCGTGCACGTCTACGAGGTCGGAGACGCCGTACGCGGCGCCTACGGTGGTGATCGGGAGCGGCACCGGCGCCCCGCCAAACTTCACAAGCGGCCCGCCGAGGGTCGCGGATACCCGTGTGTTACCGCGGCCGACCGGACGCGCGAGTTGTGTGGTCGCGCAGGCCGCGCTGGTGAGCGCGAGCGTGAGGAGAAGCCTTCGCATGGAGCGAAGGTATCCGCGATCAGACCGACCGCGGCAACGAACCTTCATGGGGGAGGAGCGGGACTGTCGCGGAGAGAGCCGCGCGGGTGGCCGCGACCCTTCGGGGGAGATCAGCGGGCGTACCAGGCCTTGACCGCGGGGTGATCGCTCACCGCGTCGCAGAGGCGGAGGAGGCGCGGAAACGCGTCGAAGACCGTCGTGGGGATGTAATCCATCACGCCGTTGCGGAAGGCGCGCAGACCGACGCAGAGCTTCACATCGACGACGTGGGGCTTCGCGCCCGCATAGAACGGCCCGTCACCGATTTGCGCTTCGATGAAGCCCGCCCACGTGGGGATCGACCGGGTGGAGAGCCGCTCGCGGGCCTCGCGCTTCTCGTCGTCGGGGAGAGTCCCGGAGGGGGCCACGAGCCCGCGTAGTTCTTCGACGGAGGCCATGACCGCCTCGTGGAGGGCGGCCTCGTACGGGTCCGTCGGGTGGAGGCCGTGGAGCCGCCCGATGAGCGCGAGGATGGCGTTGGATTGTCCCATCGGCGGGTACCCCGGAACCTCCAGCACGGGGAGCGCGCCGAAGGGTGTCGTGGGCTTGAGCGCGGGCCACTCCGCGCGGGCGATGCGGTGGTCGTCGAAGTCCACGCCGGCGAGCACGAAGGCGAGGCGGCACTCTTCGCCGCGGCTCACGGGCATGTCGAAGTAGGTCAATCGGGGTCGCGTCATGGCGCGCACGCTACCAGCACTCCACGGCTTCCGTCGTACCCTCCCGATCCTCCCTATGCGACCTACTGCACTCGCTCTCGTACTGCCGCTTGTGGCTGCGGTTTCGTCCTGCGCCACGCACCGCGCCGTGCCGCGCGCCGCCCACCGCCGTGTGCTCATTTCCCTCGTCGGCACCAACGACCTTCACGGCCGCCTCGCGCTCCTCCCGTGGCTCGCGGGGCACCTCGCAAACCTCCGCCGCGCCCGCCGCGCCGACGGCGCCGTGCTCCTCGTGGACGCCGGCGACCTCTTCCAGGGAACCCTCGCCTCCAACCTCACCGAAGGCGCCGCCGTGGTTCGCGCCTACAACGCCATCGGCTACGCCGCGGCTGCCATTGGCAATCACGAGTTCGACTACGGTCCCGCCGGGGAGGCCGCCTTCCCGCGCTCCCCCGCGGAGGACCCCCGCGGCGCCCTTCGGGCTCGCGCTCGCGAGGCCAACTTCCCTTTCCTCACGGCCAACATCGTCGAGTCCGCCTCGGGCGAATTCCCCCACTGGGACAACGTCGCCCCGGACGCTCTCACCACCGTCGCGGGCGTGCGCATCGGCCTCGTCGGCATCAGCACCGAGTCCACCCCGCACACCACCCTCGCGGTAAACTTCCGCGGCCTCGCGATGCGTCCGCTCGCCGCCGCCGTCGTCTCCCGCGCCGCAGCGTTGCGCGCTCGTGGGGCCACCGTGGTGATCGTTCTCGCGCACGCCGGAGGAGCCTGCCGACACTTCGACCGCCCGGACGATCTCAGCACCTGCCAGGGCCACGAGGAGATCTTCGAGGTCGCCCGCGCGCTGCCCGAAGGAGTCGTCGACGCCATCGTCGCCGGGCACACCCACCAGGGCATCGCGCACGTCGTCCACGGCATCCCGGTGATCGAGTCTTTCGCCAACGGCCAGGCCTTCGGTCGCGTGGACCTTACCATCGACGCGCACACCGGCCGCGTCATCGACCGCGTCGTTTTCCCGCCGCACGGAGTCTGCGGTGCGATCTCTCGCGATCCCGTTGATGTGGCCCGCTGTGCGCCCGCGGCGTACGAGGGCCTCGCGGTGGCCGCCGCCGAAGCCATCGCTGCCCTCGTGGCCGTCCCCCTCGCGGACGCGCGCTCGCTCGAGCAGCGCCTCGTCGGCGTCTCCATCGAGCGCGCGGTGCGCACCCGCTACCGGGAGGAGTCGGCGCTCAACAACCTCGTCGCCGACCGCATGCGCGCGGC
>CANJUR010000058.1 GCA_947477565.1 Deltaproteobacteria bacterium
CAAGGAGTTCCGCAGGACTTCGCCCAGGCTGTCCACTGGTACCGTAAGGCGGCGGAGCAAGGAGATGCCGACGCACAATGGAGTCTCGGTTATTGTTTCGACACTGGCCAAGGAGTTCCGCAGGACTTCGCCCAGGCTGTCCACTGGTATCGCAAGGCGGCGGATCAAGGCTATGCCGCCGCACAATGGAGTCTCGGTTATTGTTTCGACACTGGCCAAGGAGTTCCACAGGACTTCGCCCAGGCTGTCCACTGGTACCGAAAGGCGGCGGATCAAGGTGATGCCGCCGCACAATGGAGTCTCGGTTATTGTTTCGACACTGGCCAAGGAGTTCCACAGGACTTTGCCCAGGCTGTCCACTGGTACCGAAAGGCGGCGGAGCAAGGGAACGCCTACGCACAATACAGGATTGGCGTTTGCTACGCCAACGGCCAAGGAGTTCCACAGGACTTTGCCCAGGCTGTCCACTGGTATCGCAAGGCGGCGGATCAAGGTCATGCCGCCGCACAATGGAGTCTCGGTTATTGTTTCGACACTGGCCAAGGAGTTCCGCAGGACTTCGCCCTGGCTGTCCACTGGTATCGCAAGGCGGCGGATCAAGGTCATGCGCTAGGACAGGTTAGCATTGGCGATCGTTACGCCAACGGCGAGGGCGTTCCGCAGGACTTTGCCCAGGCTGTCCACTGGTATCGAAAGGCGGCGGATCAGGGGAGCGCCTTTGGACAGTGCACCCTTGGCGGTTGTTACGAAAGCGGCCAAGGGGTCCCTCAGGACTTTGCCCAGGCTGTCCAGTGGTATCGTAAGGCGGCGGAGCAACGAGACGCCGATGCACAGTACTGCCTCGGCCTCTGTTACTACAAGGGCAGTGGAGTTCCACAGGACTTCCCCCAGGCTTTCCACTGGTGCCGTGAGGCGGCGGATCAAGGTCATGCCGAGGCACAGTGCTGGATCGGCCTTCGTTACGGGAACGGCGAAGGAGGTCCGCGGGACTACCCCGAAGCAGTCCACTGGTACCGCATGGCGGCGGCGCAAGGGTACTCCCATGCGCTGTACTTACTCGGCCACTGCTACGAACACGGTCAGGGAGTTCCACAGTCCTTGTCGGTTGCTGTCTCCTGGTATCGCAAGGCAGCGGACCAAGGTGATGCCAATGCATCGCGCAGCCTTCAGAGGATCACGTGAGTACGAACACCCGTCCGTCTTCTTCCCTTCCACTGACAAGCGAACTGCTCCCGACCGTCCCTTTCGCCGAGTGGTCTCCAACCGCACATCCGCTTCCCATCGCCAGGCTCGCATCGCATCGCAGTCGAAGCACCTCGCCTATCTGATAATCGACACGGAGCCCTCATGACCGACCCAGCCATGCTCGCACTTGCCTCCGATCCCACTGCTTCCACGGCATTCCGTCTCCTCGCCGAGACCTGCGACCGGCTCGATCTGCGCGATGCTGCCGTCTTCGCTCGTGGCGTGGCCGAGGATCTGGAACTCCATCGCGCCACGATCCTTGTCTGTGGTGAGTTCAAGCGGGGCAAGTCCTCACTGCTCAACGAACTCCTGGAGCGTCCGGGCCTGCTGCCCGTGGACATCCGCCCGACCACGGCGGTGATCCACGTCATTCGCTACGGAGATCCGGCGCTGGCGATTCACCTGCGCACGGGGGTGATCGATCGACTGCCGCTGTCGGCCGAGTCGCTTCGCCAGTTCGCCGCCGACGAGGCCGGTGGCATGCTCGATCCCGAACTGATTGAGTTCGTGGAGATCACATTGCCTTCCGAGATTCTGCGGTCTGGCCTCGTGCTCGTGGACACTCCCGGCACCAACGATCTCTGTCAGACCCGGGCCGAGATCGTCTACCGCATGATCCCGCGCGCCGACGCCGTGCTGTTCGTACTGGATGCGACCACGCAACTGACTCGCACCGAGGTCAGCTTCCTCAACGACCGCATGTTGAAGAGTCTGGCGCCACCGCTGTGTTTCGTACTCAACAAGATGGATCGCGTGAACGACGAAGAGCGCGACGAGGTACTCGCCGCCACCAGCGCCGCGATCACTGAGCATCTGCCTGGCGTCGAACTGCGCCTCGTCGGCGCTTCCACCCGGGATTCGACGTTGGGCGTTGATGGGGTACAGGCCTTTTTGGCCGAGTTCCTGGCTGGCGGCGAGCGTCATGCCGCCGCCGAACGCAAGCGCGTCCGAATGTTTGAGACCTTGCGGAAGCTGGTGCTCGACGCGATCGCAGAACGGGAGCGCCTGGGTGCCTTGCAGGCGGGTCAGTTACAGACCGCTCTCGATGCGGCCCGGCAGCAACGTGCGACCCTCGATGCCCGCGTCGTCGCCTTTCAGACCTACCTGCGGAGCAATGGCCCGGAGCAACTGGTGCCGATGATCCGCCGCAGCTTCGCCCATCACCTGGAGGATGTGGAGCGCTACCTCGTGGCCCAGGCCCGCAGCGGGGTGAACCCCGCGACTTTTGCTCAGAACCAACTGCCGCTGGCCATCGAATCCGCGATCAAGCAGTGGCTCGACCGCAAGTTGCCAGAGATCAGCCAGTTCACCACCCGCTTCCAACAGGCCATGCTCCATGAATATCACCACACCTTCGGCGGCGAGGCGGCCCGGGGACTGCCCGTGGACGGTGGCGTGAACATGGAAGCAGTCTCGACCCGAATCGTGCAGGTCGGCGTCGTCGTCGATGATCCCGACGACAATCAGGGCATGCTGATTCGCGCTGGCCTGCCTGCCGCTGGAGCCCTGGTGGCTCTGGTGGCGTTCACGGGTGGTGCTGCTTTGATCGGCGGTGCGATCGGCGCTTTCGCCGCGCAGCACCTGGCGAAGCAGCGCGCCGAGGTCGCCCGCGAGACGCTGGTCAGCCAGATTCCAGGAGTTCTCCGCGACCACGGCGAGCGGTTCATCTCTCAGGTCGTCGCCGAGATCGAGCGCTTCCTTGGGCAATTTGCGCAACGCCTATCGACGCTGGCCCGGGAGGAAGCCGACCGCCACGAGCATCGCATTCGCGATGCATTGGCACAGGCTGACCGGCATGACACCGACCGGGCTCGGTACCAGGCAGAGTGGACCGCCGTGCGCAGAGAGGTCGAGGCCTTGATCTGCTGATCATTGGTGATGCCTTGAGTGAACCCTGATGTTGGGTCAGCTCGTTTTTCTGAGTGCCTACGATTCAGACAAAGCAATCGCCTCAACCCTCTCCGCACACACGCTCCGCACCGCACACGCCCCACACCGTGTCGCCTCCGGCCGCGGCGTGAAGTCCCCCGCACGAATCCGTCCTGCCACGTCGCGCACGAGCGCCCGTAACTCCTCGATCACCACGCGGTCCACTGCGGACACATGTTCCGTCAGGTCGTCGAGCTCCCAGATCTCCGTGCGCTGCGGGAACCTCCCGGTGAGCGCCTCGTACCCGAGCGCATAGAGCCGGAGTTGCGTCTCGGTGAGCGCCTCCGCCTGCGCTCGCCGGTTGCTTTTGAGGTCCACGATGGACACCACGCCGTCGCCGCCCCGCACCACAAGATCGATGCGCCCGTGGACGATCACGTCGTCGTCCATCACGACCTCGACGGGCTTCTCGACGAGCTCGACCTCCGCAAGTCGCGGTGCGTTCTCGGTGATGTACCGGGTGAGGATGGCGCCCGCGATGACCCGCATCCGATCGACGGTCTCCGGCGAGCCGAAGGGGAAGTGCATGTGCCGCTTGAGGAGCCGCGGGACTAGCTCTACGCCCACGACGTCGCCCTCCAGCGCGCGGCGATGTACCTCGCAGAGGGCGTCGTGGAGACACTTGCCCAACCCCTGAGCCTCCTCCAGCGGCGCGCGGAACCCGAACACCCCTTCGAGCTTGAAGCGATACGGGCACTCGAGCATCGGCTTGATGGTGCTGAACGTGAGCCGCAACTCCGTCGCGCCGGCACGGGGCGTCGCCCTGGCGCGCGGGCGTCCTCGCAACGGCAGGTCGCGGCCCACGATGCCCTCATACGCGGCGATCGCCTCGAAGTACGCACTGCCCCTCGATGGCTTGTCACCGCGCCCCCTCGACCACGACGCGAACAGAAACTTCTGCGCGCGGGTGACCGCCACATAGAACAACCGACGCTCGTCGTCCTCGTTGCTCTCGTATCGCTCCGGCGCGCGCACCGCCGCCCGCGGAACCAGTTGCCACAGCGCCGTCTCCCGCGCCGCCGCGGGAAAGCGCCCCTCGCCGAGCACCGGGAGAAACACCGCGGGCCACTGCAACCCCTTGGCGCGATGCACTGTGGTGATGCGCACGGCGTCGACGCTCGCGAACGCCGACGACTGCATCCCCTCCTCGTGCTCCCCGAGCGCCGCCTTGGCGGTGTACTCGTGGAACGCCTCGACCCGCTTTCTGGGCGCCCTTTGCGCGTGGAGCGACTCGAACGCGCCGACCACGCCGCTGAAGCTCCCGAGGTTGTAGAAGACCACCTCGCCGAATCCCGAACGGACCGTCTCCTCGCGTACACCGACAGCGTCGAGGGCAGCGAGGAAGATTCGCTGGAGTCCGAGTTCCGACCACCGGGAACGGTCCGCCGGGTCGCTGACTTGAAGTGCGCTCTGCCGTTCGTCGAGCAGCGCGAGCATCCGGTCCACGCCCTCCTCCGTAGCGCCCATCGGGCTCGTGAGCCACGCCGCGCGGAGGTCGGCGGGCGAGACATACTCGGCGCCGCGCAGATAGCCGAAGAGCGCCGCCGCCGCACGCACCTCCGGGCGATCGAACAGGGTCTTCACGCCGGTGACGACGTACGGGATCTCGTGCTCATCGAGCACCCGCAGAATCGCCCTGCCCGCCCAGCGGATTCCCCCGCGAAAGAGGATCGCGATGTCCGACCAGCTCAACCCCCGGGTGCGACCGTTCTCGGTAAACGCGAGGCCGTGGAGTTCATTGATCTTGCGGGCGATGAAGCGTGCTTCGTCCCACTCGCTGACGAACGTGAGCGCGGTGAGGTCTCCCGCGAAGAAGGGCTGCGCGTCGGTGGGTTTCATCGCCTTCGGAAGTCGCCGCTCGAGGTGCCCGATGAAGTCCCGCGCAAAGGTGACGATGGGCGAGGAAGAGCGGAAGTTCTCTTCGAGCCGCACCTGCCGCGCGCCGGGGTATCGCTCGGCGAAACCGAGGATGTTCTGCACGTCGGCGCCGTTCCATTGGAAGATGGTTTGGTCGTCATCGCCGACGACGGTCAGCGTGGCGCCGAAGTCCGCGAGGGCGCGCACGACCTCCTCCTGCAGCGCGTTGGTGTCCTGGTACTCATCGACGACGACGTGCCGCACGCGCGACGCGAGTCGCTGCCCCGCATCGACGTTGCGACGAAGCACATCGAGGGCAAGCTCAAGCTGGCCCGTGTAGTCCATGAACGACTCACGCTGCAGGAGCGCGCGGTAGCGATCGAGCGCCTCGGCGATGGGGAGGTCACCGAGGTGCGCGTGATCGACCTCCGCCTGACGGAGCACGTCGAGCGCGATGAGATACCGGCGCACGTCGTCGGGTGCAGTGAGCGGAGCGCCGTCGGCGGTGCGTACCAGGGCGAAGCCCGAGGCGTCGGGTTCGCGGAGGACGAGCATGTGTTGCCGCGCCTCGTCGAGCACCTCGTAGCGCAGAAACTCCGGGACCTCCTCCTGGAGCAGGCGACCGCAGAACGCGTGGATGGTTCCGACGAACATCTCGGCGAGTCCGAGCACGGCGCCGCGGGTCTCGCGGATGCGCCGCACGATGCGGGCTTTCAGCTCGGCGGCGGCGCGCTCGGTGAAGGTAAACGCGACGATGTTGCGCGGCTGCAGCGGGTCGGGACGCTGTGGGTCGAGGAGGTCCGCGATGCGGCGAGCGACGACCTCGGTCTTGCCCGCACCCGAGCAGGCCAGGATCTGCAGGTGGCCGCCGCGGTACGCGATGGCTTCTCGTTGGGCGTCGGTGAAGTCCATGCGTGCCGGGCAGCATCGCATCGTCGAGCCGTAGAGGGCACCGGTGCTGCGTGGACGATCGGGTCACGTCTCGTCTAGTGTGTTGGCCAATGATCGTATCGAGGGGGCGTTGGGGGATGGGGTGGTCTTGCGCGGGCGCGATGCTCGTCGCTTCGTCGGCGGTGTTTGCGCAAACGAACGACGACGCCCTCCGTCGCGACCTCGTCGCGCAGGCGGAGCAGGCCCGCGATTCTGGCGACCATGCGCGCGCGCTCGACCTGTCGAGCCATGCAGCGCAGATCCGGATGACCCCCTCGCTGGCGTTGCTGATCGCTCAAGAGCACGAGCAACTCGGGCACGTCGTCGATGCCCTCGACTACGCGCGCCGCTGCGTCTCGGATGCGTCGCGCGACGGGACCCTCCACAACCGCCAGCGGATCACGCGCAACTGTCGCGAGCTCGTGACGTCGCTGTCTTCGCAGGTGGCCCGCGTAACCATCCGGCTCGCGGCTCGGGAGGACAGCGCGACCGTTCGGGTTGGCACCCAGACGATCCCTCCCGCAGCGTGGGGCGTGCCGGTGCCGGTAGATCCGGGAGAGGTCAACGTCACCGCGAGCTCGCCGGATGGGCGTCGCTTCGCGCAGACCGTTCGCGCGACGCGCGGTGGGGTCGTCGAGGTCGAGGTCGTCCTGACGATGCCCACGGCATCGAACGTGAGCGAAGTTCCGCCTGTCGTGGGACCGGCTCCGGCGCCCGAGTCGGCTGCCGTGGTCGCTCCGACGCCTCTGCTCCCTGGCCGACGAGCCGCCGTCGGTGCCGGGCCTTGGATCGTCGTTGGAGTGGGCGCTGCTTCGCTGATCGCGGCGGGGGTCCTCTGGTCGATGCATGTCTCCGCGGTCGCCGACCGGGACGCGGCCTGCGACCGGGGCGGCTGCCTCCCCGCGGCGCTCGACTCCGACGCGACCGCGCGCGACTTCACCGTCGGCACCAACATCGCCATCGGGCTCGGTGGCGCCGCCATTGCGGGTGGATTGACGTGGTTCTTCGTGGCGCGTACCGGCGGCACAGAGAGCAGCGCGCTGCGGCCATCTGCGTGGCTGCTGCCCGGCGGCGCCGGACTGACCCTCGGGGGGACACTTTGAAAGCAACGCTTCGAAGAATCGCGTTTGCGATGCTCGCACTGGCCGGCTGCGCCAACGACGACTGGGTGTTTCGAGCACGCGACGCGGCGGTCGTTGCGTTGGACGCGCGCCGCCTCGATGCGGCAGCCACCGGCGACCGCCCCACGGGTACGGACGTAACGGTCACCGATCGCGGGACACCGACTGGCGATGTGGCGACTTCGTCTGATCTGGGAATCCGCGACGCCGGAATGAGTGAAGACGGAGCGGTACCGCCGGACCTCGGCGTCACGATCCCCGATAGCGGAACGACGCTGACCGGGCTGAGGATGCGGGTGCAGGGCATCGCGTCGACGGCCGGCCTCGGGTCGGGCTCTGGTTCACTGAGATTGACGGAAACGGGATTCGAAATGGGCAGCCGCACCTGCGTGGGCGGGCTCTGCATGGCGGGAGGGTTGGTTCCATGAACATCCGTAAGACATCGATGCTGGCGGCTCTCGGATTCAGCGCGTTGGTGAGCGTGGTCGCCTATCGGGTCGGGCGAGCCCGTGCGGATGGGGTTCCGACGGTCTCCCCGCTGTATTACGGCGGCGTGCTCGACGATGGCGGGACGCCGGTCGAGGGAATGCGCAACGTCACGATTCGCCTGTGGGATGCGGCGACCGCAGGGACGGCGGCATGCACGACAGTCGCGCCGGGGACTGCGTTTGCTGCCGGTCGTTTCAGGGTTGAACTGGACGCCGCCTGCGCGTCCGCGGTGCGAGGCAACCCGAATCTGTGGGCCGAGGTGCTGGTGGACAGCACCACGTTCGCGAGGACGAAGCTGGGCGCGGTGCCGTATGCACTGGAAGCGGGGCGCGCGGCGGGAGCGTCGGGGCCGCTGGAGGCCAGGATTGCGTCGGTGGAGGCTCTCGCGAGACCGAGACAGGTGGAGATTGGACCGAGCGCTGGTTCTGGAACGTCTGGATCTTCGGTGAGTGCGGCGATGACCGGCACGCCGTTCACGTTCACGCCGCGCACGACTTCCATGTACTTGATCGAGACACAGTGTGTGGTGACCGGAACTGCGGACATCTCGATTACGATACTGTCATCGCCTGCTGCGACCGGATTCAGTTCGCCGACAAGCTCTGCGGCGCTAATCAATCAGAATCAGAATCTAGTTAGCACCACGACATCGTTTCTCGTGACCGCCCGCGGTACTTTTCAGATGGGAGTTCCATATACGGCTCAACTCACGGGAACGATCAGCGGGGTAATTTACGGGACAAGCTACCGCCCATCGACAGTACAATGCAGTAGTTTGATCGTCACTCAGCTGAATTGAATCCACGCATCTCGAACGACCTCTGTCGCACGCCATTGCTGGACTCATCGCACGTGGACACCACTCATCGTCTCACCTACCCTGCCAACACGATGATCGATAGGACGGGGCGATGGGTGCTGTCGGTCTTCTGCGCGGGCGCGCTCTTCGCAGCCTCGTCCACCGCCCTCGCGCAGCCCCACGACGACGCCCTCCGTCGCGACCTCGTCTCACAGGCAGAGCAGGCCCGCGAGTCCGGTGACCATGCGCGCGCCGCCGAGCTCGCCGGACGCGCCGCGGCCCTGCGCATGTCGCCCTCCCTCGCGCTCCTCCTCGCGCAGGAGCACGAGCAGCTCGGCCACCTCGTCGTCGCCCTCGACCACGCCCGCCGATGCACCGCCGATGCGACCAGCGACACCGGGCTGCGCAACCGCGACCGGCTCCTGGGCATCTGTCGCGAGCTCACCGACGTGCTCTCCCGCCGCATCGGCCGCGTCACCGTGCGCGTGCCCTCCGACCTCGCGCGCGCCACGGTACGCGTGGGCGATCGCGAGCTCCCCGCGGCGGCGTGGGGCGTCGCGGTGCCGGTCGATCCGGGCGAAGTGGTCGTGCAGGTCCGCGACGAGGCGCAGCACTATGCGGAGACGCTGACCGTGCGCGTGGCGGTCGGCGGAAGCGCCGAGGTGGACGTCCCTTCGCCGCGGGTCGAGGTCGCCCACGTTCGCCCAGCGCCGCCCCCGCAGGATCCCGTGCTGCGGGTTGCGAACGTGCAACCGCCGTCGGCCCCGACGCAGGCGGGCGCGGGCGCCGGGCCGTGGGTGCTCGCGGGCGTTGGAGCGGCTTCGTTCGTGGGGGCCGGTGTGCTCTGGGCGCTGCACGGCGGGGCGCTGGGCGACCGCGACGGGGCGTGTGATGCGCGCGGGTGCGATCCGTCGTCCGTGGACGCGGACGCACGGATGCGCGGGCTCACGACGGCGACCAACGTGGCCATCGGCGTAGGCGGAGCCGCGGTGGCGGGCGCAGCGGTGTGGTTCCTCGTGTCGCGCCTGGGAGGGCGAGAGACGGAGCGGGGAAGGCCGACGGCGTGGGTGTTTCCGACGGGGACCGGCATCGCGGTGGGGGGCGTACTGTGAGCATGGCGCGAGGCTGGGGACGAGCGATCGTGGGCGCAGCACTGCTGGCCGGGTGCGCAGATGAGGACTGGACGTACCGGCCGCGGGACGCAGGGGCCGCGCGGCTCGACATCGGCGCGGTGGTGTCCGATGGGGCGATGGGTGACCGCGGGGGCTCGGGTGACGTGGGCAACGTGACGCCGACCGATGTGCCGAGGTCACCAGATGGCGGGACGACTGCCGACGCGGGAATGACCACGACCGGACTCACCGTGCGAGCCCAGGGAATGGCCACGAGCGCTGCGGGGAGCTTGACCGTGGGTACGCTGCGGGTGAGCGAGACGGGCTTCGAGGTGGGCGAGCGCGCGTGTGTCGGGACGCTGTGTGCGGTGGGGGGATTGGTTCCATGAAGATGCGACGGGGAGCGGTGTTGGGCGCGCTGGCGTTGTCGGTCGTCGGCATGACCGCGGCGTATCGGGTCGGGCGCGCGCGGGCGGACGGCGTGCCGATGGTGAACCCGCTGTACTACGGCGGCATGCTCGACGATGGCGGGCGTCCCCTCGAGGGCACCCGCAACGTCACTGTGCGGCTCTGGGATGCGGCGACCGCGGGCGCGACGGTCTGCACGACGACCGCGGGAGCGACGGCGTTCTCGGCGGGACGGTTCCGCGTGGCACTGGATTCGAGTTGTGTGGGCGCGGTGCGGGCGAACCCGGAACTGTGGGCCGAGTTGCAGGTGGACACGACGACGTTCCCGCGGTCGAAGCTGGGCGCGGTGCCGTATGCGCTGGAGGCCGGGCGGGCATCTGGGGCCGCAGGACCACTTGAGCGTCGGATTGTGGCAGCGGAATCACTTGCACAGCCCAAGCAGGTACAGATCGGAACCTGGATGTTTGATGAATTTAGCACTACAGCCTTTTATGGTGGTGGATACGGCGCGGTCCCGGGTGGTTGCTCGGCGAGTGCATTCCAGACGTTATCGAACCCTATCGCACTTACGCTCACTGCGACATCAACGGCCCTCTATCGAATATCTACAACAGCTGGCATTTCGCCCAGCTGGCCCGGCCCTTCGACGAGCCCCGCGAATTTGCGAATCGACTCTCTCAGCGAGACAACTCCCGTCCTTCGCGGAGCAGCGCTGGCTCCCGTCACGACAGGAGGCAGTACCGTGGCTGTCTCCGCCATCTATCGACTCACCGCGGGAGCGACGTACACCTTCGTACTGCAGGCCAGGGGCGGCTGCAATACCACCAGCGGAACATCAATGCAGGCTCTTGCAATCCACTCTCCGATCATGGCCGAGCAACTCAACTAAGACGAGCTCCCTGGAAAGGAGGAGTAACTGAATATGATCACACGAAGATTGTTCGCCGCCGGTGGATTGGCAGTTTGCGTGATCGTAAGCATGATCGCGGCGTATCGGGTCGGGCGCGCCCGGGCGGACGGCGTTCCGATGGTGAACCCGCTGTACTACGGCGGCATGCTCGATGATGGCGGACGGCCCCTCGAGGGCACCCGCAATGTCACCGTGCGGCTCTGGGATGCGGCGACCGCGGGCGCGACGGTCTGCACGACGAACGCAGGCGCGACGACGTTCTCGGGCGGGCGGTTCCGGGTGGCGCTGGATGGCGCGTGCGTGGGCGCGGTGCGAGCGAACCCAGAACTGTGGGCAGAGTTGCAGGTGGATACGACGACGTTCCCGCGGTCGAAGCTGGGCGCGGTGCCGTATGCGCTGGAGGCAGGGCGGGCGACGGGCGCGGCGGGGGCGCTGGAGGCGCGGCTGGCGGCGGTGGAGGGCAGAGCGACGGGCGGACGGCAGGTGGTGATTGGGAGTTGGCGGCCGACCAACCCGTTGGTGCCGGAGATGGTGCCCCTTACGATATGCCGAGATCCCGATCCAACTCCCGGCACTGTCGGCACTCCGGGAGTTTACTTCACGTCTTCAGTCGAGCCAATGACTATTTCTTTCACGGCGACGGCAACATCACTGTATCGGGTTACGATCCCACGATGGGCCACTAACACCAGTGCGAGTCTGGTCATCTCTCCTCCCGCCTCGGTTCAATTCGCGCAGGACTTTTCTCAGGGCACGAGTCTGAGGAACGTATCTGAATCATATGTCTCGTTCGTCGCCGGACAGAGGTACACGATCAATGCAGAGTTCATGTACCGTGGCTATGATTGCATGATTCCTCCGTACTCTATTTTGACTCTCACTCCCTTCATCATCGAGCAGATCAACTAGCCCCGTGTCCCCGTCTTCCGCCGACCCCTTCGCCCTCCTGGGCACTCGCCTCGATGGCAAGTACGATGTCCACTCGGTCATCGCCGAGGGCGGCTTCGGCGTCGTCTACCGCGCCACCCATCGCACGCTGCAAAAGCCTGTTGCCATCAAGGTGCTCAAGACCCCGCCGTCGCTGGCCGAGTTCTCCCGCAAGGACTTCATCGAGAAGTTCGTCTTCGAGGCCCGCACCATCGCCCGTCTCGAGCACCCCGGCATCGTGCGCGTCCTCGACTTCGGCGGCGGCCTCCTCCCCTCCGGCGGCTCCGCCCCCTGGATCGTCCTCGAGTGGATCGACGGTCAGGCCCTCGACGCCATCCTCGACGCGCGACGCAACCAGGGCGGACGCTCCCCCGCCGAGGCGCTCGCCCTCTTGCGCCCGGTCTTCGAGGCGCTCGCGATCGCCCATGACGAGGGCGTCGCGCACCGCGACCTCAAGCCCGCCAACATCATGCTCGCGCGTACCCGGCAGGGCATCGAGCCCAAGCTCCTCGACTTCGGCATCGCGAAGTCGATGCACGACGAGGAGGCCACCGTCTCGGGTCAGACCGCGACCGCCTCGGTGCTGCGCGCGTTCACGCTCGCTTACGCCTCCCCCGAGCAGCTCGGCGGAACCCGCACCGGCCCCTGGACGGACGTCCACGCCCTCGCGCTGGTGCTCGTCGAGGTGCTCACCGATTGCGCCCCGTTTCGCGGCGAAGACAGCACCGATCTGACCATCAACGTCCTGGCCGCGACGCGCCCCACGCCGGCGAAGTTCGGCCTCGACGTCGGCGCCTGGGAGCCGGTGCTCGCTCGCGCCCTTGCGCTACGCCCGGCCGAGAGGTTCCAGAACGCCCGTGAGTTTCTCCGCGCGCTCGACGCCGCGATGCCCACGGCTGCGTCCTGGGACGCGCTGCGCACGGCCCCGGTCGTCGGTTCGGTCGCGGTGCGGGACCACACCACCACCCTGCAGCCTGTCCATCACCCCACCGCCGTCGCGCCCCCGTCCCGCCGCCCGGTGCTCCTGGTCGTGGCGGCGGTTTGTGTGGCCGCGCTCACCTTCGGCGCCCTCTACGCAGTGGGCTCCTCGCAAGCCCCCACGGTCGCGGCCCCGGTCGTCATGCCGATCGTCGCGCCGCCTCTGCCTCCGCCCGCTACGCCGCTTGCGCCCGCGCCCGCGCCACCGGTCGTAGCCATCCCCTCGGTGGTCGATGCCGGATCACCCCTTCGCACCTCTCCGCGCCCCCTGCGCCCGGCGCTCCGGCTGCCCACGGTGGCTCGTCCGCGGGTTCACGATCACGTCCCGGTTGATTAGCGAACACCCTCTCGAAAACGAATGACCCTTCCGCCGAGACGCCGCCTCGCGCCCATTCACCGGGTCGGCCTGCTTCCCACGCCGTTTCTGCTGCTCGCGGTGATCGGTGGATGCACCGACGCAGAGTGGTCCTATCGACCGAGGACCGACAGTGGCGATGCGAGTGCGATCACCGCCGACGCCGTGAGCCTCGATCGCCCGGTCGTGGCGCCCGACGGAGGCCGCGACGCCACGCTCCCCGACGGACCATCGCCGGACCTCCCCGCGCTCGACGCCCCCGCGCTCGACATCCCCGCGCTTGATGTCCTGGCGCTCGATGGTTCGCCACCGGACTCCGGCACGCCGGACGCGGCACTCATCGATGTACCGCTCATCGACACAGTGACCCCCGACCTGCCCGCGATCGACCTTCCCGTCATGGCCGACGTGAGCCCTGGCGACCTTCTCCCGGCGCGGCCCATCGCGCCCATCTCTTCGTCGATGGTGAGCGTTCGTCGCCCGCTGTTTCGGTGGGAGCTTGCGTCGGGCTCGGATGGCGTCCGGGTCGATGTCTGCCGCGAGCGATCGTGCGTTGCGCCGGTGCTCTCGTTCGACGCAACCGGAACCTCCTCGCTTCCCCCATCCGACCTTCCCTCCGGCGTGCTGTTCTGGCGATTGCGTGGGCGCGTCGGAGCGGTGACGGGCCTGAGCGCGGGCGCGGTCTGGGAGATGACGGTCAGCCAGAGTGCGGCGACGGTTGCTTCGGCCTGGGGATCGACCTTCGACGTCAACGCCGATGGTCGCTCGGACTTCGTGGTGGCCGCGAGCGCGCGGAGCATGGTCGCGGGTGCCGCGCACGTTCATCTCGGTAGTGGTTCGGGCGTCTCGATGACGGCATCGACGAACCTCATCGGGCTCGACGGTCCGGGCACGGGCTTCGCGAACACGCTGGCCTCCGCAGGGGACATCAACGGCGACGGCTTCACCGACCTGCTCATCGGAACGCTCGGTGGCGGCAGTGTTCCGCCGCGGGCCTACCTGCATTTCGGGGGTAGCGCGGGCCTCGCGACCAGCTCCATCAGCGCGGTGAGTCGCCCGGAGGGCATCGGCGGACGCTACGGCGTGACCGTCGCAGCGGCCGGTGACGTCAACGCGGACGGCTACGCGGACGCCATCCTCGGCGTGGCCGACGCGGCCCGGGCGGACGTCTATTACGGCAGCGTCACGGGCATCGCAGCGACGCCGAGCGTGAGCTTGATCGGTCCGACGGCGACCGGATCACTCTTCGGCGCCAGCGCCACGGGGGCGTGTGACTTCGACGCGGACGGCATCGCGGACATCGTGGTGGGGAGCCCCGGAGCTGACCGGGTGGACGTGTTCCGCGGGGGCCGTGCGGGGGTCGGCGCGAGCGGACTTGCGCTGTTGAATCCGGAGGCGGCGAATCGCAGCTTCGGCATCGCCGTCGTGTGCATTGGGGACACCAACCGTGATGGGTATCCCGACCTGGCAGTGGGCTCTCCGCTGGCGGCGGGCGGGGGCAAGGTCTTCATCTACCAGGGCGGCGCCGGAGGTCTGGCGACGAGCCCGACGCGCGTGATCACTGGACCCGACGGGGTGGGGCGCTCCTTCGGCGCGGCGCTCGGCGGCGGCGGAGACATCGATGGCGACGGGAGTGCCGACCTGATCGTGGGCGGCGCGGCGGGATCGATCCGGGTTCACGTCTACTTCGGATCATCGACGGGTCTGCCGGGGACACCGGGCGTCTCGCTGGCTGCCCCGGCGGACAACGCGGGGAGCTTCGGCGTCTCGGTGGCCAGCGTCGGGGACGTGAACGCCGACGGCTTCGGCGACGTGCTGGTGGGCTCCGGCGCAGAGACGGCGACTCCCGGCGTGGGGACGTACCCGGGATCGGGTCGCGCGTACCTGTATCTCGGCCGGGCCTCGGGGCTCGCTGCGACGCCAGTGGTGACGTTGTACCGCCCGTTCGGGGAGTTCGGGTTCTACGGGGCGGTGGTGGCGCAGCGAGGGGGAGCGGCGGGCTCGTGGGCCTGGTGGCCGCACGCGTCGTGATGCATCGAACTGCATCCTCGAGCGTCACGGACCTGTTGGTTGGCGGTGGGGTTGCTGTGATGTTTCGTGAGCGCGGTGCATCGGGCGCGAGCAACGGACTGGCAGCGCGCAGTAGGGAGAAGAGGGCGAGCGGGGCGTCGCGTCACGATGGTCGGCCTCGCGGTGACGGTGAGCATCATCGCGGCGCGGACAGCCGGGCGAGCCGACCTGCGGTTGGCGTTCGTGGCGCAAGCGGAGACGATCAGGAAGTCGGCGTCGCGGCCTCGCGGCGGAACAAGCGGAGCAACCAGGTAAGACCAACAGCGAATACCGGCATCAGGCCACGGCTCCAGGGAGTGGACGACGCGACGACGGCGTGCGCCCCACAGCAAGCGGCCGAACGGCGCCACGAAGGCGACCGAAGCCAGGGAGGCCGTCCAGTGAGAACAGTCATGCTTCCTGCGACCCGCGCCCCCGGACGGCAATGCACTGCGCTCGAGCGCGCCCGAAGAGGCACGTCAACGTTGCCCAATCACGACACATCCGCCTTGACGAAGTCACCAGCAACTCTGGCCACTGGAGAGGTTTGATGCCAGAGGGGCTGAGGTCGTGGAACTTCCCTCTGTTGTTACGACAGAATTGATATGGAGAGACGATGAGACGAGTGATGGCTTGTGCGTTGTTGTTGCTGCTGGCCCCGGGATGCGGTCAGCGGGGCGCTCAACCCGCGGCTTGTGTGCCCAACGCGAGCGTCTCGTGCGCATGTCGGGGTGCGATGAACGGCATCCAGACGTGCCAGAGCGACGGCACCTTTGGCGTCTGCGACTGTTCCGTGCCCATAGCGATGCGGGCCGATAACCCAGACAAGCCGCCGCTCATCGTCGCGCCCATGGATACCACCGCGGCTGCACGACGAGTCCCCATTGCGCCGACGCCGCAGCCCCGCATTCCGATGGATGACCCTCCGCCCGCTGCGTCCAATGCTCCGGCAGCGACACCGATGGATCAGGCGCGGGCGTGCCTGCGCAACAACTCCAACGGCATGACTGCGGGCAACCAGTGCGTGGTGCAAGTGCTGCGCGGGAGCGCGTCGAGCGAGCCGGAGATCGGCCTACTCGCGGTCACCTACCGCACGATGGGTCGCAACAGCGATGCCGTCCGGACGATGCGGACGTACATCACTCGATATCCAGAGGGTCCGCGCGTCGGGAGTTTTCAGCAGTTTATTGACAACCATGATGTTCCATCGATTGACTGAACCCCTGCACCGTTCACACGGACTGTGGGGAGTGCAGCCAGACCCCTGGCTGCGGGTGGTGCGCTGGACTGGGCACGTGCATGCGCACGGCTGATCCGGGGCTGAGCCAGTGTTCAGCCAACCAGTACGGCAACGGTGATCCCTGTCACTGACGGACACACTGAACAGGGAGCGGGCATTCGCCACGGTAACCGTCAGCAACCATTCTTTTCGAGGCTCTGCGCAGCCGCGACATCGCAATGCCAACTTGTTGCAGACCCCGATGAGCGCCTCCTGTCGGCGCCGATTGGGGAAACTGCTACGACAACAGCATCGCGCATGCTGTCCGGGCGAAGGCTAATGCCCTCATCCGCTTCGCGTTTGGCCCGCTGCCGCTCTGTCGAGAGATCTCGATCCCCGGACGGGTTAATTCACTGATGTAGGTTGGAGTCCTACGAGAAAAACGTTACTAATCAGGGTCCCGGGGAACGATCGTAACTCCATGAAAACACAGCGCCGGAAACCGTCGCGAGTCCGCGGGTCGAGGAAACGAGCTGCCGCAGGGAGATCGCTGAATCGCAGTCGGAGGCTCTGTTGCACGAGGAAACCATCGCCAAGGCTCCAGTCGTCGGCGCGGGCGGGGTTCTTGGTTCCCGGTCGGGGCCAGTCCGCGCGAAACGTGACGGTATTTCGAGCCTCGTTTCAATCGGTCTGACGATAGGAGGCCCTCTTCCCGGATCCCTGCGAAGGAGATAGTCGCCATGACGCCAACCGTGCATCCGGCGAATAGGTGGCGGAAGAACGTGTGCTCGTGCAGTGCTTACGCAGCATCGACTGAGATGTCCGCGCGGCCACCCGTGGAGTCGTTTCACGGGGTGCAATTGCGCTGTCGCCCGACAGCAATCACCGCACCCAGAGATACCAGAGAAGGGACGCTAAAACCGAGAAGTACATTGCCAGCAAGAGCAAGACTGACAACAGGAACTTTCCGGATCGGGCCATCGGCTTCAATGGCAGCGTCGCACCGCACCTCCCGCAAAAGGCTCCTCCTTGATGAGGCTGGGCGCCGCAGCGCGCACAGCTCTGAAATGAACTGGGAACAGCACCTCCACCGATGGCGGGCGGATTCGATGCCCCGTTGGAACTGAAATACTGACGAAATACTTGGGTTACAGCGTCAAAGGGAACCGAGGCCGGCGCGGCAGCCATGCCAGAGCCATCCTGCGAGGGGGAAACCCTCGCTGCGTGACCGGGCGCCGGGGGCATGTCCACGGTCGTCACTGGCACGGAATCGTGATGCTTCGGCGCCGCATGAGTCACGATCGTGTCGCGATTGACATCCTGTTGCATCCGCACCCAATTGCGAGGGTGCCAGGAGACTCCATCAACCTCAGGAGGTGGCGCAACCACCGACGTTACGGGCCCGCCCACCGTACGAAATGCCGTCGATATCCGCCAGCGTGGTGCGGATGAGCGCGGAACCAATCCGGCGTCCACCGCGGCCGGCGCGACGGTGACGATCGGCTCCAGCGCGCGAACCCACTCCTCTGCCGGGGCGCAATCCGAAATGGACGACGACTCCCAGGCACGTTGGAACAAATCGGCCACCACCGGGCATTCGTGCCGCAGGTAGTCCAACGCACGTTGATATCTTGGCGAGTTACTCTGGATCTCGTCGTCGCTAAAGTAGCCACCTCCCTGATCGCATAGGGCAGACAACTCGGCCGAAGAGAACAACAACATCTCCGCAGCGAGAATCGCAAGCGCGAATCGATCACACTCCGCTGACCAGAGTCCCGAGCACGACGGATCACGCAACGTCCGATGTCCGTACCCAGCAGATCCTGCATTAAGCTTCGCTGGCCGAGGAAAGCCTGGGCCAAACATCTCCTCTAGATCGATCAACTCCACGCCGATCGCATCGACATCAACGATGACGTTCCCGCTCGCGATATCCGTATGCGCGAGCCCGCGCCGCTCGATTTCACTCATCACAAGACTGAAGCGATGACATAGTCGGGCCGCGTGCGCGGGCTGCAGGTACGTGCAGTTGCGCAAGCCACCCACGTTGAGCACGTTAAACCATGTGAATCCATGGACCCAAGGCATCATCTGGGCGTGCAGGAGATCGGGGTGCGCGACCACGAGGGGATGCCCTTCCTCGAATACGGTCCGCTTTGCGGCCATCATTCCGGTGATGCCGACGAGCGGGGCCAACTTCCTCGCAATCTCAAGTTGATGCGGTTTACGATATAGTTTCTTGAATACCTTGAGCGCCCACTTCTCTGCCCCGTTGGAGAGTTGGTAGACCGTCCCGCGCTTCCCCTCTTCCCGTAGCACGAAGGGGTCCTTCATTCCTGGATGTTGAACGAAGAAAAGGGGCTCATTCTTGTAAGAAATGCTGTCTCCGGGGCGGGGAGAGAATGCCATCAGCCCACCTGCGATCTCTGGTGGAGCCCTCGCGGTCCGACGGCCCACGGCTCAAGCGCGCGTGAGCCAGACCTCGATAATGCCGGCGCCATCACAGGCCAGGAAAGGACCGCGCGGGATCAGCTTCGCACTGATACGTGCACAACGCCGCTGGAGGTGTCCCCGCCTGCGCCTGCGTAACTCTCATGCACATCGCGGCACACATCGCGGTCTGCATCGGACGCCGAATCTCCACTCCACACTCGGGCCCGATCTCGTCTTCGCGCACGAACGACCAACCATTCTGTCCATCCACAATCACCTGAACGCGAAACAACCGCTCATCGTGTCGTATCAGGCTCGTCGCCTCAAACACTCGGACCTGCGTCCAGGCAGGATACTCCGGACCTGCGACCGCCAGATCCATGTTCGGGCGCAGATGGAAGCTGCCGTGACGCGTGGCGACGCACTCCCCCGCAACAGGTTGAACTGGCACGGTCAGATTCGTGCCGTAACTGGACGTCTGTGATGCATTCGTTGCCCCCGCCCGGATCGCTCTTTTGGTCCACCAGCCCGCGCACAAAAGGCTCCCCAAGACAAGCAGCCCCCTCATCCAATTCCATAGAAACCTCGACGAAAGGTGTGCCGACGTTGCCGCGTCTGGAGCAACGTCTTGAATTTCCCGCCGCTGCGCAGCGGCAATCCGACTCAGATAATCCTGCTCAATCAGCCCCCCACATCCACCACAAACAGGCGTCGCATAGCCCGAGTACATGGAAGAGCTTCGGCCGCCACACCGGGGGCAGGCTTCTTCCCCACCCACCGATGAGCGGCGGACAGCGGGCGCACCATCGCCAGCGGCCTCGCCGTGAGGCTCAGACACCCGTTCGCTCCCAACCGCGGACTCCCGGATCACATCGTGGTTCGGTTGCGATTCGCGTGAGTTCGGCACCCGAACCGCGGGAGAGGACTGCGACCCCCACGAGGGTGGCCCCCACGTTACGCCGTCGACCGTGGGTGGCGGCGCGACGTAACCACCCGGGGTGGCAACCGCCGCGCGAAACGCATGAGAAAGTCGCCAGTGCGGGGAAGATGTTCGGGGAATCAATCCAGCACCCGTCGTAGCGGGTGCTTCCGCGACGATGGGCTCAAGCGCCCGGAGCCACTCCTCGGCCGAGGCACACATCGCAATCGAGGGCGACTCCCAGGCACGGCGGAAGAGTTCCGCGATCTTTGGACACTCCCGTCGGAGATACGCGACCGCGCGACGATACCGAGGAGAATCGGACTGAAGCTCGGTGTCGCCGAAATAGCCACCGCCCTGGTCCCCTTGAGCGGCCAACTCCGGGTCAGAGAAAATCAACATCTCCGCCAGCAGAACCGCCATCGCAAACCGGTCACATTCCGCCGACCAAAGGCCGTCACACGAAGGGTCACGGAGCATGGGGTGACCGTAACCCGCCGACCCCGCGTTCAACTTCGCGGGCCGCGGAAAGTCGGGACCAAACATCTCCTCAAGATCGATCAGCTCCACCCCGATGGAGTCGACATCGACGATGACGTTCCCGCTCGCGATATCCGTGTGGGCAATGCCGCGCCGCTCGATCTCGCTCATCACAAAACAGAAACGATGGGAAAGCCGAGCCGCGTGCGCTGGCTGCAGGTACGTACCGTTGCGTGGGCCGCCCACGTTGAGCACATTGAACCACGTGAACCCGTCCACCCACGGCATCATCTGGGCGTGCAGTAGATCGGGATACGCGACCACGAGGGGATGCCCCGATTCGAACACGCTCCGCTTCGCCGCTTTCATCCCGGTGATGCCACCCAGGGGTCCGAGTTTCTTTGCAATCTCGAGCTGATGCGGCTTGCGATACAGCTTCTTGAAGACCTTCAGAGCCCATTTCTCCGAGCCGTTGGCGAGCTGATAGACAGTCCCGCGCTTGCCCTCCTCACGGAGAACGAATGGGTCCTTCATTCCTGGGTGCTGAACGAAAGAGAGCTGCCCGCCCTTGTAGGATAGGCTGTCACCGGGTCGGGGTGCAAAAGCCATCAGCCCGCCTCTTGGATATCAACCCGACGCCCGGTCGGCGGACGGACACCATTCTGATCGATCGATGGACTCATCCCGCGCTGTCTGCCGACGCAGAGGCATCCCGATGAGCAGGCGTGGTCGGCTGGCCGCCGCCGTCTGGCGCGCTCGCAGTAAGGGGACCCCCTACGGAATCGCGCACTGCGGAGCGATGAGACGACGGGACCGATGAGTCAACCGCTGCCGGAGGGGGCGTAAGGATAGGCACCGTGGGCCTCGGGGCAACGTTCGATTTCTGGACAACGGGCGCACCCGTTGGCGTGGGATTCGAAGCAGTTTGATCGCTAGGTTCGCTCGCGTCGGGCATAGAAGCCACAGAACCCACGTTCGATCCTGCGCCCATTTTATAGGCCACAACCGCCACAGCAACGCACAGGAGAAACACAGCCACGCAACGGAGGGGCAATCCCCACCCCGTGCGGGCTGAACGCGGGTCATGCGACCGCAATCCGCCGGGCACTGCCAGCTCACTGCGGCCCCCGGCGGCTATCAGTCTCAAATCGGATTTGCTAAGCAAGGGCTGGCGCGACTCAGTTCCCCTGCCACTTCGATTTCCTGTCTCCACGCTCGTCAATGGGATGAAGGTCTGGGGCACCGTCTGGCCATGAGCCGCGTCGACACTCGACGGGGTCTCCGCACCCGCCGCTGGCGAACGGAGACCGCGCAAAGGTTCCGACTTCGGCTCGACCCCACGCTCCGCTCGGTCCTTCGGCTGAATCCGCATCGCAACGAATGACAGGTCATCCCGCCCAGCCATCTCCTGGGCGAGACCTGCAAAGTTCTCTTCGACTTCCACTGCCAGAGGATCGCTCCCCCAATCATTCCCAGTGCCGTCGGAATGAAGCATCAGTGACACGATGTCCTGTACTTCATGCCGGGCGAGCTCACCTCGCATTCCCCGAGCGCTCGACCAACGACCTCTTGCATCGGCGGCGAGCTCCTTCCTCGAGCCGTCGGCAGTCGCCACCGTGGCCGTCACATCGCCGAGGATGAACACCTCCCCGCGCCCCGCACGCAGGTCCATCGAGACGGCAGCAAACACCGTCTGACTACCGGTGGTTCCACGCTTCTTCTCAAGTTCGAAGCGAACCATCTCCGGCACTCCCGGGGAGATCTCCCACTTCGCCACGCGCTCGGCCAATTGAGGCTGACGCGTTTGTAACCCATCCACCAATGCTTCGGTCGACGTGTCCTGACCGTGGCGCTTCCAGAGAATTTCTAAGATCCCGCGCCCGCACTCATCCGCGGCGAGATGCCCCATAAACGACTGGCTGACGCCATCCGCGACGACGGCGACCAGCCAGCCATTCTCCAGCCAATACCCACAAAAGTCCTGCCCTTCGATGTCCTTGGGATCGAAGTCCAGGCAGCGCCGGTATCCCGCGGTCATGGACAGCTCATTACCGTCAGCGAGGGATGCTACCTGACGATGAAACTGCACCTCGCCGGACTTCTGCTGCGCCACGAAACGTCCCTGGTCAGACGAGGCTGTCTTCAAGTTGAACCCTTCTTCACTCCCGCAGGAGGAAGCTTCCCGTGACTCCATCCGACAATCTCAATATCGTCATGGGCACTGCCCCTCGTGGCGGGCGACGAAGGGACCACCGCCGGCCTCGCCGGGGCGGGACGGGCGGGCGAGGCCGACGGGGTCCAGCTCAAGACCACCACATCATCCACCGGCGCCGCCTGCGAGCGAAGAACGGGCAAGACCGGAGCGGCGCTCGGTTGGGGAGGAACTGCGTATCCCGGAGGAGCTGCGTTTCCCGGAGGCGCTGCCGGAGAGTACGGCGCCGGAGAGTACGGCGCCGGAGAGCGATAGGCCGGTGGAACGAAAGGTGCCGACGCCCCGACAGGACTGTAGCCGGCCGCGCTCGGAAGAGCGGCCTGCCGCTGCGGCAGCGAGAATGCAGTCCGGATCCGGTGGCCGGAGGGCAGTACGTTGGGATGTTCCAATCCACTGAGCACCGCCGCCCACTCCGCAAGTCGCGGACACTCCGCGCGACGCCGCGCACTCCACGCTCGCTCAAATAGTACCGCCACGGCGGGATCGATTCGCCGGAGGGCAGACAGGAGGGTCGTCAGGCGCTCGCAGCGTGGTCCCTGGATCTCCGCGGGATCGAAGTAACAACCCTGCCCACTGGCTCTGCGCGACACCTCGGGATCGCCCCAGCCAAGCATCTCTCCAAGCAGGATCGCGCCAGAGAATCGATCCGCCTCGGGCGCCCACGCGCCGTCGTGGTCCGCCACCATGTTGTAGCCGGGGGTACCCGTCGCGACCGGAGTGGGTGCCGAAAACGACGGAGCGAAGAGGTGCTCGACGTCAATCAGTTCGACGATGCCATTGGGCAAATCGAGGATCAAGTTGGGACCCGCCAGGTCACAGTGAGCGATCCCTCGAGACTCGAGGCCGGCAATGACCTCGGAGAAACGGATCGCCAGCTGCCGCGCCGCCGATGGGGCTAGAGCGTGGCGGGAGAGCACGATCTCGGTCCAGGTGGGGCCCTGAATCCAGGGCACCAAAACAGCATAAAGCAGCGCCGGATACTGAGAAATTGTCGCTGCCGCCGAGTGGGGGGTAAGGCAGTGTCGCTCGCAGGAACGCAGACCTGAAGCGATACTATACGATCGAAGATTTCGGGTGATGGCCTCCATCTCCGGAAGCTGGTTGGCCGCTCGAAATACCTTGAGCGCGAATTCCGCGCGGTCCCGCTGACGCTGTAGACGGTAGACCGTCGCCTCGCTCCCAACAACGGCGTGGGCGTACGTAGGATCTGCGGGATGCGCCAACACCCGGAAGGGCTCCGAGTAGCGTTCGATGACCAGATCGATTCGCTCGTCTGGCCTGAGATTGAAGGACGCCATCGGAGTGCTCGATTCTCTCGCCACGTGTGCGACTTGGTCTTACTTGGTGTACGTTGCGCCCGACATTGCGAAGGCGAGCTCGACGAGGTCGGTGCTGCTCGCAGGAAACAGCATCGCGGCTCCGGGAACGAGGGAGAAACCATCCTCTGCGATAGTCTCTGCGTAGCGCTTGGGAATCGGCGACGACATCCGGAAGAGCTTCGTGGCAAAAGAGTTCGACAGCTCGGCTTCAGAGCGAACTCCTGGCCAATTCTCGACATCCACGATGGGAGTACGGGTCAAGTCTGGTCCCATATAGATGTTCTGCACGAGAACGTTTCCGTCGTCCGTCGTCATCTGCATGATCTCGCGCGCAAGGGGCTCTGGATCAGTCCCCGAGTACGCGCCGTCAGTCATGTGGCAGACCAGTGGTGCAGGGTGACCACGAAGTGCAGGGAGTTCCCGTCGGAGAAGGTCGCGGGCCATCATGAATGCAGCCGCGGTATCAGTCTGGTTGGTCGGCTTGAACTGTGGTGAGCCGAGTTGCGCCACCTCCGCGACAGTGCGAATACCGCCGAGAATGTCCTTCGCTGTTGTACTGTAGGCGATCATCGCGAGTCGATAGCGCGGCGAGACTACCTCCGACTTGGTCGAGCGCGCCACCATCTTGCCGATCACGTTTTGCAGCGCGCGGTTGAGGTGTTGAATTTTCGGCTCGCCGTCGAGGGAATCACCCATCGACCCGCTCACGTCGAGAAGATAGACGATTAGAGCGGGAGTGGCAGAGGTAGCTGCGATATCGTAGGGCACCGGTGGACGCTCCTATTCGAGTGATGTTCCCAGACACCCGGAGGGTCGGCTCGAAGCGCGGCGAACTCACCGACTTCCCCCCGACCTCGCGGCGTGGCAGGCGAAACCTGCCGCATGGTACGCTTGCCGGACGCAGATGGTCAACGGAGATACCTGACCTTGTGGCTCGCAGTTCTCGGCGCGCCCGCATCGTGAGACGGTCGGGCACGAGGCCCTCGCGACGGCGTCGGGGACCTTAAGCATCCTCGAAATTCCATCATTCACCCAAGCCTTTGCCGGAGTTACCCATTGGTCCAGGCACCCATTCAGTCCCGCCCATCCGTCAGTCCAGATCCAGTCCCTTCGCTGCGGGGACTGCTCGACCTGCCGTTGCGTCAGCCACTGGATCCTGAACCGCTACGCGCGATCAACGCCTTGAGTGCAGAGATCCGAGCGGCCAACGACACGGGCGATTGGGTTCCCGTCTATGCCCGGGCAATCAAGATCACGGACGAACTTCTCGGGGCGACCGACCGACGACTGGAGGAGTTGCAGCGACGGGCGCTTTCGACGGAAGACCCAATGGAAGCCCGCACCCGAATTGCCCAGGCGCCGCGCCGCGAGGCCGAGCAACTGCGTGCACAGGCGCAAGCAAGCGTCCAAAAGTTGCTGCGCGAGTGGGTCGATCGGGCGAAGCGACAGCAGGAACACGTGATCTCAGGCTGTGTCCCATTTCTGCGGGAGCCGCGTCTGGTCAACCGGGTGGACGACAAACACCGCATGACGTTGGCCGTCGATGATCGGTGGTGGGCGGAATTCTCTGACTATACAAGGCAGTGCTGCGAGGAATGGACGAAGAACTTCTGCCTTGGAATGGAGCAGGACGTCGGTCCATCGATCGCCGAGGCGTTGGGGGAACTGGCCCGGCGACACGGAACACCTACCGCGCCAGTGACGTGGACTCAGCCTGTCACGGCAAGCAACTTTGACCTGCTGACGGATCCACGCGAGGTAGAGGTTCCGAGCAGAGTCGCATTATTAATTAGGGCCATTCGCACGAATTTTATGATGATCATGGGATTTGTCACAATCTTGTTTTCGATCGTCAATGGACTGACGAAAGGAACCAGTTCATCTGATGACCGCAAGTATGTACTCGCTGTCATCAGCGCAGGATTCTTTGCACTCTCGATCTTCTTTGGTAACGACGACGCGCAACGGCAGCGCGAGGCGCTACAAAAGCAGGGTCTGACTGGCTGGAGGGACACCACCACCGCGCAAATCCGTAGCGAACTCGACAAGGTCATCGATCGTCATCGCCGCGCGCTGGAACGCTGGGCAGCCCTGCGCGCCGAGCAGTGGACGGCGTCCATTGACCGATGGTGGGACATCCGCGTGGAGCCGCGTTTCATCGAGTCCGACGGCATCGCCGCCGACCACGCGCGCGAATTGAAGATTCAGCAGGGCAGGATGCAAGAGGAAATTGGAACCCTCCGGGCGCTGCGCAATCAGCTGGCCCAGACCACTCTGTTCGACCTGCGGCGGCGGCTGCGGGATCTGTCCGAGGGTACTTCCTAGCGTAGACCCGCCAACGTCACGGCAGCCGATCGAACAGCCTCTTTATTTCGGTGAGAATGCCCAGCGCGGCGTTCAGGGCGGCGGTCGTCGCGGTCGAGGCGAGATGCAGAGATTGCGTCCCCTCGATCGCGGTCGCTCCTGCGGCGTGCACGGCCTCCGCGGAGCGCGACAATGAGGTACTCGCCTCTCGGGCCCGCTCGCGCGTATGGCCGACGTGATCGTGGCTGCGAGTCTCCACCTGTCGGGTCAACTCTTCAGCCCCCTGGTGACTGTCTGATTGCGCCTCGTGGGTGTGCTGCGTCACCGCATCCGACGCGTGATCGAGCATCCCGGAAAGTGTGTGTACTGCACCCTCGAGCGCCGGTAGCCACTCTCCGGTGATCCGACTCTCGATCCCTCCAACCGCTCCAGAAACCTGATCGGACAATGCGTGGACCGTCGCGGGAACGCTGTCCGTAAGATGATCGTGCAAGGGCCCCAACGCCGCATCGGTCGCCTGGTGGTGCTCCTCCAGCGCAGCGTGGAGCGCAGTGACGGCGTGGTCGACCTGCACGCTCGGCCCCTGCAGTTGTTCATGGAGTTCGTGGATATGATCGCGCCATCCGTGAACCTCTCGTGAGAGGTGATCGAATACCTGATCCACGTGTTGGCGGGCACTCCGAGTCTCGCCACGTAGGTGCATCAAGGCGTCGCGAGTCTCTGCAACCTCGGCCTCATTATTCGACCCAGGAGCAGCATGGCTCCCTCGGACGGCTTCCAGTCGCCCCCGAAGGCTCCCCGCAGACACCTCCGATGCGGAACGGATTTCTGCCACTTTGTGTTCGCAATCGGTGAGCCCCTCTTCCCAACTCACGATCACCTGCTGAACGGCGATGAAGCCGTCTTGATCAGAAGTTGTCATACCCTAAAGCCCTCTCCATCTCTTCGCGCTGCCGCTCGACCTCGGCAACGTGGGCATGAGCATCTTGCGCCCCGCCCTGCAGGCCCGGGATCAGAGACTCCAGTTCGTGAATCAGCGGCTCGACGATGGCTCGAGCGGCCCCGAGTTCAGCATGACTGTGCCCAAACCTCGCGATGAGTTCGTCAAACATCCGACGGATTTCCTGCACCGCCTCGTGGATCAAGGCATGGATCTCGTGTTCGACGGATTGTTCGACCTCGCGTTGGAGACGCTCCGTGGCAGCCGCAATCAGCCCCCCAACCATTCCCAACTTCTCGCGGAGGTCGTCCGCCGCAGAGTGACCCTGTGTTGCGGTTTGATGAACTGCCTCGGTGGAGTCGGACCCTGCCTGGGTCGTCGCTTGATGAAGGGTCTCCAGGTGCTGTTCGAGCCCCTGGTGCCGTGACGTCACGTGCTGATCAGTGTCGGAAAGCGCATGGCCCGCCGCTCCGGCCGCAGTGCCCAAGGCTGACCGGTGAGACTCAATCGCGCCGTGGAACTCGGTCGCCCTCGCGACGACCCGGTCGACCCCCTCGCCTTCGGCTCCCTGACGATGTTGCGCCTCCACCTCGATGGCTTGTGCCTCCGCGTGCAGCGCATCGAACTCTTCGTGGAGCGCGCGGGACCTCCCGGTCAGGTGGTGCGCAAAGTCGGTCAACTCATCGGCCACCGCCTCCAACTCCTGCTGAAGGGCCAGCGCTGCGACATCGTCCGCTCGGGCGCGAGCTAGCAACTCCAGGGCGACCTCATCGTGCAACCGCACGATCTCTTCCAATGTTTCGCCAGCGGTAACCTCCACTGCCGCGAGGTCCTCACGGAGTCGATGATGTCGTTCGCGGACCGCGACCAAATGATCTCGAAGATCGGCAACGCCAATCTCGGAGGTGCCTTGTGACGAATCAATCATATACGGCATATTGCTCAGTCGAACAAGTCGAGGAAAAAGTTGATTGCGCGCAGCGCGGCACGCGCGAGCACCAGTTCGGGTAGCAAAGGAGCGAGCGCCACGGTCACGGTCGATCCGACGCCCATGGTCACCGCCTGGGCCGCGACCTCGACCACCATGACTTCAACGCCATGATGCAAGAGATCCTGGAACCCCTGCCGCACCTCTTCCAGGGTGTCGTGCGCGATGTGCTCGGCGCTTTCCAGCATCACCCGCGTCACGAAGGCTTCCATCGTACCGGCATGAGATTGGACATCCTGCTCGAGGTGATCGAATGCCCCGGCGACCTGTTCATCGATGCCCGAAAACGCCTGATCGAGGGCGGTACGTCCGCGCGCCTCGATGGCTTCGATGAGCGCATGAAATGCTCCATGCGCCTCCTGGGCGTGGCGCCCATGCACGTCCTGGGAGACCCCCTCGATCGTCGCACCTGTCGCCGTAGCCTGATCGTGGAAGGAATGACTGGCGTGCCCGATGTCGTCATCGAGCGAAATCAATCCGGTCCGAACCTCCCCCAGGTGTCCTTGAACGGATTCAATCGACAGCAAGGTTTCGTCGTGCCAGGCCGAGACGGAGACTTGGATACTTCGCTGTGAATCGACCAGCGACCGGCAATTTTCAAACGTCGTCGAGACATCGTCGAACGCCGCGTAAAGAGAACTCTGCGCTTCGGCCAGGCACGCATCGCTCCCCGTCGATCCGGTGACGGGCGTCGGATCGTCTGCCATTATCCCAAGGCCTGACGAGTCGAGCGTAGAAAGGCTCTGCTCCCCGGCGTCATCCCCGAGGCCTCGCAGTAGTGAGGCGATGTCATCCCACAAGGCATCGCGGCTGTGTAGATCTTGTGATTCAAGCATGCATGGTCGCCTCCCGACGATCCTTCGAACCGTGCGAGACGATCACCCCAGAACCGTCTCTACCATTTCCAAGATGGGTTTGACCGCGTCGATGATGTGAATCACCGATTCCATATGCCCAAGCAGTTCGCCAGCATGACCATCAATCACTTGCGTTTCCGAGAGCACAAATCGTCCGAGTCCATCGAGCGACTCATGAAGTTGGTGCGACGATCGCTCCAGGCCGCCGACGGCTTCGTCGATCAGTGCGTGCTGGGCCGTGCCGTGAAACCGAGCGCTCAACATCCGAAGTCGGCCAGCCAGATCGTGGGACAGCGACTCCGCGCGCTCTCCGAGGTGCTGTAGGTCCTGCACGGCCGCGGTCACGTCTCCGACGATGTCGTGATCGAACGCAGCGATGCGGTCGTGCAACTCCGACGTGTGCGACCGGAGCTGGTCCAATTGGTTTTCGATCTCACCGACGAAGCCGACCGAAGCACTGCTGACCCGCGCCCCGTGATCGACCACGGAGTGGTGGTGATCGTCCAGCTCTGCACGGAGCTGCTCTTGCGCATGGACCGCACCTCTAACAGTGTTGTCGAGATGCTCTCGTTGCTGCGTGATTTCTGACTCGATTTCTTGTGCCTGGTGGTCAATCTGGGCCAGGCATTCTTCGAGACGCTGGTGCATCGAGATGACTCGTTCGCGAATAGCGTGCAAGTGAACGCCGCGCGCGCTTCGTTCATCGGCCGGACGAGCCTCCATGGCAGCGGTCGCCTGCTGAAGGTCGTAAAACGAGAGATTCACACGTTCGCTGACCGCGTGAACATGCCCATGCATCTCGGCGATTTTGTTCGCGGCGTCGTGGGCCATCGGAGCAATCAGATCAATCTGACGAGACATCACACACCCCTTTCCACTCCCGAGCGTCTAGTTACCACGCATGTCACCGATCTTCTAACGGATGGATCGCACTGGAATCGCAGCGAGTGGATACTTGTCAAGGGCTGTGGCTTGGCGTGAGATATCGGTGACAGTTTGGACTTGAGGCACACGGATCGGACCGCGCTCTGAAGCGACACGGTGACTGCGCACGCGTTCTTCCGTGGTGCGTTCGTCGGATGCGCGGTGGTCGGCATGGTAACTGTCTCTCTTACAGTAAGACTGTGGGCGCCGTTCCCTTGAGTCACAAATCAGAGTCCTTCGCAAAGACATGCGCCGCTACGGCGGCCGAGCATCCGACGAACGACCCGCGCTGCGCTTTGGGTCTTTGTAGTAGGTAGGATCGTTCAACGCAGCAGATGGGATCTTCTCCCTTTGTACCCTGAAGAGAGTTTTCGATCCCGCGAAGATCTCGTTTGCTGATGCACGCCGAATCGGTCCCAGCAGCCGGGCTCGACACCGTGAACCGTCATGGCAGGTCCCTGGCGCAGCGGAACCCGAGGTTACCCCCGTGAGTCGTAGGCGAGAGCGAGGCGCGAGAAGCACTGCGAAGCCAGGCGGCGTCAGTATCGTTGTACGACCCTCCGCGGGCCACTCGGTTGCCGCTCGAGCGGACGCTGCAGACCGGATCGGTGACTGGCGTATTGGACCAGCAGGCAGGTGCAGAGCCACCGAAAGGCGAGAACCAGTCGGCACTCCACTCAAAAACATTGCCAGCGAGATCGAAGACGCCCTCTGTGGTGGGTAGCGCCGATCCCACATTACAAGAATCCATGCGCACCATCCTCGATCCCGACCAGCAAGTCAGCAGGTCATCGGGAGTATCACTCCCCCAGGGATAGACGCGCCCCGTTGCGCCTCGTGCGGCAAACTCCCACTCCGCTTCGGTCGGCAATCGCCCAGCCCTGTTTCCATCCCACCAGCAGAACGCCTGGGCAGTTGCCCAGTTGACGCAGTTCATGGGTCGGTTCGGTCGCGAAGTGGAGAACGTCCAGTTCGAGGCTAGCCCCGCGCACGAGAACTCGCTTTCGGTATCAACCGCGCCCTCGAAGGGAATCGATCCGCCGCGATAGGTGATCGAGCCCGTGGGCGAGGGCCGACCCGCAGTGACCCACGTGCGGAAGCGAGCGACCGTCACCTCGTATGCGTCGATCGCGAAGGATCCCACTGTCACGTTGCTCTGCGCGGGGGATGCGTTGTTACCGCAAGAGCCTGCGGCCTCGCATCCGGTGCGATCGCCCATGGCGAAGGTACCACCGGACAAGCGCACGGTTCCGCAGCCAGGACTTGTGGGTGTCGCGCAACTTCGTTGGGTGATCGGCGCAGCAGCCGAGCACATGCCCGACGTGCAGATCTGACCAGCGGCGCATGCTCGTCCACACACTCCGCAATTGGCAAGGTCACTCGTCAGGTCAGAACAAGAACCGCCGCACATCGATCTCGGGAGCACGCAAGGAACAGTACTACAGACCCCTGTCGTGCAGCTCTGTCCGGGAGGACAGGCATTCCCGCAGGTTCCACAGTTCGCGCTGTCCGACGCCAAGGTCCTGCAACCGCCTGCGCAACTCATCTGTCCGGAGGGACAGGTCGGTCCGGAGTCGCC
>CANJUR010000059.1 GCA_947477565.1 Deltaproteobacteria bacterium
CCGTGGTGGGGCCGAGCGTTCCGACGCCCGGGCGCGGTGGCGGCAGCGGCGGCGGGGCTACCGGCGACGTGCTCGCGAAGTACACCCGCGACCTCATCGCCGAGTCCACGAAGGATCGCTTCGACCCGATCGTCGGCCGCGACGTGGAGTTGCGTCGGCTGCTCCAGGTGATTGCTCGGCGGCAGAAGAACTCCCCTGTTCTTGTCGGCGAGGCGGGTGTTGGCAAGCGAGCGATTGTGTATGCGCTCGCGGCGCGTCTGGCGCGCGGGGACGTGCCGGCGCCGCTGCGCAAGAAGCGCTTGATGCAGCTCGATCTTGGGCTGCTCATGGCGGGCGCGCGGCTCCGCGGCGAGATGGAAGACCGTCTGCGCGCGGTGCTGGCGGCGGCGAGCGCGCTCGACGGGGAGGTGATCCTGTTTGTGGATGAGTTGCACAACTTGTTCAACAACCCGGCTGGGGGCGGCGGCCCGGCCGATCTGCTCAAGCCGGCGCTCGGGCGCGGCGAAGTGCAGATCATCGGTACCACCACGCCGGGTGCGTTCAAGAAGACCTTCGAGGCCGACGCGGCGCTCTCCCGGCTCTTCGCGATGCTGGTCGTCGAGGCCCCGTCGGTGGAGCAGGCGATCGGGATGTGTCGCGGAATCGTGGAGCGCTATGAGTTGCACCACGGGGTGCGCATCAACGACCCCGCGGTGGTGGCTGCCGTGAAGCTCGGCAAGCGGTATCTGGGCGGCCGCGAGCTGCCCGACTCGGCCATCGACCTCATCGATGAGGCCGCCGCGCAGTGCCGATTGGCGCTCGACGCAGGACCGCCGGAACTGGACTCGCTCTCCCGGCTGCAGAGCGCCCTCGAGGCGCAGCACCGGTCGCTGGTCGACGAGGAGGACTCGTCTTCCGTGGAGGTTCGCAAGCAGGTCGAGGCGCAGCTCGCGGAGACTCGCGCGAAGCTGGATGTACTGCGACCGAAGTGGGATCGGCAGCGCGACGTGATCGCTGCGATGCGTGCGGCGAAGGCGAAGATTTTGACGCTGCGGGCAGAGCGCGACAAGGCGGCCTCGCAGGGGGACACGGCGGCGGCCTCGCGACTGGCGACGACGGACCTCCCGGCGGCGGAGAAGGTGCTCGCGGCGGCGGAGGCGGCGCTCTCGAAGGAGGGCGATTTGCTGTCCAGGTTGAGCGTAGACGAGCAGGGCGTGGCGGGCGTGTTGGAGCAGTGGACGGGCGTGCCGGTGAGCAAGATGCTCGCGAGCGAGACAGAGAAGTTGCTCGCGATGGAGGACCACATCCGTCATCGGGTGGTCGGGCAGGACGATGCCGTGCGTCTCATCGCGAAGGCCGTGCGTCGGGGGCGGGTGGGGCTGCGCGACCCGGGGCGTCCGATCGGGAGCTTCCTCTGCCTGGGGCCTACGGGAGTTGGCAAGACCGAGTTGGCGAAGGCGCTGGCGGAGTTCTTGTTTGACGACGAGGCGGCGATGGTGCGGCTCGACATGAGCGAGTTCATGGAGAAGGGCTCGGTCTGGCGGCTCATCGGGTCGCCGACGGGTTTCGTGGACAGCGAGTCCGGTGGGATGTTGACCGAGGCGATTCGTCGTCGGCCCTTCTCCGTGGTGCTCTTCGACGAGGTCGAGAAGGCGCACCCGGACACGTTCAACATTCTCTTGCAGGTGCTGGACGACGGGCGTCTCAGCGACAACCGCGGGCAGCTCGCCAACTTCAGCGACACCGTGATCGTGATGACCAGCAACATCGGCGCGCCGCGAATTCTCGAGGCGACGGAGGAGGGTATTTCGGACGAGTCGCTGCGCGAGGAGATCCTTGGGGAGTTGAAGAAGCACTTCCGGCCGGAGTTTCTCAACCGCATCGACGACGTGCTGATCTTCGATCGGCTCAGCAAGGTGGCGCTGCGCGGCATCGTGGACATTCAGTTGAAGCGCCTCGCGGGGCTATTGAAAGAGAACCAGATCGGCATCGAGGTGACCAACCCGGCGCGCGACCTGCTCACGGACCTCGGGTACGACCCTGCGTATGGGGCGCGCCCGTTGAAGCGGGTGATCCTGAAACAGCTGCAAGACCCGCTCGCGGAGGAGTTGTTGCGCGGCGGGTACAAGCCCCACGACACGGTGCGCGTCGATGTCGGCGATGCTGGCTTCTCTTTCACCAAGGTCTGAGTGGGTGGTGCGCGCGCGAGGAGCCCTGGGGCTGCTGTTGATCGCGACCACCGCGGGCTGCGTCGAGGCGTATGCGCAGCCGCGACCGGCGGCGCGGCGGGATGCGGGCGTGGCGGCGCGGCGGGATGCGGGCATACCCGTGGCGGCGCTGCCTCCGACGCATGGGCGCATCGAGCCGGCGGTGGCGCAGCGCGTGCTCGCGACGCGGGCGACGGAGGTGCGTGGCTGCTACGAGCGGGCGCTGGCTCGGGACGCGACGCTCCAGGGCGAGCTGACCGTGCGGCTGCGGATAGAGGCCGACGGGCGGGTGTCGCAGACGGCGTTGAGCGGCGACGACGCACTGCGCGGGGCGGGGCGGTGCCTGGAGGACGCTCTGCGGGGGCTGCTGTTTCCGCCGCCGACGGGCGGCGCGGCGACGGTGACGGTGCCGTACGTGTTTCGCGCAGGGGAGTGACCGCGGGGCAGACGCCCAACGGCGATATGGACCATCGTGGTCCACATGCGCACCACCTCGCTTGTGAACGCGAACGCACATCTCTCTGAGCTCGTCGATGCTGCCGAGCACGGTGGCAAGCGGGTTCTCATCCTTCGCCACGACAAGTCGGCGGCCGCGCTCACCCGTGCCCAGGCCGAACGCCGGCTCGACGCGCTCGCGCTCGCGTTGGGCGGCGATCCGACGATCTCCGCGGTCGAAGATCTGATCGTCGGGCGGCGATGAGATACGTGCTCGACGCGTCGGTTGCGGTGGCTGCGGTGCGTCCGTCCGAGCCGCACCATCTCGCCGCGCGGACTCGACTCCTCTCGCTGTTTACCGGAGATCGGTCAGCGCGTGGCGGGGCTCTGTCGCGTCGAAGCCCCGTGAGAGTGGTGGGACGAAGGAGATCGAATCTCCGGGGAGGGCGTCGCGGCCTTCAGCCCATTCTCGGGCGACGCTCCGATCGGCTCATCGCGGTCAGGCTCCTTCGAGTTCTTTCAGGGTCTGTCCGCTCGCGTCCTTCCACGAGATCAAACCATTCACTCCGCCGCCATGGACCACGCCGCCCGCCGCGCTCGGGCTGGCAAACTCCACGTCGCGAGTAAAAACCAGTCCGGTCCTGGATTTCCGCAGCGCCCCTTCCGCGATTAGTTGCTCTCGCAGATTGAGCACCCACCGATGGCGCTCCGCGGCCGAGGGACGCTCGGCCTCCACCGCCTGCGACCCTTTTCGCACGACAAAACCATTCGCGGTTCGCCGCCCATGGGCGACATGCCCGCGCGTCTCGCACGCCAGCCATGTTTCATCCGCGTCGCTGCCGCTACCGCTATCGATTGGCACCAGCAGGTCGCTGCCGAGCACCGGGAGAAGCTGCTCGATCTTCGCGAAGAACACCTCCACGTCCGCGCGATCGGACTCGGGCAACCGCGCCCCGCTCGGGACATCGTTCAGCACTTCGGTCCGGGTCATTGTGCGAGCCCGTTCGATGAGCCGTCCCTCCAGGAACTTGATATGCGCTCGCGTCAGGTTGTCGTCCTTGCTGAAGAACACGACCACCTGGTTCCAGAAGTCCTTGTCTCGGTGTTGTTTCAATCGCTTTCCGAGCACTTCGGCTTCACCGACGTACACCGCAGGCCGCCCCGAATCGGGGTTTGTCCCGAGTAAGAGATAGACGCCCGCCTGACTGAGTTCTTCCCGCGCGAGGAGTTCATCGAAGTCGGTGCGCGGTGATGCGATGGATTTCCCGCTCCAGTTAGAGATCTCTGCCGTACGAAGGCGTCGCGGATCGCCGAAGGGCAGGTAGAGCTTGAGGGTGGCGGAGTTCATCGCACTCAAAGCGGTTACCACCATCCCACTCGTGAGAGTCGTCCATGCCGCCCATCACGGTGGTCCATGCCGCGGCGACGGTCGTCTCTCCCTCCCATCATGGTCGTCTCTTCCACCCATCATGGTCGTCCATGCCGCGGTGAGGGTCGTTCATCCCTGTGGTGAGGGTCGTCCGTGCCGCAGGGATGGTCGTCTGGCCATGCCAACCCTGTTTTTCCCCCTGCGGGCATAATTCCTCTCGTCGCCCGCAACTTCTCCTCCCCTCCGCATCGACATCCTCCCGCACGCCACGGTGATCCCTGCATCTCGCGGGGCACGCGGCCGTGGCGTCGCAGGAATGGACGATCATGCGCAACCAGACAAAGAACATCGCTCCGGCCTCCAGGCAGTCCCTTGTCGCCCCGGCGGTCCCTGCCGCGTCGGTGGACGACACGGCGGCCTTCCTCCGCGAGGCTCCGCTGCTCCTCGCGGTGCTCGGCATCGAGGTTCCGCCCAGGGTGCCCTCCCGGGCGGCCACGTTCGCCCAGCAGGATCTGCGTAAGCTCGACAACGAGCTCGGACCGGAGACCGACCGCGCGCTCCGGCAACTCATGGAGCATGGCACCGACCGCACCGGCACCGACCTCGGCCCCGCCGTCGTCCGCCTGCGCGGGCTCGGTGAGCTCGTCCAGCGCCGCACCGACAGCGCCGCGGTGCTCTCTCGCGTCCGGGCCCTCCTGGACTACGCCGAGACCCAGCAGCGCGTGTACGACCACGACGCGGTGCTGATGTTGGAGACCGTCGGCGCCGCGGTCGCCTACCTCGGCCAGTTCGACGATGCCCTGCGCGACCGCTACTCCGCCACGCTCGCGGTGCTCTCCACCCGCAACGGCAAGATCGCCGAGGGGCGCGCCAACGCCCGAACGCACGTGCCGCAGCCCCCGCGCTGAGCCCCCGCCCTGATGTGACCGCCGCCGCTCCCATCCCGGCACCCGGTTGCGGTATGAGCCCCGGTTACCCCCCATGAACCTTCGCTGGACCCTCCTCGCGCTGACCACCGCGATCGCCGCCGTCGGCTGCGCCGCGGAGACCACCTCGACGCCCACCCTGGACGCCGCCGCGCGGGACATCGCTGACGTCACCGACGTGGTCGATGTCAGCCCCGCCGATGTGCCCATGCTCGATGTCCCGACGGACGTCCCGGCGCCGCGGGATGCCCCTCCTGATGACGTCGATCCGACCTGCCCCAACGGCGCGACCGACCGCTGTCTCGGCATGCCTCCGGGCCCCTGCGCAGACCTCTCCGATGGCCGCGAGCGGGTCGTCTCCTTCCGCGATTTCCACCAGGACCACGCGCCGAGCTGCGCCGGAGCGATGACCTCCGCGGGCCCCGACGCGGTGCTGCCGCTGTTGATCACGCAGACCAGTGACGTGAACATCGCCGCGGCGCCCGGCAGCAGCGACGCCGTGGTGGTTGCGCTCCATCCCGCGGACGGATGCGGCGATCCGCGGCAGGAGATTCTCTGTGTCAACGGCAGCAACGCCATCGGTGCCATCGCCACCGCCCGCGCGAGCGCGCTCCCGCCGGGTCGCTACACGATCACCGTGGCCACGGCGCGCGGTCTCGACGTGCGACTCCAGACGATGGTCACGCCGGCGCGGCCTCGCCTCCCGGGGGACCTCTGTCCGGGCATCGCCGTGACGCCCGACGGACCGGCCGTGACGCTCGACACGCACGGCTTCGCCACGTGGTCGGATTACGGCACCACCTGCGGATACTTCTCGACCCGCGCGCTCGGCTGGGCCGACGCGGTGTTTCGCTACACCTTGACCGAGCCACGAGACGTGCACCTCGATGTCGCCGGAACCTCCACCGAAGATCTCTTCCTTGAGGTGTCGTCCGTGTGCGGCTCGACCTCGCAGGCGACCCCCGGCTGCGACACCGGGTTGCCCGTGAGCCGCACGCTGCGCAACCAGCGCCCGGGCACGTACTACTTCACCGTCGAGCACCACTTCGCGGTGAGCCCGGAGCACGTCCTGACGGCCCGCGTGACCACCACTGCCCCGACGCTCCCCGGACCGAGTTCGCGCTGCCCGGGCGTAGCGGCCACCGGGGAGGGGACGCCGAACGGCGTTGACACCGACGTACTCACCACCGGGCCGACTCTCGCGTGCCTCTCCCGGCAGCGGGCGAGCGCCTTCTGGACCGTGACCGCCCCGGCTGGCACGGGCGACCTCCTTGTCAACGTGGCGACTTCGGCGCTGCGCGGCGACGCGGCGCTCCAGGTACGCAACGCCTGCGACGGCGAGCCCGGTTTCCCCTGCGTGGGCCCGGACGACCGCGCCGCCCGCTCGGTCTGGGCGCGCCTGCGCGGCATCGAGGCGGGGCGTCCACTGATCGTCCAGGGCGTCACCAACGCATCCGGCGGCGCGCTGTCTGCGCGGTGGATCCGGCAGTCCACGGCCTCCGTGACGACGGACGTGAGTGACAACCTCCGCTGCGACACGGCGATGCGCATCCCTGCGGAGGGCGGGGTATTTGCGGGCACCACTGCGGATGCCACTGCTGTTGTGATGCCTCCGTGCGCGACCACGATGTCGGGATGCGCGGGCGCTCGCGGTGCCGTCTATCGTCTCGATCTCACGGCTCGGCGCCGGGTGGTGGCCATCGAGCGCAGCGCGGACTTCGACACGCTGCTCTCCATCGCCTCGGGCATGAACTGCCCGGGCCGAAGCTTCTCCTCGATCTGCAACGACGACTGGTACAGCACCGACTCGCAGGTCGAGAGCGTGCTCGACCCGGGCACCTACTGGATCTTCGCGGCCGGCTGCGGCGCCTCCCAGAGCGGGCGCTACACCCTCGACGTGGCGGTTCTGCCTCCGTGATGGTGCGCTCCCTACGGGGTGTTTTCGTGGCGACGACTGGACGCCCGGTACAACGAGGACTCCGCCCCCTCTTTCATCGAGCCAGCGCATCGTCGTGAGAGGTCTTCCCTCTCAGTGAGCTCGACGGGTCGCCACATCACAACCGCAGCGGCACTCACCTGCAGCGTTCGGTGCTCAGCCCGACCTTAAAACATCGGCAACTCCAATCGCCTGCGCGTCAAGATTCACCCGCAACACGTCGCGCGTGCAGTACCATCGGAGCATGTTGGATGACGTTCGTACGAGGCTATTCCGTTCGCGCCATGCCTTCTGGCTCGCCCTCCCTGCGGTAGCCATCGTCGCCTGCGGTGGCGTCGATCGCAACGCGCTCGAGGCTCGCGACGGTGCGGTGGTTCAGGGCGACAGCTCACCGCCGATCGACCAGCCCGGTCTCGACGCACTCGCGGCGGATGCACCGACGATGGATGTCCCCTCCATCGACAAGCCAATTCTGCCTCCGGTGGATGTTCCGATGTCGGTCGATGTTCCGTTGTCGGTCGATGTTCCGATGTCGGTCGATGTTCCGGTGTCGGTTGATGTTCCGGTGTCGGTCGATGTTCCGGTGTCGGTCGATGTTCCGGTGTCGGTGGATGTTCCGGTGTCGATCGACGTCCCGGTGTCGATCGATGTTCCGGTGTCGGTTGATGTTCAGGTGTCGATCGACGTCCCGGCAGCGGACTTCTGCACGTCGAGCGGAACCTGCGGAACCTGTACTCCTCGCGGCGGCTGCGGCTTCTGCCGCGACACCGGTCGCTGCTATTCCGGCTCCGGGCGTGGACCGACCAATGGTGCATGTACCAGCGCCAACTGGGCCTGGTTACCCCAGGACTGCAACGTGTCCCCGCCGTCGGATGTGCCCCCGACGCCGGCGGACACGGGTGGTTGCGCGGCCTGCCCGGGCGCTACCGAGGTGGCCTTCTGCGCTGCCGCTTCAGCCGGAACATGCCTTCAAGTGCAGGGATGCGCGGGGGTGTGCCGCACGTGCAGCAGTCCCGTGACCGCGGGCGACAACTGCAGCGCGCCGGTGATGATCAACACCCGCGGCCGGTCCCGCACACTGATGACCACGTGCGGTCAGCGCGACGACGTAAACACCGACTGTGGTACCGGGGGCAGTGATGTGGTCTTCGCTCTGCGCTTGAGCACGTCGGGAACGTTCTCCGTGCGGCTGACGGTGCCAACCGGTGTCATGCTGAGCATTGGCTCCGACGGCCCTGGACGCGCCTGCGCGGGCGACAGTTTCGTTCGCCGCTGTCTGGGCTCCGGGACTCAGCGCACCGTGTCCGGGACGGCTGCCGCAGGGGACATCTACTACTACGTCGCGACGAGCCAGCCCGCGACACTGGTCATCGACGCCGAACTGCCCTGAGTCGATCGCAGGATTCGCACTGCCCTGAGTCGATCGCGTCTGCCGCGGGTCCGGCGGATGACCTCGCCGCGTGGCCGCAGGTCTGTCGCGACGTCCTTCGCTCTGGGACCGCGCGGCGGTAGGTCCCTTGCTCGCGGGGCCGGGATGCGTCCAACATCGCATTCAAACGATGAACGCGAATCACCGGTTGGCTTTTTGTGGTGTGGTGGTCGCGCTCCTCGCGGGGTGCGCCGGATCCGATGGAGCCGTGGTGGAGTTGGTTCCCGATGACGTGGTGAGCGTGGACGGCGCCCTCGACGCGACCGCTTCGGAGGTCGGCGTGGACGCTGCGCCGGACGCTCCGGACGTGATCGCGCGTTGCGGCGACGGGGTGTGCGCCCGCGGCATGGAGGACTGCACGAACTGTCCCCTCGACTGCAACCGCTGCCCGACCTGCGACATGGCGCCGACGTGCACCGGCGCGCTCGCCATCCCGACGGCGTCCACGGCACTGTCGGCGTGCAACAACACCAGCGGCTCCGACGAGCGAACCAACTACGCTTGCGGCACCGGGCTCGGCGTGTCGCCCGACGCGACCACCTGCGCCGACCCGCTCCTGCGCATCCGGGTGAAGCAGATCTCCATCCGCCGCGGGTGGTTCGACCTCGGTCGCAACATGTACTGCGTCCTCAGCGCGGAGGACGGCCGCCACTCCGAACTGCTGCTCACGCCGCCCCACCCGGTCGCCGGCAACCAGAACACCACCACCATCAACCTGCCGCTCGGGCAGAGCGTCGTGTGGGGGCAGGGCGACCTCTACCGCAGCATCTCCAACGTCACCATCAGCTACCGATGCTACCTCACGTCCAACGCAGGGGCAGCGATGGCCGCGCTCGCCGCGATCGCGGGCCGCGCGGCGATGGTCTCGCAGCACGCCGACGGCTACGGCTGGGTGTTCGGCACCGTGGCGGTGCTCGGCACGATCATCGGGAGTTCCCTCGCCGGGATGATGGACACGCCGCTCATGGACGTGCAGCAGACCATCTCCGCGGGCGCGCTGCTCAACATGACCAACGGGCGCACGTGGGAGATTCGCAGCCACCGCGGAAACATCAATCTGTCGGGCGCCTGGGACATGACCCTCACGATGGAAAGCTGGGGCTGCGCCAACGTACGGACGACCGTGCAGTGACGCTCAACGCCCCGCGCCGAAGCGCGCGAGGTTGATCGTGTAGCAGTGACGCACCGCGGGCCATGCGCGGGAGACCACCGGGCCCGCTGCGCGCATCCAGCGTGGGAGGCGCTCGGGGTGCGCGTAGAGTAGGTCGTAGAAGCTCTGCGAGCGCTCGAGGGTGATGCCGGGCGCGAAGGCCTCGATGTCGCGCGGGTCGGCGACGCTCCAGGTGAAGCGGGCGTCGAAGTGGCGCATCGCGTCGTGGCTGCCCTGAAAGCGCAGCACCGCCGGGGTCATCGCGTCGAAGACGAAGGCCGCTCCGGGCAGCGCTGCGTGGAGCCGCGCGAAGACCGCGCGCGCCGCGGGTTCGTCCAGGTACACGAGAACCCCTTCGCTCACGACGAGGCAGGGGCGGTCGGAGTGTGTGTGCAGTGCGTCGAGTGTGGCGGCGTCGGTGATCGATCCGGCGACCAGGGTGCGGCGCGCGCCGGGGGCGAAGAAGTGTTCGCGCAGGGCGATGACCTCCGGGAGGTCGAGTTCGACCCAGTGGGCGCGGCCGTTGTCGAGGCGCTCGTGGCGGCTGTTGAGACCAACCCCAAGCTCGATCACGGTGCCGCTCGGGTGTTGCGCCAGGAACTCCCGCACCCAGGCATCGACGAGTGCCGCGCGCACACAGCACCCTAGCTGACTGGCCTGCGCCTCGCGGAGCACGGTGAAGTCGAAGTCGATGGCCGCGACGATCTCCACGGCCTTCGGGTCGTGGAGCACGCCGTCTGCGCGTCGGGTCTCCTCGGCGCGTGCCCACAGAGGCACCAGCAGCGTGCGGGCGACCGGGCCGAGCGCGAGCGGTACGCGATGCGGGCGAGCGGGGGCGTTCATCGCGCGCAGCCTACGAGAACAGACGCCGCGCCGTCGGTGGATCGAGCCGAACCGAAACAAGCTTGCGCCCGTCGCGTGATTGCGCGCCGACCGCCGGGCGTGAAAGAGTGCACCATTCCCTGATGTCTCCGGTTCGTCTCGATCGATTCCAGCCTGTGCGCAAGCGCGATCGGTGGGGCCTCGGGGAGTGCGTAGACGCCCTCGACACCGAGCACCGTAACGCGCCCGTCGTGATCAAGCGCCTCGGCCCCGTCACGGTGGAGCAGCAAGCGCTGGTGGCGACGGCGGTGCGCTCGCTCGAACGCCTGCGGCACAGCACCATCGTCCCGGTGGAGGGCTACGGCTTCGACGGCGACGTACCCTTCCTCGTGCTCGAGCCCACCGAGGGAGCGAGCCTCCGCTCCTGGATCGACGAGCACAACGCCGCCCTTCGCTGGCCCGACCTCGCGGAGGTGCGCTCTCTCTTCGACGGGGTCTGCGCTGCCGTCGCGGTCGCTCACCGCATGCGTGCACTGGCCGGTGCTCCGGTGCTCCACGGGCTGCTCTCCTCGGAGAGCGTGCTGATCTCCCGCGCCGTGGGTTCCGGTAGCTGGGACGTCACCGTGATGGACTTCGCCCTCTCCACCCTCCCGGGGGTGATCTGGTCGCCGTCGCCGACGAGCCTCATGTCCGACCCGCGCGCCCCGGAGCAACTCGCCGACGTCGAGGCCGTCTCGACCTTCAGTGACGTGTTCTCCCTCGGCGTGCTGCTCGCGTCGATGCTGGTTCCGTTTGCGTTTCCGGTGCGGCCGAAGTGTTGGGCGCACTCCGTCGAAGAGCAGCCCGGCTCCGTGCGGGCGCTGCTCGTTGCGATGCGCGCGGATGTCCCGGCGGCCCTCTACGAAGAGATCGTGAAGGCCCTCGCGCTCGACCCCCGGCAGCGCCACGCGGACGGCGACAAGCTGCGCACCGCCCTGCGCCGCGTGCCCTGGGAGGCGGTCACAGACATCGCGCCGCCGCCGCGCTTCATCGAGGCCGCAGAGCCCCGCGCGCGGGCGACGCACGACGATCACTCGCGGCCGATGATGCGGATGCCCGCGGCGCTGCTCGCCGACCTCGGGCCCACCCCCATGAACCTCCGGGCGTCTGTTCCCACGCAGAAGCTATTCAACCACGGCGTCGTACGCACCGACCCTTTCCCCGCGGACCCGGAAGAGCACACGGACGCCTCTTTCGTCCTCTCGGTGCGCAGCTTTGAGACCCCGTCGGCGGCTACCACGGTGGACGCCCACGAGGCATTTCGGTACTTCGCGCAAAGGGGCACTCCCGACGATCCCGTCAATGAGCCCACCGGACCGGTCGCGCCGGTGCTCGCCGCGGAGCCCACGGACGAACGACTGCTGCCCGTGGACGAACTTCCGGGCGTGCACACCGATGCGCCCCCTGCGGCAGATCTGGTGGTGTCCCCGGACGACCTTTTCAGCGGAGAATACCCCGCGCAGGAGACCGTTGTCGGTCTTCCGCCGACCCGCCCGAAGCGGGCGTCGCTCCGCGAGGCGACGCAGACCCTTGCAGTGGTGGGGACGACCTTCGGCGATCCACCCGCGTCAGGGTTGCTGGTCGCCGGGGCGAAGCTGCAGGGGATAACGCTGAAAGCGCCGCCCCGTGCGCCGGCGCGCAACGAGGGAACGCGCGTCCGGATGCTGCCGTCTGGCGAACCGTTGTCCGTGGAGACCCCGGCTGATCCGTGGGGGGACGGAACGCTCCCGGAGGTGTCTGCGCCGTCGGTGCAGGCTCGCCAGCCGTCGATGGAGCCGCCGGTCCCATGGCGAGACCTATCGCCGTCGTCGTCGCCCGCCGCGTGGATCGAGTCGCCCCATACGGTGCGCATGACGTTGCCTCCGCCCGCGCCGTCCTTGCCTGCGTCGCCCGTTTCATCGATGCGGGTGCTTCTCATCGCGGTGGCGATGGTCGTGTTGCTGGCGTTCGCGCTCGGGGTGCTGGTCGGTCGCTGACGGCGAATTGCGACCAGGGGTGCGATGTTGGTTGCAGTCGCGTCCGCGGACTTCGCCTATCATCGGCTCCGCCGTGCTGGGCGGCCGATCGAACGAGGTCACTGACGCCGATGGACGTTCTGGACTTGCTTCAAAACGCGGTTCTCCCGGAGGTGTCGCTCGAGTTTGCAGGGGCCGACGGGCAGCCCTGGCAGGTGGTCTTCGCGCGGCTTCGCGAGGCCCTCTCGGAGCCGTATGAGTGCTCCCTCATTCTCACGCTGCCGACGCCCGGCGCCGAGCCTGACGGGCTCCTCGGGGCCAACGCGGTCGTCGAGATCAAGCGCGGCCACGGCGCGCGCAAGGTGCAGGGGGTCGTGCGTCGCGTCGAAGACCTCGGCACCACCGCCACGCACCGCTACGTGCGCGTCGTCGTCGTGCCGGCGCTCTGGACCCTCTCGCAGCGCGTTGACAGCCGCATCTTCCAGGACCTCCCGGTGGCCGCCATCGTGCGCAAGGTGCTCCAGATCGCAGGGGTGTACCAGGGCGACGGCGGCGCGGTGATCCCCGGCTCGCTCGACGCGCTGCCGTCGCGCATCTACTGCGTGCAACACCACGAGAGCGACCTCGACTTTGTGCTGCGGCTCTTGCAGGAGGAGGGCATCGCGTTCTCGTTTCGCCACGACGGCGTCGGGGGCGAGACGCTCGTCCTTGCGGAGGACGCCGCGCGCTGGGATGAGGTCGCGCCGTTTGAGGGTGGCGCTTTCGCCATCACCGACGCGATCGCCCACGTCTCGCGTGCAGAGAGCGTGCAGTGGTTTGATCTGTGCGCGGCGATCGAGCCCACGAGCCGAACGGTTCGCGACTACGACTTTACGCGTCCCGGGGCGATGCTCTCGCTCACCGCGTCGCACCCCGGCGCGAAGAGCGCGCGGCCCATCTACGATCACCCATCGCGCTTCAACATGCACCAGTACAGCGCCGGGTCTCACACCCACGAGGCGCACGATGGCGTGCGGCAGGCGCGCATCCGCCACGAGGCCGAGCACCTCGCGACGCGCACCGGGCGGGGCGTCGGTAACGTCACCGGGTTTGCGCCGGGGTCGATCTTCACGGCGGTGGGGCACCAGAGGTCAGACGGCGACGGGCGCTTCCTGCTGACGCGCGTCGAGCACGTGGTGCAGGCCTGGAGCGATCTGCCCGAGGATGTGCGCGCGAGCGAGCACCTCGCGGGGACATTGCGCGAGGCGGGGGTGACGTCGGACGGGCGCGGGACGGCGCGGCGGTATGTGAACCACTTCGAGTGCATCCCAGCGGTGGTGCCGTTTCGTCCTGCGCGGGTGACGCCGCGGCCGGTGGTGCATGGGTCGCAGACGGCGAAGGTGGTGGGGCCGCCCGGGGAGGAGATCCACGTGGATTTCCATGGGCGCATCAAGGTTCAATTCCACTGGGATCGCCTCGGGCACGAAGACGAGCACTCGTCTTGCTGGATGCGCGTGGCGCAGAACTGGTCGGGCCCCAACTGGGGCTTCGTGTTTACGCCGCGCATCGGGATGGAGGTGGTGGTGACCTTCCTGGAGGGCGATCCCGATCGGCCGCTGGTGACGGGCTGCGCTTACAACGGCGAGAACCACACGCCGTACGGGCTTCCCGGGGAGAAGAGCAAGAGCACCATCAAGACGCGCAGCACGCCCGGTGGCAACGGTTACAACGAGTTGCGCTTCGAAGACCTCGCGGACCAGGAGGAGGTCTACCTCCGCGCGCAAAAAGACCTCAACGAGTGGGTGCTCCACGACCAGAGCACCAGGGTGGATAACAACCAGGGACTCGTTGTGGGCAAGCACCGCACGAAGGCGGTGAAGGGCAACGAGAAGAACACCATCGAGAAGAACCGCACCACGCAGGTGAACGCGAACGACTCGCTGGAGGTGAAGGACAACCTCGACATCACGGTGCACGGCTCGCGCGGGATGACCACGCAGGTTGACGAGACCTGCTACGTGCGAGCGGACGGGCGCATCGTGCTGGAGTGCGGCGGCAGCACCATCATCATGACCCCGGACTCCATCACGCTGTCTTCGGTGACCATCACGATCCTGGGCGAGCAGGAGGTGGTGGTTCGAGGTGGCGTGGTGAAGATCAACTGAGGGGCGCGCGCGATGGCTCAAGCAGGAAGGAAGGGCGATCAGGCCCACTGCCCGTCGGATTCGCACGGGTGCCCGAAGTGTCCGCACGACGTGCAGGGACCGGCGGTGGAGGGGTCGTCCGACGTGGAGATCAACGGCCGCGATGCGCTGCGCGTGGGCGACCGCGGGGCGCACGGGTCGTGCTGCGGTCCCAACCAGTGGCAGGCGGTGGGCGGCGCGCCAGGGGTGTTCATCAACGGACAGAAGGCCCACCGGGTGGGCGACCACGTCGCGCACTGTGGCGGCGACGGGGTACTCGAGACGGGCAGCGGCAACGTGCTCATCGGCGACCTCGCGGGCGGCAGCGCGGTGGCGGTGGCGCACGATCAGACGATGGACATCGACTACACGGACGCGATGGGCCGAGCGATCGGGAAGGTCACCGTGCACGTCGTGTGTCCGCACAAGAAATGGACGGACCAGGAGTTTCACGGCGAAGTGAAGCTTACCGGGCTCTGTAAAGACGCGGCGGTGCTGGTGCTCAAGCCGCTCCAGAAATACAACGCCGATTGATCCCCCCGACGGAGGAGCGCGCGCGATGACCGACCCCCATAGTCCCCCACCCATTCCGCGATCGCGGCCGCGAGACCAAGTCACGACGCCGCCCGCGCAGAACGGCGGGAAGACCAACGGGGCGTGCCTGGGGGCTCCCAACGGCAGCGCGCGCTGCGTGGTGGAGCACTCGGTCTACAACTGGGTCGAGCTGGTCTACAAAGCCTTCGGGATGGAGATTCCGAGCGACGCGAAGAAGGTCGCGTTGCTGGGCGTGCGCGAGGCCACCTTCGCCGACGGCGCGGGCCTCGACGCCGCCAGACTCATCGAGCGCGAGAAGCTCGCGGCCAGCACGGTGGGCGAGACGCGTACCACCACCGCCACGCAGAACCTTCAGGCCGTAGCCCGCGGCGAAAATCGCTTCAAGTGCGACGAAAAACGCTTCACCTGCGACGAGAAGGGCAACCCGAAGAAGGACTGGTCCAACTCCACGGTGCGCTTCGACGACATGCTCTACATGGTCTGGACCAACGAGGGGCAGGCGATCGACCAGCACGTCCAGGTCTTCCGCTGCTCGATCGACCCGGGCGCCAACGAGTCCGACCTCGAGACCACGGGCACGCCGCTGCTGCTGGAGGGCTACCCCTACAAGCTCAGGCCCACGAATCACTACGCCACCGTCGAAGGCGCGCGGGTGCTGCTCGACGGCGCGCTCCAGATCTACTCGGGGACCTCGCCCAACATCCGCGTCGCGCGCGACGCCACCAAGTCCAAGAACGTCTTCACCAACATCAGCGACGCGATGCTCAAGGGCCACAGGTACAACAACAACGCCGACTGGATGTTCTGCAGCGACGAGGCGAACCCCTCGATCCACATGCACTGGACGCTCGACTACGGCGCCGACGGCATGGTGCAGAACTGGTCGACCGGCTGCACCGTGCTCGCGCACTCCCGCGCCTCCGAGCGCTACGCGACCGACTTCCGCAAGCCCTGGGAGGCGGCGCCCAACAAGAACGCGATTCCCTATCTGGTGGTGTCGAGCAAATACCTGGTCATGTATGACGACTGGCAGGCCGAGCTGCGCAAGAGCCCCGGGACGAAGGCCACCGTGGCCTCGGTGATCAAGAAGGAGGGCATCCCGCTGATGTCCGCGGGCGTCTTGGGGAGGCTGCCGTCCATCGCCACCGATGGGTTCGTGAAGGACGTGCAGGCGGCCCTGAAGGAACTCGACGCGGGCACCTGCGCGTCGGCGAAGGGCGCCAACCAGGCCGTGCTCGCGGCCAACCTGCGCACCTCGCTGAGCAACCTCGGAATCACCACGCTGACCGTCTGACCCGTTGCGTGCGATCCGTCTACGCGGCCACGAACGGTATTGATCAACACCGATCGAGCCCTCACGCCCCGTCGAGCACGCCCACGAGCCTCGCGAGCCCCTGCGCCAGGTCTGTCGGGCCCACTGCGGTGAAGCACAGTCGCGCCCACCGCTCGTAGCCCGCGCCAAACGCGTCCCCCGGCGCGAGCGCCACGCCTGCGTCGATGGCCCGCTCGAGCAAGCTCACCGGAGTACCGCCGCCGATGGCGCGCGTGAGGTCCACGAACACGTAGCAGCCGCCGTCGGGCGCCACGAAGTCCGCCCGCCCGTTGAGCGCGAGCACGGTCGCAGCTCTCGCCTCGCGGTACGCGTCGCGCGCGTCGGCGAGAAACCCGTCGCCTTCCTCGATCGCCCGCGTCGCGCACCTTTGCAGCACCAGCGGCACGTTGAACACCGTGTGCGTCGCGATCTTCCGCGCCGCCGCGATGATCCCCGTCGGACCGGCGATGTACCCCACGCGCAGGCCTGCGAGGGCGTGGCTCTTGGAGAGCGAGTAGGCCGTCACCGTGCGCTCGGCCATGCCGGGCAGGCGCGCGATGGATCGGTGCTCGCCCGCGAAGACGTAGTCGGCGTAGACCTCGTCGGCGATCACCCATAGGTCGCGGCGGCGGGCGACGTCGGCGATGGCCTCGAGGTGGTCGGTGCGCAGCACGAAGCCGTCGGGATTGTTGGGGGTGATGAGATAGATCGCCCGAGTGCGCGCAGTGCACATCGCGGCGAGGGCGTCTGCGAGGTCGAAGCCCGGATCGCGCGCGAGCATGGGCTGCACCGCGACCTCCACGGGGACGGCTCCGGCCGCGCGCAGAACGCCGACGGAGAGGGGCCAGTAGGGGGCGAGGACGATCACCTCGTCGCCCGCGTCGAGCATGGCCCGCGCGGCGCAGAACAGGGCGTGCGTGGCTCCTGCGGCGACGAGCAGGTGTGCGGGAGTCGGGCCGGGCAGCGCGCGCCCGGTGGCGTCGAGCGAGCGGGCCAGGGCACTCAGCAGGGCCGGGTCGCCGCCGAGCGGACCATACCGGTAGAGCGCCGGGTCTTCGGTGAGTGCGTGTTCGAGGCGGGCCGCGGCGGGGGGCGCGCGCCAGGTGTCGCCGATGTGGAGGGGGAAGAGGGTTTCGCCGCGGGCGAGGTGGGCCTGGAGGCGGGGGGCGAGGTCGGAGAAGACGCTCGCGCGAATGGCCTGGGCGGACGTGGAGAGCGGTGGCACGGGCGCGAGGATGGCAGCACCCCGGGGCCGCCGGGAAGAGTTCGCTACGGGGTCGTCGAGGTCAGCGCCGTGAGCCGGGCCTCGTACTTCCGCGCGGCCCTCTCGTCACCCATCACGCGGGCGGCCTTGAGCGCCGCGCGCACGAGCGTCCGTCGCTCGCCGTAACGGAAGAGTCCCTCTTCGGCCATGGCGCGTGCCTCCCTGGCCTGGCCGCTCCATCGGAGGTAACGCGAGGCGCGCGCAAACGTGGCGCCGCGGCACCCCGGCTGATCGAAGCCCACGCGCAGTACCTGAGCAGCGAGCGAGCCGGACTTGCGACGTTGTCGGTCGAAGGCCGGGGTGTCGCGGGTGATCGTCTGCGCCAGCATCACCAGCAGCGGGAGCGCGGCGCGGCGCTCGTCCGGCGCGAAGCCCTCGACGAGCGCGCGCACCCGCTCGGGGAGCGCGGGGTAGGTTTGCAGTAGTTGGGCGTGATCGACGTCGTAGCTGGCGAGAAAGGTGAGCTGGCTGAGCGGCGCGAGGCGCTCGAGACGGGCGGACCACGCGCGCGTATCGCCCACAAATGCTGCGATAAGCTCGCCGTTGCGGAGCACCTCGCCCTCGTCGTGGGTGAGCCGTCGGACGAACTCCGTCGGGCGACCGCGGCGGCACGCGTCGTTGATGGCGCCGATGGAGCGCGCCTCGTCGGGGGAGGTCTCGCCTCGCGCACGTCCGCGGGGGGCAGTGGCTGCGAGGAGCGGTGCGCAGCGGTCTTTGATCCAGTTCAGGGCTTTGGTGCCGTCGTGCCCGGGGACGTAGCGCTTCAGTCGCTCGCCCATCATTTCGGCGAAGCCGGCGACGCTCGCGCGATGCCACGCGTCGTCGTCGGGGGTTCCTTCTGGGCCCCAGAGTACGGCGATGGGCGCGATCGCATGAACCGCGCGGGCCCATCGCTCGAGGTCGGCGGCGAAGGCCTCGATGGCCTCATCGAAGCGCGCGGTGGCGGCCTCGAAGGCGCGATGCCATGCCGCCGGGTCGCGCGTCGGATCAGCGGTGCGCAGCGCCGTGCGCACGGGCTCCGGGGTGTAGTCCGAGAGCACCGCAAACTCGTAGGTGTCCCCTTCGCTGCCGAAGTAGCAGAACTCGCGATCCCAGTGCCAGAAGCGCTGCAGTGGCGACGGGACGCCCGCGGCGATGCGGGCGCGGTCGGCCGGTGCGACAGGGCCGCGAAACCAGAGGAAGGCCTCTTCGCACTTCCCCACCGTCTCGACGTCGGGCGTCCCGTGGTTGATGAAGAGAAACGGAAACGGCTCTGGCTCCGGCGTCATCGGCGATGTCCTCGCGGCGAGGGTTAATGCAACGGAGAGGGATGGTCCAGCGATGCCCCGCGGTAACGCGGAGGTGGTGTCCGCGCCCTGGACTGGGTGGACGTGCGGTCGCTATTCGCAGAGCCCGTCGTAGGTCGGGTAGGCGCTCGCGAGCGAGGGCATGGCCCAGCCGAGGCACTGGGAGTTTTGCGGGCACGTCGACCCGGCGCGGCAGAGCAGCGCGCACTGGCCCAGCACGCACCTCGGGGACACCCCGGCGCTGGCCGTGGTCGGCGCGCAGTCTGCGTCGGTCTGGCAGTACACGAGGCACACCTGGAACCCTCGCGGGTTGGTCACCCCCACGTAGTTGTTGCAGAAAGCGCACCCTTCCGGGCCGCACTCGTCGCTACCCGTGCAGCGCGAGTAGATCGGCAGCGCCGCTCCGTCCGCGCGGCATCCGCCGACGGAGACGCACGCGCTCCAATGGCCGGTGGACTCGCATGACTGGTAGCCGCCCTGCGTGACGCCGCCGTCGAGCCCGCGGGTGCACGGCCGCGAAGCCCCGGGGGAGCACTCGCCCCCGAGAGTGCAGTCCACCAGGGCGAGCGCGACGAGCGCTGCCATCCACCAACGCCATCGGTCAGCCGCCATCGTCGACACACTCCACCGTCGCGAGAACCTCTGTTGCACGCGAGGCGATCACCCGCTCGCACGCCGCGCCGAAGAACGTGATCTCCCCGAAGGCGCGGTCGCTCCAGTCCCAGCCGTCGCGGTGCGTCGGGTCGAGCGGAACCGTCGCGCCGTCCGCGCTGATCGCGATGGAGCCCATCTCCTCGGGCCGCGACGGCGTCACGAATGAGCATCGCGACACGGTGTTTTGGATGGTCGTGAAGGCGCGGGTGAGGTCTGCCGCGCGCTCGACGTTGTAGTAGCTCGGGACGCCGCTTGTGGAGAGGAACGGGCGTCCGCCGGCGACGGCCATCGCGGTCAGCGTCGCGGCGTAGTTGGGGTCGGTCTCGTCTGCGAGCCCGATCACGAAGGTCGGGACGGACGCCACCGGGTTGGCCGCAAGCTGCGAGATCTCGCTCACCGTTCGTTCGCGGTCGAGGCAGCGCTGCCCATCGGTGTCGCGCCGGCACATGCCGCCGCCGCCGCTGCGGCCTACGCAGATGCAGCTAGCCGGGTCGAGCGCGGTGTTGCAGTTGGGACCGCCGTCCGTGGCCAGCACGAGGTAGTGGGCGCGCGCGCGATTGGGGTTGCGCACGAAGAAGTTGTACGCCCGCAGCAGCGCCGCTGCGGTCGGGGTGCTCCCCCCCGGCTCCGTGGCATCGAACACCCCGATCACCTGCGCGGCGGTGCCGATGTTGGGGTTGATATCGACGCTGGGGACGTTGGGAAGCTGGCACGCCGCTACGCGCGCGTCGGCGCCGTCTTGTGGGTAGAAGAGGGCGCCGACGCGGATGCGATCCTGGAAGGCGGGGAGCGTCGAGGCGAGCGCGTCTCGGAGAAGCGTCCACTTCGACGGCCCCGCGCCGCTGCTGCCGAGTCCCTGCCCCATGGAGCCGGAGCGGTCGATCACGAGGAGCATGTCGGCGCCGCGCTGCGACAGCGTGAAGCGCCCGGGGATGCACATCGGCGGGAGGATGACGTCCCGCACGTCCCCGGCGTCCGCCGCGTCAACCACGTCGAGCGTCGGAACATCCGGGAAGGTCACGAAGTCCGGGACGTTGAGCCCCGTGCGCGCGCCGCAGCCGCCCACGAGCACCAGCAGCGCCCCGAAGCATCGTGACCGCGCGGGCATCAGCCGCAGACCCCGTTGCGACACATCGTGCGCATCGGGCAGACGTTGCCGCAGCGGCCGCAGTTGGTCTGATCCTGCATGAGTGCGCGGCATACGCCGCTGCAGAGGGTCGACCCGGCCGGGCAGGCGCAGCGGCCCGCGGTGCACTGGGCCCCGCCGGAGCACACGGTTCCGCAGGCGCCGCAGTGGTTGGCGTTGGTCTGCGTGTTGACGCACGCGCCGCCGCAGCTCGTCAGCCCGCCCGCGCAGTTGCAAGTGCCGCCCGAGCAGAACGACCCGCCGAAGCACCCCAGGCTGCACGCGCCGCAGTTGCGCGGATCAATCTGCGTGTTGGTGCACGTGCCGTTGCACTGCACGGTTCCGGTGCTGCACACCGACTGGCAGGTACCGAGCACGCAGACCTGTGCGCTGGTGCAGCTTCGCCCACACGCGCCGCAGTTCACCGGATCGCTCGCCAGATTGGTGCACCCGCTCGTGCAGGGCACCTGCGTCCCGGTGCACCCGCAGACGCCCATCACGCACGACTGCCCGCCGGGGCACGTCCGCCCGCATGCGCCGCAGTTGGTTGCGCTGGTGCTGGTGTTGACGCAGGCGCCGCTGCACTGCGTGAGGCCGAAGCCCGTCGGACACTGGCAGCGCCCCATGAAGCACAACTGTCCGGTTCCGCAGGTGGTTCCGCAGGCGCCGCAGTTGGTGGTGCTGCTGTTGGTATCGACGCAGGCGCCGTTGCAGTTGGTCTGTCCCCGCACGCAGTTGGTGAGGCAGCGCCCGAAGGTGCACACCTGGCCCGCGGTGCAGGTGGTTCCGCACGCGCCGCAGTTGGTTGTCGAGGACTGGGTGCTCACGCAAACGCCGCTGCAGAGCACCTGCGCCGGGGTTCCGCCGCCCGGGCCGCCGGTGGCCGCAGCGCAGCCGCAGATGCCGTTACGGCAGGTCGCGCCGCCGGTGCAGGCGATGCCGCAGCCGCCGCAGTTGGCGGCGTCGGAAGTGATGTTCACGCACGCGCTGCCGCAGCGGTCGAGGCCGGGTGTGCAGAACGACTGGCACGATCCAGCGGAGCACACCTGCCCCGTGGCGCAGGCGTTGCCGCAGCGGCCGCAGTTGTCGAGGCGCGTGCTGGTGTCCACGCAGGCGCCGCTGCAGTAGGTCTGCCCCGCAGCGCAGACGCACGACCCGGCCTGGCAGGTGCTGCCGCCGGTGCAGGCGCGGCCGCAGGCGCCACAGTTGGCGGCGTCGGTGCGGGTATCGACGCAGGCCGCGCCGCACGCGACCTGACCGCCGGTGCAGGTGCGCTGGCAGACGCCCGCGCTGCAGACGGCTCCGGTGGGGCAGACGGTTGCGCAGGCGCCGCAGTTGGCGGCGCTCGAGCGGAGGTCCACGCAGGTCGCGCCGCAGCGGGTGGCGCCGTCGGCGCAGACGCAGGTGCCGGCGGAGCAGGCCGCGCCGCCGGTGCAGGAGGTTCCGCAGGCGCCGCAGTTGGTGGCGCTGGAGCGCAGGTCTACGCACGCTCCGCTGCAGGAGGTGAGGCCCGAACTACAGAGCGTCGAGCAGGCGCCGGAGCTGCACACCTGGCCCGCGGCGCAGGCCCGGCCGCAGGCGCCGCAGTTGGTGGGATCGGTGCTCGGATTGACGCAGACAGCACCGCAGAGGGAGGTGCCGGGGATGGTGCAGGACGGTCCGGCGTCGATGGAGGTGGGGACGTCGGGGAGGGTGCCGACATCGACGGGGCTTCCGGCGTCGAAGGAGTTTGGGATATCGACGAGGACGACTTTGCCATCCGGGAGTTCGATGAAGCCGGTGTCGATGGCGGTTCCGAGATCGACGAGGACGACGTTGCCGTCCGGGAGTTCGACGAAGCCGGTGTCGATGGGGGTTCCGGCATCGACGGGGACGACGTTGCCGTCCGGGAGTTGGACAAAGCCGTTGTCGATGGGCGTCACTGCGCCATCGAGTTCGGGAACGGTGAGCACGGTGGAGCCACAGCCGGCCCCTGCCACCATGGCCATCGCGACCAACCACTTCTGCATGGACCTGCTTTTCATTGGAAGTTCTTTCATGTCGGCGTCGGGCGAACGGTTACGAGGTTGAATGGCAACGCGGGACGAAAAACTTCATCGAAATCCCACTAGCTGGGCCTTCCGTGAAAGTGTCTCCCAGCACGAACCGCGCTCCATCGCTCGCCGGGGCGATACCACTCAAAGGCGTTGTCGTGAGTGAAGTCGGTGAAGGCGAGTGAGATGCTCACCGACAACTTGCACACAATGGTGCCATCACCCCACCCGAATGAACAACATCTCTCCCGGCATCGGCACCACCGACGCCCATCCATGCGGTGCGAAGACCGCGTCAGCATCGCAGTTGCGGCCCCGGCGCCACGCCCCTCCCAGGGCATAGGCGTTAACTCGCGGGTGCCTTGGGTTAACCACCGTCGTCGCGGGCGGAGCGTTGATCCGATTCACCGTTATGCAGTGACCCTATTGCGGTGAAGCGGAGCCTTGAACCCCACCCACACACGAAGAGCAGCGCGTCATCGACACCCTGCGTGGGTACACCGGAGCAGACGGAGGTGCGTGTCGGTCACGGAGCAGTCCATTGATGGTGCGGGAGTGGTCTATGGACGGTGCGGAAGGGCGGCGGGGCATTGCAGTCCGCGCGGGTGGTGCGCGGAAAGTGTGGCCCGCGGGTGCGCGGATCAGAACGGGATGTCGTCGTTGTCCGTGCTGTCGCCGAAGTCGTTCATCGGGGGGCGGCCGTAGCCCGGGTCGGGCGCGGCCGGGGGACGGGCCGCGGGGGCCGGCGCGGGGGCCGGGCGGGCGCGCGGCGCAGCATCAGCCTGTCCGCCACCCCGGAGGCGCGCGGACCACGCGCGTGCGCGCGACGCGTCGAGGCGGCTCCACTTGCTCTTTGGTCCGCCGTTCTTGTCTACGGCATTGGACTCATCGTCGCGCTGTGCAAACCACTCGTACGCGTCGGCCAGGAGGTCGAGAAACTCCGGCTCGCAGGTGGAAAACGGCCGGCCCTTGCAGTCCGCGCCGGTCCAGCGCTTCGGCATGAACCGCACCTCCGGATCGCCCCGCGGCCCGTCGATGTCCGCGTCGATCTCTCCCCCGGGGGAACCCCCGTTGCCGCCCGCGGCCCGGACGCCACCCCCGGACTTCAGCGCCGCCATCAGCGCGTCCAACTTCTGTTCAATGCGATCGAGGCGTTCTTCTACGTTGCTCATCTGTTGGGATCTCCGTTGTGTGCACCCGCGGGACGAACCGCGTCGACGAACCCACCCTGCTTCATCCCGAGCCATCGCGCGAGTCTTTGTCTGACAGGATATGTCACCCCAAAAACCACGCACCTACGGGTAGTTGCCGCTCACCCCCCGGGAAAGCCCTCGGCGCGCAGTGTGATTACCAGCGTATCGCGGTGCCCATATTCCGCCGTCGGCTGAATCGGCGTCGTCTCGTGGAGCACCCGCGCGTCATCGAGCAGCACGAGGGTCCACGGGGCGGTGAGGGTGAAGCGCTCGCCGCGCGGTCCGTCGGCGGCGAAGACCCTGGTTTCGCCGCCCTTCACCCCAGCGCGCGCGACCAGCAGCACCGCCACGAAATCGACGCCGTCGCGGTGCGCGCCCTCTGGCGTCGGCCTCCCGATGCCATCCGTCGTGTCGATGCGAAACTGGTGCGCCTCGACAAACCACCGCGTCGTCGTCGGACGCAGACCCGTGGCCGTCGCCGCGAGCGCGCGCAGCAGCGTATGCCACCCTTCTCGCGCCACCGTAGCGGCCAGCATCGGCGCAAACCACCGCTGCATACCGCCGTGCAGCGCGTTGTACTCCACGGGCTGCCAGTGCGCGCGGTGCGCGACCGACGCCACTCCCGCGGGCGTCACGACGAAGCACGCGTGGCGTCGCCGTCGATAGCGTCCGCCGTCCTTGAGGTGCTCGTCCGCGGGCAGGTCGTCCCAGTCCGTGCGCAGCGCATCGAGCGCCGCGAGCGGCATCCCGCACCACGCCGCCACGCCCTCCGGCGCGAGCACCGCGTAGCCCTCTGCGCGCACTCTCGCCGCGATCTGCCCTGGGTCGGTAAACGACGGTGCAAGAAGGAATGTACTCATCGGATCGAAGTCCTCTTGCCAGAGCGACCGCACTCCCGTCTACCCGTCCCGGCGCGGCGAGCCGTACGTTGCGTCCATGGGACTCCTCGATCCGATGCCGCCGCCCTACGAGCCGCTCGCGTGGGCGCGGCAGCCGTTCGCCGAGCGCGGTCGCATGGTGTGCGAGTCCTGGGCGCTACAGGGTTACGGCACGCCGCCCGCGGTGTTTGTCTTCTACGCGGCGAAGCTCGCGCTCTACGTCGGCGCGTGGATCTTCTTCTGCGGCTTGAGCCCGTCCCTGGGCGGCATGCGCACCGTCGCCGGGTGGGCGCTGCAGCCGCTGGCGTTTCAGAAGGCCATCGTCTGGAGCCTCCTCTTCGAGGTGCTCGGACTTGGCTGCGGCAGCGGTCCGCTCTCCGGCCGTTACCTCCCGCCCATCGGCGGCTTCCTGTATTTCCTCCGTCCCCACACCACCAAGCTCCCGCTCTTCCCGGGCCTCCCGTTGATCGGCGCGGCGACCCGCTCCGCCCTCGACGTCGCGCTCTACCTCGCCCTCGTGCTCGTCGCCCTCCGCGCGCTCGTCGCTGCGTCGCCGGGAGTCGCGCACCTGCTCCCGATCGTCGTCCTCGTGGCGGTGCTCGGCGTGCTCGACAAGACACTCTTCCTCGCCGCGCGCGCGGAGCACTACTGGGTCACGCTGGTGTGCTTCGTCGCAGCGCCGCACTGGCTCGCCGGTGCGCAGGCGGTGCAGCTCGCGATCTGGTTCTGGGCGGGCGTCTCGAAGCTCAACCACCATTTTCCGACGGTGGTGTGCGTGATGACCAGCAACGGCCCGCTCACCCGCTTCTTTCCGTCGCTGCGTCGGCGCATGTACCGCGATTACCCACGTGATCTTCGCCCGTCGCACCTCGCGACGCTCCTCGGCCACGGCGGAACCCTCCTCGAGATCGCCGTCCCCCTCGCGTTCGTCCTGACCCCGCGCGGGACGTCCCCGATCGTGGCTCTCACGCTCATGGTGGCGCTGCATGGGTACATCACCAGCCACGTCCCGATGGGTGTTCCCATCGAGTGGAACTTCCTCACCGTCTACGCCGGGTTTGCCCTCTTCTGGGCGCACTCGGATGTGTCCCTCGCGGCGCTCGGACCGCTCCCGCTGGTGGGGTTTCTCGCGGTGATGCTCGTCGCTCTCCCGGTGCTCGGAAATGTCGCCCCGGGGCGCGTCTCCTTCCTCCTCGCGATGCGCTACTACGCGGGCAACTGGGCGTACTCGGTGTGGTTCTTCCGCGGCGACGCGCACCGCAAGCTCGCGCGCCTCACCACCAGCAGCGCCTGGGTCTACGACCAGCTCGCGCGCTTCTACGACCGCGCCACCGCGGTGGGCCTCGTCGGCAAGGTGGTGGGCTTCCGGCTGATGCACCTCCACGGCCGCGCGCTGCCGCTCCTGGTGCCTCGCGCGGTCGATCGCCTGCAGGACTACGAATGGCTCGACGGCGAGCTCGTCGCGGGCCTCGCCCTGGGCTGGAACTTCGGCGAAGGCCACCTCCACCAGGAGCAACTTCTGGCGGCGATCCAGGCGCAGTGCGGCTTCGCGGAGGGCGAGCTGCGGTGCGTCTTCGTGGAGGCGCAGCCGCTCGGGCGGGACGCGCTCGCGTACCGCATCGTCGATGCGCAGAGCGGCCTGCGCGCGCACGGCGAGTTGAGCGTGACGGAGCTGCGCTCGCGGCAGCCCTGGGAGTTCGGCCCACCATCGCCCGCAGACCCGGCATAGTCTCCAACAGCGAACACCCCAATGCCGACCCAACCTGACGAAAATCTCAAGGGCGGCGAAGTCCGGTTCTGGCACCTCATCGAGAAGCGCGCGCGCCCCGGCGCCGACACCGCCCGTATCGACCAGCGCATCTGGGACCTCTTCGGCGAAGAGTGGGCGGTGATGTTCACCGACCTCGCGGGCTTCTCGCGACAGGTCGCCGCCTTCGGGATCATCCATTTCCTTCAGGAGTTCTTCGAGCAGAAGCGCCTGCTGCTGCCGATCGTCGCCGATTACGACGGCATCCTGATCAAGATCGAGGCGGATAACTTCTTGATCCTCTTCAAGCGGGCTGCGAGCGCCGTGCTGTGTGCGGTCGAGATGCAGCGCGCCTGTCAGAAGTTCAACGAGCACCGCGCCCCGGAGCTGCAGGTGCTGCTCTGCGCGGGCATCGGGTACGGGCGCGTGCTGCGCATCGGCGACATCGATGTGTTTGGCGCGGAGGTCAACGCCGCCAGCAAGCTCGGCGAGGACATCGCCACCGCCAACGAGGTGCTCCTCACGCAGGCCGCTCGCGACGCTGCGGGAAACCTCCCCTTGCTCACCTGCACCGAGCTTGCCTCGGAGGTGCCGGGCGCAGCGCACGCCTACCGACTGAACTACCCGCGCTGAGCATTCGCACCCCGGCGTCGCCGAGCACCACGGGCACGCCGTCGGCCGCGCCGGGTGGCCCACGTCCGGACCGATGATCGCCACGTACCTGTTGATCTCGATCCAGTTGAGGACGATCGGCGACACGAGGGATGGTGCTCGTTCGAGTGCAGCGCGTGCTGCCCCGCACGGCCGCGCGGTGCAGTTGGCGTTCTCGGTGTCTCAGGTCAGGATCTCTGGACTCCTGGCCGAACGATGCCCCTTCTCGTCGTCCGACTTCGTGGCCGTTGAGAGGGAATCGCTAACGGGAGCGTTCGCTACATCACCGGTGATGAGCTCCACATCACCGGTGATGAGCTCCACATCACCGATGATGAGCTCCACATCGCCTTCTAAACCCGCAGAAGTATCGTTTCATTGCGGGTTCGATGCTGTGTCGGTGGCGCCGCCGACGGTCGCGAGCACCGCGTCGTGCACGACGTGAGGGCGCAGCCAGTCGGGCCATCCGATCGCGACGACCCTGTCGCCTGGCCGAGGCGCGCCGCGCAGGCGTCCGGGGATCACCAGCACCGAAGACGCGAGGCCCGACAGGTGTTGGGCGTAGTCCACGGCGTATCCGATCGCCTCGTCGAATCCGCGGTGCAGGTACGATGGGTCGCTGCTCAACTTCACCTCGATGACCACGGCGCGCGGCTCTCTTCCTGGTCCGTCGCCGAGGATGACGACGTCTGGGCGAGACGATGCATCGCTGCCGAAGTAGTGGGCGATGGCCTCCTGACGACGCCCCGAGGCGAGCGGCGATTGGTTGTAGAACACCCTCAAGCGACGCCCGTCATCGCACTCGAAGACGACGATCTCCTGGCGGCGCGGATCGACCACCGCGTGACGGATCTTCCAGTGGCCGGGCGCCTCGCGGGTGAGGCGCTCCTCGATGGCGTGCGCGAGCGTCAGCGCGACTGCCAGTTCGAAGCGCTGCCAGGGCTCCATCGGCCAGAGCGCTCCCTTCGCGACACACCGCGCGACGGACTGCGGATCGTTCGAGTCGAGCGTCTCGCGGAGCGCGTCGAACAGCGTCGCGGCGAGGGCGAACGCCCGGTGGGGTTGTCCCTGTAGTGCGTTCGGCTCCACTTCGTCGAAGGCGACCACTGAGACCCGTCGCAGTGTTGTTCGCTCGAGTGTTCTCCGAAGCGCGCGCTCCCACGGGATGGCGTGTGAGGCCCAGGTCGGGGGCGTTCGACCCCAACCCCGGAGCAGCGAAGTGAGCACCGCGCAGAGCCTCACGACGACCGCGCGAACGACCACCTCCGCGGGCTGGTCGTACCGTCGAACACGCACCCGCGACACGAGCGTCTCGCGGTCTCCGCGCATCCTGGCCGTGAGGGTGCGCGGGACGTCGAGCCGCCCCAGGAGCCGCCCACGATGGGCCTCCGGCGTCACCTCCGTGCGTCCGCGCAGTGCACGGCAGAGGTCTGGCAGCGCCCGAAGAGCAAACTCTGCGATCTCGTTGCCATGCGCCGCGACGAGTGTTGCCGCGCGAAAGGTCGCAAACGACGCGCCCGACCCGAGCACGCGGCGCACCAACTGCTCGGCGGCGGCAGCATCGATGGCGCCGTGCATCGCGCTCGGTAGGAGGTACGCGGGAAAGAGCGCCTCGAAGCGGGTCTCCCAGGGGTCGTCGTGCGTCGCGCTCACGCCGTCGGGCCGAACATGTCGACGAGACGCTCTCGGAGCATCGCGACGGCTGCGGGCGAGGCGGCTCCTTCGATGGATCGGTGCAGCGTTGCGGTGACGCGAGCGAGCGCCTCTGCGTCGAGTCCATCGAGCTGTGGCAGGAGGAAGAACGCAATCGCTTCGGCGAGCCCGTCGGCGCCTCCCTGTCGTCGTCGCAGGTATCGAACGACGTCGAGTGCGAGAGCGGGTCCGACGGGCCGATCGCGGAGGAGACCCTCGCGGGCGAAGAGCGACTGCACGCGGCGCGTCAGCGTCTCGTCGATGGGCGGATCGAAGCCTGTGCGGGAGGCGTGCGCGGCGATGAGTGCATGAAACGCGGTGTCGTCGGGCGGGTCGATGGTCACCACGGCGAAGCGGCGGAGCAGCGCGTAGGAGAGGCGAAAGAGCGATGATTTATCCCAGGTGTTCATCGTGGCGATTACGCGGAAGCTTGGCGCGACGAGGTGTGTGTCCGTGGGTTCGAAGCCGAGCGTGATGGGCTTGCCGTCGTTGCCGAAGAAGGGGGTCTCGGCGCCGCGTCCGGCGAGCACGGTGAGCAGTTCACCAAACGCGCGATCGACGTCGGCGCGGTTGAGTTCATCGATGAGAAGCCACTGGTAGCTTGAGAGCGCGCGCAGAAATACCCCGGGCCGAAACTGCAGGGTGTTGTCTTGCTGCAAGGCATAGCCACCGATGGTCTCGAAGGTGGACCAGTCGGCGGAGGCGGTGGTGGTGATCAGCCCGTGGCAATAGCCCTCAGCCTTCGCGGCGGCGGCGATCGCGATCGCAAGTTCCGTCTTGCCGGTGCCCGGAGGACCAATCAGCAACAGGTGCTTTCTCGTCGAGAGCGCCGCTGCAATCTGCGTGAGCAGCATCGGCGGGAGCACCAGATCCCTCAACTGTGTTGCGATGCGCCTGGGATCGAGCGCGAGGCGCTCTGCGCTCCACCCGACAGGCTCGCCGGATGGCGTCGGGGCGACGGGTGGTTCGCCGACTCCGGCATCCGGTTTTACGACATCGCCTTGCACGTCGATCTCGTGTTCGCGGAGCACCTCGCGACCGAGGGCAGTGGCGCGGTCGATGTCATCCTCGCGCTCCGTGAGGCCCAGGGAGAGCAGCCAGTTGCGTCGAAAGCCTGGCTGGGCGTTCGTTCGCCAGGTGGTGCCGAGTCGGCTGTTGAGCGCGGGCAGTGCGCGGGCCGACGTACAGCCTTCGGGTTGTGCAGAAAGCTCCAGCGTGTCGAGCATGCCGCTGTAACGGGCGTCGAGGCACTCGAAGAGCACGCGGGCCTCTGGAGACGCCAGGTACGAGCGCCCCGCCTCGGAGATCGTCAATCGACCCTCGTCCCGATTCGTCAAACCCATGCTGAGGAATTGGCGCAAATACCCGTGGATCGACGTCTTCCCATTCACGCCGTATTGCGCCCGGAGCATCGTGTGGAGGTCCTCCACGGTCCGCTCGGCGTCGGCGATCCAGCGGAGGAGTGTGTCGTGGGTGTTCTTGTACTCGCGCATCCCTCCGGGCAGCGGCCAGATGCCGTCGTGACGCTCGTCCTCGGCAGCCGTGACGTCTTGGGGAAGAGACTCTGCCGCGGCTGTTTCCCCCGGCGTCACTGTCTCCTCCGAGAGCAGTGCGCCCGCGTCGGCGATCGCCCGCGGGAGGGCGTCGAGGGTGCCTCGCCCCTCTCCTCGCGCGATCTTTTTCGTGAGCATCGCGCGCAGTACTGACCACGCCGTGGCGGCCACGGGGAAGTTTGTCCCCTGTGCGTTGCGAATGATGCTGACCTCACGAAGTGCCGCGTCGGCGAGCAGCGTCGCGCGCGGAATCTCGCTCGTGAAGATCGCGAGGTAGCGAAACTCCACCCGCCAGGTGGCGAGCTGGTAGGGCTGCGAGGCCGCGTCCGTGCGCGCGTCGTCGTCGCGCTCGAAGGGCAGCGAGGTCAGCACCCCGACGGCGTGGATGCCTGCTCCGCGGCCCGAGGACCACAACAACACGATGTCTCCGGGGTGCATCCAGGCGCGCCGTTGCGAGGTGTTCCACCAGCCCGTGTCACCCGGCGACACCCCTGGGAGATTGGCCGCCAGATCGTACTGCTTCGGGTTGGCCTGGAAGATCCACGCACGCGCTGTCCCCGGTGCATCGTCGTTCATCGTTGCGCATCATCGTTCCGCGCCCGTCTCGCTGTCGATGCGCCCGTCGCTCTACGTCGCGCTCGCCCTCATCGCCGCGAGTGCTGCCCGGAGCGCCACCACTTCGCCCTCTGCCGCCTCTGCCCGCTCTCGCTCCGTGGGCCAGCACCGCTGTCCCGCTTCGTCGTCGGCCACCCGCAGTCGTGTGCCGTCATCGGTGACCACGAGCCATGCGTCGATCGCTTCGGAGTACGCCGGCCCGTCGCCTGCGTACACCTGTCGAAACGCTCCTGCTTCAGTGCGTCTCCACACCTGCA
>CANJUR010000060.1 GCA_947477565.1 Deltaproteobacteria bacterium
CGCTCGTACCCGACGGCGGAAGTGACCGGTGGGGTTCGCGAGCCCCCAGCCCAGCCCCGCCCCCACAAGTGGGGGCAGGGTACAGAAATACCTATTGCAGAAGCGTTTTGTCGCTCCGAACTCCCTGCCCCCACTTGTGGCTCCGGGGCTGGGCTGGGGGCTCGCGAGCCCCACCCTTGCGAACCCCTCGATCAATCTGAGCGAATCCGCGCCAGAAGGGGCTGAGGCGTTGATTCGCCTGACCTCCGGGAATCTCTCCCCGGCGACGCTCCGTGGACACCGCACGCGATGGGGTACCTTCGCGCCCACCATGCAGCGAAGCTCGCGCTCGATCGTGCTGTGCCTCGTGCTCCAGGCTCACGCGGCCGCGGGGCAGCAACCCCCGACGCCGCGGGTGACCGAACGCCCACGCCCGGAGGCCCGGGAGATTCCCGTCACGACTGCCGCGCACACCCGCGTCGTCCCCGCCGCCGAGTCCGCGCTCGCCCACCCCCGGCAGGACCTCCACGTTCACTACGGACCACCGCGCGCGCTCGCGGGTGGGCTCGCCGGTGTGGCTTTTTTCGGCGTCGCGGCTGCGCTGACGCTCTGGCTCACCCGCGATGCCACCGCGGGGCGTCCGCTGCCCGCGGGGCGTCCGCTGCCCGCGGGGCGTCCGCCGAGGCCGAGCCGTGCGCCCGGAGCGATGCCCCACCCGGGCGTCGAGGTGCGCCGCGTCTCCATCGCCTTCGACTGGAGCGCGCTTGAGTCCATCCAGCAGGCCCTGGGGTCTGTGGACCCGGGCGCGCTGAACGGCCTCCACGCCGCTGCCACGCGGGCCCGCGACGCGCTCGCCGACGCCCACCGAGCGGCGCGATACGGTGCGTTCGAGACCTGGTCGCTCGACCCTGCGCAGGGGCCGCTGGTGTTTGGCGAGGTCGCGGACTCCCTTCGTCGCCGCGCCACCGCAGAGGCCCTCGACCGCGCGCGCCGTGGAGCAGGAAACCCCATGAAGGGCCCCGGCTTCGTGGTGGTGACCCTCCTGGTCGCGACGCGGGGGCCGCTCGCACCGCTGCCGCCCGCGCCGAGCCTCGCGGCGCTGATGGCCGCGCTGGCGGGGATGATTCCGGCGCGCGCCGAGCAACTCGCGGCAATGGAGGTCGTGTGGTCGCCGACGGACACGGGCGGACCGCTGTCCGCCGCCGAGATTGCGGTGTTCTATCCCGAGTTGCATCACCTCGAGTGACCGCTCCGAGCGACTTATCTGTTGTTCGTTGAGAATCCCCTTTTATCGCGCGATCGAAGGGATGTACGAGCTTCGGCCGCGCAGTGCGAAAACTTCTCTCCACACTGCAATGTCGGGGCACTCGGTCACGCGCAGGAGTCAGCAATCCCATGAAGCGTCGTTCTCTCTTCACGATGGTCGGACTCGCGGTTCTCTCTTTCGCCACGGCGGCGCACGCCATCGACCGTGACTTCACGGTGCACAACAACATCGGCAACCCGATCATCGAACTGCACATCACCCCGCACAGCACCACCACCTGGGGCGCGGACATCCTCGGCACCGACACCCTCGCCGACGACGCCTCGGTTCTCATCCACTACACGCCCAGCATGTACCGCGGACAGTGCGTCTTCGACATCAAGGTCGTCGATGCGACCGGCGGCCACGTGGTCAGCAGCATCGACCTCTGCCACCTCACCGACGTGACCTTCTCCCGCGACAGCGACGGCGACGTCACCTACGCCGCTCACTGATCCTCCGGCGCTCTGGCGCCGCGCCCGCACTCCCGCACTCCCCCCGCCACTCCCCATTCCATAGCCACCCACGGCCGACCCGCGCACGTGCGGACGTTGGCCTGATCGGCCCGGTGGTAGGGTGCGCGCCCCTATGCATGCTTTGTTGGAAGAGTTGGGCACGGCCGCCTCGGCGGCGCTGGTGAATACCTTTGGCGCGGAGGGCATCCCCGCCGTCCTGGTCTTCGAGCCGTCGCCGCGCGCGGACGTGCAGTGCACCGCCGCGATGCAACTCGCCAGGGCCCTGCGCAAGGCACCGCGCGACCTCGCGGCGGTGATTCTCCCGACGGTGCTCGCACACCCCGCGGTCGCGCAGGCCGAACTCGCCGGCGCGGGCTTCATCAACGTCACCCTCCACAGTGAGTGGATCGCCGCGCATCTCGACGACGCACTCGTGCACCGCCCCATCGGCGCGGGGCAGACCGTGGTGCTCGACTACTCCTCCCCCAACGTCGCGAAGCCCATGCACATCGGGCACATCCGCTCGACGATCCTGGGCGAGGCGATGAAGCGCGTGCTGCGCGCGGTGGGCTACACCGTCGTCGCCGACAACCACCTCGGCGACTGGGGAACGCAGTTCGGCAAGCTCATCGTCGCGTGGCACCGGTACCTCGACGCGGACGCCTACGCGCGCGATCCGGTGGGCGAACTATTACGAATCTATGTAAAGTACAGCGAGGAGGAGAAGGTTCAGCGGGCCGCCCTCGGCGCGCCGGCGAAGTCCGAGGAGGACGACGACGCCCCGCTCCCGGCGCAGGCTCCGGAGCTGCTGCTCGCGGCGCGCGCCGAGCTGGTGAAGCTGCAGGCGGGCGACCCGGCCAACGTCGCGTTGTGGAGGCAGTTCGTGGACGTCTCGATGGCGGAGTTTGACCGGGTGTACGCACGCCTCGGGGTGAGCTTCGACGAGGTGCTCGGCGAGAGTTTCTACAACGACCTCCTCGCGGGCACCGTCGATGACCTGCTCGCCAGGGGCATCGCGGAGCACAGCCAGGGGGCGGTGATCGTGACGTTTACCAGGGAGCGCGACGGCGAGGCGCTGCCGCCGATGCTCGTTCGCAAGGCCGACGGGGGTTTTCTCTACGGAACGAGCGACATCGCGGCGATGCGCTACCGCACGGGGCGCTGGAGCCCGGCGCGGATTCTCATCGTCACCGACGAGCGGCAGCAACTGCACTTCCGGCAGCTCTTCGCGGTGGCGCGGCGGCTGGGCGTGCCGGCGAAGCTGGAGCACGTGTGGTTCGGGCTGATGCGGCTGCCCGAGGGGACGTTCTCGACGCGCGACGGAAACGTGATCTCGCTGGAGTCGCTGCTCGACGAGGCGGAGAAGCGCGCGGCGGACGTGGCCCGCTCGCTCAACGCCGACCTGCCCGAGGCCGAACTCACCGCCGTGGCGCGCGTCGTCGGCCTCGGCGCAGTGAAGTACAACGACCTCTCCAAAGATCGGCAGACGCTGATTACCTTCACCTGGGACAAGGCCCTCGCGCTCCAGGGAAACACCGCGCCGTACCTGCAGTACGCGTATGCGCGCATCCGGTCGATTCAGCGGAAGGTGGCCGAGCTCGGGGCGACGCCGGGGCCGCTGGTGGCGCTCGAACCCACGGAGCGGGCGCTGGTGCTGGCGCTGTTGAAGTTTCCACTCGCGGTGGAGGAAGTGGCGTTGTCGGCGCGGCCGCACGCGCTCTGTGACTACCTCTTCGCGCTCGCCGGGGAGTTTTCGAGCTTCTACAACGAGCTGCCGGTGAAGGACGCCGAACCCGCGGTGCGCGCCGCGCGGCTGACGCTGTGCGACCGGGTGGCGACGGTGCTGCGGCAGGGCCTCGACCTGCTGGGCATCGAGGTCGTGGAGCGGATGTGACCACGCGACTCGTCACGGGATATCCCCGGCTGCTGGCCCGGCGCATCGCGACGGAGTTGCTCGCAGACCCAGAGGCGCGCGTGGTGCTGTTGGTGCGCGCGCGCTTCCTCGAAGAGGCGCAGCGCTGGGTGGCTGCCCTGGGCGATCGCGCGGCGCGGGCGGAGGTGCTCGAGGGCGACGTGACGGCGATCGACCTCGGGCTCGCGGGGCGGGAGTTTCTCGACCTCGCGCGGCGCATCGACGTGGTGCACCACGCGGCGTACTCGACGAGCCTGGAGGTGGACGCGAAGGCCATCACGGCGCTCAACCTTCAGGGGACGCGCGAGGTGCTCGAACTGGCACGCGCAGGACTCGATCAGGGCAACGCGCCGCGGGTGGTGGCGTACAGTTCGGTGCTCGCGCTCGGTGGTGCGGAGGGCCTGCTGCGCGAGGATGACCTCGACCTCGGACAGCGGCTCCGAACGCCCGCGGAGGAGACCATGCACGGCGCCGAGCGGCTGCTGCGCCGGGCCATGGAGACGCTGCCGGTGACGGTGGTGCGCGCGTCGATGATCGTGGGCGACTCGCAGACCGGCGAGATCGACCTCTTCGATGGGCCGTACCTCTTCATCGTGCTGATGCTGAGCTCTCCAGTGGACATGCGCCTGCCGCTGCCTGCCGGGGGCGACCTGCCGCTGCACGTGGTTCCGGTCGATCATGTGGCGCGCGCGGGCGTGGCGCTCGGGGCGATGCGCGATGCCGTAGGGCGAACGGTTCATATCGTCGATCCGATGCCGCCGAGCACGAAGCACGCGTTTGCGCGAATCGCAGAGGTGGCGGGGCGGAGGGTTCCGCGGGGGATGGTGCCGGTGAACCTCACGCGCGCGCTGCTCAACACTCCTGGGCTGGAGCGGCTCACGCGCAGCCCGCGGGCCTTCGTCGATCGGCTCGCGACGCGGGCACAGTACGCCGACGACAACGCGCGGGCGCTGCTCGGGACGCGCGGGCTGGAGTGCCCCCCGTTCGAGGCGTACGTCGGGCCGCTCGTGGCCTATGTGCAGCGACGCCTCGAGGCGCGACGGCAGCGGGCAGTGGAGGTCGAAGTGGACGACCCGCTGGCATGAGGGCGGTGATCCTGGCGTCGACGTCGCGGTACCGGCGGGAGCTTATCGAGCGGCTCGGGCTTACCGTGACATGTATGGCTTCTCCCTTCGACGAGGAGGCCGCGAAGGAGGGATTGCAGGCGCTGCCCATCGCCGAGCGGGCGCGCGCGCTGGCCATCGGGAAGGCCGAGGCGCTGGGGGAGCAGCACCCGGACGCGGTGATCATCGGGGCTGACCAGATGGGCGAGGTTGACGGCGAGGCGCTGGGCAAGCCGCACACGGCGGACAAGGCGCGGGCGCAACTGCGACGCCTGGCGGGCCGGGAGCACCGGCTGCACACGGCGGTGGCGCTGCACCACCGGGCGAGCGGGCGCACGGCGACGGTGGTGGACACGCACGCGCTGGTGATGCGGGCGCTGACGGACGCGGCGATTGCGGACTACGTGGCGAGGGACGCGCCGCTGGACTGCGCAGGATCGTACCGGGTGGAGTCGCTCGGCATCGCGCTCTTCGAGCGGGTGCGCGGGGATGACTTCACGGCGGTGATCGGGCTGCCGCTGACGCAGGTGGTGGGGCTGCTCGAGGGCTTTGGGGTGCGTGTGTTGGGGTGATGGGCGGGAGAGAGGTTTAGGGTGTCGCCGCGGGTCTTCGGTGGGCCCGGGCGATTGGCCCCCGGCACTGGGGTCTGATGGTAGACCTCATCTCCGGGGTTCGCCTCCCTGGGCGACGGCTTCCCGGCCTGCGGCGGGAGCGCGAGGTGCGCCGGAACGTTCACGGCGACGGTGCCGTGCGTGACGGCGACGCGGTTCACGGATGTATTCGAGGACACTCCCAGCGTCGCCCCGCGACACCGAGAACACCCCGTATCCGCCCGTGCTACCGGAACGGCGCGGAGAGCCCTGGCATGAGGTTCACACGCTGGGCCGCGCCAGGCTTGTTTGCTTCGCGACCGCGCGCGCCTCATCGCACGTCACCCGCCCGGTGCACGCGGCGCCCGGTACACGATCATTCCCAGCACCACCACGCCCAGGGAGAGCATCGTCGGCCGCGGCGACTCCCGCGCGAAGCTCGCCAGCATCGCCGCCGTCACCGCCAGGAAGGCCCACACCGTCCACGGTGATCCCGGCGTGCGAAACGGCCGCGCCAGGTCGGGCTCCTGCCGTCGCAGCCGCAGCGCCGCCCACGCGCCCAGCGCATAAAACGGCCAAGCCCCCACCACGAACACCTCCGCCAGCCGCCCGAACACCTCGACCCGCGCAAACGCCAGCGCCAGCGTCACCGTCACCACCGTCGCCACCGCCGGAACCCCGCGGCCGTCCACCCGCGCCAACGACCGCAGCCACCGCGCGTCGTCGCCCAGCGCGGCCACCACGCGCGTCCCGGAGACCAGCCCGATGAGGCACCCGCCGAAGGTCGAGAGCGCCACCAGCGCCACGAGAAGCCGCGCCCCGGTGACGCCCGCGATCCGCGCGCCCAGCAGCGCTGCCGGGGCCGTCGCCGTCGCCAGCACCGCCGTCGAAAGTGCGCGATGCAACGCCACCACCACCAGCAGGTAGAGCGCGGTCACCAACACCACGCCGGCGATCAACGCGCGCGGAAGGGTTCTCCCCGGGGCGCGAACCTCGGCGGCGAGGGAGGTGAGGTCGATCCAGCCGTCGTAGGCCCATAGCACCGGGACCATCGCTGCCAGCAGCGCCGTCCACGACACCACCGCCACCGGCGTCGCGCTCTCTGCCGCGGGCGGGAGCACCAACGCCACGACCGCCACCGCCGCGAGCGCGAGCACCCGCACTAGCGTGATCACGGACTGCAACCGCGCGGCGGGGGCCAATCCCAGGAGGTTCACTGCGCCCACGGCAACGATGACCAGCGAGGTGAGGGTCGGCGCCGACCACGGGAGCACCGACCCGATGTGCTGCGCCGTCACCCCCGCGAAGAACGCCACCGACGACGGAACCAGCACCAGGGTCATGGTCCAACCGAAGGCGAAGGAGGCCCGCGGACCGAACGCCCGCCGGAGAATCGCGCTGAGCCCGCCGCGCCCCGGGAGCGCCGCCCCCGGCTCGGCCAGCGCAAACGCCCCGAGCAGCGAGAGCCCGGCCCCGACCACCCAAAGTGCAAGCGCGAGGTCGAGCCGATGCACCGCGCGGGCGACGAGTGAGGGGGTCGCGAAGATTCCGCTACCCACCATCGCGCCGACAGTCACCAGGGTGCCGTCGAAGACCCCGAGCACGCGCCGCTCCGTCGTGGGCGTCCCGGTGCTCATCGTCGCAGGAAAGAGAGTGCCTACGCCCGGATCTGACGCACGGCGTCGCCGACGTCCTTGCCCAGCACCACGGCGTCGGTGGTCTTGATGTGCTTCATCGCCACGCCCGTCGCCTGACCGTCATTGGCCGCCGCGCGTACCGCATCGCGCACCGGCGCGAGCAACGCAACGATCTCCGCGGCCCCGAGGGACTTCGGCAGCAGCGCCTCGAGCACGACGATCTCCTTGCGGAGCACTTCCTGCTGCTCCGGGTTCGTGGCGAGCGCGAGCGTGTCCTGGTTGGACTTCACCAACTTGCGCAGGATGACCTGCACGGGCTCGTCGCCAAGGGTGCCGCCCGCCCGCTCGACCGCCATGGAGAGTTCGCCAAGGGCCACCCGGAGAATCTCCTTGGTGACCGTGTCGTGGGCCTTCATCGCGGAGATCATCTGTCGCTTGATTTCGTCGAGCAGCATAGGGGTTGCGATGACCGCTACGCCTCGTTGCCCTGGCGCGTCAAGGCGCGCAGGAAAGCATCCGCAGGCCAAACGCCCGGTGATACGATCTACACAGTGCGTCAAAAACGCTGATTACTGACTTCATGCGTCACGCAAATTTGCACGCAACCTTGCAATCGCGAAAAGCCGTGATAGACACCGCTCCGCTGATCGGGCGGGCAACGGAGTTTCTCCCCAGCGCCTCCACCAGGCGGGCGCGGGTTTACTCCGCCGTTTTCGACCCGACACTGCCTTTCGGGGGAGCACTGATTTCCATATGTCTACCATCCGCACCAAGAACCTCTTTGCTCAGCGTTTCCGGGTAGTTCTCGTCGGCGACGACGAGCGATTCACCTACGCGCTCGGTGAGTTACTTCAGAGCGCCGGTCTCACCGTCGTGGTGGCCAACACCACCGTGCAGGCCCTCGCCGAACTCGATCGCCCTGGCCGCCCGGTGCTCCTCTGCGACCTCGCGGCGACCGAGATGCAGGGCATCGAGACGGTGGTCGCGCTCCGCAACCGACGCTCATCCGTCCCGACGGTGGCGATCTCCTCCATGCCCAACATCGCGCAGCACTGCGCGGCTCTCTGTATCCACCATCACCTCGCGCAGCCCTTCCGCTTCGGTCAACTGATGGACCTGCTCGAGCTTGCGGCCCGCCCGTCGGTCGCGCCCGCGACCTACAGCGCCGTCAGCGTCGCTCTCTCCGAGTAGCGTTTCACCCTCCCGTTCATCCCTCACCCTCCCGTTCGCACGTCCGGTATAACGTCGCGCAACCGTCTTCGGAGGCGCTGAGATTCATCGTGGCATCGTTCCTGTCCATCATCGGTCTGCTCGGGATGCCCATCGGGGCGTACCTGATTTCGCTCTGCGCCCGCGGCGCGACGACCCCCTGGGCGTGGGCATGGATGGCGGTCTACATCCTCCTCGACCTCGGGTGCTTCTCGCTGGTCAACAGCCCGCGGCACGCGCGCATCCTGCTGGCCCTCGGTGCGGCGGCACTCTCCGTGATCATCGGCCTGCGCCACATGAAAAACCACCCGATGCCACTCGGAGAGAACGTGCGCCTGCCGGCCAACACCCCCGGCCGCTGGATCGGGCGTCTTGCCGAGGAGGCCGACCTCGGCCCGATGATGGTCACGGCCTTCGGCGACTTCGGTGCATTTCGCGGGGAAGACGTCGCCCACGCGCGCCCCTTCCTGAAGCAGGATTACCGTCGGCTTCGCGCCGATCCTGACTACGCCCCGGTGCCCTCTACCCTGGGTGCAAACATCCTTGGACAGACCTCCCCGGAGTCCATCGAGACGCTGGTCTTCAACGCTCCGCCGGGTGGCCGGGCCGAGCGGGCGATCATCTTCCTGCACGGCGCCGGGCCGCTCTACAAACTGCCCTGCTGGATGCTCGCGCGGCGCATGCCCGACGCCATGATCGTGTGCCCGACGGTGGGGCTGCGCGGCGAGTGGCCCCACGAAGACAGCGTGGCGACCTTCCAGACGGTGTTCAACTGGACGCGCGAGCGCTCCGCGGCGGTGTACGCCGTCGGATGGGGCACCGGCGGCCACGGCCTGCTCCGTATGCTCAACGGCAACTCACTGGGTCACCTCTCGGGCCTCGTGCTGGTGTCGGGCTACGACGAAAACTACTTCGACGACGTGCGCCGCTCGGGGCTGCCGATTCTCATCCTGCACGGGGAGCAGGATCACCGGACGCCAGTATTTCACGTCGATGGGCTCGCCGGCCTCGACCGCGTACGCAACCTGGAGATGCCCGGCGACTACTTCGTGTTCTATGAGCAGGAAGAAGTCGTATTGGAGGAGATCGACTCCTTCTGCGGCGCGCATTAGTGGTCCCGGGAAACGGGTTCGATGCAGGCGCCTGACGGGCACCGGAAGGATTTCGATTGATGGGCGCGCGAAGTGAGAGCGGTTTGAATCCAGGAGCGGATGGCGCGTCGAAGCCCCAGGATGCAGCCCGCGCGAATGCCCGACAGTACGATCGTGACCTCATCGCCCGCGCGGCGGAGGGCGACATGCGCGCGTTCGAAGAGCTCGTCACGCGCCACCAGCGGCGGGCCAATACGGTCGCCTACGGCATCGTGCGCAACGCCGAAGATGCGCGGGAAATCACCCAGGACGCCTTCCTCCGGGTGCATCGGCACCTCAAGGATTTCGAAGGCGGATCAAGCTTCAGCACCTGGCTCTATCGCATCGTCTTCAACCTCTCCATCGACCTCATCCGCCGCCGTGCTCCGGGCCGCGCAGTGGAGTTCGAGGACCACACCGACCTCACCGGCGCGCCGGACGAGTGGCTGCCCGCGCGCGGCGAACGCGATCCCTTCACGGCGCTCGACCGCACGCGCCTCGTCGAGGTCATGCAGCGCTGCCTCGACGAACTGCCACCACACCACCGCACGGCGATCATCCTGCGCGAGGTCGAGGGGCTCTCTTACGAAGAGATCGCCGAAGCGATGGAGGTGCCCAGGGGAACCGTCATGTCGAGGCTCTTCCACGCACGCCGCAAGATGCAACGGATGCTGCGTGACCAACTCGGCGAGGAGGTTCCGCACACCGCCGAGGAGCGCGAAGGCAAGGTGCCGCCGTGACCGCCCCTGATGAGAGCGACCCGATGCTGACGCGCGCGCTGGGCCTCTGGGCAGAGGCAGCCGTTCCCGCGCTGCCCGACGACTTCACCGCCGCGGTGATGGCTGACGTCGCCGCGCAGCGTGTCGGTGCCGCCTGGGCAGAGGCCGCCGTGCCCGCGCTACCCGATGATTTCACCGCCGCGGTGATGGCTGACGTCGCAGCGCAGCGTGCTGGGGCCGCCTGGGCAGAGGCCGCCGTGCCCGCGCTGCCCGATGATTTCGCGGCGACGGTGGCGGCGAAGGCCGGCGCGCGGCCGAAGCTCACAGCACTCGACGGCGGCGCGGCGAAGACCGAGACGAAACCCGCGGCGCGCCCCGCGGAGCGGACGCGACAATGGTGGCAGTGGCCCGCCGTGGCCGTCGCGGCAGCGGCGCTGCTCGCGGTGCTCTCGTCGCGCACCATCCCGACGGGCGAGCAACCCGCGCTCGTGGCGACGCGCGCGGACGGTGAGGCTCCGCGGGGTACGCCGGTCGTAGGCGACCCGATGGCGGCAGCCGTGGCGATGGCGGAAGTCACGCGGGTCGAGGTGCTCGGCGCACAGAGCGTCGCAGTGCTGTCTCTGCCAGACGAAGGCGGAGGGTTCGGGTCGGCAGTGGTGTGGATCACGGACAAGGCCGAGGACGACCCCACGGGCGACCTCGAGACGAGGATGCAATGACGGCGCGGTCGTGGTGGTGGTTGGCGGCGTTCGCCCTGGTGGCGGTTCCGACGGTGGGCGGCGCCATGCCGCGAGGGGCGCGCGGAGGGTCAGGCCAGCGAGCGGCGCAGCAGCCCGCGGCGGGTACTCAAATCGAGGTGCTGTTGATCGACGCCTCCAACGGCGACGCCGGACTCGACCCCGGACTCGCGACGCTCTCGCAACTCCGGCGGACGCCTTTCAGCATGTTCACGGCGATGCGTTTGGTGAGCCGCTCGACGCTCGCGCTGGCGACGAACCCCTCGCGGGCAACGCTGCCCGATGGCACCGCCACGGTGACGCTCGTATCGCGCGGAACCGACGGGCGCTACACCTTCCAGGTGGCCCTGGCGCAAGGCTCCCGCAGCGGCAACCTCACGTTCGTCGCGTCCGCCGGTGAGCCGGTGTTCACCGTGCGATCGAGCCGGTCCGACCGCGCAATGATCCTCGGCTTCATCGTTCACTGACGGCGTCGCCCAGCCCCGCGTGCAGCGCCAGCGTTCGAGTGCTCGCGTGCTCCGGGACGTTCGCCCGGATCGCCAGCGCGGGCCGTGATCATCCACCCGGCCACCCGCGTAGCCCCCAATGCTTCAACCCGAGGGCCGCACAGGCGTAGGTGGCCGGGTTGATGACCGGGGCCGCAGTGCAGGAGACCGGCGGCGCCATCGTGGTGTGTTCGCTCACGACCATCTTCGGGTACCGCGCACTGCTCACGAGCGCCAACCAGGCGCTCAACAGCTTCGGCCTCGCGGCGGTCATCGGCGAGGACGCGTCCTGGCCGTGGTGCTGGGTCTGTCCGCCATGCTGGTGCTGATCGAGCGGAGTCGCGCACATCGTGCGTCCCGCGCACGGAGCGTCACTGAAGTCCTAGATCGCTGACGGCGCGATGCGCGCGAACGGCCACGGGCGGACGCCCCAGCCGAGCGCAGCGACGCTGTAGCCAAACCCGCTGGCCATCTGGGGGATCGAGAGCGCGACGACGCTGCTCATGCCTTGCTCCCACGCCGTGGGGTCACCGAAATAGACCATCACGACACTGGTGCTGCCAGTCAAGTCGGGAGACGCGAGGGTGAAGTCGGCGAAGCCGTCGGCGTCGTAGTCGCCCGCGGAGGCGAGTGCGGCTGCGAAGTTGGGGTTGACGGATGTCGGGAAGAGGGTGCGGGCCACCACCAGCATGGGGCTGGAGACGGCGGTCCCGAGCGGGGCGCGGAGCACGATCATGCAGGCGCCGACGTAGGCGAGGCCCACCTCGTCGCCGCCGTCGCCGTTGAGATCGCCGAGGTTCGCCACGCGGCGGGGCGTGGTGTCGTTGGCCATACCGGAACACGGCGACGAGTCGACGAAGGTGCTGGACGACACAACGCTGCTGTTGCTGCCGTAGAACACCCGGAGCCCCGCGGTGCCGGCGACCACCACGTCGCTGAACCCGTCGCCGTTGATGTCGCCGCCACCCCCGACGGCGGTGCCGAAGTTGGCAGTGGAGGCGAGCCCGGTCGGAGAGAGCGAGACGCGGGCGAACGTCAGCGCGCCACTCCCATCGGTGGTGGACAGGAAGAGGTCGGCCGAGCCGCGGGAGGGGTAACCCACCACGAAGTCGCCGCGGGCGTCGCCGTTGAAGTCGCCCGCCGTGGAGAGGGCCATCCCGGTTTCGGCGCCAGCGACGGTCGGGGCGATCTCCGTGAAGGTTCCGCTGCGCGCCGCCGCAGCGCCGCCGTAGACGCGCAGGGTGGCCAAGGCGGGAAACGCCACGACGAACTCGCCGATGCCGTCGCGGTTGGCGTCCATCACCGGGGCCATGAGCGCGGGGTTCGTCGTGGGTGCGCCTATCGTCGAGGGCACGATTTCGAGCGTCCGGTCGGTCGTGTCGTGGGTGCCCATCACGAGGTACACGGCGCCCGAATTGCCCATCCCGGCTGGAAACCCCGAGGCCACGCCGAAGTCCTCGAGGCCGTCGCCGTCGATGTCTCCGAGGCGCGCGCCGCGGCCAAAATCCAACATGCGCTGCGAGACGTGGACGATGGACCCCATGGCGCGCAAGGCAGACTGCCCCAGCACGAAGTTGCCGCCGTTGGAGATGTCCGAGCGCGCGGTGATCACGAAGACGTCCCCAGCCCCGTCGCCGTTGAAGTCCCCCGCCTGACCGACGGCGGCAACAAGCTGAAACCCGCTGATGAGTCCCGCCCGCAGGGGCTGCGCGGGGCGCTGTCGGAAGGGCCAAGGCATCGAGCGGACGGTCGCGCTGTCCGGGTGCGTCAGCCTCGCGCGCCACCAGAGGGTGCGGTTGGAGCCGATGGTCCCGCCCGGCGACATGAGGCGGTCGGCGTTGTAGTTGTTGATGTCCCAGGTGGTGACGCGCCCGACGGTCATGCCGGTGGAGAGGGTGACGGTCGCGGTGTCGTTGGCGAGGAAGTCCGGTCGACCGGAGAACTCGACCGCCCCGAGGGTGCCCGAGGGCACGCCCAGCGCGCGAAACTTCAACCACAATTGCCGGGTGTTGGTAAGCGCCCCGGTGGTCGGAAAAATGAGCTGCGGGGTGGGGAGAGAGGGCCCGTCGGTGGGCACGTCCACGCGCACGTCGGCGGGCACGTCAAGGCCGGCGTCCACGACATCGGGCAGCGCGGGCACATCGGGGAGCGCGGGCACATCGGGGAGATCGATGGAGGCGTCGACGGAGGCCTCGGCGCGGGCGACGTCGAAGACCCCCGCGGCGTCGACGGAGCCCTGCGCCGTGACGTCCGGGAGCGCGGGCCGACGGGCGTCGACGCAGGCACCATCGACGCACGTGAGGCCGTCGGCGCAGGTGTCGATGCCCACGCAGCTGCGCTGCAAGAACATGGTCAGCAGGAGCTTTCGCTCGGGCAGAAACCCGGCGAGGGCGGTGAGTTCGATGCGTCGACCGGTGTTCACCGTGCGGGCGCTGACGATGACCCGGACGCGGCGGGTGGCGTCGCCATTGATCGGGACGAGCCCGAACGACAACGGTAGCGCGTAGGCCGCGGGCCGGGGCGTGGGGAGCAGCGCGAACTCGCGGCGGCTGAACACCTGTGCCCCGGTGGGGTCGGTCACCGCGACCTCGAGGCGGTTGAGCTCGGTGTCCACGGCGAGGTCGCTGTCCACCAGGACCAGTAGCTGCGTCGCCGGAACCTCCCGGCACCCGATGAGGGAGGCCACGGCGACCGCGACGAGCAACGCCCACACCCTCGACGCCCGGGTCACCATCGCACTGTTGCTCCCTGGAACACCTGCTGGGTGCTCCCGCCGTCCGGCGCGGCGCTGTGCTCGATGAGCACCGCAGCGAGGACTCCCCCCGCCACTGCCAGACCCACCGCCGACCACAGCCACGGGCTCTGGATCCACGGCGTGCGCGACGGCGCGAGGGCCACCTCGACGCGCAGATCGCCGCCCACGCTCACCACCACCGGCCGACGAAACGGTCGAAACCCCTCGGCCTCCACGCGCACCCGGTGGGCCCCGGGGGAGCCCTGCCACACCGTGTTGCCATGCCCGACGACCTCGTCGTCGATGCTCACGACGGCATCTCGCTGGTCGACCGTCACCGCGATCCGCCCTGGCAGCACCGCGAGGTCGACCCGCCGCTGGAGGCTCTCCCCCGGCCGCAGCGAGACCACGAACCGCTGCGTCGGCACGCCCGCCACCGCCACCTCCACCTCCTGCTGCCCGGGGTCGATGTCGAGCTCGCGCACCGGCTCGTCGCGCCCGTCCAGGATCACCCGGTTGTTGACGCGCACCTCCGCGTTCGCCGGCGCGACCACCAGCCGCAGCCGCGCGAGCGACCGGACCACCATGGCTTCCAGCGTTTGTGCGTCGGTGACGAGGTCGGCCTCGGCGAGCACCCCAGGCATCGAGATGCACTCGCGCAGCGCCGCGCGCGCCTCGCGGTAGCGCTCCAGGTGTTCGAGCGCGAGGCTCACGTTGAAGGCCGTGCGCGGTCGGTCGGAGTGCCGCCGCGACAGGCGAAACTCCTCCAGCGCCTGGCTCCATCGGTCTTGCTGGGCGAGCAGCACGCCCCGCGCGAAGGCCAGGCGCGCGATCTCGACGTCGGAGGGGGCGACCGCCGGCACGGGCTGCGCGGGTGACGCGGCTCCGTGCAAGAGCAGCGCGAGGGACATCGGGAGGGCGAGGGCGCGGCTGGTCACTGGGGGCGTCGGGCCTACGGGGTGGGGGTGCCGAAATCCGTGCGCAGCAGCGAGCGGGGCGGGGGTGGCAGGGGTGGCGGCGGAGTCGAGAGCGGGGCGGCGGGCGGCGGGGCAGTCACCGCGACGGCGAGCGTGGGCGATGGGTCGGGCCCGGCCGGATCGCGGTGGTGGTGGACGTGGCGTGGGTGCTCGTAGGGCGGGGCGACCGGCGGCAACGGGAGGGACGGGGGGGACGGCAGCGCCGCGGTATGCACCCACGCGACCGGGGTCGGTCGGAGTGTGGGGCGGGCGACCGCGACCGCGGCGACGATAGGGACCGTCGCGGGCTGGGCACCACGGGCGAGCACGGCAACGGTGACGGCGAGGCCCACGGCGAGCGTGACGCCAACGACCCATGGGCGCGCGCCGAGCGACCCACGCGCGCGTGGCACCACGGTGAGACTCTCGGGCTGCGGGGTCGGAACCTCGGGGCGCAGGGTGGCGTCGACGCCCACGTCCGCGGCGACGGGGGCGAAGCCATCGGGCGGGTCGGTCCGGGCAAGGCCGAGATCTTCGTAGGGGTCAAGCGGGCGGAGATCGTCGGCCGTGGTCACGGGGCGGGTGCGCGGGGCGTCGAAGGCACCGAGCGGAGTGCGCTTCGTGCCGCCCCGGGCGGGGTCAAGAAACTCGGGTTCCCAGTGCGCGCGGACGGCGGGCGAGGCCAGCGGGAGAAGGGCGAGGGCGAGGGCGCGCATGTCCGGGAAGCGGTTTTCCGGGTGCCGGGACATGGCGCGCAGGATGGCCGTGTCGAGGCGCGGATCGATGTCCGACGCCCGCTCCGAGGGCGGCACAGGGTCTTCCAATAGAATCGCGCTGATCATCTCGAAGATCGAAGGGCGCTCGTACGGGAGCAGCCCGGTGCGGCACTCGTAGAGGGTCGCCCCGAAGGAGTACTGATCGCTGCGGGCGTCGACGTTGCGGGCGCTGCGGGCGGCCTCCGGCGAGAGATAGCAGGGCGTCCCAATGAGCACCGCGGAGCTGGTGAGCCGGGCGAGCTTGGGGTCGTTGTGCGCGAAGTGGGAGATGCCGAAGTCCACGAGCATCACCCGGGTGGCACCGCGCTTCGTGCGCGCGAGGAAGATGTTGTCCGGCTTGACGTCGCGGTGGATGACCCCCGATTCGTGCGCCACCGCGAGGGCGTCACAGATCGGAATTGCGAGGTCAACCAGCTCGGTGTCGGTGAAGCGACGCTTGCGGGCGAGCCGGTCGGCCAGGGACTCGCCGTCGAGGTACTCCATCACCAGATACGGCGTTCCGTCGCGGGTGCCGACGTCGCTCACATCGACGATGTGCTCGTGCCGGATGCGCGCGGCGGCCTCCCCCTCGCGGAGAAACCGCTGCACCGCCGCCCGGTCGTTAGCCGCCTCGGGCAGCAGCACCTTGATCGCGACGCGCTTGCGCAACTGGACGTGCTCGGCCTCGAAGACCGCACCCATGGCCCCGCGGCCGATCTCACGGATGACCCGGTAACTGCTGAAGGTTTCGCCGGGTATGAGCATCTTGTCGCACCGTCGCGCCCACGCAGGACCATGCGCCGACGGCAGTTCTTCGATTATTGCCGAGGCTCGCAGGAGCCGTCAACCCTACACGGAATCTCCTGAAGTTCGGAGTCCGTGATGGAAGGAGTGATGAGCGTCGCCTGGGGTACGCGCCGGCTTCAGCGTAAGCATGGGCCGAAGGCCCGTCCGCGAACGCGGAGCCGACGCTCCCCACGCGACACCACCGCCTACTCCGAACTCCAGCGCTGGAAGAGCTCACCGGCGACTGTTTGCGGGCGGAGCGGGGTGATACCCATGTCGCCTGCACTCACCCGCCGCGACCGAGGGCGCATTGGCGAACCAACGGCACCCTCCTTGACCCGATGCTGCCCGGGTTGACGGCACACGCCACGGACGAAATACCCGGTCCATCGCCATTCGTCGCGAGTCCCCGGCGCGCCCTCGGGAGAGCACCGCTGGCTGCGCGTGGTGGCGCGGCGCGGGTGTGCGGTGGTGATCGCGCGCTCGGCGGGGCGGTATCGGAAAGCCGACGCGGCAGATCGTGAGTGGCCAGTACATCGCGGATCAGCGCTTCACTCGGAAGATCGACGCAGGGCCCTTTCCGCCGAAGTTCGGCGAGGACCTTGTGGCTCCCGACACTCGGGCCGGGAAGACGCTGACGAAGTGAGTAGTCGCTCTCCAGGATTCGGGCTTGATTGATCATCAGACCCTGAGGCATCCCCTCGTTTTTCATCGAGGAGCGTCGGTGTTTGCACGAGCCCCCTTCCCCGCTGCCGCGCGCCCTAACCCCCGCGGGGCGGGGGCAGGGCTCCCACGTCTGCAGTGCAATCGCGAACCTGTCAGCGCCCTGAGCCCTGCCCCCGCTCGCGGGGGTAGGGCGCGCGGCAGCGGGGAAGGGGGCTCGTGCAAACACCGACGCTCCTCGATGAAAAACGAGGGGATTCCTCAGCGTCAGACCCTCGGGACTCGGCAAGTCGGTTGCGGCGTCACTCATCGCTTGCGCCTACAGAACAGGGCGCGGGCGCGCGGGCGGTTGATGCACGGCGAAGGAAGCTGCGATCGGGTCGGGCACTCAACCCTGCTTAGCAGGGATCCGGGATTCGCGTCGGAAACACATGATTTCCAGGTGAATCTACCGTCACGTCGAGCCCCCGCCCCCGGCCCCGCCCCCACAAGTGGGGGCAGGGTGGGCAGAGCAGAGACGACTCGGCCACTCTCCCTTCGTGGACTCGCCTGGGGCGACCTCGCGGCCCCAATGGTCAGGCCCGACCCCGGAATGGTGGATAGCCTCGACAATTCGCGCGACGACGTCAGCCATTTCGCTGAGGACCTCCTCGTTTCGTACGCGCAGCACTTCCAGGCCTTCGAGGTGCAGGGCAAGCGTTCGTCGCTCGTCTTCCGCTCGCTGCAGGTCATGGATGTCGCCGTCCACCTCGATCACCAGCCGAGCGGCATAGCAGTAGGAATCGACGATCCATCCACGGATCACAGGCTGCGGACGCACTCGAGGACCAACGGGCCTTGCCGCGTAGCACTGCCCAGAGTGCTTGCTCTGCGGGCGTCCTCGCACGCCGCAATTCGCGGGCGCGTTCGGTCTTGCCGGGGGAAGCGAAGGACCAGCCATCGAGTGCGCGTCGTCGTGCCATGCGCGGGTTCTCGAAGCGGGGCGAGAGAGGTTGCGAGAGTCGAGGTGTTTCCGGCCTCCCACGCCCCCACTCGTGGGGCCGGGCCGGGGGTGGGGGCTCGCGTAGAGACGGTGAACCAGGGGTTCTGACGGTAGATCATGGTTTCGCCGCATCCCTGCTGAGTTCTGACGGTATCCGACGAAAGTACCAAAACGATGCTTATCCGGCCTATCGACCGGCGGCCTTTTGGGGACTGAGTACTGAGTACTCACTGGGCCTTACCACTGAATGCTGGGAAAGCATGATCTACCGTCAGAACCCTTGTTTCACCGTCTCTCCGCGAGCCCCCCGCCCCCACAGGTGGTGATCACCACTGCGCCCATCGACCCGGCGCAGCGCACCCGATGGACGTTTCGCTTCTTCATCGACGCGAGCTTCTCCAACACCACCATCGCCAACGGCCCCAACGACCAGGACCCTCAGCGGGTACGCACGCAAGGCACCGCGCTGCGGACGAACGCCGAGGGCCACATCGACGCCGAGCAGCTCCGGTACGCCTTCGAGAACACCGTGCGCCTGCGCCGCGGGTACCCGCAGACCATCGAATCGGCGGGCGACACGGGCCTGCGCAAGATCGGCGACCTCATCGCCGTGCGCGACCCGCTCGCGTGGCGCAGGCCCTGGCGGCACCGTCGCTGGTACACGCCGGTCCCGTACGTCGAGAGCGACCTCGAGTCGGAGTGATTGGGAGACCCTCAAACCGACGCACACCTGCAGCCCGTGGTGGTTCTGCGCGGCGACCTTCCCGCGAGAACACCCTTCCACATTCAAGACCGCGACGTCGAAGGGCAATTCTTCACCGACGGTGGCGTGGAGCGAGCCGTGGGCCACGACGGCGGAAACCATCGTGCGCCTCAACGCGCGCTTGAGCGTCCCGATCTTCGCGCCGCTCGCGGTGTCCATCTCCTACGACCTCTTCGCCCGGCAGCGCCTCGAAGACTCGTGGTCCGTCTCGCACGACGTCAACCCCGGGCTGCGCCTCGACCTGCGAAAGACACTTCAGCACTTCTCGTACGGAGCCGTATGCTCCGCTCGCTCCCAGTGCCTCCACTCCCGCCCCGATTCCGCGCCCTGCTCGCCGCCGCGACCCCGTGGATCGCCCCTGCCCTCGTCGCCCTCGCCGCCCTCGCGCTGCTCGTGGAGGCCCTCCGCGAACTCGGTGCGCACTTCCTCCGCTCGCCGTTGGCGCGCGACCCGGCGCAGTTCCAGTTCATCGCATGGGCGATCTCCCGGGGCTCCGTGGACTACCGCGATCTGCGCGACATGAATGCCCCCCTCTCGCACGCCATCCACTGGGTCTTCATGCACCTGGGCGGCCTCGACGAGGGGCGCTTCCGTCGCCTCGAACTAGGCACCCTCATGGCCACCGTCGCCGCCGCGGGGTACGCCCTCCCGCGCCGCGCCCCCACGCGCGCCCTGCGCCTCGTCGCCGCGCTCAGCGCCGTCGCCGTCGTCGTCGCGGAGTACCTCCGCACCTTCCCCTGGCACCTCTCGCAGCGCGACACGATGGCCCTGTGGTTCGTGCTCCCGGCGACCGCGCTCGGGGCCGCCGCGCTCGACGACACCGCCTCGATGGCTCGCCGTCGCGGCGCCCTGCTCGCGGCGGGCGCGCTCATCGGCCTCGCCACGACGCTCAAGCCCTACTTCGGCCTGATGGGTGTCCCTCTCCTGCTCGGCGCGCTCGCCGTCACGGGCGCCGGGCACCGCCTCGCAGCCGCTCGCCACCTGGTGCTGGGCGGCCTCCTCGGAGCTGTCCCCGCACTCGTCTTCACACTCCTCCTGGGCAGCCTCCCGCACTATCTCCGCGAGGGCTTCGTGCACGGCCCGCTCTTCTACCAGGACATCTACCACCGCCCCCTCCGCGACATCCTCCTCGAGCCCGCAGACCCCTTCCACTGGCTGCGCGCGGGCCTCGCCTCGACGGCCCTCAGCCTCGCGCTCGTCGCCCTCGGCGCGCTGCCCCGCCGCGACCTCCCGCTGCTCCTCGCGCCCGCCGTGGCCGTGGCGGTGGTGCTGATCCAACACAAGGGGTTCGTCTACCACCTGCACCTGCCGATGGGCGCGACGCTGCTGCTCTGGGTGCACCTGTTGGTGACGGCGGTCGAGCGCGTGCTGCCGCGGGTGCTCCCGTCGCTCACCGTAGGCCTGACGGGAGCGTCGCTGGCGCTGTGGTCCGCGAGCCTCTTGCCGGGCAGCGCGCTGCGGTTGCCCGAGTGCCTGGAGTACGAGCGCATCGCCGACGGCAACCTCGCTTCGCTCGCGCCCGGGCCGAGCCTGGGCGTCCCGGATTACTTCCCCCGTGAGTTGCGCCTCGGCGCGGCGTGGCTGCGCGCGCACACCCCTCCAGATGCGCGGGTCTACGTGTACGGCCACGACGTCGCCGTGCTGCTCTACGCCCGCCGCCGGCCCGCCACCGCGACGCTCGGCAGCGCGGGCATCGACCTCGCGGGTCTGCTGCTTCCGCCGCGCCGCGACACGCTTCCGACGACGCGCCTGCGAGGCCTCGAGGCGCTGCAGCGTCGCAACATCTCCGACGACCTCCGGCGCCTTCAGCGCGACGGCGCGGCGGCGTGCGTGCTCATCGACCACTCGCCCTGGATGACCGAACCGACCGCGCTCGACGACCTGCAGCGGCACGCTCCTGCGCTCGCGCGGTGGGTGCAGGCGAACTACGTCGAGGCAGCGACCTTCGGGCCGGTGCATGTGTGGATGCCGCGCTGACCTCCGGTGCGGTCCCCCGGGCGATGCGACGACACGGGGGCTTCAGACGCGACGCTCGGGCCGTCGGTGGTGGGGTTCGTGATGGGACGGAGGATCTTCGGGCGGAGAGTCGGCGAGCGCGGGCGTTTCAGCCCACGAGCGCGGCGTCGATGCGGGCCATGATGTCGCCCGTGAGCTTCGGCAAAACGTCGAGGGCGCGGAGGTTTTCCGTCACCTGCGATGGGCGGCTCGCACCGGTGATGACCGTGGTGACATTGGGGTTCTTCACGCACCACGCGATGGCGAGCTGCGCCAGGGTGCAGCCGACGGACTCCGCCACCGTGAGCAGCCGCCGCACCTTCTCGGTGTTGGCCGGATCGACGAGGTCTTTCTGAAGCCACTCATATCCCTTGAGCATGGCGCGCGACCCCTCGGGAATGCCATTCAGGTACTTGCCAGTGAGCAGGCCGGAGGCGAGCGGCGACCAGGTCGTCGTGCCCATTCCGAGGTCGCGATAGAGCGGACCGTATTCCTCCTCCACGCGCTCGCGGTGCAGGAGGTGGTACTGCGGCTGCTCGACCACCGGGCGGTGCAGGTGCCAGCGGTCGGCGAAGTCCCACGCCTCGCGAAACTCCGCGGCACTCCACTCGCTGGTGCCCCAGTAGTGGGTCTTTCCCCGGGCGACGAGGTCGTGCATGGCGAGCACGGTCTCCTCGATGGGCGTCGCCGGGTCGGAACGGTGGCAAAACACGAGATCGACGTGCGAGAGGCCGAAGCGCTCCAGTGAGGCTTCCATCGACTCGAGCAGGTACTTGCGATTGAGGGTATTGCGCTCATTGGGGCCCTTGTTGAGCCCCCAGAAGAACTTCGTAGACACCACGTACGACGATCGCCGCCAGCCGAGCTTGCGGAGCGACTGACCCATCACCCGCTCGGACTCCCCGCGGGCATAAACCTCAGCGTTGTCGAAGAAGTTCACGCCGCCCTCGTAGGCGGCCTTGAGGCACTCCGTCGCGAGGTCTTCGTCGAGCTGATTGGAGAAAGTCACCCACGACCCGAAGGAGAGGGCGGAGAGTTGGAGGCCGCTGCGGCCCATGCGTCGGTATTCCATCATAGGGCCGGGACTATACCCCGTGCCGACCGATCTCGCGCACCGGTTTCCCTCCGCGATCACCCCGATCGCGACGCGCAGTTTCAGCACATCGCATCGCAGACCGGGGCGTTCCAGAAGGTCGGCAAGGCTCTATTGGGCTGAGCGGGTGGAGGAGACACAGACCGTCGGAGACGGGTGGTGGAAGCGACCGCGGACGCACTCAGCGCGTCGGCGCTGAATCGGGCGGCGTGCCCTCGACGACGACGATGTCGAAGTGCGCCGCCCCTGCGCGCAGCGCGATGGCGTCCTGGTAGGCCGCGGAGTGGAAGCACGCGTGCGCCGCGGCGTAGCTCGGAAACTCTACGAAGTACGGCCGCCGCGGCACGGCGCCCTCGACGACCTCGGCGACGTCGCCGCGCGCGAGCACGCGAGCGCCGTACGACGCGAGGGTCGGCCCCGCGACGGCGGTGTACTGCCCAAACCGGGCCGGGTCGGTGATGCTCGCCATCACGAGCCAGTAGCCCTTCGCGACCGGCGGGGCGGGGTCGCGCAGCGCGGGGTAGTCGACGTAGCCCTGCTCGCCGCCGCCGTAAAACGTGCTCCGGTCGCCCGCGGCGAGCGGCGCGCCCGCGGCGAAGCGATGCACCAGGTCGGGGTTCGACACGAACGGCGCACCGAACGACACGGCCTGGGCGTGGTCGGCCTCGACGACGGCCTCGGCCGAGTCGCGGTCGAAGCCGCCGTTGACGAGGAGCGCTCCGCGAAACAGCGGACCGAAGGTGGCGATGGTGTCGCTTGGCCACGAGGGGAAACGCACTGCGTCGGGCGTCGCGCGCATCAGGTGGAGGTACGCGAGCGGCAGGGCGTTCAGCTGCTCGATGAGGTACGAAAACGTCGCGAGGGGGGCGGAGTCGACCATGCCGTTGTACGCGAGCGTCGGCGACAGACGGATGCCCACGCGCCCTTCGCCCCAGACGCCCACGAGGCGCGCCATCACCTCGAGCACGAAGCGCGCGCGGTTCTCGACGGTGCCGCCGTACTCGTCGGTGCGCTGGTTGGCCGAGTCCACGAGAAACTGGTGCGGCAGGTAGCCGAAGGCGCCGTGCAGTTCGACGCCGTCGAAGCCCGCGGTCCTGGCGTTTTTCGCGCCGTGCGCGAAGTCGTCGATGGTCGCGCGGACCTCGTCGTGGGTCATCGCATGCGGCACTTCGAAATCCTTCGGGCCCGTCGGCGTGAAGTACTTCTGTCCAGCAATGGCCACCGCCGACGGGGCCAGCGGAAGGCGGCCGCCGCGGACGTCGGAGTGCCCCACCCGACCGGTGTGCCAGAGCTGCATCACGATCGTTCCGCCCTCCGCGTGCACCGCGCTCGTGACCTTCTTCCACGCCTCGACCTGCGCGTCGCTCCAGATGCCCGGCGTCCGGGGCGAGCCCACCGCGTCGGCCGACACGTTCGTCGCCTCGGTGATGATGAGCCCCGCCGTCGCGCGTTGGACGTAATAGCGAACCGTCGACTCGCCAACGATCCCCGCGGCGTCGGCGCGGCTGCGGGTCATGGGCGCCATCACGACGCGGTTCCGGGGATGCAGCTTGCCGAGTCGGGTCGAGGTCAGAAGTTTCACGGGGGGTCCTCTCTGGAAGGCGGGTGGACGGAATCCAAGCACCGTGCGCTGTGGATGCATTCAGGACAAGCAGGCTCGATCGGGATAGACTGTCCCGATGGCGGGTCACTTCGATCTCAACGCTGCCCTTGTGCTTGTGCGGGTGGTGCAGGAGGGCAGCTTCCGTAGCGCGGCGCGCGCGCTCGGCATGCCGAAGACCACCGTGAGCCGCAAGGTCGCGGAGCTCGAAGAGCAGCTCGGCGTGCAGCTCCTTCAGCGCACCACGCGGACGCTCGCGTTGACCGACGCGGGCGCGGTGTTCACCGAGGAGGCAGAGGGCGCCATCGCGCGCCTGGACGCGGCCGAGGCCGCCGTGACGGAGCTGCAACGCGAGCCGCGCGGCAAGCTGCGCGTGACGACGACGGTGCCCCTCGGCGAGAGGTTTCTCGCGACGATCGTGGCGGACTTCCTCGAGGCGTATCCGGCGCTCGAAGTGATGGTTCACCTCACCGACCGACCGGTCGATCTCGTGGCCGAGCGCTTCGATGTCGCCATCCGCGCCGGCTCACTGCCCGACTCGTCGCTGATCGCGAAGCTCATCGGGACCTCGGCCTATCGGTTGGTCGCGAGCCCCGCTTACCTCGCGCGCCACGGCACGCCCGCGCGGCCGTCCGATCTCTCGACGCACGCGTGCCTGCGCTTCACGAAGGCCGGCACCGTTGCGCGCACGACGTGGCCGTTCGGCAAGGGGAAGCGCGCCGTCGAGGTTCCCGTCAGCGGTCGCCTTGTCAGCGACGACTTCGTGGTGCTGCGCAAGGCCGCCGAGCGCGGCCTCGGCATCGCGCGCATGCCCATCGGGGTCGCGCACGAATCGCTTCGCGCCGGGCACCTCGTGAGCGTGCTCGACGCGTACGCACCGACGCCGACGCCGGTGCACATCCTCCACGTCGGCGGGAGGCATCTGCCACCGCGCACGCGGGCGTTCATCGACTTCGTGCATCCGCGACTGGTGCAGGCGTTCGCCGAGGCGTCGGCGGCGTAGCAGGGAGGTCGGCCGGGCGGCACCCGCGACCGCGGTCCCCTCGCGACGGTGAGGCGCACAGCCCCGGTGATGACCGCGCCTGTGGCGTACCGGTGCGGGAGACCCTCGGAGTGATCGTGGTGTCGGTGTCGGAGGGGCGCACCGCACGATCGGGGAGTGATGACGTCGGTGGCGAACGGGCGCACGACACACGGGGGGTGTGCTGCGCATCGGTGGCGAATGGGCGGAGGGAGGGCGTTCGGCGTCGCGGCGGCGTGTCCTCCCCGGGGATGGGGGAGGCTCGGGTCAACCGTCAGACTTGCGGGGGCGGGTCGCCGACGAGAGTTCGAGCCCGGGCGGGCGCGTCAGGCAAGCCGGCAACACCGTCGTCGTGCCATTTCAGCGGCAGGTAACGGGCATCGCGCTGTCGCCGTTGAACGCGGGCGCAGCATAGATCGCGTACTGCCCGCCCGGCTCCATCGCGTCGCGCATCGCGGGGCAACGAAACGTCACCGCGGTCATGCCGTTGGCGTTGACCTCGTTTGCCAGCGCTTCACGGCGCGAACAATCGACCCCCGTGCCCAGCACGCGGCTCGTCTCGCACACGCGAACCACCTGCGGCGCCGCGGCGGTGCCACCCGAGCACTGCAGCGTCACCATCGCGCCGGGCGTACACGTGGGCATCGCGGTCTGCATGGTGAAGCCACAGTTGCGCCCGGGGCCGATCGACTGCGCATCGGTGCACGCGCTCGACATCATGCCGCCGCGCTGCGGCAGCGTGACGGGCACCGTGCCGAGATCGTTCGCTTCGGTGCCTGGGCTCTGCGTGCACATCGGCCGACCGACCGGCTCGCCGCGCTCGGTGCGAAAGCTCGTCGTCTCCCAGCGCTGCGCCCCTGCGGCGTCTCTGAGCAGCGTGCCTTCGCACATGAACCCGTCAGGATTCGAGTGAAACGAGAGGTTGTTGGTGACCGGCCCGGCGCTCGTGCTCACGCCCGTGACGTCGACCCAGTTGCAGACAAGCCCTGCCGAATAGAGATCTCCCCAGCCGGGCGAGACGCCCTGATTGTGGCAGTCGTACGGCGTATGCGTCGGCGAAGACTCGTTGTTCGAAATACGGTCTGTCGACTCGATGCAGAAGCCATTTTTCTGCACTCGCCCGGGGCCCGTAGAAGCGCCGAAGGAGAAGTCGCCATAATAGCGAAAGTGATAGTGGTTGTGGCACGCGCTGAGCTCGTATGCATGGTGTTCGATCAGCTCGGAGCCGAGGCCCTCCACGCTGTAATCGACCGGGCCGATGTGCAGCGGGCGGCCGCCCTGATTGTGGTCGTGCGAGTCGAACGTGAGCAGCCGACGCCAGCCCGCGCCCCCGACGCAGCGCTCGACCACGGCGCAGTTCGTAGCGGGAATGTATCGATAGACCAGGTAGTTTGTAGAGAGGGACAAGGGACCCGTCGTGACGACGGCGAGGTCGGGGGCGTCGGGCGTGGTGACCGCGCCGCGGCGAACGCGGTCGGCGAGGGCTGTGTTGAAAGCGAGTCGCTCGAAGCGCATCGGGGCCGACACGTGGCCGGTCACGCGAGTGAGCGCCGCCGAGCAGCTCTCCGTCCCGCCGGACTCCGTCACGTGGCAAGTGATCATGTCGGGCGTCTCGGCATCACACGTGTGGTCGTAGAACTCCCAGGCGTTTTCAGCGTTTACGCTGTCGACGGGAAACTGGTCTTCGTCGAGGCACGCGTAGCCGGTGCGCTGAAGAAGCAGCGTCGGATCTGCGGGAAACTCGAAGTTCTCGGTATAGGTACCGCCGACGGCGGCGAGCATTGGCTCGGATGCTGCGGGTGACGCCTCATCGGTGAGAATCGTCGTGCGAAATGCATAGTTCACCGCGATGACGTCGTGCCCATCGATGACTCTGCGCGTGGCGGCGCCCATCGGCGTGACCTCCCACACGTCTTGCGCAGGGAGCGGGAGCGAGAAGCGGTTTTCTTCTGGCGGATAGAACGTATTGCGATAGATGAGCCGCAGCGTAGTCAACCGAATCTGTTGTTGCGCACGGGCGACCCAGAAGCTCATCGGTCGCGCGGTGACCTCGGCGGCGATACGGTCGCGCGAGGCGCTCGGAAAGTCTTCGAGTAAGAAAGCGACCGTGCTGTTCATCGTGACGCCGATGAGCGCCCCGGCGGCGCGGGCCGCGTCCGGGCCGCCGGCGTCGATGCTGCCGTCCATGCCCGCGTCTCCCGCCGCAGGCGAGTCATCGCACCCCGTAAGAACCGACGCACCGAGAGACCCCACGCACACAAGGGAAAAGAGGCTTAGACGCATCATGAAAGAATGCTCGCTTTGGGTGAGCGAGGATGTCGCCCACACGTGAATGCCCGCCAAACAAAAGCACGAGCTGAATACACCCACAGCGCGACGGACGGTTAGCAGGAATCACGAAAAAATCTGGCGCAGCCGCGACATCGCAGTGCCCACTTGTTGAAGACCTCGGCGAGTGCCACCTGTCGGCGTCGGTCTACTGCGGCGTCGAGCGCTTCGAGACACAGAGTGAGCTTCCCATCCTCGATGGCGTTGATCGCAGTTCGGTCGAGCAGCAGCGCGAATACGGTGTTCGAATCCATGATTCGAACGGCCTGGTCTTCACTCCCGTAGAGGGCATTGTGTGTCCGCAGGTGCCGTTGCCTGGCCAGTCGTTCTGCGGTGTGCGCGTGCGTGAGCGTCGCGTTCGGCGCCCGCGAAGTGCGCCGGGAGCAGGACGGTTTCTACCTTGGCGGCGAGCGGCGGGGGTGCGCCAGATTCCGGCGACCCACGGGCAAAAGTGGGGGCAGAGTCTCGACCGGCTCGGTGTGATGAGCGGGCCGGCCACCGCCCCGTCGAGGGGCCTCAATGTCAGCGAGAAGCGTGCGAATGAGGGCTTCCGAGGGCGGGTTGCGATCGCGCTCGCGGAACCAGCGGAGGATCTCCCCGGAGCCGATCGTGGTCGGCTCCCGCGTCTGGTAGAGCGAGAAGTACGCCTCCAGGATCGCGGCTTGGTTGTCGGTCACGTGATTCCAATCGATGGCGGCGGACTTCTTGTGTGACATCGCACCGACTCTACAACCGCGGGAGATTGTGGCCTGCAACGGTGCAGATATGACGGTATTTTATCCGAGAAAACCAGGCGATCGAACGGGGGCCCGAAACCCTGATTAGAACATCCCTGCCCCGCCGTTGCCGCAGCGCGCGCACTCGGGAAGCGTCGGGGTCATCGAGCAGCGGGCGGGGCAGTAGGTCACGCGGTTGAAGACGTACGGCTGGCCCGCGTCGTCGATGCGCTGGCACTCGCTGCTCTGTCCGATGACGGTCATCTCGCCGTAGCCCCCCTGATCGACGAAGCGGCGGGTGCACGCCGGGTCCGTGCCCGCCCACGAAGGCAACGGGGGGAAGGCCTGTCGCACGTTGGCGGTGCCGTACCAGGCCGAGGTGCACACGCGGGCCACGGTGCAGTCCGAGGCGAGCGGGTTCGTCGCGTTTCCGGCGCGAATCGCATAGCAGAGCTCGAACTGCCCGGTGCAATCGACGGTGAGGAAGTCCTGGCTGAAGTCGGTTCCGGCCATGGGGCGCGGGGGCGGCGTGTTGGAGGACTGCGTCGGGCAGCGGGCCTGGCCCGCCGCGTCGAGGTACGTCGATACGGCGTACACCGGGGCTGTGGACCCGCCGGCGCCGTAGGTGATGAAGCACGGCGAGGTGTTGGTGATCTCCCACTGGCCCCGGGAGAAGCACTGACACGACGCCGGACCAAGGCGCACCGCAGGGTCTGGCAGGACGTAGCCCTCGCAGGCGCCCCAGCGCCCGCTCAACTCGTCGTACGGCTCGCAGCGGCTCATGCCGTCGCGGCAGGTGCCGCGGTTGCGGTTGGCGCGCAAGCCTGGCCAGCAGGTGCGCATCTCGCCGAGTGCGGTGCAGGGACAGCCTTCGCGCGTGAGGTCGTCCGGGCACTCCGCGGTGCCGCCCGGGAGCATCGGCGGCGGGCCCGCGTCGTTGCCGCCATCCCGGCCGCAGTAGCGGGGCAGCGGGTTGTCCGCGAAGAAGGCGTCGTAGTTGGGCTGCACGTCGCGGGCAGGAACATCGCGCGCTTGCACGTCGAAGGTGAGCGTGCCGAGGTCGAGCGTGCTGCGCCCGTCGAGCGCGCCGGCGTCGCGGACGCCCGTGTAGCGAGGCGGGCTCGCCGCGTCGACCTCAATGACCAACGGATCCGAGGTGCCGACGCACGCCACGAGCGAGAGCGCCGAACAGGCGAGAAACCACGGACGTTGCGCGATGACCATACGGTGCCCTCCATCGGGTTCGGCGCACCCGCTCTCCCCACCGCCACACGCGATGGATCATACCGGGGCATACAGCCCACACAGGACATCATGAGCAACCCGCGGCGCAACCGGCAAACGTCTTTCGTTCGGCGGGAGGTCCGACCTGACGATGTTCGAGGCCCTTTGATGTGGCGTGCGGTGTCACCGGGGCGTTTGTCGTGCGAGTAGTGAGCGCCATGAGTACTCCCCCGAAGGTCTCCTCTGCGGGCTTCGATGTGTCGCGGATTCCCGCCAGCGTCATCGAGTCCCTCGCCGCCGGGCTCAGCCCGGACGAGCGCCACGTGATTCTGGCGCACGGCACCGAGCGCCCCTTCTGCGGCACGCTGCTCGACAACAAAAAGCACGGCACCTACGTGTGTCGGCTTTGCGCTCTGCCGCTCTTCAGTTCGAAGGCGAAGTTCGAATCCGGCACCGGCTGGCCCAGCTTCTTCCAGCCCTACGCGAAGGAGCACGTCGAAGAGATCACCGACGAGAGCTACGGCATGGTGCGCGTCGAGATCCGCTGCCAGCGCTGCGGCGGACACCTCGGGCACGTGTTTCCCGATGGACCGGCACCCACGCGGCAGCGCTTCTGCCTCAACTCGGCATCGCTTGAATTCGTCGAGGAGGGTCAGCCCCTGCCGACGCGCCTAGACCGCGATCGCGGCGTTGTGCGGCAGGGCTGAGCGCTACGCTCTGGCGAGGTCGTCCGCGGCGTCGATGTAGCAGCCGTCGAAGAAGACCTGCACGTCCAGAATCATCCCGATCTTCACGATGGAATCACCGTTGGCGTCGATCGTGTCGGCGCTGGCGGGGGCGTTCTGTTGATACGTTCCCGCGATGCCCCGTTTGATTGCCATCGTCGGTTTCGCCCTCCTGACTGCCTGCGCGGGCCACCGACCGCCGACCGCCGTCGCGTCGGCCTGCGCCGCGGTCGCGTGCGCCGACGAGACGCGCTGCGAGGAGACCCACCACGTCACGCGTTGCGTCCCCATCATGCGGCCGCACCCGAGCTTCTGCGGCGGCGGCGCGAGCCTTCCCTGCCGCGACGGAGGGCGGTGCGTAGACGACCCCGGCGACGACTGCGACCCAGGCCGCGGTGGACGCGACTGCGGCGGTGTGTGCGTCCCCGAAACGGCCCCGTCGGGGGCGCGCCCGTGATCGGTCGAGCGAGTGCCGGTCGGCCGGTCGGCCATCGAGGGTAGGGCGCGTTCGGGCCCTTCGCGACGGCCACGGCCGGGTCGACGCAGGTCGCGCACGTTGTCCCGGCGCTGGCGGCACGGCTGCGAGTGCTCGTGCGCCCGTCGCCGCACTTCGAGTTCGCCCCAGGGGGAGGCATCCCGCTGCCGGGCGCGACGTCCATTGCGGCGCTCGGGCTCAACGATCGTGTGTTCGGGGGGCGGGTCGCTTCGACCTCCATGTGCGCGCGATTTTCAAACCGGGATCCGCGGTGCGCGTCGGCTGCTCGCTGGGCCTCGGCCTCACCTCGATGCCCTTCGTGCAGACCGGCGTCACTACGGACACGACCATGACCACGTCGGGCTTCTGGGGCACCTCGAGCACCACCCGGGACACCTCCACCTGGACCCGCGACGGCGGGTTCGCGGAGGCGCAGGTCACCGCAACGCTGTTTATCTTCGGAAACGTGCACCGACGACCGGGGATTTTCGGCGGCCTTGCTTTCCAGAACCAGCGCGTCGTACCCGGCCAGGACACCCTCGTCCGCACCTGTTCGACCTCCCGAGCAACGACCCGTCCGGTGCTGCGCCCGCAAGACGAGAGCCCCGGCTGGGAGCTTCCCTTGAAGCAGGCCTTCCTCAGCGCGGGGGCGCGCTTCGGCCGCCTCTCGCTCGTCGGGAGCCTTCATGCCGCGCTGCCGTCGAGCCCGCTTCTCCAGCGGTCGGGGCTGTTCGGCGGCGGGCTCGGAGCGCGCAGGCTACGCGCCGCCGTCGCCGAAGACCTCCGCGGCATCGGCGGCGGTCACTGCGCGGTCGAGCCATGCGTCCAGCGAGGTGGCGTCGGCGCAGGCCAGTACCCGAGCGCGCATCGCCTCGTCGACGGCAATGCCCCGTCGGGTGAGCACTCGGAGCAGCGCGCTCGCCTTCCCTTCGAGCTTTCCTTCGAGCTTTCCTTCGAGCTTCCCCTCGAGCTTTCCTTCGAGCTTTCCTTCGAGCTTCCCCCTGCGCTCGAACTCCTCGCGCAGATCGCGCATGAGAGGCCCTTCGGTCACTTTGCTGAGATCCATGAGCAACTCCAGGAGCTTCGCGCGAAGCTCGTCACCGACCATGTTGATCATCCCGCGGACGAGAGC
>CANJUR010000061.1 GCA_947477565.1 Deltaproteobacteria bacterium
GGGTGGGGGCTCGCGAACCCCACCCTTGCGAACCCCACGGAGCACTTCCGTCGGCATTTGCTGAGGGTGCCCGTCGTCGGCGCGGGCTCAGACTGCTGGCCGCTCGTCGGGGCTAGTCCGTGCGAAACGCGACGGTTTCTGACGCTTGTTTCCCCGCAATCTGACGGTAGACCGCCGTTTCCCCGGATCCCTGGTAAGGAAGTCCCTCGGAATACCTGCAAAGGAATGTAGGAATACCTGTGCAGGAATGCCCTCCGGCGGTCGCAGAAGCTGCACCCCCTCGCGCAAAGCCCGCCCGCGTGACCCCGACGCACGGCGAGAACGGCGGAATCCTCGCGAGAGTGGACCGTTACCCCATAAGCCGACGGTCCACGGAATCGGAGGAACCTCCCTCCCGCCTGGGCGTATCCTCCCGCGCAGAAATGGCTCCCACGCGTTGCTTCCTCCTGCTTGCGCTCGCATCGATGGCGTCGCTCGTCGGCTGTGGGGCGGTGTTTCCCCGCTACACCACCGCCACGCGGCGCGTCCCTGCGGAGCTCATCCAGGTGCACGGGGTGACTCCGCCGCCGGATGACATTCGCACAGTGGCGGTGCTCTCCGCCGAACTGCCTCCGAGCCGTCCGGACGGTCAGCCCTGGGACAGCGATGGCGAGCCTGACCTGTATGCCGTGGTCTTGCGCGACGGCGTCGAGGTGTACCGCACGCCGGTGGTGTCGAACTCCCTCCACCCGGAGTGGCCCGCGGCGGCGGTCGCCCTGCGCGTGCGTCCCAACACCGTGCTGCGCTTCGAACTCTGGGACGACGACGGCCTGGTCGATCAGCCCGCGGGTGCGGAGGAGGTCACTGGCCTGCCGGCGTCCGCCCTCGACGGTGGCAACTGGGTCATTCGATTCCAGCGCAACGCGCTTCTCCGGCTGGCCGCGCGGCTACCGGAGCCTCGCTTTGGGATGGGTGTCACCTTCGAAGTGCATGAAGATTATCTCCGGGTGATCTCCCTCGAGGAGGGCGCGCCCGGGGCCGCCGCGGGGCTGCGAGTCGGCGATCACATCGTCGCCCTCGACGGCCGTCGCGTGCAGGACCTCGGAGAAATCGAGTCCCACCAATCGATGGACCGTGCGAGCGTCCGCCCGGTGGTTCTCTCCATCCAACGGGACGGATCGCCCCCGACGACGATGACTGTCGCCCCGGGCGCGGTCTATTCGGCCCGCTAGAAGCATCGTAATGGGCGTGAGGGTTCTTTTGACGCGAGCGAAGTGGCCGATGACGAGGTGTTCAGTGGATCGTTCGATGTGGACGCGATCGGCGCTTGGCGCGCTCGCCGTATGTTTCACGTTTGCGCCCTCGACGGCGCGGGCGCAGTCCGTGGGCACCGACACCTCCGTCGATGCCCAGACCTGGTGGCCCGCGGCGGGCCCGACGGATCACCTCGCGCTGCGCAGTGCGATGGTTTCTCCGTCCGGCGCCGTGGGCTTCGGTTTGATCGCGCACGCGATGCGTCAGCCGCTCCTGCTGAGTCCGCTCAGCAACCCGACGGGCCCACGTGCGGCGGTCGATTACGCCATCACCACGGACTTCCTCTGGTCTGTCGGCATCTTGCGACGCTTCCAGATCTCTGCGGCGATTCCTGTGGTTCTGGCGCAGTCCGGCGACGGCGCGCGCGCGGTCACTCCCTCCGGGGCGATGCTCGGCGACACCGCCCTGCGTGACATCCGCTTCGAGCTCTCCTGGGCCATCGTGCAGCGCGAACGCGTCGCCGACGCCCGCGGCCCCGGGCTGCGCCTCGACATCGGTGGGGCGATTCCCTTCGGCGACGACAAGGGCTTCAACGGCAGCGGCGGGCCGACGTTTGCGCCGATGATGGTGGTCGATTACCGCACGCGCCTGCTCTCCGTGACGGCCAACATCGGCGCGAGGCTTCGTCGGACGTCCGCCATCGCCGACCTCGCAGTGGGCAACGTCGGGGCGCTCGGCGTCGGCCTCGCGCTGCGCCCGATCGCGCGCCTTGGCATCTCCGCGGAGTACCTCACGACGGTGCCGCTGGTGACCGCCGACGGCTTCAACACCACGGTCACGCAAGAGATCTTCGCGGGCGTTCGCTACGCGACCGATGAGGCCGGAGACATTGAGTTGATCGCTGGCGGTGCGGCGCCGTTGACCAACGCGCCGCTCGTGCCGGCGTGGCGGGCTGTCGTGGGCGTCTCGTACGCTCCGCGGGGCAACGACACCGACCGCGATGGCATCGTCGATGCCGACGACCGCTGCCGCACGCAGCCCGAAGACCGCGACGACTTCGAAGACGACGACGGATGTCCCGATCCGGACAACGATCAGGACGGGGTTCTCGACGTGAGTGATCGCTGCCGCGATGAGCCCGAAGACGTCGACAACCACGAGGACGCTGACGGCTGTCCCGACCCGGACAACGACAACGACGGGGTCTTCGACAGCGACGATCAGTGCGTCGATCTGGCCGCGGGCGATCACCCGGACTCCGCGCGCGCGGGCTGTCCGATCCCTGACACGGACAGCGACGGCGTGCTCGATCCCGACGATGGCTGCGTCGATGTGGCGCAGGGAGACCGGCCCGACCCGGCGCGCGCGGGCTGCCCCCTCCCGGACGCCGACCGAGATGGCGTGGCCGATGCGCTCGATGTGTGCCCCGATGTGGCAGTGGGTCCCGTGGCCGATCGGTTCCGTTCGGGTTGCCCAGACCTCGACCCCGATCGCGACGGCGTGGTGGGCGACGCCGATCGATGCGCCGACCGGCCGGAGACCATCAACGGCCTCGAAGACGTGGACGGCTGCCCGGACCCGGGCCTCGAGCGCGTGACCTGGGATCCGACCGGCGACACCCTTCGGTTTGCCATTCGCGTGGCCGTGGCGCCGCGTGCGCAGACCGTCGCTCCGCCCGCGCGGGCGCTTCTCGTGCAGGCCGCGCAGCGCATCCGGGCGCGCGGCGGTGAGGTCGCGCGCGTGCTCGTCGATGTGACCGCGGGCATCGGCCCGGCAGCGCAGATCGAGGCCGTTCGCCAGGCACAGGTGATCGCCGACGTGCTCATCGGCGAGCGTGTGCCGCAGCGCCTCGTGGTGCCGCGCGTCGCCCCGCGCCCCGGTGTTTCGCGCGTCGCGGTGCCGGTGCTTCTCGCCGGTAGCGTGACGATTCACATCGAGACGCGCGCCGCGTCGCGCTGACCATTGCTTCAGCGCGGTAGCGAAGAGCTCCGCGCTGTGGCTATTCTCCGCCCCGCCCACCAGCACCCCTGATGCAGAATCTCTCCCGCTCTCTGAAGGTTGGCGTGATGCTTGTGGCCGCCGCCATCGCGGCGCTCGTGATGTGGCGCACGCTCTTCAAGGGTCAGGGCACCGGGGATGGCTATCGGCTCTACGCCATGTTCGACGACGCGGCGGGCCTCGTGCCGAGGTCGCGCGTGGTCACCGCCGGCATCGCCATCGGCGAGATCGAGCGCATCCAACTGGAGGGCGGCCGGGCGCGGGTGACCATCCGGGTGCAGGGCGACATTCCCGTGTATCGCAACGCGACCATCTCGCGGCGGGCGGTGTCCATCCTCGGCGAGTTTGTCCTGGTGGTGGCGCCGGGCAACGCGACCACGGCGCGCCTGCACCCGGGCGATCGCATCGCCAACGTCTTCGAGGGCACCAACACCGACGTCATCATGAACAACGTCGCGGCCATCACCCGCGACATCAGCCGGGTGACCGAGCGGCTCGCCGGCGCCATCGGCAACGAGACCGGACAGCGTGAGATCTCCGACACCCTCCGCAACGTGAGCGAACTCACTGCAGCGATCAATCGCACGGTGCAGCAGAACGCCGAAGTGGTGACGCACACCCTGCAGTCCGTGGATCGCATCACTACGCAGGGCGGACCGGAGATTCAGGCGATGCTGGGCAACCTCCGCGTCTCGACGGATCGCCTCGCGCAGATTCTTGGTCGCGACCAGCCGCAGGATCAGAACACCGTCACCGAGACGCAGGAGGCCATTCGCAACATCGCCGCTGCTTCTCGCGAGCTTCGCGAGACCCTCGAGCACGTGAACTCTGCCAGCGGTGCGGTCGATCGCGGCGAGGGGAGCCTCGGTCGCCTGGTGCGGGACGAGACCCTCATCGATGAGGTGCAGGGCACCGTCGAGGCCGTCAACGACTTGGTCGGCCCCATCGCGCGACTGCAGACCATCGTCGGACTGCGCAGTGAGTACAGCTTCATCTCGAACACCCTGCGCAGTACCGTGGAGCTTCGGCTCCAGCCTCGCGAGGACAAGTACTACCTGCTCGAGTTCGTGGACGATCCGCGCGGGCTCACGCGCAATATCAGCACGGTCACGGACAGCACCGACCCGACGATGACGGCGCATGTTCGCACCAGCCAGCGCGTCACCACGGATGCTTTCCGCTTCAGCCTGATGTTTGCGCGGCGGCTCGGTCCCGCGACATTTCGCTTCGGTATCAAGGAGTCCAGCGGTGGGCTAGGGCTCGACCTGCACCTCCTCGACAACGCCCTCGAGGTGCGCACGGACGTCTTCGCGTTCGGCGAGAACACCTACCCCCGCCTCCGCGTCGCTGCAGCCATCAACGTGCTCCAGCGCGCATGGATTGTCGGCGGCGTCGATGACGTCTTCAACGGCGATCGGTTTGACTACTTCCTCGGCGCGCAGCTTCGCTTCAATGACGAGGACATCAAGTCGATCCTGCCCTTCGCGGGCGGCCTCGGCGGCTCGCGCTGAGCGTTAGCGGGTCTGCGCTTTTCCCCGTCGTCGGCGCAGCATTGCGAGCGCACCGAGACCCAGCGCCCACCCACTTCCTCGCCGGGTCGAGGACCCGCCAGTGCGGCACCCGCAGCCATCGGGTTGCTGCTCAAACAGCAACTCGCCAGCGTCGCTCTTGGCGTTGCTCGCATCGTCGCCCGCCATGACATCCGCGGTCGGCGTGGTGGCGTCTCGGGCTACGCCGCTGTCGGTGTTGGTCACCCCGGCGTCGCGCGTGGAGAGCGGATCGTACGCCTCGCCCACGAGCCGCAGCATCACCGTCGGAACAGACGGCGAAGAAGTCGCGATGAGGAAGTCCGACTCGTACGCGCCTTCGCGGGTCGGCGTGAAGCGCACGGAGAGCTGACGGGTGGCGCCGCCGGTCACGCAGAGCGGATCGGTGGCCACTTCAAACGCAGGCTCCGTCGGGGTGCCGGGAGTGAAGAGCACCGTCGCGCGGCCGGGGTTGCTCAGCGTGATGACCTCCCGGCCCTGCCGCCCAAGCTGGATGCGACCGAGGTCTACCCGGTAGTCGGGCATCGTCGCAGCGCCCGGGAGCGTCAGGCGAATGCTTCGATCGACGGACATCTGCTGCTCGGTGGCGCTCGCGAAGGGCAGCGCCTCGGTGAACTCCGTCGTCGTGGGGCGGCAGATGCCCAGAAGGCAAAGATTGTACACGGCCTCGACGCGCAGCCGGATGGAGCCGACGTAACGGAGTGAGCCGTTCCAGCGGGCGGGGAGGTTCATGTCGCCGTTGGCGGTGGTGGCGACGTCGGCCTCGGGCATCGTCTCGGTAATCGCGCTCATCGCCTGCGGAAACGAGATCTCTCGCGTGCGCACGGTGGTGGTGAGCTCATAGCTCCCGCGCAGCCGGTAGTGCACGTTGCCGACCACAGGCGCCGTAAAGTCACCCTCGCGAAGGAGGCGCTCGCTCGCGGTCACGCGCACCGCCGTCTCGTCGCCACGCCACGCCCACGGGGTAAACATCGAGGTGCCGCGCTCGCTGCGGTCAGCCATGCCCACCCAGGAGTCGAGCGGCAACGGTAGCGAGAACCCGAAGAGGTGCACCGTCGCCTGCAGTCGTAGGCCGTACTGCACCGTGAGCCGCCCGCCGTTCGGGGTGCCGATCGCAGCGACGCGCATGACGGGCGGCCAGCGTGCGCGAAGCTCCCCGGGCATCGACCAGTTGTAGTCCCCCTGGAGCAGCAGGTTGTAGTCCAACCCGATGGTGCTGGAGCTTCCGAAGGAGCCGCGAAACCCTGGGCCGAAGTCCACCGCGGCGGCGCTCTGGAAGAGCATCGGGGCCGCCGCAGAACGAACCGCGCAGACCGGATCGTCCGCCCATGATGTGACAGGCAATGACCAGAGGCCTGCGCTGACGGACAACGAAAACATGACGGCCCGAGTCGATGGGATGCACACAAACATCGTGAGAGACTCTATCACGAAGGCTCCGCGAGACGGTCGCCGCGCACCCGCCGTGACTGACGCCAATCTCTCCACTGAACCGCCTCTCGAAGCCCCCTGGACGGTGCCCTTCGCGGAGTGCGTCTTCGCACTCGTGGACTGCGAGATGACCGGGCTCGATCCGAACCTCGATGCCCTCCTCGAGGTCGCCGTCGCGCGGGTCGTCGGGGGCGTCGTCGTCGAGCGGTTCGCGACGCTGTTGCAGACCGATGTGCCGATTGCCGCGGCCGCCGGGGCGCTTCACGGAATCGACGGCGCAGCGCTCGTCGGTGCGCCCATGTTCGCCGACGTCGCGGTTCGGCTCGAGGCGATGCTCGCGGGGGCGGTGCCGGTGATGCACGGCACCGACCTCGACGTGCGCTTTCTCGACCGCGCATTTGCCGCCGCGGGCTCCACCCGGCGCGTGGGACCAGGATTGGACACGCTGCGCCTCGCCCGCCGTGCCTTGCACTCCCGGCGCTACAGCCTGTCGTCGCTGTGTGCCTCGCTCGATCTTGCGCCGGTGCGCTGGCACCGCGCCGCGGAGGACGTTCGGGCGCTGCACGGCCTCTTCAATCGCATCTGCGAATCGCTCGCGCCGGTCAACGCCCTCGATCTATGGCAGGTACGCGCCGCTGAGGGGCGGGTGCTCGTGCGCGACGTCATCGCCGGGGCGTTGGTCGCCGCGATGGGATCGTCCCGTCCCGTTCGATTGGTCTTTCGGACGCCCGGTCACGCGGAGCGGGAGATGGTCGCGCGGGTGCTGTGGTTTCGTGCGCCGCACGTGGGGCTCGCGCCCGTGGGAACCGCGCTGGTACCAGCGATTTTGCGGGCCGATCGGGTGCTCCGCGTCTCCGGGTGACCGCTCGCCGTCTACCCGCGACCGCTCACCCGACGCGGTGTGCCCCCGACCGTCGCCGCGCGTATGGTGCCCAGCAGCGATGAGAGAGCCGACCCTCGACCTAGTGGCGCTGATTCGCGACACCCTCCGCGAGGCGATGCGCTCTTGGCGGCTGCCCGCGACGCTGGTCCTCGGGGTGGGCTTTGGCGTGCTCGAGGCCGAGGCTACACAGCGCAACATCGCGCTCTTTTTTGGTCCCTTCGCGGCGTTGTACATGCTGCTCCTCGGGCCGCTTCCGTGGCGGGCGCTGCTGCCCATGGAGGAGGATGGTCGCCGCGGAGAGAAGTTCGTGCGCGCCCTCTTCGCCCTCGGCGTCGCGACGGCGCTCTTCTCGGGGCTGGTGACCCTCTATCGCGGCTTCGCGGGCGCGGTGCACATCTACCGGGTCTACGCGCTGGGGCAACCGCGCGAGGTGCTCGTCGCCTGGTTGTTGTTTCTCATCGGCGGCTGGGGGCTCGCGCGCGACATCCAATTGGAACAACGCCTCGACCGCACGCTCGGCTCTCACCAGCGCCTGGCCGCGGAACTCGCCGCCGCACAACTCGACGCGCTTCGCGCCGACCTCGACCCGCACTTCCTCTTCAACGCCCTCAACGCCATCGCGAGTCAGTGCGCGAGCGATCCGGTCGCCGCGGAGGACAACATCGTTCGGCTTTCGACGCTGCTCCGCGCGGTGCTCGACACCCGGCAGCGTCCGTTGCATCCGCTCGACGACGAGCTCGCGCTGGCGCGGGACTACACCGCGCTGCTGCAGGCGCGCTACCCGGCCATGCGGGTGTCCATCGAGCGCGATGAGTCCATCGCGGCGGTGGATGTTCCCCCGCTCGTACTGCAGCCGCTGCTGGAGAACGCCGTGCGGCACGGGCGTGTCGGTGACGGCACCATCACCGTGACGGCGCGCGCGCTCGGCGACGACCTAGTGTTCACCGTGCGCAGCCCCGGGGCCTTCGACGGACCGCGCGCGGGCGGCCTCGGACTCGATCTGGTTCGGCGGCGCGTGGCGCTGGCGTGGGGCGAGCGCGGGATCTTCTCCATCGTCGCAGAATCGACGATGACGGTGGCCACGGTGACTGCGCGCGGGGTCCTGCGCGCGGGGTCTTAGAGGGAGCGACACATGACGGCACGCGCGGTGATCATCGATGACGAACTGCCTGCGAGGCAGCGCCTGGGGCGGCTCATCCGGGAGGGCCTCGGGGAGCGGGTGACGGTCGTGGGCGAGGCCAGCGACGGCGAGGCGGGCCTGGCGCTCATCGAGCAGGAGGGCCCCGACCTGGCCTTCGTCGATGTGCAGATGCCCGGGATGGATGGCATCGCGATGGTGGCGCACATCCTCGCGCCGGCACCGTACGTGATCTTCACCACTGCGCACGACCGATACGCCCTGCACGCCTTCGACGCGGGTGCGATCGACTATCTCCTCAAGCCCTTCGACGCCGCGCGCCTCGCGAAAGCCGTCGCACGCGCGGAGTCCCTGGGGATGCGCGCTCGGGCGGAGGAGGTTCTCGCGCCCTTGCGTTCGTCGCTCAACTCGCCACGCCCGTTGGCGGACCGGCTGCCGGTGAGCGTGTCCGGGCGCACGCTCCTGGTGCCCGTGGCGGAGATCTCCCACTGCGTCGTGGAGCACGAACTCGTGACGGTGCACACGCTCAAAGGAAGCCACACGACGGACTTCACCCTCGCGGCGCTCGAGGCGCGGCTAGACACCACGCGCTTCTTCCGCGCGCATCGGGCGCTCCTGGTTAACCTCGACCACGTCGCGGTCATCGATGACATGGCCGGCGGCCGCGCGGTGCTGGTCACGCACGCAGGCGAGCGCCTGGTGGTCTCGAGGCAGTCGTCGCGTCGGCTGCGACAACTGCTCCAGGTGTGATCGTCAGTGGGGAGCGAGGAGGGGGATTCAGGTGTGGGGGGCGTCGTCGGTCGGGCTCGCGACGGTGCGGCCCTCGGCGGCGAGGCGGCTGAGCACGGTGGCCTCGGCGCGAACCCAGTCCCCGAAGGGGTTGCCATTGCGGAATCCTCGAGCGAGCGCGAGGCCGTGCGCCTCGGTGCGAACGATCGCCTCAAACTCCGAGCGGTCCAGTGTCGCCAGCGGGGCCGCAACGACGGGCGCAATGACGGGCGCAATGGCCGTGACGGCCGCAACCGGGACGGCGGCCTTCACGGCCTTCGTCGCGGTCCTGGTCGCGGGGGCGGCGGCGGCGGTGGTCTTCTTCGCGGGCTTCGCGGCGGTCTTGGTGGCCGTCGCGGGGGTGATCTTCTTGGACATCGGGTGCTCCGCTCTTCTCGCGCCGGAGTGGCCGGGCCTTCGCGTGAAGGTCGGCGTTCGCCGGGGCGGCTAATGAGGGACGAGGTAGAACCACACGGGTACCGCTTCCGTCAAAGGGGCAGCGCCGCGGTTCTTCATCGGACCTTCGATTCGATCGACCGTGATCCATCAGCAAAAACCGAAAATTGGCTTCGCAAAACGGGGGTGCACTCGCGAAGAATCGACGTCGGTCCGCCGCGGACGATTCGTGCGGGGCTTCGTTGCCGATGATCCTGCCACTCCGACGCACCCTCTTCTTGACGCTCGCGTTGTCAGGCTAACACCGCCAGAATTCCCCTTCGATGAGGCATTTTCCGACGCCGTACCGGGCGTCGTCGATGGGCCGGTGGACGTCCCGACGGTGCTCTGCGGCACCGACAGCGCCGCGTCGTACTTGGCGTGCGTCCAGGAGGCTGACCTCATGCGCCGACCGCTTCGCGGCGTTGGGATACACCGTCGAGCGTTTCGCCTATGGCACCGGAGTCAACGATCAGACCACGCCCCGTTCTGGGCTGCGGGTTACCCGGCCATCCAGATCACGGACATCGCGGAGTTTCGCAACGCGCGTCACCACTGCCGGTTTGGGCAGGACACCGTCGATACGCTCGATCCTGTATTTCTGCGGCAAGTGGGGCAGGCCAATGTGGGCTCTGTCGCACCGATGCCCGGTCTGCAGCCCTGAACTATCCCGCCGCGGGGCTCCGCGCACGTGCCGCGCCGCGCAGTCCCAGGGCCTCGTCCGTCACGACCCATACCGGCACCGCCTCCGCGATTGGACGCATTCGTCCCTTGTCGCGAAACCCTTCGAGGAAGCCTCCGCGCGCCATGGTCGGAAGCACCTTCGCGGCAATGCCACCCGCGAGATACACCCCGCCGTAAGCCAGCACCTCGATGGCCGCGTCGCCCGCGGCGGCTCCATACGCCGAAAGGAACATCTCCAGCGTCGCAACGCAGAGCGGATCACTCCCGGCGACAGCGAGCGCTCCGATGACCGCTCCGTGGTCTTCGTTTTCCAGTCGCGCGCGCACCTCGGTCGATTCGGTGAGGCCTTCCTCGTCGCGCAGAAATCGGTAGAGGTCGCGCAGTCCGAGGCCCGACACCACGCGCTCGGTGGACACCCTGCCTCGAAGCCCGCGGCGCATCCACGCGAGGAGTCGATCTTCACGCTCGTTACGGGGCGCGAAGCCCTGGTGTCCGCCTTCGCCGGGCAGCACCTGCACGCCATCGCGCCCCGTCACGATGAGCGCCTGGCCGAGGCCGGTACCTGCGCCGATCACCACCCGCGGAGCGGTCGCATCGAAGCGCCCCGCCTGAAGGGAAACGCGCCCGTGGTCGGTGACCGTGAGCGTCCCCCAGGCGGCGGCGGCGAAGTCGTTGAGGAGGTGAACCGCCGTGAGTCCCGTCGTGGCTGCGAGGGCGTCACCATCGAGAAACCAAGGGAGATTGGTGGTCTGACAGCGGTTGCCCGCCACCGGACCGGCCACGGCAAGCGACGCCTCGCACACGGTCGTCGCGGTGTCGGAGAGCCAGTCGCGGACGAGGGTGTCGAGGTTCGGAGCCGCGGCGCTCAGATATCGGCGCTCGTTCGAGAGGGTGATCGCGCCGTCGGTGGCGATGGAGGCGAGGGCGAGGCGGGTGGAGGTTCCGCCGATGTCGCCGACGAGGAGGCGCATGGTCGATTAGAAGGGCGCCATGCCGGACGGCGCAGCGGGGATGGACTCAAGATCGATCGCCTTCGCGGCGCGGGCGAGGGGATGGCCCTCGCGCACCAGCACCAGCCAGATACCGAGCACAGAGAGCACCTCGGGGGAGAGCGAGCGGTACGGCTCGGCGAGCGCCGCGCGCAGGGTGGCGACGCGCTCGGGCGAGATGCGCCGCGTGGACGAGACGTGCACGGGGGTGAATCCGTACTGCTGCGCGACGTCGAGGTACCCTTGGGCTCGCACCCGGTTGGGCTCGCCGATGTGCGTCGTGACCGCGCGGTAGAGCTTTTCGGGGAAGAGCAGGAAATCCAACTCGTGGTCCCACTCGAAGCCGTGGCTGCGCATGTCGATCTTGTGGATGAGCACCGCATCGTCGGTGGTGAGTTCGCGCAGTTCGCGGTGCAGCACCGTGAGGTCGCGCACGTGCTCGAGCACCGCCCGGGAGATCACCAGATCGAACCGCCGTCCGGTCGCCTTCAGCGAAGCGACGTCGTGGTGCACACGCACCCCTTCGAGGAGGGCATCGACCTTCGTCCGATCTTCCCCAGTGCGCTTGAGAAGGCCTTCGTAGAGGGCGCGCAGCCGAGCGGGGTCGCGGGTCTGCAGGTCGAAGGCGTCGTAGCCTGCGACGCTGAGGGCGCCACGCTGCCGCGCGAGCATCGCGACCGCGCGCGTGTTGCCGGGGCCCAGTTCAAGCACCGTGCGCCCACGGAAGATCTCGGATCCGTGGCCGTCGCCCTCGCAGACACCTGCATGCGCCCCGATGCGTTCGTAGTCCTCCACGACACCTTCGAAATAATCCAGGGCGGCTTCTCCTGCTTCGGCGTCGCCGCCGCCGCGCCCCGTCACGTTCGTGAGGCGCATGAGGCCGTTGGCGAGGGCAGGAGCGTGGCGAAACGCGAGGTTTCTTCCGAGCAGGTAGCCCGTTACCGCGCCCATCCATAGGAGCTTTGTCGGTCGGAGTCCGGTCACGCGGGGCCGTATAACCCAATCGCCTCGCCGCGCGAAGCCATCCAGCGCGCTGAACCGTCGGACGCCCCCCGCCCCAATGCAGCGTTGCCCATCGGGTGTCCTCCATGTCCGGCTACGATAGAACGACCCCACCGATGCCCACCGCCGAATGGTTTTCCCCGCTCCTGCGGCCCGAACTCGTCGAACTCAAGGCCTACGTCCCGGCGCCCATCCCTCCCGGTGCGGTGCGCCTCGACGCCAATGAGTCCCCGTGGGCGCTCTCCCCGGAGGCCCGCGCGTCCCTGGCCGTGGTGCTCGCCCGTCTCGACCTGCACCGCTACCCCGACGTGCGCGCCACAGCACTGCGCGAAGCCATCGCAGCCGACCAGGGCGTGAACCCCGACGCGCTCGTCTTCGGGTGCGGATCCGACGAGGTCATCGCGCTCGTCCTCAATGCCCTCTCCGCCCCGCGTCCCGGCGCATCGCACGCGACGGCCCTCTTCCCCACGCCGACCTTCGTGATGTACCGGCAGACGGCGCTCTCCCTGGGTGTTCGCCCGCACGGCGTCGCGCTCGACGAGGCCTTCGACCTCGCGCTCGATCCGCTGCTCGCCGACCTCCGGCGGCTTCGCCCCAACGTGGTTTTTCTCGCCTCGCCCAACAACCCCACAGCAACCCTTTTCTCCCACGACCGCCTCGCCGCCGTCCTCGAGGCGTCCACAGACACCCTTGTCATGATCGACGAGGCCTACGCGGCCTTCTCCGGCGTGCGCTACGGCGACCTCGCGGCTCGCTTCCCCCACGCCGCGCGCCTGCAGACCCTCTCCAAGGTCGGTTTGGCGGCGCTGCGCGTTGGCTGGGCGATTCTCCCGCCGGGCATCGCCGCGGCCGTCGAGAAGGTACGGCAACCGTACAATCTCAACGCTCTCTCGCAGGTCGCCGCGCTTCACTGCATGACCACGCTGCGGCCAGAGATCGATGCCGCGGTGCAACGCATCACTTCGGAGCGCGCCCGGGTCGAGCCGTTGCTGCGGGCCATCGATGGACTGAGCGTGACGCCCAGCGCGGCCAATTTCTGGTGGATCGCCGTGCCCGACGACGCTGCCCGGGTGTCCGACGCGATGCGCGTGCGAGGGGTTGTGGTGCGCTCGTTTCACGCTCATGGCGGCGCGCTCACACGGCGACTGCGCATCACGGTGGGGGCCCCCGCGGAGAACGATCGCATGCTCGACGCGCTTCGTGCCTCGCTCTGAGCGCGGTCTTGACGTAGCGCGCCGGATGGCTTGTGCTCCGCGCCGATGGCGCACCCCAACGACGCATCGAAGACCGATGACCTGATCGGTCCGACGGCGTTTGGGAAGTACACGATCTTTGCGCGGCTCGGCTCTGGGGGCATGGCCGACGCGCTCCTGGCGATGCTGCACGGCGACCTTGGCTTCCAGAAACTGGTGGTGCTCAAGCGCATGCATTCGTCGCTGGGGCGCGACTCGCACTTTGTGCGGATGTTTCTCGACGAGGCGCGGCTCGCGGCTCGGTTGAGCCACCCCAACGTGGTCGCGACGAGCGAAGTGGGGGAGACCGACGGGCAGTACTTCATCGCGATGGAGTACCTGGAAGGCCTCTCCCTCGATCGCATCGTGCGGAAGTACCTCAAGCTCGGCGGGGGCATCCCACTGGGCTTTCTCTTCCGGGTGCTCTGCGACTCCCTGGAGGGTTTGCACTACGCACACGAACTGCGGGATTTCGGCGGCCAGCCGCTCGGGGTGGTGCACCGCGATGCGACCCCGTCGAACCTCTTCGTGACCTCCGACGGCATGGCCAAGGTGCTCGATTTCGGCATCGCCAAGGCTGCGACGCAGGACGAGGCGACGCGTACGGGCATGCTCAAGGGCAAGCTCGCGTACATGGCCCCGGAGCAGTTTTACAGCGACCCGGTCGATCGTCGGGCAGACCTCTGGTCGATGGGCGTCCTGCTCTGGGAGATGGTCACCGGCCGGCGACTCTTCAAAGGCAAAAACGACGCGGTCACCTACCAGAACATCGTCGATATGCCGATTCCCACGGTCGTCGATTATCGCCCAGACGCGCCGCCGGAGATCGATCAGGTCATTCACTACGCGCTTCAGCGCGACCGCGCGCAGCGCTACCAGGACGCGGAGGCCATGCGCCGGGACATGGAGCGAATCCTCCGTGACTCCCTCGGGGCGTTCTCGCGCGCAGAAGTCGCGAGCTTGATGCGGGTGACCTTCGGAGAGGTGCTCGAGGACAACCGAGAGACCATCCGGGCGTTTGCGAGCCCGGCGCCGCCGCGCGCCAACTCCCTCTATGGACTCGGCGCCTCCGGGGAGATTCGCTCCGGGGCCGGAATGACCTTCCCTCCGACATCCTCGCAGGTCGATCCGCGCGCCCTCGGCATCGCGCTCGCGCCCGCCGCGCCGCCGCAGTCCCGCCCATCCCGACCCGTAGTGCATCGCAACTCCGCGGACGTCGATGCCGTCACGGTGATCGAGCCGGCCGTGCGGCGACCGCTCGACCTCGACACGCAGACCGACGTCGGCGCGCCGCTCGATCTCTTCGCGTCGATTCCGCCTGACCCGCTCCCCGCAGCCGCGCCGTTGCCGCGCCAGTTCGTCACGTCGCCGTCGGGCACGCCCCGCGCGCCGGACCCTCGGACGCCGTTTCCTCCCTCGGTCAACGTGCCGCCCACGCAGGCGGTACCAGCCTCTTCGCTCCCGTCGCCGTCGGCGAGGTCGTACCCATCGCAACCCCCGGCGCCGATGTCGGCTCCGCCCATGCCGCGCGTGTCAGGGCGCTCGGCCGTGGACGATCCCTACTCCGCCCCGCAGCGTCCGACGGTGATGTTGAAGCCCCAGCAGGGCCGTGCCGAGACCGTCCTCGGATGGCTCCTGCTGCTCGTCGTGGTCGCGATCATCAGCGCGGCGATCTTCAGCCGCTGGGAGTGGATTCGCTCGGCTGGCGGAGCGCTTCTGCGCAACGAGCCCGCGCCCGCGGTGTACGTCGGAACCTTCCGCCTGCGCATCACCAGCGCGCCCTCGCACGCGAAGGTCTTCGAGAACGACCAGGAGATCGGCGCGACGCCCTTCGAGTTGGTCATCCACCGTGGTCAGGTGGTGCAGCATCCGAGGCAGTTTGTATTGCGCTTGCCCGGCTACCAGGCCGTCGCGGTGGTGCAATCGAACACGCTTCAGCCCGAGACCCAGGTGCACGTCCTGCTGCCCGCGCTCGTGCCGGCGGCCGGTCGGCGCTGACCGACGCGCCGCTCACCCCACTTGCGCGCTTCGCGGGCGTCGTGCGATTCGCCCGCTCACCCCTATGAGCCACTCCAAGACCATCGTGCGCACCGAGGCCGCCCCGAAGGCCATCGGCCCCTACTCCCAGGCCGTCATCGCCAACGGGTTTGTCTTCTGCTCCGGGCAGATCCCGCTCGATCCCGTCACGGGCGAACTCGTCGGCGACACCATCGAGGCGCAGACCGAGCGCGTTCTCCTCAACCTCGACGCCGTCCTGCGCGCCGCCGGAACCGACCTCGCGCACGCCGTTCGCACCACCATCTTCCTCCACGATCTCGCGGACTTCGCGGCGGTCAACGCGGTGTATGCGCTGCACTTTCCGATCGATCCGCCGGCGCGCGCGACGGTGCAGGTGTCTCGTCTGCCGCGCGATGTGAAGGTCGAAATCGACCTCATCGCGGTGCTGCCGTGACCTCGCTGACGGCGCGCCTTTCCTTCCCGGGGGAGCCTTCGTACGTCTCGTCGCCCACCGCGACTTCGGTGCAGTTTCTCGTGCACACGCGCCTGCTGCCCTCCGGGGCGATCGCGTGCACCCGGGTGCTGGTGGACCCGTGGGCCATCCATGACGTGGAATTCGACGAGAGCTCTCGTACGAAGCTGCGCGGCGAATTCGAGCGGGTGCTTCGCGAGCTCAAGGTGCGGATGATTCCCGCGCCGGAGTCTTACGTCGCCGCGCGCATCCACGACGCGATGGCCGTGCACGCGCTGGCGGGCAAGACCCTCACCCCGACGGTGCAGCGGGCGCTTGGTTTCATCGCGAAGCCCGCCGGGGTCGTCGCACACCCGGCGCGGGTACTCTCGCCGGTGGCCGACGCCGCCGAGAGGGTCGAGCGCTCGCTCGCGCTGCACACCGAACCCGAGGTCAACCCGCTGCTCCCGAGCAAGGAGGAGATCGACGCCGTCGGGGATTACGTCGCGAAGCACACCGGCGCAAACGCCGGGCCCGAGGTGACCATCGGCTTCGTCGATCCGACGCTGAAGGCGCTGCGCGAGGGCATCGACGTGGCGTGCACGCGCTCGACGCTCGACCGACTGGCGCTGCAACTACGCGACCTCGCACTGGTGTTTGCAGGCACCCGTCGCCCGGAGTTGGCGCTCGACGCGGTGGCCGTCGCGGACGCCATCGAGGCCGCGGGGGAGGGCACGACGCGGCCCGACCAGATTCCGTTCGTGTTTGGGTTGTTTTACAAATTCGCGCTGGTGCAGCGCGAGTACGCGAAGGCCCAGGGGCCGTCGAAGTAGCGGCACCCCCCGCCGATGCGCTGGCTCTATCACCGGACCACTTCTCCGGTGCCGTCGGTCGAATGGATTGGCCGTCGCGCGGAGGGCCGTCACACCGGCTTGTGGGCGATGACCAGGACGTACCGCCCATAGGGCGCAGGGAGCACTCCCCGGCGAACCTCCACGGCGAGCCCCGCGGCCTCCAGCAGCACCCGCGCCCGCGGCAGCAGGAAGGTCAGGTAATACATCACGAACGGCGGCTGCCAGAGGGCGTTGCGCACGCGCATGGCGGCGTTGAAGGCCCGCGCTTGCAGCACCCGCGGGGCCAGCGGGGAGGGCGGCGGTGCCGTGACGAATGCGAAGCGTCCGCCGGGGCGGAGCACCCGCGCGACGGCGGCGACGAAGCGCCCTTCGTCGGATTCTTCGATGTGACCGAAGGCCCCGAAGCTCGTGACGAGATCGAACTCCGCTTCGAAAGGCAGCGCGAGCGCGTCGCCCCGCACGAAGGTGAGCGCGGCCTCGCCGGGGTCGTTGGCGTGCCGTCGTCGGGCCTCCGCGAGCATCCCCGCGGAGAGGTCGAGGCCCACCACGCGCTCGCGGCAGAGCGGGCGGAGAAAGCGAGCCGCAGCGCCGGTGCCGCAGCAGACGTCGAGGGCGTCGCGAACGCTGCCCGGCGGTCCTAGTTGCGCGGCCACCGCGGCGAGCAGCGCGTCCGGCGTGCGGTACGGCGTGCGGTCGAACTTCGGCGCAATCAAATCGTACCCGCGCTCCACCGAGGAGAGCGCCTGGCGCGCGAGTTCGAGCAGCGTGGGTCCGTCTGGGTGAAACATCGCGGAGGTCGTAACACCGCGCGCCAACCTCCCGCCATTGACTTCAATGCACATGGCATATATGTATTGAGTAGGTAAGTCAGAAGGAGGCGGGACACATGGCGGAGATCACCGGGTTTGGTCCTTTTCGGCACCTGCGCGCGGAGAGCGCGAGCCACGTTTTGCAGTATCAGGGAAGTCGTTTGCGACAGAGCGGGCGGGCGCTTTCGTTCTGGTTCTCGTCGTGGTCGGCGAGCCTCGCGGAGGTTCCGCTCGACGACCGCGAGGCGGCGATGGCCTTCCATGGCCGCACCGCGGACTTCCAGGACGTACTGGTGCAAGGGAGCCTCACGTGGCGCATCGTTGATCCTGTGCAGGCGGGGCAGCGGGTGGACTTCTCCATCGATCCGCGGCGGGGAACGCACCTGAAGCAGCCGTTGGAGAAGCTGGCCGCGGCGCTCACGCAGATTGCCCAGCAGCAGGCGGTCGCGAAGGTGCAGGCCGCGACGCTTCGCGAACTGCTCGCGATGGGCCCGGAGCCGCTGCGCCTGGCGATCGAGAAGGGCCTCGGCGGGGCTGGGCTGCTCAAGGACGTCGGGGTCGAACTGGTGGCGGTGCGAGTCGAGCCGGTGCGCCCGGAGGCGGAGGTCGAGCGGGCGCTCGAGGCGCCGACCCGCGAGAGAGTGCAGGAGGAGGCCGACGAGGCGGCGTTTCGACGGCGCGCGCAGGCGGTCGATAAGGAACGGGCGATCCAGGAGAACGAGCTTGCCAACCAGATCGAGCTGGCGAAGCGCGAGACGCAGCTGATCGATCAGCGGGGCACCAACGCGCGGCGCGAGGCGACGGAGAAGGCCGAGGCCGAGCGCATCGCCGTCGAGGCGAAGGCGGCGCAGTCGCGGATGGAGTCGAGCGCCCGCGCCGACGCGTTGACCGCGGTCGAAGGGGCCCGGCTGGCGGTCGATCGCGATCGCATGGATGCCCACCGCACGATGCCTCCGGCGGTGCTCGTCGCCCTGGCCGCGCAAGAGCTCGCGGGCAAGTTGCAGCGCATCGAGCACCTCACCATTACGCCGGACATGCTGGCGCCGTTGATGGCAGCGCTCACCGAGCGGGCGACGGAGTTGCCGCGGGGCGTCGGGCGGTGAGCAGCGTCGCGCCCAGGGTGGTGGTGGTCACCCGGCCTACCGAGTACGAGTCCCTGCTGGCGCGGCACGGCACCCGCGCGCAGGCTGCGTTTTTCCTGCAGCAGCGTGGGCGTCCGCTCGACGAACTGGACGAGCGTCACCGGCGGCGCGAGGCCGCGCTGGGGGTCGTGTCGGCGGCGATTCCGGCGCGCTGGCGTCGGGCGCGCATCGAGCGAGCGGACCTCAGCCGATTTGTGTTTGGCCCCGAAGACGTAGTGGTGGTGGTGGGCCCGGACGGGCTCGTGGCCAACGCTGCGAAGTACCTGCGAGGGCAGCGGGTGGTGGGGGTCAATCCTGATCCGCGGAGCTACGACGGGGTGCTGGCCGCGCACCCGGCGGAGGCGGTGGCTGACCTGCTGCCGGGCGCGGCAACCGGGGCGGGGCGGGTGGAGGTTCGGACGATGGTGACGGCGCGGCTCGACGACGGCCAGAGGCTGCTCGCGCTCAACGAGATTTTCATCGGGCACCGAACGCATCAGTCGGCGCGGTACAGGGTGGAGGGCGCCGTCGGCGACGAGGCGCAGTCGTCGTCGGGGGTGATCGTCACGACGGGCACCGGGGCGACGGGCTGGGCGCGCTCCATCGCGCGGCAGCGGGCCGAGCGGGTGCCATTGCCGGGGCCGATGGAGAGAAGCCTCGCGTTCTTCGTGCGCGAGCCGTTTCCCAGCGTGGCAACCGGAACGTCCCTGGAATCCGGCATTCTCCTGGAGGGCGCGACGCTCGCGCTGCGCTCGGAAATGGATGATTGCGGGACGATCTTCGGGGATGGCATCGAGGACGACCGTCTGGAGTTTGGCTGGGGTCGGCGCGTGGAGGTCGGCGTCGCGTCGGAGCGCTTGCACCTCGTACGCGGGTGAGGCGACCCTCCGCCGCCGATGCCGAAGAAGCCCCGCGAGATCACCGCCGTGGACGTCGAGGGCGAGCCGCAGTTTCTCGCGCGCTACGACGCGACGAAGTTCGACCGGCTCTCCGTCGCCGTCGATGTGGTGCTCGTGGCGGCCTTCGAGGGCGACCTCTCTACGCTGCTCATCCGGCGGGGCGAGCATCCCTTCCTCGGACAGCACGCGCTTCCCGGCGGATTCCTGAAGAAGAACGAGACGTTGGAAGAGGCTGCAACGCGCGTGCTGCGGAGCAAGGCCAACCTCGCGGGCGTGTTTCTGGAGCAGCTCTACACCTTCGGCGAGCCTCGGCGCGACCCGCGCACCCGGGTGATCTCGGTGGTGTATTACGCGCTCGTGGACGAGGCGCGATTTCGCGCGGCGGCCACGGGGGAGAGGGAGGTGCGGTCGGGGCGGATACGGGTTTCCTGGGAGGGCGAGACCGGCGGGCCGGTGCGGGTCGTGGACGAGAAGAACCGCACGCTGCCGCTGGCCTTCGACCACGCAGACATCGTGGGCATGGCCGTGAAGCGCCTGCGCGGAAAGCTGGACTACGCGCCGGTGGGATTTCAGCTGATGGGCGAGACGTTCACCCTGTTGGAGCTACAGCGCGTGCACGAGACCGTGCTCGGGCGAACCCTCAACAAGGACTCGTTTCGTCGGCGCATGCTGGCCTCCGGTCAGCTCGAAGCGACCGGGCGCGCGCAGAGCGGCGTCGATCATCGACCCGCGGAGCTTTACCGCTTCGCGCGCCCTTCGGCGGTGTGAGCGGCGGGGAGCCCATCCCCCGGTCGCTCCACCGATCACATCACCAGCCAGATGCGGGCGGCCACCAGCGGTTCTTCGTCCGGGCGGCGCTCGACATACCGAGCGATGTATTCCTCCGCCGCGCCGCGCCCGGCGAAGAGCCCGGAGTCATTGAGCCGACTGCGATCGACGTCGTCTGCGCCCTTGCCGAGCGGCGACCACCACGGCTCCATCAGCTCAAAAACGTCCCACCCGAGCAGCCGCAGGCCCTCCGCAGGCGCCTCCGTGGCCACCGGCAGGGAGCCCGGCACCCACGGCCCGTTGGGCACCTCGAAGACCATCACCTCCACCCCGGGGTGGCCCAGCTTGTTGGCCTCGTCGCGAATCTCCAGGGCCTCGTCGAGGTCTTCGATCACGCCTTCGCCGTCCATCACGCCATCGCGGTAGCGCTCGCTCACGAGGCGGCCCTTGCCCTTGCGCCACGCCCACGCGTCCACCGCAGGGCGGCACACTCCCCGGTACGCGCCCGCCAGCACCGCCTCGAGCACCAACGCCCCGCGATCAATCAAACCAGCACCTCGCGCCGCACGATCGTCGCGTCCCGGTCGGCGCCAATGGACACGATCGCCACCTCTACGCCCGTCCGCTCCTCGATCTCCCGCAGGTACGCGCGAACCGTCTCGGGCAGCGCCTCCATCGTGCGCGCCGCGCTCACCGACGTGTCCCACCCGGGCATGTTTAGAAACACCGGTTCTGCCCGGTCGAGGTCGTCGATGGGAAACTCGTTCGTCTCCGTACCATCTACCCGATAGGCTACGCAGAGGGGCACTTCCGGCAAGCCGCCGAGTACGTCCACCTTGGTCACCGCCAGCGCCGTGAGCCCGTTGATTCGCGCCGCGTACCGTAGCGCCGGCAGGTCGAGCCACCCGCATCGCCGCGGCCGTCCGGTGGTCGCGCCGTACTCCTCGCCCACCTCGCGAAGCCGGTCGCCCGCCTCGCCCAACAGCTCCGTCGGGAAGAGCCCGTGACCCACCCGGGTGCAGTACGCCTTGGTGATTCCCACCACGCCCGTGATGCGCGTCGGGCCCATTCCGACCCCCGTACAAGCCCCGCCCGCCACCGTGTTGGAGCTCGTCACGTAGGGGTACGTCCCGTGGTCGAGGTCGAGCAGCGCCCCCTGAGCGCCCTCGAAAACCACCTTTTTCCCAGCCTTGATCGCCTCGTCCACGGCAATGGACGCATCTCCCAGCAGCGGGCCGATCACGGCCATGTACGGCGTCACCCAGGCGAGCGCTTGGGCCACCGTCGGGGCCTCCACGCCAGCCGCGCGGGCCCGCTCGGCCCACACCTCCACCAGCGCGCCGACGCGATCGTTCGCTCGCGTACCATCCATCAAATCGCCCAGCCGTACGCCAATGCGCGCGGCCTTGTCGCTGTACGTCGGACCGATGCCGCGCCCGGTGGTGCCGATCGAGCGCGGTCCCGCGTTGGCCGCCCGGTCGATCGCCGCTTGAAAAGGAAACGTCACGTGCGCCCGTCGGGAGATCAACAGCCGCGGCGTCACACCGAGGCCCCGTGCCTCGCAGGTGGCGATTTCCTCCGCGAGGATCTCCGGCGCCACGACCACCCCTGCGCCGAGCACGCAGCGCGCGCCCGGGTGCATCACCCCGCTCGGCAGCAGATGCGTGACGAGCTTCTGTCCCCCGACCTTCAGCGTGTGACCGGCGTTCGCGCCGCCCGCGAAGCGAACGACCATGTCCGCTTGCGCGGAAATCAGGTCAACGACCTTGCCTTTGCCTTCGTCGCCCCACTGGGCTCCGACCACCACGATCGCTGCCATGTGCAGTTCTCCACCGGACGCCACGCGTTTGAAGCGGCGGCATCCTACGGGTTCACAGCCCCGTTGGCGATGCGCGTTTGCAGGACGCGCGCTCCATGGGCTAGACGGGCGCGGTGTCGATGCGACGACTCCTGGTGTGGCCCCGACCCGACGCCGCGAATCCCTACCTCGCACGGCTTGTGGGTGCCCTGCGCGCGCGCTCCGTCGAGGTGTGCACCTCCTCCCGCCTCGCGACGCTCTGCGCCTTCCCGGGGCGCGCCCGCTGGCTGCACCTGCATTGGCCCGAGTGGATGATTCACCACCCCGACCGGCGGCTCTACCGCGCCCGCACCGCGTGGCTCCTCGGGCTTCTCGACCTGGCCCGCGCCCGCGGCCTCTCCCTCGCCTGGACCGCCCACAACCGCCTCGGCCACGACGACCCGCACCCCGACCTCGGCCTCGCCGCCCGCCGCGCCCTGCTCGCCCGCTGCGCCGTCGTTTTCGGGCACTTTCCCGCCGCCCGCGAGGTGCTCGCAGCCATGGGCTTCTCCGGCCGCTTCGTCCATCAGGCGCATCCCCACTTCGCCGATGACTACCCCGATCCCTTCGCGGGCGATGCGTCCGCCCGCGTTGCTTTCCGGCGCTCCCTCGGCGTCGCCGACGACGCTCTCCTGTTGGTCTCGCCGGGATCCATGGAGCCCTACAAACAGCTACCGATCCTCGCTCGTGCGCTGCGTTCGCTCGACGGCCACCGCCTCGCCTGGATTCCCGTCGGCCGCGCCCACCCCGCGGCGATCGCGTCCCTCCGAGCGGCCATCGGCGACGATGCGCGCCTGCGCCCGCAGGTCGGTTTCGCCTCCCACGCCACGCTCGCAGCCCTGATCGCCGCGGCGGATGCCACCGTGCTCGCCCACCACGACCTCTTCACCTCCGGCAGCGCCGTTCTCTCGTTCACCCTCGGTACTCCGGTGATCGGTCCGCCGGTGCACCACCTGGCATCGTTCGAGTCCCAACCATTCTTCCTCCCGTGGACGCCACCAGACGCCGCCGCCCTCGGAAATGAGCTGATTCGATTGTACGACATCGCACCATCGGTTCGCACCGCGGCCCGCGCCGCCGCCCTGGCCCACTCCTGGGAAGACGCCGCCGCCACCGTGGACTCCGCACTCTTCGGAGCCGCAGCGTGATCGGCGTCGTGTCGCTTGAGGGAGCACCCCCGCGCGACGTCGCAGGCCTGCCGCTGCCGCTCCGCACGCTGCTCATCCTGCAGGCGGAGGGCGTCGAGTGGCTGGGCGTAGTGGGCGAGCACGCCGCGGAGACCGTCGCCCGCTGGATCCGCGACGACCGGGTTCGGCTCCCCCTGCGTGCGCTCGTCGGTGCGCCGCCCGAGGAGCACGTCGCCATCCGTGGAGACACCCTCGTGGACCGCGCGACCGTGCGTGCCCTCTGCGCAGGCCCGGCGGTTCTCTTCGACCAGACCGAGGTGCTCGCGGTGCACCGTGGTCTCGCACACGAGGGCGGCCTCCTCGACGACGGCGGCGAGGGCTCTCTCCTCGACGTCGCGGGCTGGCGTCGGGTGCGCGACGCTGCGGAGGCCGGCGCGGCGGTCGATCACCTCCTGCAATCGCTACGCAAACCGCAGGACGGGATGGTCTCGCGCGCCATCAACCGCACGCTCTCCCTCGCCACCACGCGCGTGCTCTGCCGCACGGGAATGCGCCCCAACACAGTCTCCGTCGGCATCCTCGCGATCGGCGCCGTCGGGGCCGGCCTCGCCACCCTCGGGACGCCCGGGGCGCTGGCGGTAGGTGGGCTTTTGTTTCAAGCGCAATCGGTGCTCGACGGGTGCGACGGCGAACTGGCGCGGCTGACCTTTCGCGGATCAAAGGCCGGGGAGTGGGTCGATACCGTCGGCGACGACCTGACCAACTACGCCTTCTTCGCGGGCCTCGCGCTGGGCCTCACGCGTGCCGGTCTCGGCCCGTGGTCCGTGGTCTTTGGCGTGACGGGCGTGATTGCGGGATTCGTCGCTTCGGGCATCGAGTATCGCTACCTCCTTGCGGTCGGCAGCGGCGACCTCTCGAAGTACCCGCTCGGCTTCGGCGACGATCCGACCGGCGTCGTCGAGGAGCGCGGCGTGCAACGCCTCCTCGCTCTCGCACGCCCCTTGTTCAAGCGCGATTTCTTCGTCTTCGTCACGATGCTCGCGACCGCTCTCGGGCGTCTCTCCTCGCTCGTCATGCTCGGCCTCTTCGCGGCAGGCGCGCTCGTCACCCTCTCCGCCGTGCTCCGCTCGGAGTGGTCGCGTCGGGGCGTTCTCCCCGCACGGAACCGCTGAGCACCCCGATGCCGGGTCGCGTGCTCATGGCCTCGTGGCTCTTTCCGCCGCATAGCTCCATCGGGGCCAAGCGCGCGTGGCGCTTCGCGAAGCACCTCCCTTCGCACGGCTGGCTGCCGACGGTGCTCTCCCGCCGCGTGCCGCCGCCCGGCTCCTTCGACGCCTCGGACTGGACCCTGCCGCCAGAGGTCACACTCAGCCCCACCTACGACGCCGCCTGGATGAGCGTCCTCGCCGATCGTGGGGCGCGCGCGGTTGATCGTACGTCTCCATACGATCCTGTCGCCGAGGCGCTTCGACGCCCGCTCGCCGCCCGCCTCCAGGAGCGCTGGGATCGCCTCCTCGACGCTGTGGTGCCGATGGAGACGGCGATCATTCACGCGCCCCACGCCGCTCGCGAGCTCGATCGGTTGCTGCCCGCGCACGACCTGCTCTGGACGACCAGCTACCCGTATCACACGCACGCCATCGGCCTCTCCGCGGCGCGTAGGCACCGTCGCCCCTGGGTGGCCGACCTGCGCGATCCGTGGACGCCCAACTGGGTGCACCGGAGAAAGTTCGCGCCCGTACGATCGATCGAAGCGCACTACGAGCAGGCCGTGTACGCCGCCGCGGATGCGATCGTGGTGACCACGGAGACGCTCGCCGCGCTCGACCGCGCACGCTTCCCGCGCTGGGCAGAGAAGATTCATTGCGTTCACAACAGCTTCGACGAGGGCGGCGAGGCGCTGGGGTCGGCGGAGGTCGTCGCGGGGACGCCGTTGCGCTGGGTGCACTTCGGCAACGTGTACGGCCCGTGGTCGCTGGAGACGGTGTTTCGCGCGATGGCGCGGCGGCCCGGTCGCGTCGTGTTCGACAACCACGGCAAGCTCTCGGACCGCGACCGCGACCTCGCGGCGTCTCTCGGCCTTGGCGATGCAGTGCGGGTACGCCCGACGCTCCCGTTTGCCGAGGGGATGGCCCGTCTGCGCGCCGCGGACGCCCTGGTGCTCGCCGCCTGGAACCACCCGGACGCCGGCCTCTACCTCCAGGGCAAACTGTATGACTACCTCCGCGCGGCTCGCCCGATCGTGGCCGAGTCGGGGCAGCGCGAGGTCGGGGACATCCTGCGGCGCACCGGCGCGGGCTACGTGATCGCCCCCGGGGACGTCGCGGCGGTCACCGCGGTGATCGATGGTACGGCGACCCAACCATCGCGCGACGAGGCGGCGGTAAAGTACTTTTCTGCGGTCGAGGCGAGCGGGCGTCTCGCGGCGATCTTCGACGGCGTGACGCAGAGGCGGTGAGGCGATGGACCTGTTCGTGACGGTGGTGCTGCGCTCGTACAATCGCCTTGCGGAGCTTGGTCCGTTGGTGCGCAACGTCCTCGGGCAGGACCATCCGCACTTCGAGGTGTTGATCGTTGATTCGACGCCCGGCGTGACGGAGGCGGACATCCGACGCGCGGTGGGCGTGACGGACGATCGCCTTCGGGTGGTTCAGTCCCCGCCGCGGGGCTGCGCGGCGGCGGCCAACGTGGGGATGCGCCAGGCGCGCGGCGACGTGGTGGCCTCCGTGGACGACGACGACGTGCCCGTCGGGACGGCGTGGCTCTCGGCGCTGACGGCCCCGCTGGCAGACCCATTGTGCCTCGGCGTCAACGGGCGGATGGAGTACGTGGGGGAGGGGGAACCGCGGGTTCCGCGGGTGCGCGCGGGGTGGCTGCGCGACCGGTGGATGTTGTCGTATGGGCCTTTCAAGAAGCCGCGAGTGTTTCCGGGGTCACCGAACGCAAAGCGCGGAATCGCCTGGTTGACCGGCGGCAACGCTGCGTTGCGGCGCGAGGCGTGGGACCGCGGCGGGGCCTGGGATGAGTTCATTGGATATCACAACGAGCATTCGCTCTTCCTGCGACTGGCCAGCAGGATGAAGCCCGGGGAGTATCTGGCCTACGCTCCGGAGGCGCGGATGCTCATTCGTCGCGACGTGGCGGGTGGGCTCGAACATCGCACCGTCATTGACCCGCAAGAGCGCGTCGACACGGTGGCGAAGTACTACCTCTGGCTGGTGGCGAAGGAGTATCCGCTGCGCGTCTGGGGGCTGCTTCCGTTGTTTTTCCCGTACTTCGTGCTGGATGCGGGCATCCACGCTGCGGAGCAGGCAGAGCACTCCCGGGCCGACCTCGTGCGGCAGTTCTTTCGGGGCGTTCGGCTGGCGCCGGGGGCGTTCGTGCGCCATGCGCTGCGGCCGTCGGAGTGAGCGGCGCTTCCGCGTGCGGGTGAGCCGTTAAACTGCATGTTGGCCGGTGCTTTGGGCCACCGAAGGCAGTCGTCCGCGGACCCCGGAACATTGCATAGCCGCACCTCGGTTTCGTCGGGTGCGTGGTCTTTCAGCAGGTCAGAACCTTCCATCGCCGGGGCATCGGCCGGAAGCGCGACTGCGAAGTAGCAGGAATGGCCATTCGTCCGAGACGAAATCCCGATTAGCTCCGATTTGGGGAGGAGGTGGGAGTTTCGGCGCGCGGACGATTTCGTCACGTGATCGCCGACGGGCCGGGCACTCCAGCGACACCGCCCAGGCGCAGGGAATGCCAACGATGAAGAGATAGTTCTCGTCGATTGCCATGCTCCTCCGTGGAGCGATGTGTCTCCCTTCAGCGAGACCGTCCACCTCAACGCGGTCGAACAATAGACCATCGCAAACGGGCAGACCTTCGGGCACTCGTTTCACATCCACAACGTGCAGTTTGCGATCGTCTCGTGCAGCAGCGGCCCGGTCCCCGATGACGAGAAGGGCTGGAAATACTCGTTCTTTATTCGACGTAACGAGTCGGTCATCTTCGTGGCGAGGTTTGATGACTTCGCCAGCACTCAACATCCATTCATGTATCACTGCCACATGTCGAACCACGAAGACGAGGGACTGATGGGTCAGTTTCTCGTCGTTCCGTGAAGCGGTCTGTCGCGCCCGATTCGCAGAGCATTCCATCCCCTCTCCACTGATCCTTCCGACTCCACTGTAGTCACTCCGCCGCCCGGCGTAGGTCATCCCCCCAATCAGATCTTCGGAAGTTCTGCTGCGTGGGCCCCGCGCCGCGGTCTAGTGTGCGGCCCTGCCCATGAAGCGCCTCGGTCCCTCCGTCCTGATCGCAGCCATCGTGTACAGCGGTTCGGCGTCTGCGCAGGCGGTTCCGTCGGGGCTCGTGCTGCGTTGGGACGCACCGCCTTCGTGTCCCTCTGCTGCCGACGTCGAGGCCGCCGTGGCCCACCTCCTTGGTCGCCCGCTCGCCGTAGGATCTGCTCCCTTCGTGGCACACGCGCAAGTCGAACTGCGACGCCATCGCGGGTGGCGTCTCCGTCTCTTCATCGGCACCGAGGGTCGGCCACGGATGCGCTCCCTCAACGGCGCGACCTGCGCTTCTGTCACCGAGGCCGCCGCGCTGGTCCTCGCGCTGGCGATCGATCCGGACGCCGTCGCATCGCACCCGCTCGCGCTGCCCGCCGAAGAGCCACCGCCGCCGCCGCCACCGCCACCACCAACACCGCCACCGCCACCACCACCGCTAGCGGTTCTTTTGCGTGTCGCTCCGCCCGCGCCTCGTCCGCCCGTCGCGCGTCGTGCACACTGGAACATTCGTGCCTCGATTTTCGCAGACCTCGGCTCTCTGCCCCAGGCCACGCTCGGTCCTTCCCTCGCGCTCGGTCTTTCCATCGGCGCGTGGCGCCTGGAGGTAGAAGCCAATTACGCCCTGGCCCAGCGCACGGTGGGTTCGTCCCGCGGTGGCGAGTTCGATCTGTTTTTCGGCGGAGTTGTCGCGTGTCGCCTCGTGCATCTGGCGGTGATGGAAATCGGTGGCTGCGGCGGGTTCGAACTCGGGAGTCTTCGCGGGTTGGCCTTCGGCGTGTCGCAACCGACGACCGGGAGCGGTGTCTGGCTCGGCGCGAGGTTTGGCGCGATGCTGAGGGTTCCGCTCGGGACACGTTGGGGCCTCGCGGCAGAACTCGGTGGCGCAGTGCCGTTGCTGCGCCCGCGGTTTGTCATTGAAAACGTGGGCCCGGTGTTTCAAACGGACCCGATCGCGCTGCGCGGTGCGGCGGGCGTGGAAGTGTACTATTGATCAGAGACGAGCCACCGACCGGGCACTCACCTGCGATGGGAGCGGCCACGGCGGAAGACTTCGCGCTAACGAATTACGGACTTGATGCAGTGGCGTCCGCTCCGGGTTCGCTCGATTTCGTGACGGTGTACCGAGAGCATTTCTCGTTCGTCTGGCGCAGCCTGCGACGCCTCGGGGTGGGCGAGCCCGCACTCGACGACGCCGCGCAGGAGGTATTTATCACGGTGCACCGTCGCCTCGGAGAGTTTGAGGGTCGCTCGTCACTCAAGACATGGCTCTTTGGAATCTTGCTCAATACGGTAAGACACCATCGAAGGACGATGGCGCGCCGCCGCGAGGATGATCCCCTCCCGGAGACGGTGGCCGATACCCGGCAGTCGGGACCGCTAGAGTCCATTGCACGGTCGCAGGCCATCGAGGTATTGCACCGATTCCTCGATGGACTCGACGACACGTTGCGGGAGTGCTTTGTCCTGTCCGAACTCGAACAAATGACTGCCCCGGAGGTTGCCGCCGCCACCGGGGCAAATCTACACACGGTTCATTCGCGTATTCGCTCGGGAAGACAGCAGTTCGAGGAGATGGTGGCGCGCCGCCGTGCTCACGAACGATGGAGGAAACCGTGAGTGACCTCAGTGCAGAAGCGCGAGCCCTCCTCGAGGCTGCCCGCGATGGAGACGATCCGACTCCGCAGGACCGTTCTCGGATCGCCCGCGCGCTCGCCGCATCTCTGGGCATCGCCGTGCTCGCGCCTGGCAGCGCGCAGGCGACCAGCGTTGCGGTGGCCTCGGCGACCGCGCTGACGGTTTTCAAGACCGTAGTCGTCGTGGCGGCCTTCGTCGCGGTCGGAGCGGGGGCGGTCTGGTCGCGTCGGCTCCCGGTCGGAGTGCCACCGACGTCGGCGGCCGTATCGCGGGTGGTTCCCACGGTGCGTGCGGCGGAGGCTCCGCCGGTACGAGTTGTAGCTACTGAACCGTCTTTGCCGTCGCCGGTCGCAGTGGTCGTCGCGCCGCCGCTTTTGCCGACGCGCGCGGCGCACGTGCCGGCTCGGACGATAGACACCCTTCGCGCCGAGAGTGAACTTCTCGGTGAGGCGCACCGCGCGATGAACAGCGGTGCGAATGAGCAAGCGTTGGCGATCTTGACGACCTATCGGGAGAGATTTCCGCACGGTGTCTTGAGTGAAGAGCGCGACGTCCAGCGCGTGCTGGTGCTTTGCCGATTGGGGCGTCGTGAAGAGGCCCAGGCGGCGGCGGCAGGGTTTCTACGGGCGCACCCGCGCTCGCCGCTCGTTTCGAGGGTCGAGCGGGCCTGCGCGCCGACGCCGGTTCGATGACGACGATCGGCCGTGTGGGCGCAGCGTGGTGCTCGCGTCGCGGAATGCCATTGAGGACGAGACACTCGTGGTCACTCGCGCTCGTGCTGATGGGCGCATGGGCGGGTTGTACGGGACTCAATGATATTTCGATTGGCACCGATGCGCGCGATGGCGGCTTCGACGTCCCGCTCGCCCCAATCGATAGCGGTACGCCGAGGATGACGGTCGATACCGGGATGCTGCCTCCGGCGACGGATGTGGGAATGCCGGGTCCGCCGATGTGCATGACGACGGCCGAGTGCGCGATGGGCTGCCCGCCGGGGTCGCGCGGCTGCGTCTGCGCAAGCACCATGATGGGTCTGCGGTGCGTCCCGACATGCATGATCAGCCTGGAGTGCCCGCCCGGTCCGTCCGGGGCCGCTCTGGTGTGTCGAATGGGACTCTGCACTCCCTGAGGCCGGCTGATTGTCAGTCATCGATCGGAATCGAGGGCGATGCGTCGAAGCGCGCGCGACTCCAGAGATTCTGACCTGAGCAGGGATGCGGGGAACGCTCGTAACTCTGCTGAAACACAGACCCGGAAACCGTCGCACAAGCGCGGTCCGAAGAAACCGAGCTTGCGCGCGGAACGCCGCTGGATCGAAGTCGGAGGCTCCCATTGGGTCGAGAAAGCCACCGCTCGTACCCGACGCCGGAAGTGACCGGTGGGGTTCGCGAGCCCCCACCCCCAGCTCCGCCCCCACAAGTGGGGGCAGGGAGTTCGGAGCGA
>CANJUR010000062.1 GCA_947477565.1 Deltaproteobacteria bacterium
GTCCTCGGGGTTGCGCAGTACCAGGGTGAGGCCCGTGTGCCGGCCTCCGGCGCCTCCGCGATCCGCGGCGTAGGTGAGCAACTGAGCTTCCTCCATCGAGACGCTCAGGGTGATCTGCGAGATCTCCACAGGTGCGTTACCCCCGGTTGTTCCGTTGACCGTCTGACGCTGCGCCTCGCCGCCGGTGTCACGGCCCGCGGCCAGCACCAGCACGTTCTGCAACAGGGGGATGGTGACCCGGTCGTTTTCGCCGCCGGTGCGGGAAAGTGTCCCAAGGACGTCCACGCGGTCGCCCGGACGTAGCAGGCCCCCGAACGAGTTGGTGATATCGGCACGTACCGTGATCGCGCGCATTCCAGTGCTGACCAGTGACGACAGGTCGCGACGCGCGTCCGAGGCAGTCGCAAGGTCGGTCCACATTACCGTTTGGTTGGCGCGGAGTCCGTTGGATACCCGGACTCCAATGATCCGACGGACGTCGGAATATCGGATGAAGCGGTCCTCCAGGTACGCCTGTGGGATCAGACGATACCCCATCATATTTTCAGAGAGCGCCGCACCCAGAGGGATGTCCTGCACAGCGATCAACACCCGCACGGGAACTCCCCCGGAGGCTTCTGCTTCGAAGCGCTGCTTATAGAGCAGCAGCAGTACCAGCCCGAGGGCCGCTGCACCGATCGCAATAATGAGCGCCTTGGTGTTCATCCAAGTCTCCGAATGGGCATTGAGAGGTCTGCGTCGCTCAGGCTAGAGCCGGAGGCTTCGCTAGATCCATCCTACGCCATATCGTGCACCGGATACAACGCTGTCGAAGTGACGCGACGCGGTCGATGAGGGAGTGGTTAGCGGGGGGGATTCCGGATCAGCGAGCGACGAGCGACATCATGGAGGTCACGCCATCGGAGTGGTCGAACACGAGAAACATCGTCTCGTTGCCCTTCTCAAACGCGACCATCCCATCGCGGCGGGCTTCGATCTCCGAAGGGAGACGACGGTCGCGCGGCAGGTCGAGGATGGTCCAGCCGCGATGCGCCATCTGGTCCCGGTACCACGATCGCACCTGCGCGGCAGGGGCACGTACGGTGTAAACTCCCAGTTTGTTCGGGACACCGTCTTCGTAGGCTGAGATTACGCGGCGCATCGAGGGGTAGCGTGCGAGGCCGGGGATGTCAGTGCCGGGCGCGTCTCCTTCGGTGGGAAACAACCGAAGGATGTTGAACTGTCCCTGAGTCGCGACGGTCAGGATGCGCGTGCCGGTCGTTCCGCGGGTCACATATGCGTAGCGCAGTTCGCCATATCGGGAGAGGTCACCGGACGCGATCATCGCCTCGGCGCGGCGCAAGATTTCCTGTGGAGTCAGTTGGGTTTCGCCCACGTCGAGACAGGCGACATAGCCACCCGTGGTATCGCCGAAGCGGACCGTCTCGATGGACGCCGCGCGCCGTGCTCCGGGGGCCCATAGGCGATTGAAGGAGGCGTGATCAAGGGCCAGTAGGCTATCGGACAAGTGTCCCGAGGAGCGTGCGCACCGGGATTCATAGTAGTCCAGCACCGCCTCGACGCTGTCACGAGTCGTGCCCATCGAAAGATAGAGAGACTCCCCGTTGAGAACAACCCGACGGGGGGCCTCCATCACGCCTTGTTCGACGTAAGGCATCAGTTGCCGGGCGAGATGCCGGAGGCCTTCGTTCACCTGGGCACGCGCCGAGCGGACGCTCACTACGGCAGTGACCAAAAGTCCGCTGGCGACAAAGACTCCGAGTCGAGTGGCCTGCGGGAGATATCGGATGCGACGAAACATGGACGCCTCTTTCTCCCTTACACTATCGACACACGGGGACTACGCCGCAAAACAGCTGCCTTGCGACGTCGGCGGGCGTCGATCGAACGGTGTTGCACGCCATGCTGTTGCCCGCGAGTGCGTTGAGCGAGCCACCTCCGAGCAGTGTCGGGCGAGCCACCGGGCGGGTCAGTCGACCCGACGCTGTCTGTCCAACGAGGCCGCCGAGCAGGGTAGAACCCGCGCCGCCAAGCAAGTTCTGTAGCGAGTTGAGAGCGCCTGGACGCTCGCCGGCCCCCGCGGCCGTGTCTGCGCCTACGCGTACCTGAGAGCAACCTGGCAAGGGGCGCTCGCAGGCCTCAAATGCATAGCTCACCACGCAATGACGATTCTGTTGCATCGTGTAGAGCTTCGCGCTCCACGCCTTGTGAACAAACATCATGCAAGAGAAGACGGCAACGAAGAACGGAATCATCACCACGGTCTCGGCGTAGGCAGAGCCGCGGGAGGAGCGTCGTTGACGCTGGAGCTGTCGAGTCATTGGGGCATTCACGGCGCTACAGCTCCTCTCAGTGGATCATCACCCGGTCGATGATGCTCAGGTCGATGCCTGGGCCTACGGCTCCGCCGATGCCAAGAAGGTTGGTCGGCATACGGAAGCGGCGAAAGCGAGCTCTCCAGTACATATGCCAGGTCCACTCGTCTCGGGCCTCGTCGCCTTCGTAGTAGTATTCCGCCTGCGCAAGCCCGATATGGGAGAGGTTGCCGATGGTACCAAAGAGTCCGCCGCTGCCTGTATTGCGACCCCAGGCAGCCATCGATACGCCGCGCTCATTGGCCTGAAAAGGCGGAGTTCCGATCACGATGCCGCGGATCTGTACGTACTCGCAATCCTGGCCGGGCATACCGTCATTACAGCTCCCGTCGCCAGGGTCGATTTCGTGTGGTCGCATGCTGGCATCGTTGCGAGGGCAGAAGAACAGCGCCATCGCTTCGTCGAGCAGGCGCGTCGCCCAGCTCAGCACGCTGCCGCCGCCAAGGAGCGCGAGCGGGAAGGTCAAGAAGCGCGACAGCGGCTCAGCAGCGTGAATACAAGTGCTGCGGATGTTGACCGGACGGACGGGCAACGGGTGATCGATCATCGGGTGAATGAACCCCCTGGTGACCGGTGGCTGGTAGGTTCCGGATAGAGTGCTGACGACCACACGGGTTTGCGCGAGGTACGGCCACGTTGTCCGAATGACGTCTTGCGCTGTGTGCCCAAGTCGGAGCGCGGGCTGAACGACGCCATTCTCGTATTGGTTGGCAAGGTTCATGATGGTGGTGCCAAACTCGGCCAGCGTTGCGGACAGGGGCGGCGCCCAAGCCGTTAGCGCGGCGGCGGCGAAGAGCGCCCACTGCACAAGGCGCAACGCGAAGAGAATCGATACGAGCAGTGCCATCACGATGTTGATCATCGCGATGAGGTTCATCCCTCGGGCGTGCATCACGGCACCGGAGAAGGCCACGGCGTCCGCGGCGTCCTGCATGCGCTCTCGGAAGATGATCGTGTTGCCAATACCGATGATGTAGTAAAGAAACCCGGTCACGAGCATCGCCATGAAGACGCCAATCACCATGATGGCGCCGGAGTCGTCGCGGTGGAGGCTTGATCGAGGCGTGCGTGTGTTGGTGGCGCGCATGGATTACCTCGAGCGGGAGGCGTTGTAGCAAGCGCCGGTGATGCTGCGTGCAGTGCCCTGCACCGGGAGCGTCGCCTCCGCGCGGATTACGTAATAGTGACCACCGGTGAGGCCGAGCAGGACCGCGCTTGCGCTGCCGCCGGTGCCCGTGTGGTTGAGTTCTTCGAGGCCGGGCTGCGCAGCGCTGAGGCGATCGCTGGCGGCCCGCACCGCCTCGGCGTGGCTCTGAAGGTCCCGGATTGAAGCGCGACCCGAGCGGACCGCTGCGGTGGCGGCGCGGATCTGCTCGATGGGCTGATTGGTGTAGAGCTGAATAGCGCTGTCACAAGCCATCTTCGAGACGATTGGAACGCCGCAGTGGAAGAGGTACGTCACCCGCGTCGTGAGCTCTTCGCGGCTGCTCCAGCGGTCGCGATAACTGGTCTCGCGCTCAGCGCGAGGAAACGTCACGGCCAGTGCGACGTTGTTGTAGACCAGTGCGCCGAGGGCCAGTCGGGCCGCGGGCGACGTATCGCCGCCGATCGCGTCATAGATGCCCTGTCGTCGGGGGTCGCTGTCGTGCGTGAGTTCATCGAGAGAGGGTGAGGTCGATACGAGTGGGAAACCCGCTGCGAAGCGCACTGCATCGAGACGCGCTCCGCCGCTCGATCCGCCGCCACCGCCGCTGCCGAAGCCCGTTCCGCCGGGAGCACTGCCTGCGCCGAAAAGCGAGCCAAGAGCCGCCGCTGGGTTGTCTCCGCGGCCGCCACCATTGACGACGTTTTCGGGAGCGCCGTCGTAGCGCTCGGCGCAGTCAGGAAACACAACGATCGCAGCGCGGGCAGCCGATGCCGCCGCGTGCTGCACCACGAGATGCGCGCTGTAGAGCAGCGCCAGTTGCATCATGCCGAGCACGAGGATGAAGAAGGGGATGAAAGCGACGAGGAATTCGACGTAAACCGCCCCACCAGTGTCAGCGTGGATCGAAGCTTTGGGGCGTGTGTTCGTGGCGCTCATGTGTTGGCTCTTCACACGATTGGGTAGAGGGAGAGAGCAGCGATGCAGGTGCCTGCGAAGATCGAGCCGCCGAGGCGGAAGCGCGTCAGCATCTCGGGGCGAATCTCGCGTCGCCAGGTCTTCGGAACGACTGGGTTGATCGCAAGAAAGAAGGCATTGACCAAAACGCCAAGAAGCCGCCCGTGCCATGCGAGGCGTCCCATCGAGAGCAGGCTCCCCGCGACATAGGCATAGAATTGCGCTTCGATCCCGTGAAACGCACCGAGGATCGCTCCGAGGGCGATGAAGAGTTTCACATCACCGCCGGCCATGCCGTCTTTGCGGAAGATGAGATATGGCACCAGGGCGCAGGCGAACATGCCCCCGAGGGCAGTGAGGGCACCGAGTCCGTGTGATTGACTCTGGAAGGTACGAAGGGCGATTCCCGCGGACATTGCACCGTAGGTGAGCCAGTTGGGAATGCGGCCAGTGCGGAAGTCGGTATAGGCCGCAATGGCAGTCACGAGCACCGCCAGCGCGACATTGAATAGACCGACCGATCCGAACGGCACAGGGCACCTCCGAAATGACTACGCCGCGGGCACTCCTCAGTGGGGGAGTAGGCCGCGGCGCGCCGCGAACATCCACGAACGCCCACCGCCAAGGGGGTGGGTAAGGGCTTGAAAGCCCTATCAGATCACGGACCGAGGCCCTGGATCTGGTTGCTGCCCGAGGTGATCTTGGTGACGACGTTGGTGCCGAAAGTGCGCCAGGCCGAGATTCCAACCACTGCGATGAGGATGAGCAGGATCACGTACTCGACGGTAGAGAGGCCCGCGTCGTCTCGGAGCAGCGTCTTAAGGTTTTTCTTGTTCATGATGGATCCTTCCTTACGTGGGTTGAACGGTCTTTACGAAACCAGACCCGTGTCAAGGGAATGGCATCGACACAATCAGTTGAGCAAACCGGTAGTAGTCCACAAACGGTCTTCCCAGAGAGAAGGTCGCCACGGATGCTACGGTGCCGATAAGGAGCAATACCACGACGTATTCCACAAAGGCTGCGCCCGACTCATCGTCGTGGAGCCTTCGTAGGTTGGAGTGGCGATCAGTCACGAAATTACGTTGAGCAGGTGGCGTGCCAACGGTGCAGGGCCTCGCAAAGTGTCTGGTGGGAAAGCAGAAAACAACGCGTTATCGGTTATCGATGAGATGCGTGGATGATCGCTCGCACTGGGAGATGTACACGTCAACACGGCTGGGAGGAGTTTCTCCCAGGGAGTCGAATTTCCCGCGGGACGAGGCTGCTGGCGACAAGAGCGAGGACGAAAACGCCGACCAGGACGTTTTCGAGGGCATCGCGGGCGATGGGTCCGATGGCGCGAACCTCGGGGAAGAGTAGGGCGAGGGCGGCGTACGCAATGACAATGTGCGGACTGATTACGCAGAGTCTAATTGGGACCCATATACCGTGGAAGCGTCGGCCCATAGGGTCGGTCAATGACCACCTGGCTCCGTCGATCACTGCGAGTCGGCGGAGAGGGTCGGCGAACGCGAGGAACCTCCCCAGGCGTCCCGGAGCGGCGGCTCCACCAGGGAGAGTCATCGTCCAGGCTTGATCGTCGGCAGGAGACCAGGCGAAGTACCCGAGCAGCATCAGGAAAGTGAAGAGTTGGGGGAAGAGCCACTCCTGCATGAAGAGATGGAGCAGCACGCCGACCCCGACCGCGAGGTGGCGAGTACGGCGATTGGCGAGTCCCAAAGGGAGGGCGAGTTCGAGAGTGGTCACCGCGAGTTCGGCGAGGCGGGCAGGGAACTGCTCCGAGAGCAACGGGGACAGGACACGGAAGAGAAGCGCGTCGGGGTTGGCCTCGGGCGCGCGGGTGGTTGCGAGCCAGCGGAGGATCGTTCCGCTGCCGCGCCACCAAGGGTGCCCGAGCTTAACGACGGCCGAGGAGAGGTACACCAGCGTCAGCTGCCATCGGACGATGCGCGCGAGATCGATGGGCGCAGCGGGGTTTGTTGGCGCAATCGCGACCAGTAGCAGCAGCAAGAACAGCAGGTAGTAGTTGTTGTGATAGGTCGCGGGAACGGTGGCGTAGAGCGCAACGAGTAGGGCGCAGGCCGCGGCGGCGCATGCGCGTGGCCAGCGCGAGAGAAGCATTGCAAGCGCGAGCGCCTGTACCGCGAGCATCGCGAGCGGCGGGAAAAGCGACCACGGTAAGCGGCGGTCGATGGCCCAGAGGGCGAAGGCTGGACGGCACTCGAATGCGCCGTGTTGTGCTGCGAGTAGGAGCAGCGTCGCGAGGCCCCCGGTGAGCGCGCGGTCGCGGCCTGGGGACGGGCTCAGCGTGACGTCCATCGGGCCCAACGTTGGAAGGGTATGGCGCCGGGGCTGGAGCAGCGGAGATTACTGGTCAAGGTAAACGAGCGTCGGAGGGAGCGGTGGTAGCGGGAGAGGACGTCGTCGAGCGCGTGTGCCACGTCGGCGTCGCTGTCTGCATATGGGGCGAACCATGGGGCGACGACCGCGAAGCGGGCCGGGACGTCCGCGCGGAGGAGGGCGCAGAGGGCCGGGTTGTCCACGGGGAGCGGGAGCGCCATGGGGTGGCCCAGCGCGTCGGCGGCCGCGAGTTCGTGGTGGCAGCGGGCGGTGATCGGCCCGGCGAACATGCTCCATGAGAAGCGACCGGAGAACGGTGCGGTGCGGTCGGTGCGGAGGCGCGCGAGAGCGATGGATGTCTCGCCGACGAGCACGCCAACCAAGAACATCCATCGCAATGTGTCCGAGCTCTTCAACACGGGAAGTGATGATCGCATCGCTGGGATCGGCTCGAAACCCTTGCGTCAAACCCTCTGGACGAGGCATTCCCAATCGGGTGCAGACCATGGAGCTCTTGATCCCGCAGATCTTCGACGATCGGCCGTCTTCCCCGCCACCGGCGTCTCCCCCGAGCGCTCAAGATGCCTGGCTCGCACCGTGGTGGAAGGGCCTCGGTCGGCGCTACGGGCACGTGTTTCATTCGATGTGCTCGTACATGGGTAGCTTTCCGCCGGGCCTGCCGCGCTACCTCATCGAGCAGCTCACGGAGCCCGGGGATGTCGTGCTCGATCCGTTCTCCGGGCGGGGTACAGCGCCCCTCGAAGCGTGCCTCTCGGGGCGCCACGGTATTGGCATCGACCTCAACCCACTGGCGTCAATGCTGAGTTCGGTGAAGCTCGATCCGCCGACGCTCGAGGAAACCCTCGTGCGCCTCGCCATGCTCGAAGCTTCCTACGTTCCAGAGCCGGTCGGAGATCGCGCGCCCCCGGAGATCCGCATGCTCTTCGAGGAGACCACCACGCTGCCGCAGATTCTCCACATGAAGGCGTCGCTCGATCCGACCGATCGCACGGACCGCTTCCTACTCGCATCGCTGGCCGGAATCCTCCACGGAAACCACACCCGCGACGTGGTCAGCTCGCGCTGTCTCAGCGTCTCAATGCCCAACACCTTCAGCATGTCGCCCGGCTACCTGGCGCGGTACATCACTGAAAAGGGACTGGCGAGGCCGCCCTTCAACGCGTTCGAGAAGCTCCGTTTGCGAATGCACTTCGAGTTCGCCGAAGGAGTACCAGCGCTGCGAGGGCGTGCCATCCGCGGTGATGCACGCGTGCTCACCACACTCATGGAACCACGTAGCGCGAAGCTTATCGTGACTTCGCCGCCATACCTCAATGTCATTCGATATGGAAAATTCAACTGGATTCGGCTCTGGCTCCTGGGAGAGTCGGTCTCCGATGTCGATCGGTCGCTGCGCGTCGAGGCCACCGACCGTCGCCTCGCACTGAGCGATCGGATGCGCTTCAAGGGCTACTGCGGGTTTCTGAAAAACGTCCTGACGGAGTGCGCGCGAGTGCTGCGCGACGATGGCGTCTGCGCCGTCACCATCGGCGACGTACGCAACAAAGAACACGGCGAGCGAACCCTCGCGCTCGAAGCGTGGGACTCGATGAAGGACGATGTTCCGCTGGTGCTCGGGGCCGCGGTGGTCGATGACGTCAACCAGCTCGGGAAGGTTTCGAAAATCTGGGGGCTCGCGCACCGCGGGGAGGCCACGAAGGTCGATCGCGTGCTGCTCTTCCACAAGCCAGGACGGTCGCTGCCGAAGCCGCGGTGGAGCGATCCGGCTGCGCTCATCGAAGCCATCGCCGCGTCGCCCAACGCGCCGATCGTGAAGCCTGGCGACGTGCGCCCGGGAGTGGTGCGTGCGCGCCCGGCCACCACCGCCGCCCGCAAGAAGACAGGAACCTGAGCACCGTCTACTCGGTGTGCCCGCGGAGCTGGATGACCACGTTGGTTCCGGCCGCGGGGAAGCCGCTGGCGTAGGGTGTGTAGGCTGCGTTTAGGACGTTTTCGACCGCCACGGCCACCGTGATCGAACGGTGCAGCCGAACCCCGCCGCGTGCGGTGAATGCGACGTATCCCGCGACCTCCGCGCAGGTGGTCGGCCCGCTCGGGCAGAGGCGTGCGTCGTCGCGATCGCTCGCAGAAAGCCGCGTCTGCGCGAGCGCACCACTGGCGACCACGTCGATCCAGTGGGTCGCGCGTCGCCAACCGAGGCTCACCCGGCCGAACGCAGGCGGCACCTTGGCGAGGGGTTCGGCGGTCGATGCGCCGTCCTGAGTGACCGTCGCCTCGGCCACAGTGTATCCGCCTGAGATGGCGGCGTAGAGGCCGCAGCGCGCAGTCGTCGTCAGGTCGAACTCGACGCCAAGGAGCCGTGCATCGCTCGCGTTCTGGCGCGTGTAGACCCTGCGCCCGTCGATCATGGTCATGCCGTTGAAGGACGACGTCACCCGGGTCACGAGGCCCGACATCGTCGAGCCGTAGAAAAAGACCGAGCCATCGAACGGACCGCGCGCGAGGCGGGCACCGATCTCCGCCGTCCATGAGCGCTCCGGGCCGAGGTCGGGGTTGGGGACGTCGTAGCTGCGCGAGCCGGCGCCGAGCGCCTGATAGTCGTCGAGGTTGGGCGCGCGAAAGCCGCCAAGCACGTTGACCAGCAGCGCGAAGCCGCGAGTGACAAGCCAGCGGGCGCCGATGCTCGCGACGGGCGCCGCGTAGAGCCGACGGTAGGCCGCGAACGAGGCGTCGACCGGGGAGTCGATGGAGGTCAGCGACGCGCGCGCGCCGCCCTCGATGAGCAGGCGTCGGGAGGCGAGGCGCAGCGCGTAGTGAGCGAAGACCCCGCCCGTAGCGTATCTGCTCTGGTCGAGGTAGCGCCCGCGCCCGCGCTCGGCCGCTCCGTCCGTCCGAACGGTGTCGGTGACGCTCGCTACCCGATCGGCGGCGGCGTCGAAGCCGGTGGTGAGCGTGCCGAAGCGAGCGACCCAGGTGACCTGGGCGGCAGCCTGTGGGGTCAGTACGGAGTCGTGTTCGGTGTCGAGGCGGTTGGGACGGAAGCGATCGCGGTCTTCCACGCGGCGGATGAGACCGACGCGCGCCTGCGCGGAGATGGCGCCGCGCTGCATCGACCAGCGGGCGTACACGAGATCGCGCAGTTGCAGTCGGAACACCCGACGGTCGTCGGGGAGCGAGGTGTCCGGCCGTGGGGCGTCGGTGATCGCGCTCGTCTGGTACCCGACGCCGAACACGTGCCCCGCACCTGCGTCGATCATACCTCGGATGGTAAGAGCACGGTCTCCGTGGCCGGTGAAGGTCAGGGCTCCGAGGTCGCCGCCAGCGGTGATCGGGCCGAGGGAGCCGACCGTGCCGGAGGCCATCAACCCGAAGCGACCGACCTCTCCTTCCACGAGGCCCTGCGCGGTGATCGAGCGCTCGGCGGTCGCCACGCGGGTCGAGAGTTCGCCGTACGCGTGGGAGGTGCGGTCGGCGCGGGGCGCCGCGTCGATGGGCACCACTAGAACCACGCCGCCGAGGGCGTCGGAGCCGTACATCACGGAGGCCGGACCGCGGACGACCTCCAACCGACGCACGGAAGCCGGATCCACCAGCGAGAGCAGTGCGTTGCCGCCGACCTTGGTGAGAGAGTCGTTGAGCCGGAAGCCGTCGAAGAGCAGCAGGGTGCGCTGCCCACCGAGGCCGCGTAGGAGAGGCGCGGCCGACGCGGTCGTCGTGCGTTGGAGGAATACCCCGGGCAACTCTTCCAGGCGGTCGCCCAGGTCGCGGGCAAGCGACCGCGCGCCGTCGCGTCGGCTGTCGATAGAAACCGCGCGCTGGGTCTCAAACAGCGACTCCTCGCGTCGCGCGGGGGCGCTCACGGTCGCCTCGTTGAGGGTGGGTTCGTCAGGCACCGCGCGTGGCCTGGCGGGCTGCGCCGCGGCCGCCGCTGGAAGCGCGATGACCGTCAACAAATCGCGAATGATTCGAACGTTCATCGGGGCGCACCCTAACGGCAGGTCCGCGCGGGACTCAACGTCCGTGCATCGCGTCTTGGCGCTACGGTAGCGGCGCGATGAGCGAGCGAGCGTTTCGGACGGTGCGGTGGCGCTCGGGTGTTGGCGTGCTGTCGATCGCAGCGTCCGCGTCGCGCGTGGTGACGTCGGAGCCGCGCGCGCTCACGCCGACGTTGGAGGGTTCCGACGCCGCGGGTCGAACGGCGCTGCGTTGTTGCCGGATGCCCTCTCGGAGGGACTCGCGGCGCGGACCGTCGATGACCGTGCGGGTTTGATGGTTCGGGCGGAGACGGGGGGCGTTGTGTAGGTTCCGGAGGGGGTGACAGCGGCACGATGGGGCGACGACCTGTCGCTGGTCTCCCTCGCCGGACGCATCGGTAAGTCGTGGATCGGACTGTGACACGGGGCTCGAGTCGATCGTCTCGCAGTGCACGTGGAGAGCCCGCTGCTCGAGGGTCGCTCGCGCGCCGTTGCGCGGTGCGGTCGCGGTGCAGTGCGTGGTTCACTGTCTGCTCGTACGGCGGGTGCGAATGGAGGATCTCGCGTCGAACCCGGCCCTTGCTCATGGGGGCGACCCCTCGCAGGTGCTGCTGCGCGACATCTGGGCGCAGCCCGCACGGGCGGCGGTGCCGTCGTATGGGCTCGCGCCGTCGAGAAGATGCACGCGTACCGCGATGCCGTTCGTGGGTGCGTGGGCGCCTATGCGCTGATGCCGTGTGGAGCTCGCGATGCGGTGATGCATGCGGCGGCGGAGGGCGGTGGAGTCGGGGTGATCTCGATGCGGCCCGAACGGGGGGACGGGTCGAGGAGAGGCGGGCGGCGCTGCGCAGCGCCATCGGCGCGACGCTCGCGGTACTTAGAGGAAGAAGTCGGGGAGCAGTGGCGCCCCAGGGGTGACGGCGTACTTCTCGAAGTCGGTCACACCGCTGGTGCGGAGGAAGTCCTCATCGACCACGAAGTGGCCGGAGAAGTCCGCGGCCGGGCGCTGGAAGATCTCCCAGGCGGCGTCGGACATGATCTCGACGGTGCGGCAACCCGCGATGGCGTCTTCGCCGCCGAGGAGGTTTTGAACAGCCGCGGTGGCGATGGCAGTGCGCGGCCAGAGCGCGTTGAAGGCCACGCGCCCGCGAAACTCCTCGGCCATTCCGAGGACGCACATGCTCATCCCAAACTTGGCCATCGTGTAGGCGACATGGCCGCCGAACCAGCGCGCCTCCATGTTGAGCGGAGGTGACAGGTTGAGTACGTGGGGGTTCTTCGCGTTGAGCAGGTGCGGGAGGCACGCTTGCGAACAGAGGAAGGTCCCGCGCAGGTTGATCTGGTGCATCAGGTCGTAGCGCTTCATCGGTGTTTCGAGAGTCCCGGTGAGGCTGATGGCGCTGGCGTTGTTTACAAGGATGTCGATGCCCCCGAAGGTCTCGACGGCCTTGGCGACCGCAGCCAGGACGTTCTCCTCGGAACGCACATCGACCACCAGCGGGAGCGCCTTGCCGCCCGCGGCCTCGATCTCCGCCGCGGCGGTGTAGATCGTCCCCGGGAGCTTCGGGTGGGGCTCTGTGGTCTTCGCGGCGACGACAATGTTGGCGCCGTCGCGCGCCGCGCGCTTCGCGATCGCGAGGCCGATGCCGCGGCTCGCGCCAGTGATGAAGAGGGTCTTTCCTCGAAGGCTCATAAAGGGTCTCTGGCTCCGGTTTAGTGGGATGAGCGAGGCGGACGGAAGGGAAGGGGATTCAGGCTCGATCAGTCCGGGATGCGCGCCGACGTCGAGGGAGAAGCAGCCCCGCGAGGATCGCCGCGATGGGCGATAGTACGTGGGGCGAACCATCGATTGGAGCGTCGACGTTACACCCGCAACCGCTCGGCTCGACGGCCGGAGGTGCGGACTGGCCGACGTCCGCGAAAAGGTCCACATCGACCACCACTAGCGCGTCTTTGGAGCCCATGTGAGCGTCTCCTGTGGTGACGTCGGGGGCGCGAAAAATATCCGCTCGCGAGGCGTCGTCGAGAGCGGAGCCCGCGTCCGTCGTCACGCTCGCATCGATGACCGCTGGCACATCGCGCACCGCTGGCACATCGCGCACCGCTGGGACATCGGCGGCGATCGGGACGTCGCGCACCGCCGAGACGTCGCGCACCACCGGGACGTCGGTCACGGCGGGCGCATCGCTGGGCGTTCCAGCATCCGAGACGGACGGATATCCGGCGAGGCGTTGAAGCTCAGCGAAGGTGCCGTTGAAGCGGTCGAGGTCTACGTTGCCAGTGATGCCGCTGACGCGTCCGGTCGAGGAGAATTGCCAGAAGCTCCAGTCGGTCCAGGCGTCGGCGATGTTGGGGCAGGGCTGCGTCGTCGTGTACTGCGCGTGCCACAGCGGATAGGCGCGAAACGCCGTGCTCTGCACGTAGCTCGGCCAGTAATAGTGGCCGGTGTAGATCATCGGTCGGCGGCCGGTACCCGCCTCGATGCGGTCGGCAAGGTCGCGAACCATCGCGGCGTACCTCGCCGGGGCGGGGAGGCCCGGCTGGGGCTGCTCGACGTCCAAAGTCACGGGTAGGTCGCCCGGAGCGAGAAGGCCCACCGCGCTCACGACGGCGTTGGCCTGCGTGGCGACGTCGTAGCGCGGATCGAAATAGATGTATCCGCCGCGGATCAGACCGTTGGCGCGCATCTCCCGCCAGTTGCGGTCGAACTGCACGTCGCGGTTGGGCCAGTGGTAGATGCGCGCGATGGCGAAGCGCTTGCCTGCGGTGCGCACCAATGGCCAATTGACCGTCCCCTGGTAGGTGGACACGTCGATGCCGTCGATGGTCGGGCCGCTGCCGCAGACGACAAGCTCACCGACAGCCTGGTCGATCTGCTCTGTGGGCCCTCCGCACGAGCCTACGACGGCGAGCAGTACGGCTGGACCCAGCGTTCGTCGAACGTTCATCGTGTGATGGGAATCTACGGGGCGATCGGCTCAATCCGCAACCGAGGGAGCGTAGAGTCGCGTCGATGAATCCAGTGCGGCCGCGCATCCCGGTAATGGTTCTCACGGGCTTCCTCGGGGCGGGCAAGACCACCCTGCTCAACGCGCTCATCGCGCGGCCCGAACTGGCAGACACCGCCGTCGTGATCAACGAACTTGGCGCCATCGCGCTCGATCACCTGCTCGTGCGCAAGGTCGATGACCGGGTGATGGTTCTGGGCGGCGGCTGCGTCTGCTGCACTGTGCTGGGCGACCTGGTCGAGACGCTCACAGACCTCGATCGTCGGCGCGACGCTGGGGAGGTTCCGCCCTTTGCACGGGTGATGGTCGAGACCACGGGGCTCGCAGACCCGGGGCCCGTCCTCGCGACCCTGACCGGTGACGACCGGCTCTTCGCGCGATTCGAACTCGATGGCGTGGTCACCGTGGTCGATGCGACGCACGGCGCGGGGCAGCTCGAAGATCACCTCGAGGCCCTTCAGCAGGCAGTAGCAGCGGACCATTTCGTGGTCACCAAGTCTGACCTTGCGAAGCCCGAACGCACCGCCGCGCTAGTCGCGCAACTCGCGGCGATCAACCCAGCGGCCACTGTGGATGTGGCGAACCATGGAGTGGTTGATCCGCTGCGCCTCCGCGGGCGTCTCGCCGCCGATCTCCCCAATGAGCGAGTGCGTGGCCTCATCTGGGCGTCCCCGGGGCAGAAGGGCCGCTGGCTGGTGACGGCTGCACCGAAGCACGCGGGGGTGCGCACGATGGCCATATCCCGCGAGCGCACGATGCGCTGGACGGCGTTCGCCATGTGGCTGTCGCTGCTGACGCAATTTCACGGTGAGAAGATGCTGCGCTGCAAGGCGATGCTGAAGGTCGCCAAGGAGCCAGGGCCGGTGATCGTCCACGCGGTGCAACACGTCGTGTATCCATCGGTGATTCTCGATGCGTGGCCGGATGACGACCAAAGCTGTCGCGCGGTGCTGATCTTCCGCGACGTAGACGACGGATTTCTCAGGCAAGTGCAGGACGGTTTCGAGGCGTGCCTCGCGCCCGAGGGTTGACGTCGCGCGGGCGGCGAGCGGTGGTTTAGTGCGCGACGGCCCGCTGTTCGGCGAGTCGATCGTAGTGGCGGTAGCCGAGGGTGTGTAGTGCGCTCGCGGGGGCAAGGGCGATGTCTACCAGGGTCTTGAGATCGTAGGTTCCGGCGAGAACCGGCGGGGAGTATGCGCGCAGCGTCTGCTCGTTGCGGAAAGGTGCGAGCGGCGTAAGCACCTGGTGCGGATGCAGATGGACGAAGTGCGCGGACGAGAGCCGCGAGTACCCCGGAACCTTCGGAGCCGTGACGACGTGCGGCGTCGCCTGAAACGTGCCGCCGGTGAGAATCTCCCACTGCTGTCCGACCTGCGCGACCAGGCAGCCTGGCGGGGCTGCGCCGCGCACCTTTCGACCGGCAGGGTGCTCGGCGCTGGCGCGCATGCGGAGATAGAGTCCGCTGTGCGGATCGGGCGGCGGACAACGCTGGCCGCTCGGGTCGAGGAAGCGCCCACCAGGGAGAAGCGTGAGGAGGTTGAAGTCCGTGTGCTCCTCACCCCAGAGGATGTTCTGCTCGACCTGCTCGGGGGTGAGCGGGATGTACCGCAGAGCGCGAGTGACGTGCGGTGCGCCGACGATACGGCTGGTGAAGGTCGCCACGTCGAGGCCGAGAGCGACGGCTGCGCCGCGCAAAAGGTCCTGCCCCACGGCGTGGAGGCTCTGCCCCATCGTCTGGTAGATCTCGGCGAAATGCGGGTCCTCGGGCCAGACGTTCTCCGCGCAGATTTCCGGGTGCTCCATCTGGCACTCCGGGTCGAGCGGCATTGGCGCGGCGAAGTAGCACTCCTTGAAGTCGGCCTGACCGCCACCGGCGACGGCCTGCTCGGTGTTCGGCGGGGTCCAGCCGCGCTGGTACCAGATCTCCGGACGCGCGAATGGGCGCTTCGCCGCCTCGGGCTGCGCGGTAAAGCGCACGAAGGCGTCATAGAAGGCGTCGAGGGTTTCCGGGGCGATGCCGTGTGAGCGAACATAAACCAGGCCGTAGACGCCGAAGCCTTCGCGAATCGCGGCGCAAGCCGCGTCGCGTCGCGTCCCGTCGGCGTGAAGGTCGTCGAGATCCACGGTGGGAATGGCAAGGTCCTGACTCATGCGTAGAAGACTCCTTCGGCGGAGCGGTTCAGGGGTGTGGATCTGGATGCCGCTCAGTGTCATTGGTTACCCGCGATGCGCCGCGGTCGTCCACCGCGTTGATCGCCCTGATCCATTACCCCCAATACACCGGAGGAGAACTCCCCGATGAGCACTGACGACGTCCGACAGAAGATCGAAGAGACCATCAAGGGCCACCGCGTGGTGCTCTTCATGAAGGGCAACCGCCTGGCCCCGAGCTGCGGATTCTCCGCGAGCGTGGTGGGAATCCTCGACGGGTTTCTCCCGAGCTACCACACCGTCGATGTGCTCGAAGACCCGGAGATTCGTGATGGTGTGAAGGCCTTCTCGGAGTGGCCGACGATTCCGCAGCTCTACGTAGACGGGCAGTTTGTCGGAGGTGCCGACATCGTGAAGGAGATGCACGCGCGCGGTGAGTTGCGGGTGCTCTTCGGAACCGACGCCGTGAGCCCCAGGCAGCCGACGATGACCGTCGGAGAGTCTGCCTTGAAAGAACTGCGCACCGCTGCGAAGAGCATGGGTGCGGACGGCTCGATCATGCGGATGGAGATCTCCGGGAAGTTTGAGCACGACCTGTATTTCGGAGAGGCCATCGAAGGCGACCTTGTGGTCGATCTCGGCGGACTGCCGCTGCATCTCGATCCGGGGTCGGCGTTTCGCGCGGACGGTGTGCACATCGATTTCGTGAGCGGGCCCAACGGGGCAGGGTTCAAGATCGAAAATCCCAACGAGCCCGCGCGGGTGCGGCAAATCGGGCCGGCGCGACTCAAGGAGATGACCGATCGGAGCGAGCGCTTCGTACTCATCGACGTGCGTACGCCCGAGGAGTGGGAACTCGCGAGCATCCGTGGCGCGCGGCTGATGGACCACGAACTCGAGCAGGAGATTCTCGCGATGGACCGTGCGACTCCGCTGGTATTCCAGTGCCACCACGGGATTCGAAGCCTGCAGGCGGCGGAGCAGTTTGTCCGCAAGGGGTTTCGCTTCGTATACAACTTGCAAGGCGGCATCGACGGGTGGAGTACGACCGTCGATCCGTCGGTTCCGCGGTACTAGGGAGCGACGATGTCCAACCACGACACAGATTTTCAGGGCGATGTACTCACGGCTTTACGTGATTCGGTAATAGCGAAGATCCCCGACGCGCTGGTGGAGGTCGCCGGCGGCGGCGGTCACTTCACGCTGTCGGTGGTCTCGCCGGTGTTCGCGGGGCAGTCGATGCTCAACCAGCAGCGGCTGGTGCTCGGCGCCATCGCGCACCTGATGAAGGGCGATCGCGCGCCGGTTCACGCCGTCGATAAGCTGACCACCCGGGCCCCTTAAGACCGGCTCGACCGGCTTCGTTTTTTCATCCTATCCAATAAGAACGGCTGGAATTTTTTCCGGTTGTTCGATCGTCCGACGGCGACGACGTAGATCGATCGCGCGGGCGGCGCGTCTGCAACACCACAAAAAGAGGAGCGCATCGCCGGGAACGGGTCCCCGCGGGGTCGCGCCTCGGCCAAGGGTGGACGACATGGTGCAGTCGCGTTTGCGGTGGGTCCGGCGGTTGGTGGCAGGCATGGCTCTCGCGGCGATGGCGGCCGCCTCTCCGGTGAATGCACAGCGCTTTCGCCCGAGGACCGAAGGGCAGGATCAGGTCACTGCGCCGCACATCGACGTGGTGTTCGTTCTCGATGCGACAGGCTCCATGGGCGACGAAATCGAGCCCGTAAAGCAGCACATCTGGAACATCGCCAATCAGATCGCCTCGGGTAGCCCGCGCCCGGAACTGCGCGTCGGTCTGGTGATCTACCGGGACCGCGGCGACGTCGAACCCACGCGGATGGTTCCGCTGACGAGTGACCTCGACCGGATGCACACCGCCCTCATGGGCGTCTCGGCGCAGGGCGGCGGCGACTACCCCGAGGACGTAGACGCGGGCCTCGCGCTCGCCCTCCACGAGATGAACTGGGGCGAGCAGTCCGCGCGGATGGTCTTCCTCGTCGGCGACGCCCCGGCACAGCGCTACCCCGAGCACGACCACAACGGCCTCGTGCGCTACGCCGCAGACCATCAGATCGAGGTGAGCACTATCGAGTGCAGCGGCCTCGACTCCCGCGGCCGCTCGGAGTTCGCGGCGATCGCCCAGCGCACGCACGGCATCATGACCGCCCTCACCTACGCACAGGACCAGCAGATGGCGGACGGCCACACGCAAACGATTCTGCGCCAAGGGGGGCGGGTGTTCATTTCCGACCGGCGTTTGAGCGACGAGGAGCGCAGCGAAGGGGCCGATGTGCTTGCGAGGCGCGGCCTCGCGCGGCCGGCACGCGCCGCGGAGGCGGCGATGGGGGAGGGCGGCACTGGGCGAGGGTACGGGGCGGCGGCGATGCCTGCGCCGACGAACAACATCGCGGGGGTGATCACCCGCCGGGTGCAGGCCCGGGCTAGCTCGATGGGTGTGGCGTACTGAAAGGCTTACAGCGGCCCGGTCGGGAGCTACGCGAGGCCCTCACATCGGACTTCCAGTTCTGCGTGGAGTCCCGGCCGCTGCATCACCGATCGCGCATGTTGCAGGATGCACGCGGTGGCGTGCGTCGCGTTGCGCGACGGGCATCTAGGCGTTGCAAATGGGGGGCGAGTTCGGCGGCGGACAAGGCAGTCGTGCGGTGGCGATGCGCGTCGAGCGAGGGAGTGCGGCTCGCCCCCGGCTGCACCAACGAGGTGCCCACATGGGCGCACCCGTTGATGTGTTATTCGGGCCTTGGTCACAAACTCGTCCACGACCGTCATCCGGTGGCCTGCGTTGGCTCCTCGGATCGCACGCGCCGTGGTCTGGGACGGGCGGGCTTCGGGAGCCTTGCGCACAGCAGCTCGAGCAGGTCATCGTGAGCGGCGCGGAAGAATCTCTCTGCGGCGGTCGTACCGTCCGGACGCGTGGTGAAAAAGTTGTGCGCCACGGTCGGGGCCTTTAGCTTTCCGGGCAGCAGTCGGCGCAGGCCGTTGAGGGACTGGCGTAGGTGTCCGCTGCGGGCTTCAACCCATTGTGATTCGCGCTGGCGAGCTAGCCGTGGAGTTCGGTGCGAGGCACCCGTGCCCGTCGGGAGAACTCGCGCTGCGTGAGCCCTTTGCCGTCGCGGGCGGCCACGAAGTCGGCGCCTGGACGTGGCGAACGCTCAGAGCGTTGCAGAAGCCGAGGAAGGTCGGCACCCTGGGCGGGCGCGGAGTGGTCGGTGTCGAGCATGAGTGGAAGCCGCTCGATGCCAGATCACGCCGCGTTTAAATCTCCCCAGGGAGATCCTGCCCCGACGACACACCGTGGCCGGGTTTATGAGCGAAGCTTCGGCGACGGGTAAATCTGCCGCGCCTCGCGGACCGTATCCCGAGCTACCCGGCGACAGCTTCTTCAGGAGCCGGGCGACGCCGCAACAATCGTCGTGACGGTCGATCGCCGTAGCTGCGCATCCGCACTCAGGGAGAGTACTTGTGAAAAATTTTGCTTCGGCCGTATTGCCCCGCGTCGCCCTTTTACTGACGCTCCTCGTACTCCCTGCGTGCCTTGGTAGCTCCGTGATCGGTGGCCCGACGAACGACGTTGCGGCTCCGAGTGACGTGGTTGATGTGGCTGTGAGCGAGCCTGATGCCACGGATGCGCCCGACGTAAGTGAGGACACCGCGGTCCTCGACAGCGCCGACGCGCCCTTCAGTTGTCTCGGTGACATGGACTGCGTGGGGAGCAGCGGGGGTCCTGTCTGCGATCTCAAATCGGGGCGCTGCCTGCCGTGCCTCCCCTCGCGCGACCTGTGTCCTGCAAACGCCTTTTGCGACCCGCTGGGCAGCACATGCCTTCTCGGGTGTCGCGACGACGCGGCCTGCGTCGCGCGCTTAGGCGACGCAGGCGTCGACGCAGGGGGCGCGACCCACGAGGCGCGACGCTGCAACCCTGCGACGCGTGCGTGCGTCGAGTGCCTCACCAGCGAGCACTGCGGCGCGGGGATGCTCTGCGTGGGCAGCACCTGCGTGGTCGGCTGCACGGCCGAGCGCCCTTGCCCCGACTCGGGTGCGTGCTGCGCCGGCGCTTGCGTAGACACGGTCTCCAACGTCGCGCACTGCGGCGGCTGCGACATGCGCTGCGCCGCGCCGAACGCTGCCGCTGCGTGCATGAACGGCATGTGCGGCGTCGGGACGTGCATCGCCCCCTACGAGGACTGCGACCGCGTCACCGGGAACGGCTGCGAGGTGAATACCCTCACGGACGCTACGCATTGCGGTTCGTGCGGAACGCTCTGCCCCACCTGGACGAATGCGCGCACGTCGTGTTCGTCGGGCCGCTGCCAGTTCACCTGCGATGCGGGTTTTGCTGACTGTGATGGCATCAGCGACAACGGCTGCGAAACGGACCTCAACGCTGACGAACTCCACTGCGGCACGTGCGGGGCGGCTTGCACGACGCCCAACGCCACCCCCAGGTGCACGATGGGACGCTGCGCGGTGGCATCCTGCGAGACCGGCTTCGGCGACTGCGACAGCAACCCAACCAACGGCTGCGAGGTCGATACGAACACCGACGTCACGCACTGCAGCGCGTGCGGCACCTCCTGCCCGTCGCGGCCCAACGCTTCTTCGGGCTGCCTCGGAGGTCGCTGTGTCGCGTCGTGTGTTCCTGGCTTTCAAGACTGCGACGGCGACGCCGCGAACGGCTGCGAAGTCGATGTTCGCGTGTCTGCGAGTCACTGCGGCGCCTGCGGCAGGCCCTGCTCCCCGACGCACGCCACGGGTGTCTGCGCCATGGGCCTCTGCGGGCTTTCGGCCTGTGAAACAGGCTTCGCCGACTGCGACATGGACTCCTCGACGGGATGTGAGGTCAACACCCAGAGCGTGGCCGAACACTGCGGGGTTTGCGGCATGCGCTGCGTCACGCCGGGCGGAGTGCCCGCGTGCATGGCCAGTCGCTGTGAGCTGGCTGCGTGTTTTACCGGGCGAGCCGACTGCAACGCCACCCCCACGGATGGCTGCGAGGTTGACCTCGCGGTGGATGCGCGCAACTGCGGCTCGTGCGGGATGGACTGTTCGCTCCCCAACGCGACGGGCGTGTGCGCAGCGGGTGGCTGCGCGATCGGAACCTGCAACGCGGGCTTTGCCGACTGCGACGGGGTGGCCGCCAACGGCTGTGAGACGACCCTCGCGACGAGCGCCGCACACTGCGGAATGTGTGGAAATCTATGCACTTTTCCCGGTTCATCGGCGGCTTGCAGCGACGGCCAATGCCGCATCGCTGCGTGCTCCGCGGGCTTCGGTGACTGCGATAACAACGCCAGCAATGGCTGCGAAGCTCCGTTTGCGAGCGATTCGCTCAACTGCGGCGGGTGCGGTGCCCGGTGCACCGTTCCGAGCGCGACCGCGGCGTGCGTGGGTGGCCGCTGCGCGGTTGGAACCTGCAACGTTGGCTTCGCCGACTGCGACGGCAACCCAGCCAACGGCTGCGAGGTCAACACCCGGAGCGACCCCGCGAATTGCAACGGCTGCGGGGTGCGTTGCACCACACCCGGTGCGACGGCCGCCTGCGCCACGGGTCGCTGCGAGATTGCTGTATGCGACGCCGGGCGCACAGACTGCGACGGCAGCTACATCAACGGCTGCGAGGTTTCGACGCTCACCAACCCCATGCACTGCGGAGGCTGCGGCTCGTGGTGCTCTCTCTCAAACGCGACGGCGAGCTGCGCGGGCGGCCGATGCGCGATCGAAAGCTGCAACGCCGGCTTTGCGAACTGCGATGGCAACCCCGCAAACGGCTGCGAGGTCTCGATCGTCAGCGACGGATCGAACTGCGGCGGCTGCGGCGTGCGCTGTTCGCCAACCAACGGCACGGGCGTCTGCGCCGGGGGGCGATGCACCGTCGTGGCGTGCAACGCAGGCTTCGGCGACTGCAACGGCAGCGGCGCGGACGGCTGCGAGGTAACCCTCTCCGGCGACGTGTCGAACTGCGGCGGCTGCGGTGCGCGCTGCTCCCTCTCCAACGCAGCGAGCTTTTGCAGCGGCGGACGCTGCGCCGTGGCGGGCTGCAACGGAGGCTTCGCCAACTGCAATGGCAACCCCGCCGATGGCTGCGAGGTGAGCACCGGGGACGATCGCTCGAATTGCGGTTCGTGCGGTCGCGCCTGTGCGCTCCCCAACGCGGCAGGGACTGGATGTTCCGGCGGTTCCTGCGTCGTGACCGCGTGCGTTGGAGGCTATGGCGACTGCAATGGGGCCGCGGGCGATGGCTGCGAGTCAAACCTCAACAGCGACCCCTCGAACTGCGGCGGTTGCGGGTCGCGGCCCCGCGAGTACTGCGACCTCCAGGACAACAACTGCGACGGCGCGTGTGACAACGGCGGAGGGTGCCGCGTCCCCGTGGCTCGCTCCTTCCAACCCACGACCGGCGAGCACTTTTACACGGTGAACCCTGGAGAAGAGTCGTGCTGTGGCTTTAGGGTCGAGGGCAGCCCGTACTACTTCCTCTACAATACGTCAGCCCCCGGACTGAGCGTGTTCTACCGTTGTCGCCTTACACGCCCAAACGGCAAGCACTTCTACACAACCTCCGGCAGCTGCGAGGGTGCGGCCGCCGTCAACGAGGGTGTGATGGGCTTCATCGGATCGTCGCCGACCTGTGGTGCGATCCCGTTGTACCGCTCCTACAACCCCACGTCGGACGACCACCTGTACACCACGAACGCTTCCGAATTTAGCGGCTCTCTCGGCGCGGGCTACCGCAGCGAAGGCATCTGCGGCTACGTCTGGACCTCGGGCGGCTGAGAGACCGTAACCCCAGCTTCCAGAGGCGCACTCGATACCCGTTGCTTCCGCCACCGTCAGCGGTGATCACCGTGACTAATCACTGCTTTCGATGGGCACCTCACAGGATCCGATCAAGGTCGTTGAAGGTGTGCCATCACGCTGGGCGCTTGTTCGAGTATTCACCTGATGATTCACGATGAGGTCAATCATCAGTGCTGAGGCTCTGGGGGGGGAGTCGCGCGGGATATTCTGCGCGACCGCGGATCCATCGCGAGTGGTCCCACGCACCTTCGCATTGACCCGCGATCGATCTCCGGGGTGGGTGAGCACTGAAGGTGTCGACCCGTTGACGGATTCTCTGTTGTTCGCCACACCCGGCCATCGGCCGGGGATCGATTCTGCAGGTCACAGATGACCCGACGGGCGCCGCCACCAGGGCACCGCCGTACGCCCTCCGTCGGAGCGAGAACCAGGTCATGAATCGAGGAGGAAGTCGGCAGAAGTGAAGAGTTCGAATCGCCCCGAACTACGCGAGCCAGAGACTCCCGGTTTTGCTATCAAGCGGGCCGCGGAATATTATCTGTTCAGGTAAGCAAGCCCGGCGCGGGGTAGTCCGCGAGCAGTTGCTTGACCTCTCCTGCAATGGCAGCGAGAGCGGTCTCGTTCTCCGAAGCCTTCACCGCGCGATCGAACCAATCGGCAACCTGCACCATGTGGTTCTCGTCGAGGCCGCGGGAGGTGAGCGCAGGCGTACCGAGCCGCACGCCGGACGGGTCGAAGGGCTTCCGCGAATCGTACGGCACGCTGTTGTAGTTCATCTCGATGCCCGCCAGATCGAGCGCCCTGGCGGCCTTCTTCCCCGGGATGTTTTGCGCGGTGAGATCGACCAGCAGGAGGTGGTTGTCGGTGCCGCCGCTCACAAGCGTGTAGCCCCGATCTTTCATGGCCGCCGCGAGCGCCTTCGCGTTGGCGACCACCTGCTTCGCGTACGCGCGAAAGCCCTCCGTCGCAGCCTCCTTCGCAGCCACTGCGATGCCCGCGATGTTGCCCACGTGCGGCCCTCCCTGGAGCCCGGGAAACACCGCCTTGTCGATGGCCGTCGCGTGCGCTGCGCCGCAGAGAATCATCCCGCCGCGCGGTCCGCGCAGGGTCTTGTGCGTGGTGCTGGTGATGATGTCCGCGTGGCCAACCGGCGACGGGTGCGCGCCGCCCACGACGAGACCTGCGATGTGCGCGATGTCTGCGACGAGAATCGCGCCGACGTCCCTGGCGATCGCCGCGAAGGCAGCGAAATCCCAGGAGCGCGGATATGCCGTGCCGCCGCAGAAGAGCAGGCGCGGGCGGTGCTCGTGGGCGAGTCGGGTGACCTCCTCGATGTCGATGCGGTGGTCTTCCCGGCGCACGGAGTAGGGGACGCTCTTGAAGTAACTGCCCGTGATGGAGACGCCCCAGCCGTGCGTGAGGTGGCCGCCGTGCGGGAGGCCGAGGCCCATCACCGTGTCGCCGGGTTTGCAAAACGCGAAGAACACCGCGAGGTTGGCAGGCGAGCCGGAGTAGGGCTGCACGTTGGCGTGCTCGACGCCGAAGAGACCCTTGATGCGGTCGCGCGCGGCGTCCTCGATGGGGTCGATGAACTGCTGGCCCTCGTAGTAGCGCTTGCGCGGATAGCCCTCGGAGTACTTGTTGTTGAGCGACGATCCGCTGGCTTGCTGCACCGCGCGGGAGGCGTAGTTCTCGCTCGCAATCATCCGGAGCTTGTCGCGCTGGCGCTCGTCCTCCGAGCGGATGAGCGTGGCGATCATGGGATCGGACTCGGACAGCGGCGGATCGTGGAAGGGGTGCGTCATGGAATCTCTCCGGGCTCCTTTTTTGAGGGGAGTGTTTAGGGGGAAGGGCAATGGATTGTGGTGGGTCGTTGGGGGCGACACAAGCGATCGCAATCGTTGCGTCGTTTGCGAGCCCAGAGGGCCTCGGACACCATCAAACGCACGCGAACATGAGCGACTCACTGACCAGATACTCGGGCCCCAACCACGTCGGCGCAGCGTCTACCTCTCCGTATGGCCAAAGCCGTATGGCGCCCGCCATCGAGCTCGTCGATGTGGCGAAGGAGATCGCCCAGGCCAACGCCCTCATCGGCGCCGCCACGGCGGACAAGCTCGGCCTCATCGCCGAACAGATTCGCGCTCTGCAGGAGCAGGCGCGGGTGATCCTCGAGAAGGCGCGGCGCGACGTGGTGCTGCACACGGCGGAGTGCCGGTTTCAGAAGGTTGCGGGGCAGACTTATCACCTGTACCGGAAGGGTGACGGCGACGCGGCCAGGTACTACTTCTCCATGCTCTCGCCGGACGACTGGCGCGGGCACCCGCCGGATCCCTTCGAGGGCACCTATCGCGTCGAAGCCGACCTCTCGTTCTCGTCGAACGACGAACTCGCGCAGCGCGACGCGCGCCTCTCCACCGCCCGCAAACTACTGGGCGGCGGTCTCTGAGGGTTCCCGCTCGCCGCGGTGATCGGCGCTTCCGATCGACCGGCGTTTGAGGGTACATGCGCGGTCCATGTTTCGAGGACGCGTACGCCACATTCACTTCGTCGGCCTCGGGGGTATCGGTATGTCGGGCATCGCGGAGGTGCTCCTGACCCTCGGGTACACCGTCTCCGGGTCTGACCTGAAGGCCACCGATATCACCCGCCGCCTCGCCTCGCTGGGCGCCATCACCCACGAGGGCCACCGCGCGGAAAACGTCGCGGGCGCCGACGTGGTCGTCTACTCGTCCGCCGTCGCCGCCACCAACCCCGAGGTCGCGCGCGCCCGTCAACACGGCGTCCCGGTGATCCCGCGGGCAGAGATGCTCGCCGAGCTGATGCGACTGAAATACGGCATCGCCATCGCTGGATCGCACGGCAAGACCACCACCACCTCCCTCGTCTCGACGGTGCTCTCCGCCGCCGGCCTTGATCCCACGGTGGTCATCGGCGGCAAGCTCAACGCCATCAACTCCAACGCCCGCGCGGGAACCGGTGAACTTCTCGTCGCCGAGGCCGACGAGTCCGACGGGAGCTTCCTCAAGCTCACGCCCACCATCGCCGTCATCACCAACATCGACCCCGAGCACCTCGACCACTACGGCACGCACGCCAGACTCCTCGACGCCTTCGTCGAGTTTGCCGCGCGAGTCCCCTTCTACGGCCTCGCGGTGCTCTGCCTTGATCATCCGCACGTGCAGTCGATTCTGCCGCGCATCGACCGCCGGCATGTCACCTACGGCACCAACCCGCAGGCCGATTACGTCGCGAGCGACCTCGTCTACGAGGGGATCAGCACCAGCTTCGAGGTTCGCCGCCGGGGGGAGTCGCTCGGCCGCTTCGAGGTGCGCGTGCCGGGCCTGCATAACGTACTCAACTGCCTCGCGACCATCGCCGTCGCCGAAGAACTCGACGTGCCGACGGACACCACTCGCGACTCGCTCCGCAGCTTCGCCGGAGTGCAGCGGCGCTTCACCATCGTGGGCGAGTCCCAGGGCATCACGCTGGTGGACGACTACGGCCACCACCCGGCGGAGGTCGAGGCCACGCTGGCCGCCGCGAAGGGTGGGTTTCGTCGCCGGGTCGTCGCAGCGTTTCAGCCCCATCGGTACACCCGCACGCGTGACCTCTTCGAGGAGTTCACCCGGGCCTTCAACCTGGCCGACGTGCTCGTGGTCACGGAGGTCTACGCCGCGGGGGAGAAGCCCATCGAGGGCGCCAGCGGCGAGCGCCTTGCGGAGTCCATCGCACGCCACGGGCACCGCGGGGTGCACTTCGAGGCCGACAAGACCCGCGTGGTCGATCGGCTCGAAGAACTGGTTCGGCCCGGCGACGTGGTGATCGCGCTCGGGGCAGGGGACATCAACCAGTCCGTCCGCTCTCTCTACGCCCGGCTGAGCGCGAAGGAATCCCCCGTCCGCTGATGGTACCGGGCGCCACCACCTGCGCTCACCGCTCGCACCCAGCATCGCCCACACCGACCGGTGACCACGATGCTGCCGGTCCATGGCGGGATCTCAGCCGTTCCAGGCGTGCGGCACCCCAGCGCGGCCGCACGGGCGCTTCGGGGGTCACTACGATATCGTCCGCGTCATGCTGGCCATTCGTCCTCCGTCGTTCGCCCTTGGAGCCCGCAGCTTTGTTCGTGGCTCCCGCTGGATCGCCCGTCACCCCAGGCACTGGCCGCACGCGCTCGTCCCGGCGTTCTTTGCGTTCGTGCTGGTCACGGCCTTCGCGGGCCTCGGGGCCTGGGCCGCGTGGCGTCTCTCGGCTCCGCTGCGCGACGAGGTCTCGCTGCTCTGGCAGATCGTCGGGATGCTCGAGGCCTTTGCCGTCGGAAGCGTCGCCGTGGGTGTGGGTGTCCTGCTCGGCCTCTCCCTGGCTCAGCCCGCTTCGGGCTGGGCGCTCGACCATCTTTCTCGCGCCCTCGACCTCTCCCTGGGCGGCGTCGCGCATCCCGAGGGATCGTGGTTCACCACTGCGTGGCGCGGCCTCCTGGTCACCCTCGCGGGTCTCGCAGTGAGCCTCCCGGTGCTGGGCGCCCTGCTGCTCGTCGATGTCTTCTTTCCGCCGGCGCTGGTGGTCACGGTGCCGTTGAAGTTCATGGTCGGCGCGCTGGTGGTCGCCTGGGACCTCCTCGACTACCCCTTCGGGCTGCGCGGGATGCCCGTGGGAGAGCGGGTTCGGTTCGTCCGCGCAAACTTCCGCGCGGTGCTCGGGTTTGGGGCGTGCGCGTCGCTCGTGCTCCTCGTCCCTGGCGTCGGGGTGCTGGTGCTCCTGCCGCTCGGGGCGGCGGGCGCGACGCAACTGGTGGCCGAGATCGAGCGCGGGACGGCGTTGGCACCCGCGACAAAGCCTGGCTGAGCGCCTCTCCGATGCGTCGGTGGGGTCATTCCGACCCCCAGGGGGTGCCTCCCGGAGCCGTCGGGATGCCTGCTTCGACCCTCGATGTCACCTCCCCGACGCGTCGGGATGCCCGCTTCGACCCCTGGAGAGCACCCGCCCGAGGCGTCGGTGGGCCGAGCTCTACCCCTGGGGCAGGGTCTCTCCCGCCGGCGTCGGGGTCTTCTTCCCCCTTGTGCTCGCCCTCGGGAAGAACCGCTCTGCGTAGTCGGCGCCATGATCGGCGCGCAAGGCGCTGTAGAGCCTGTCCATGTGCCGTCGCCAGGCGGTCCTGGCGGACCGATACCCGCTGAGTCCGAGGTCGGCGGCGAGGGTGGCCTTGTCGAGGGCCCTGGTCGCCTTCTCGAAGTCCTTGAGGCCCTGCGTCACGACGGGGACAAGGGCCTTGCGCGCGTGATCGTTGGCCGGGAGCGTCTTTTCGACGCGTGCGATGAGCGCCTTGTAGCGAGACTCCTGCTCGTCCAGGGGTGCGGCGATGTACCAGGCCACGCCCATCGGAAAGATGGCCGTGTAGGTCTCATCGGCGGCGGGGTTCGTGGTGCGACCCGCGATTGCGGCGCGGGCGATCTGGGTGGCACCGTCCATGCCGTCGTCCACCGAGTCGCGATCGGCGAGGCCGTCCTGCACGGGCTCTTCCAGGTCCTGGGCGGCGCGGTATTTCGAGCGAAGGTCGCCGTTGACCTTTGCGAGATCGGCGGCGAGGGCCGCGTGGCCAGCGCGCTGGAGCCTCCGGGTCGCGTAGCGCCCGTATCGGATGTAGACGGGCTCTGCGGATGTCTCATCGGGGAGTCTCATGGTCTGGGCGCCGTTCTGCGCGGAGGAACAAAGGCTCCGTGCGAGGACGACACTGACGCAACTAAGGCCGAGATGGGAAGAAAGCAGCGCCCCCGTGAAACGGTGCGACCCGCAGAGGCCGGTCAGCGTGTAGAGACGAGCGCCTGTGGACAGGGTGACCAAGCTCTCGGCGGGGAGTTAGCGGGTGGAGAGTAATGGGGGCGAAACGTCGCAGTCGTGGGTTCAGGCAGGCCAGGCGTGGTCGCGGCGGAGTCCCAGGAGAAGCGCCTCCAGCGCCTCGACGGACATCGCCGCCATCGCACTCCGCCGGGTGTCGTCGAGCGAGACGCCCATGAACTCGCAGGCCGTCTCGATCGCGATCCGCAGGCCCCTGGCTTCTCCTCTGGCTTCTCCCCTGGCTTCGCCTCTGGCTTCCCCCCGCTCCTCGGCGAACTGCAGCGCTCCGCGTGCGTCCTGCTCGGCTACCTTCGCCCGGTCGTAAGTCTCCCACTCGGCGGCGGTGAACTGCGCAGATCGCGCGGCCTCCAGCGCTCTCCGTGTCGCTACGTCGTGCAGCGTCGCCGGAACCCCATCGAGTTTCGACCCCATTCGAAACACGTACGCCCACTCCTCAACCGCCCCCGCCGGAACCCGATCGATAGGGTACTTCGGCAACTCGACGAAGACGTACTGAACCTGCGAGAGACCCACTCGTCCGCTGTGCTGTTCCTGGAGTCGCCAGTGGCTCACCAGGGGCACCGGGGGCGTCCCGATCGCGTCGGGCCACAGCAGGAA
>CANJUR010000063.1:0-22500 GCA_947477565.1 Deltaproteobacteria bacterium
GCTGACATCTTCGCCGTGGGCATCATGCTCTGGGAGATGCTGGCAGGACGAAAACTCTTCCAGGGAGAGACCGACTACCAGACCGTGAAGATGGTTCAGCAGGCAGTGGTGCCATCGCTGAGCGAGATCAATCCGACGATACCCGCGGAACTTGAGGCGATTCTCGCGGTGGCCCTCGCGAAGGACAAGCGCGTCCGCTACGCCGACGCTGCGGCCTTTAGCGACGAACTGCTGAACTTCATCTTCGGCAACAGGATGCGGGTCGGCTCCCAGGACCTCGCACGCGTTGTCAACGATGTCGTCGCAGAACGTAAGGGCGCCGCGACACTGACCCGCAAGGATGGCTCGGTCATCGACCAGCTGATCCAGGAAGAGTTACTGCGGTTCACCTCGCTCGAAGACCCGAACAGCCCGTCGCCCGCCGAGAAGACCGGCACCTCGGGCTCCAACCCCCACGCCGAGGGAGCGCGTCCGCTCGACGCAGGGGATTTCGAGAAAGTGGGCGAGTGGGCCAACGACCTCGTCGGCGACGGCCGCTCAATCCGCCCAGGCATCGCCTGGGAGTCTCCCCTCGAGGGAGCATCGGCCACCGCGTCGATCCCTCCAGGAAACCTCGCCGACGAACTCGAGGGCGACGCATCGGATGCTCTCATCTCCGAGCGCCGCGCCGCTTCCAACGCTCCCCTCACGCAGCCGACCTCACTCGTGCGAAGCCATGCGTACACTCCGCTCGAGCAGCCTCCACGGACCGCGTCGGATGCGAAGAAGTTCCCGGCGGTGCTGCTCGCGGTCGTGGCTGTGTTGCTGATCGTCGGTGTCTGTGTCGGACTCTACGTCCAGGGCGCGTTCGCCCAATAAACCAGCGGTTCTCTGGAGATCGATCGATGGGCTTTCAGCGATTGCTAGGCAGGCTTCAGCCACTCGCCAAGCACCTGAAGGCGCGTGCTCCGGAGCCCGATGCGGCGCAAGGGCTGAGCGGATTCTCCGATGGCTTCGACGCTCGCCCGTGGCTGTCGCGGCTCGACCCATCTTCGGCGCAGATCTTCTGTGCGGTGTTCGAAGCCGGGTTTCTCATCGCGCAGGCCGATGGCCGTTTCGATCGCACAGAGCGCTCACACATGCACCAGGCCCTGCTCTCGCTCTCCGGTGACGCCATCCTCGCGGATGATGTCGATGCCATATTGAGCGGGTTCACTGTGTCATTGTCTCGGGACGGTGCCGCGGGACGCTGCGAGTCGGTCGGTCGGCTACTGCAGTCTCACAACGTCGGCGAAGCGGGCGTCTTTCTGGCCGCAGGAATCGCATGCGCCTCGGAGGGACTCAGCCAGATCGAGCTGAAAACCCTGGAGCAGTTAGCGCAGCACGCAGGCCTCGGATTTGAGCGACTGTCACTGCTCATCGAGGCGATCCGCGTGGACCTCGCGACGCCCGACTGAGCATCGTCCACCGGGACAGCGAACCCTCAAGGCGAAGGATCCACGGCGAGCGCGCTCCAACGCCCGTCGCGGTAGGACAGACGTACCTCATGAGTGCGCGCGAACGCCTCCAATAGCGCCCGTGATGCCGGGTCTTCGAGGGCGCCGGGCCACACCTCAAACGCCAAAAGGTGGGTCTCTCCGGTGTCGCGCGTGACAAAGAAATCAAACATCACTCCAAGCACATCGGGACGCAGGGCCTCGTCGGCAGCGACCGCGCCGCGGAGCCACAAACAGTTGAACTGCCGACAGCCCAACGGTCGATCGACGTGAACCTGACAGCCCGCGCGACCCACGTGATCGCAGGCGCGCCGCGAGGGTTTGCGTAGCTCGGTCACAGCCATCACGGTGCAGCACACCGTACAGGCGCCGCACTCGCGTGACGGCAGCGCTCCGGGAGAACGCAGCCGATCGAGAAGGACAAGGTTCAAGGGAGTTCTGCGAACCGCAACGAAGAGAGCGCCGATGGAGGCGTCGGAAAGTCAGCGCTGGAGGTTTTGCGAGCCAAGCACGTTCGGGCAGATCTGCCCGGTGCGCGGGTGCAACTGACCCGGGTGCCGAGCGCAGTAGTCGTCAGACCGATGCGAAGGGCGGTGACCGCTCTCCTCGGCCTCGCTGCCATGGGCCGCGGGCGACGGTTCGGTCGGCGGCGTCACGCCCGGAGGAGCCCCCATCGCCGCACCCGGGGCAACGTTCGCATTACCGAGGGTGTTCTGGGCCTGCGACGACGCATCCGCAGCCCCCGCCATGGCGGCGTTGGCTGCAGCGATCGCTTCGTTGGCCGCCGCCCCGGCGTCGTACTCAGCCGCAGTAGGCATCCCGATGCCGCCACCGTCGAGCGTCACCACAGTAGTCCCCGTCGGCGCAGCCCCTGAGTCGTGGTTGCGATCCGTGAACTTCTTGATGAGCTGACAGCCCATCAGGTTGCTGGCAAGGACAAGAGCGACGAGGTGACGGGTGGGCGCGTGCATCGCGCAGAAGCTACCAGCGTCCGCGCGAACCCATCAAGGGACCGACGGGCAGATCATCGGTGAACACTCAAGGGCAGCGATCGCCGGTCGGAGTAGACCGGCAGACGCCCGAGCAACAGTCATTGCCGCCGATTCGGCAACCGTTGCCGCTGATCTGGCACTGGCACATCCCCATGCCCGTCGATCCGCCCCCGGGTCGAATGCAGAGCATCGCTCCACAGCAGTCGTTGGAATAGAAGCACGACTCACCACCGCGTCGGCAGACGCAGACGCCGCCGGTGCACAGCACGCTGCCTGCGCACTCCGCGCCGCTCATGCAGGGCGTCGGCGGATCGGTCGTCACCAGCGCAGGGCCGCGCGAGCAGGTGCTCTGACCGCCAGGCTGCACGTTGCATGCGTAGCCGCCACAACACGAGCCGGCGTCGGTGTTGTCGCAGCGCTCGCCCGGGGCCAGGCAGCCCGTCGTGACGCATCGACTGTTACGGCAACTGAGCCCGTCACAGCAGCCGTCGCTCGACGAACACGCCTCGAACTCGCGGTTGCACGCGCAAGTGCCAGCGGTTCCACCATCGGGGAGGTTGCAGCGTGCCCCGCCGCAGCAGTCGAGGTTGCCCATGCAAGCCTCGTTGCGGCGTCGGCACGCACAGGTGCCCGCGTTGCACAGCATCTGCCCGCAGCAGTCGAGGGAGGTCGTGCACGTGCCCGCCGCCGGGTGGCAGCAGTACGTGCCGGTAGGCTCCGCCCCGCACGAAAAATCACCGCAGCACGCGCTCGAACCCTGCGTGCAGTTGCGCCCCGAAGCGACGCACATCCCGCCATCGCCGGCCGCTCCATCCAGGCGCGGGATGTCCACCCGCGGAACGTCCCCACCCGTACCGCCGCCATCGGAGCCCGTGCCCGCGTCCATGGTCACGCGTCGGCATGACCCGCTCTGGCAGCTCAGGCCGGTGCAGCACTCGTTGCTGTCGCGACACCCGGCGTTCTCCGCGCGGCACGCGCAGCGACCGCTCGTGCAGGACATGTAGCCGCAACAGTCGATGTCCCGCGTGCACCCTTCGCCCAACTGCACGCAGCAGAACGTCGCAGTGATCTCCGATCGGCACTGCGCGGGTGAGCAACACGCCGCCCCGCTGCCAGCCGTGCACGACGATCCCAGGGACGCGCACATCGAGCACACGCCGCTGTTGCAAGTGAGCCCGGTGCAGCAGTCGCTGTTGCCCGCGCAGCTCTGGCCGCGCGAGCGGCACTGACACATGCCACCCACGCACGTCGCATCGCCGCAGCAGTCCGCGCTCGCCGCGCAGCGCTGACCAGCCGGCGAACACGCGCACGTGCCACCCGTGCACGCCAGACCATTGCAGCAGTCGGCCGCGCCGGTGCAGGTCGATCCCGCAGCGCTGCAGCATCGGCCCGTGGTCGTGGCGCCGGTGCAGCTCAGCGCGCCGCAGCAGCGTGCGCCGCCGGTCATGCACGACGCACCCGCCATCACGCAGGGATCGGTCATCGGGCGGCACTGCCCGCTCTGGCAGACGAGGCCAGTGGTGCAGTCCGCGTCGCGGGTACAGTCACCGCCGGCCGCGTTGCGCTGGCAGGTACCGGCACGGCAGGAGAGCGCGCCGCAGCAGTCGGTGTCGATGGAGCAGCGGCCCGCCTCGGCTCGGCAGCAGCGGTCGCTGCCGTGCGCGTCCGCGCAGGTGGTGCCGGTCGCGCAGGCAGGCATCCCACCCGCTGTACACGCGGAGCCTGGGGGGAGCGGCGTCGTCCCGCTGGTGCATGCCGAGCCCGAGCAAGTGAGCCCGGTGCAGCAATCGCCCGCGGCGGAACACGCCGAGCCCGACGAGCCGCAGCTATTGCAGGTGCCGCCGACGCAGGAGAGCGATGGGTTGGTGCAGCGGTCCATGGCGCAGCAGCGCTGGCCGTCGCCGCCGCAGACCGGCGTCGTGCTGGCCGCGCAACGGCGCGTCGTCGTGTTGCAGGTGAAGCCGGAGTCGCACGCCGCGGTGCCGCAGCAAGCCTGGCCATCGCCACCGCACGCCATCGTTCCCATCCCCGGCTGACATCGGCCGGAGGTGCACGTGAGGCCGCTGTTGCAGGCCGTGCCGCCGCAGCAGGCCTCGCTGTCACCGCCGCATGCACCGCCGCTCGGTCCGGCGTCGGTTCCCGGGGTGGTGGTGGACGCGTTGCAGGTTCCGCCCGAGCAGACCGCTCCAGGGTTGCACGCCGCCGAGCCGCAGCAGGGCTGGCCGATGGCGCCGCACGCCCCCGGGGTGCCGCCGCCGGGGGGCATCCCGCCGCCGCCGCCGGGCATCGACGCCGAGCAGGCTCCGCCGATGCACGAGAGCCCACTGTTGCACGCCGTACCGCCGCAGCACGTCTCGCCGCTGTTGCCGCACGCGCCACCGCCACCGCCACCGCCGGCCGGCATCCCGCAGCGCCCGCTCGTGCAGATAAGCCCGCCGTTGCACGCCGTGCCGCCGCAGCAAGCCTCGCCGCTGTTGCCGCACGCAGTCATCCCGGTGCTGGCGCCACACGTCCCGGCATTGCACGCAAGGCCTGGATTGCAGGCCGTTCCGCAGCACATCTGGCCGTCGCCGCCGCACGCCGCGGGGGCAGGATTGCACACGCCGCCGCCGTCGCAGGTGAGCCCGGCGTTGCACGAACTACCGCTGCAGCAGGGCTGGAGCCGGTCGCCGCACGCCGAAGGCATCTGGCAGGTGCCCGTGATGCACGCGAGCGTCCCGGTACAGGTCGCACCCGGGCAGCACGACTGACCGGTGCTGCCGCAGGCCGCGCACGTTCCGCCGTTGCATGTGAAGCCCGCCTGGCACACGTCGCCGGCGCAGCAAGACTGGGCCATCGCGCCGCACGACGACGCCGCCGCGGTGCAAGTGCCGCCGCTGCAGGTGGTGCCATCGCAGCAGTCGGCGCTGGTTTCGCAGCGGTCGCCGCTCGCGTGACAGCACCGACCCATCGCGCATTGCATCCCGTCACAGCACTCGCCCGCCGCCGCACATGCCGCGGCAGGCAACGAACAGCACGCTCCCTCGCGGCAATCCAGGCCGCGCTCGCACGCCGTACCGCCGCAGCACCGCTGGCTGGCCTGACCGCATCGGCCGGGCTCTGGAGGCGAGTCGAGGTTCGGGCCGTCGAGGTTCTTGCCGAAGTCGTCGATGAAGATCGAGTCGTCCAGGGCAGCTGCGTCCATCTCGGCGACCTGACCGCCGGCACAGGCCGCGAGACTCATCGCCAGCGCCATCAGCGCAGCGGATCGAAGCAAAAAAGTACGCATGGCGAAGGGCACTCCGCTCTGGAGATTGCCTCAGACGAGCGTGGTTGGTCCAGTGCGGCGCAGGGAGCGAGGTGACGCGCGCCGCGGAGGAACAAGATGTTCCCATGACAGATCGGGGCGACCCGTGCGACGACGATTCGCATGGCCCGAAGTGGAGCGCAGTCGGTGATGGTCCGGGGTGCGCGAGCGGCGCTCGGTGTGACGTTGGGCCTCGCCCTCGCAACCGAGGCGCAAGCCAACGGGCGCTTCCCCGCGGCGAACTATTTCGTTGCTGGTCCAGGTGCTCGCAATGACGTCCTGGCGCTGCGCACGACCTTCGGGCTGGTGCTCTCGCGGGACGGCGGGCACCAGTGGGACTGGGTCTGCGAGGAAGCCTACCAGGCTGTCGGCGCAAACGATCCCTCGCTCTCCATCGGCCCCGACGGGATGGTGGTGATCGCGACCTTCGCCGGGCTCGCGACGAGCGACGGGGCGTACTGTCGATGGGCACCGCCGACGGGCGCGCCGATGCGTGGCTACGCCGACGTCACCAACACCTTTGACGGACGTACCATGGTCGCTCTGGCCGGGCCCACCGGAGACGATGCGCTGGTCTTGTCGGCCGACGGCGGGCGCAGTTGGACCACGGGCGCGCGGCTCATCGGGTACTTCTCCGAGACCGCGGACGTGGCGCCCAACGACCCGATGCGGGTTTATGTGACGGCCTATGCGCGTGGTGGGCTTCCGGTGCTGCTGCGCAGCGACGACGGCGGTCGCTCCGTGCGCGAGGCCACGCGGGACTTCTCCGGGGCGCAGGGGGTGTACCTCGCGGGGGTCGATCCGCGGCGACCGAATGTGCTGTACCTGCGAGCGACCCGTGGACTCGGGACATTGCTACTGCGCAGCGACGACGGCGGGATGACCCTGCGCATCGTCGCCGAGACGACCTCGGAGATGGTGGGCTTCGCGCTCTCCGACGATGGCGACACCGTCTGGATCGGGAGCAGCAATCGGGCGGAGGGGATTCAGCGCTCGGTGCGGGGCGGCCCCTGGACGCGCGTCGGCGGCGATGTGGGAGTTCAGTGCTTGCGATACCACGCCGGGCTGCTCTTCGTGTGCGCCGACGAGGTCGCGGATGGCTACGCGCTCGGCTGTTCGCGCGACGGCGGCGACCACATCGACCCACTGCTCTCGCTGCGCCGGCTCACCGGAACGTCGCCCCTCTGCGGCAGCAGCACGCCCGTGGGCGCCACCTGCGCGCCGCTCTGGCCGCGCATCGCCACGCAGCTCCAGAGCATCGACGCGGGCGCGCCGCGCGTACCGGTGTTTCACGATGGCGGCGCGGAGGACGCGAGCGCTACTGTTCCCGACGGGGGACCGGACGCCGGAATGATCGGCGTTGACGAAGGCATGGCTCCCGACGCGCCCGCGATGAGCAACGACCTCGGACGGGCCGACGTCTCGGACTCGGGCAAGGCACACGATGACGGTGGACTCGACGCAGGCAGAGACGCCGGCACCGCAGACGCCGGGGCGGCGCTCCCCCATGACGGATGCGCCTGCCATGTGGGATCGGACTCGACACGCAGCGGTGGCGGTAGAGCCGCGCTCGCATGGGCAGCGCTGGGTTTGATCGCCGCGGTCCGGGTGCGGCGTCGCCGTTTGCTATCGCCACGATCGCCTTGGTAGACCTCGAACTCCCCATGCGCGCATCGCCTGTTCGAAACGTCGTCGTCGCTTTCCTGGCCGGGCTGCCTGCGTGCGTCGACGGTGGTCCGCAGGGGTACGACGCGGGCGTGATGCACCCCGAGCGGCCGCAGGTCGATCGTGTCCCGGGGGAGACCTACTTCTGCGATCTCGCCGCCCCGGATGTGACCCGTGCGGGCCTTCCCTTCGGGTTCTGCGTGCGGCGCTTCGCGGGCCTCGCCGCGCCCCGGGTGCTCGCCTTCGCGCCCAACGGCGACCTCTTCGTCGCCTCGCCGGGGCTGCGCACCCCAGGGCTCGCGCCACCCGGCAGCGGACAGATCGTAGTGCTCGCGGACGACAACCACGACGGCGTGGCGGAGGTCACCGAATTCGCGGGAGGAATCTCCGACATCCACGGACTGCTCTTCACCGACGGCTGGCTCTACTACACGCGCTCCACCGGGGTGTTTCGTACGCCCTATGCGCTCGGGCAACGGCGCATCGGAGCGACGGCGCCGGAGCAGGTCGCGTCGCTCGTCGGACTCTCACCCGCCGCGCGCTGGACCCACACGCTCGCCCGCTCCGCCGACGGGACCATCTACGTCTCCCAGGGGCAGTACCATAGCTATACGTGCCCGAGTACTCCGCGCGAGGGGGCTGTGTTTCGGCTGCAGCCCGGGAGCCTCACGCCGGTGGTGGTCACGTCGGGGCTGCGCAATCCGCTGTACCTGCGCTGCGACGTGGCGGGCGCGGAGTGCTACGCCGCGGAGCTGTCCGACGACTCATGGGACCCATCCACCGGGACGCGCGGGAGGGAGAAGCTGGTTCGCCTCGGGGCCGGCACCGACTACGGCTACCCGTGCTGCGCCGGGCAAAACGACCTCGCGCCGCCGGGTCGCGACCGCGGCGCCAACTGCGCGGCGGTGGCGGCGGAGCTCACCGCGTGGCCCCTCCACGACACGCCGTTCGGCATCGACTTCGAGCGCGGCCGCTGGCCCGAGCCGTGGCGCAACGGGTTCTTCGTCGGGCTGCACGGCGCCTTCGATAGCTGGCAGAACACCAAGATCATCTGGAGCCCGCTCGATTCCAGCGGGCGACCGACGGGCCAGTGGCAGGACTTCGTCACGGGGTGGGGACGCAACGGCCAGGGCATCGTCGGCCGCATCACCGACGTGACCTTCGCGCGCGACGGGCGGCTCTTCTTCAGCGACGATCAGGGCGGCGGCGTGTACTGGGTCGCGGCCGAGGGGATGAGCGTCCCGACGCCGTGACGGTCAGCGCCACACGCGCGTGAGGTCACTGATGCGCGCGTAGACCGCAGGACCAGCGTCTGCCGACGCGAGGTGCGCATCCACGTGGGAGAGCGCCGCCTCCATCCGCAGCGCGAAGGTCGTGCTGAAGTTCGGCGGGTGAAACCCCACCTGGAAGAGCGTCGGCTGCGCGAGCGTGCCCCCCGACGGGGCGTTGGCTTCGTACACGGCGACCATCTCCGGCCCGGTGATGTAGTCCACGAGAATCCCGTTGTCGGGAACCTCCAGCAGCCGCATCGGTCGCGCCGGCGCTCCCTGCGTGATGAGCGTGTCCGAAGGGTGGTACGGCTGTGAAGTGTCCGTGATGCCGGCCCAGTTGGTCTGGTTCCAGTCGTAGAGGAGATAGCCGCGCCAGGAGCCGATGCGGTCCGGGCGCATCGCGCTCGAGTCCACCGTGAAGCCGGTCGAATCCAGCGCGCGCAACGTTCCGAGGTCGGCGGTCCAGCCGCCTGCACGAAACGAAGTGGGCCGCCCGAGACCATGCTGCGCGAAGAGTTGCACCGCGTACCGGAGCTGCGTCGCCATCTCCTCGACGGTGTACGCGGCAATCACGGTGACGTACCCAGTGGTGTCATTGGGCGCGTACGCCGGGGTCGTGCGGCACGGCACTCCCGCAGCCGTCACGAAATGACACCAGCCGTGGATGTGCACCCCGAGTTCGTCGCCGTACTGGTCACACTGGGCCTTTACCCAGGCCTCGATCTCAGCCTCGCGGGCGTCCGTCACCTGAGGGTCGGTGTAGTGGTAGGGAGCGAAGAAATGCGAGTACACCAGCCCCGGGTGGTGCTCGCGCAATGACTCGATGCGCCGCAGGTAGCTGTCCGTAAACCGCGTGTTGTCCCAATCCGTGGACACCACCACGTAGGCCGCGAAGCTCACCTGCAGCGGCTGTGAAGCCACCGCCACCGCACCCGTCGGCGCAACGCGGACCGTGTGCGCACCCACCGCGAGGTCCGCGACCGGGAGCGCGACGGACCACACCCCATCGGCACCGCGAACCGCCACCCGAGCCGGGTCATCGTCGAGGGACGCCCGCACACCGGACGCATCGGCCGGCGCCACGACGCGCACGGTAACTTCGCGCTCGCCCGGCGTGAGCCCGTCGGCCTTGAGCACCCACGCGCGCGACACGGTCACCTGCCAGGCTGGATCATCGACCCCGGCTGCGATGGGCGGACCCGAGAGCACGGGGGTCGAGGCGTCGGGCGGCGCCGTGGTCGGGGCGACGTCACCGCAGCCGACCACAAGCGAGAGCGCAAAAGTCAGGGGGAGCCTTCGCATACCTCGACGAGTAACACAGCATCCAACTCCGGCGTCTGCCTGGTCGCCTCGTCTACATCCCAACTTGCTCGCGCGAAGGCTCAACCCTCCCGCGCAGCATCCCAACTTGCTCGCGCGAAGGCTCAACCCTCCCGCGCAGCATCCCAACTTGCTCGCGCGGAGGCTCAACCCTCCCGCGCAGCATCCCAACTTGCTCGCGCGGAGGCTCAACCCTCCCGCGCAGCATCCCAACTCGCTCGCGCGGAGAAGTAGACCCTCCCGGCAAACTCAAAGGTTGCAGGTGCACCGGGAGCGGTTCTCCCTATACTCCGCGACGATGCGCCCTAGTTGGAACCGTCCCTGGAAGGCAGCCCTGCTGCTCGTTGCCTGCGCCCTCGCCTCGGTCATCACGGTCACCCGCCACGGTGGCCTGCTCGGGCTCGGGGGGTCTCGCGCGCTGCTCGCCCAGCCGCGGCGCGAGCGTGCCCGCGATCCCAACTTCGACCTGGCGCGCATGGGAGTGCTCCGGCACGTGCTGCTGGAGATCAACAACAACTACGTCGATCCCGGGCGCGTACACCCGCGGGAGATGTTGCTGAAGGGCCTCGATGCCATCCAGCGCAGCGTCGCCCAGGTGCTTGTGCTCCACGAGGACAACGCCACCTCGCTCACCGTGCGGGTCGATACCCACGAGCAGACCTTCGACCTCGCGGGCGTCAACGCCCCGTGGGACCTCGAGGCCCGCTGGCGCGAGATCTTCACCTTCCTGCAGACCCACCTCCGTGGCACCGACGTCAACCTCCAGGACGTGGAGTACATCGCCGCCAACGGGATGCTCCGCACCCTTGACCCGCACTCGGTAGTGCTCACCCCCGAGCAGTTTCACGAGATGCAGATCCAGACCGGCGGCCACTTCGGCGGCCTCGGCATCGTGATCTCCATCCGCGACGGGCTACTGACGGTGATGAACCCGATGCCTGAAACACCCGCCGCGCGCGCGGGCCTGCACCGCTACGACCGCATCGTGAAGATCAATGAAGAGAGCACGACCACGATGTCGCTCTCCGAGGCGGTCAACCGCCTCCGCGGCCCAGAGCGCACCCCGGTCACCATCTGGGTGACCCGCGCAGGCGTCGGCGGCTGGATTCAGCCCCGCCGCTTCGACCTGGTGCGCGCACAGATCACCGTGCGATCCGTAGACCATCGGCTGATGGCCAACGGCGTCGGGTACGCCCGCATCAAGAGCTTCAGCGAGACCACCGGCGACGAGCTGGGCCGCGCTCTGCGGCAGATGCGCGAAGGCGGCATGCGGTCGCTCGTGCTCGACATGCGCGGCAACCCGGGCGGACTGCTCGAGCAGGCCGTCGCCGTCGCCGACCTCTTCCTGCAAGACGGAACCATCGTCGTGACCGCAGGCAACCGACGCGAGGAGCGCGAGGAGCGCAGCGCCGAGGGTCCCGGAACGGAGCCCGACTACCCCCTGGCCGTACTCATCGACGGCGGCTCGGCCAGCGCCAGCGAGATCGTCGCGGGCGCCCTCAAGAACCACAACCGCGCAGTCATCATCGGCGGCACTTCGTTCGGCAAGGGAAGCGTGCAGACGATCCGCAACCTGCCAGACGGCGGCGCGCTCAAGATCACCATCGCGCAGTACCTCACGCCGGGGGACGTCTCGATTCAGGGAGTGGGCATCACGCCGGACATCGAACTCATGCCGATGACCGTCGACTCGCTCGACATGGATCTCGACGCTGACAAGCTCTTCCCGCGCGAGTCCGACCTCTCGGCGCACCTCACCAACACGCACGCGCACGGCGGCGACCACCCCGCCGAGACGGTGCGCTACTTCTTCCCCGCGGAAGATCGCGAGCAGCTCCGTTTGCGCGGCGCGGATGACGTCGCCGACGACGGCTTCCGCGAGGACTTCCCCATCCGCTTCGTGCGCGACCTGCTCTCCGCCGCGCCGCGACCGGGCCGCCGCGAGCTCATCACCGACGCGCGCCCACTTCTCGACCGCACCCGCGCGGAGCAGATCGCCGGCGTCGCTCGCGCGCTTCAGCCGCTGCACGTTGACTGGGAGGAGGGCGTCGATGCCGCTGGGACTCCCAACGTCGAGGTCACCATGCGCACCTCGCGGCCGGAGAACACCGCCGCGCCCGGCGAGGCCTTCGACCTCACGGTGACGGTCACCAACCGCGGCACGGCACCGCTTTATCGGCTGCGCGCCAATACCAAGAGCGACAACCCGATGTTCGAAAACCGCGAGTTCGTCTTCGGTCGGGTCAACCCCGGCGAGACGCGCACCTGGACCTCTCCGCTCGGCCTTTGCGAGTACGAGGGCTTCCGCCCGGGCAGCAGTTCGCTCCCGGCGCCGGGCACCCGCAAGGTGTGCCTCGTTCCGCGCGCGGCCCTCTCTCGCACCGACGGCATCCGCCTGGAGTGGTCGGAGTCGCACGGGCACGTCCCCGCCCCGGAGGCCGTCGCGCCGCTGCGGGCGTCCATCCGGGGCCTCGAGCGCCCGGTGTTCGCGTACGGCTGGCAGTTCGCAGAGCAGCGCGGCAGCGGCAACGGCGACGGTCGCGTCCAGCGCGGCGAGCGCATGACGATGTTCTTGACGCTGAAGAACGTCGGCCGCGGCCGCACCTTTGTCGCGCGCGCCAACCTCAAGAACCTATCGGGCTCCGGCGTGCTCCTGCACGACGCGCGCTTCGACATCAACAACATGATGCCCGGCGAGGAGCGCCGCGTGGCGTTCACCTTCGACGTGTCACAGACCTTCCGCGAGGAGGAGCTAAAGCTCGAGCTCGTCATCGAGGACGAAGACCTCCGCGAGGTGACGTCACAGAAGCTGCGGGTGGCCATCGCCCCGGCCGCCCCGCCCGTCGCCGCGGCCACCGGTGCCTTCGTGGCCGGAGCCGAGGTGGAACTCCGTGAGTCACCGGCCAGCGATGCGCGAGTGGTCCTGCGCGCTCCGGCAGGGTCGTCTTTCCCGATCACGGCGCAGTCGGGGGAGTGGGTGCGTATCGATGCGATGGATGGTCGGCCGGGCTGGGCGCCGCGCGCGCAAGGCAACGGTACCCGCGCGACGTCACCGCGGCCGCTGACCTACGTACTGCACAACTCGCCCCCGATGATCGAGACCACCAGCCCGGTAACGCTCGCCGAGCGCGGTGCCTCGATCAACCTCCAGGGCACGGCGACGGACGAAAACCGCGTGCTCGACATCTACATCTTCGTGGGCCCCCACAAGGTGTTCTACCAGTCCAACCGCGACGCGGCAGACCCGCACCGGATGACCTTCAACGCGCCGCTCCCGCTGCGGCCGGGTGCGAACATCGTGTCGGTGGTGGCGCGCGAGGGCGACGACGTGGCTGCTCGGCGGACGTACATCATCCGCCGCGATGGTCCCAACGGAGAGCTTCTGGTCACGCCGCGACACGGCGAAGACGACGAAGACGACTGAGCTCCCAGAAGAGCACGAACCGATGGACGCAGTGGCGCTGTGTGACGAGTGTGGCGCGCCGCGTGGCCCGGGGGCGTCCATTTGCGGCCGATGCGGCGAGATCTTTACCCAAACGGTAAAAGCCCCCCGAGCGAATACGGACCCGACACGGGTGACCCGGGCATGGGATCTCGCGGTGCGAGCGACCGTGGCTTTCGTGCTGGCGGGTCAGGTGACCCAGTGGCTATCCCTCGCGCACGCGGGGCGGACGACGTGGGGGCTGGCGCGGGCGTTCGTGACGCTGGCCGTGGGGATCTTCGCGGGGTGGCAGCTACACCGACGAAGCGAGGTGACGCTGGTGCTATGGGGATGGGTGATGAACGCCAGCGTGGTGGTGATGGCGCTGACCTTCGCGGCGATGGCACGGTGGGCGCCGATTCGGGGATTCGACCTGTGGCTCACGGTGTGGGCGTGGGTGACGGTCGTGGTGTACGCCACGGTGCTCTGGCGCTTGCGGCGGGTGGTGCTCGCTGGTTTGGTAGAGTAAAGGGGCGCTGACGATGTTCGGTATCGGGCTTCCGGAGCTATTCCTGGTCGGGCTCGTGGCGTTGGTGGTGGTGGGGCCCAAAAACCTCCCCCAGACGCTGCGTGCAGTGGGTCGCGCGGTGCGCGAATTTCAGCGGGCGTCCCGCGAGCTGCGCCGGGAGGCGGGCTTCGACGAGGTGGTAGACGAAGTCACGCGGCCGCTGCGCGAGGGACTGTCCGGCATCGAGGAGGACGTGCGCTCTACCGTCGAGGACGCCAAGCGCACGATGACGCTGGAGGAGGAGCCCAACGACCTGGCGATGGAGTACCCCGAAGGTGGCCCCGATGACTTCGGCGCGCTCCCCGAGGGCGCCGCGGTGTACCCGGAGACGGAAGGCTCGCCGTGAGTTCAACCGAAGGACCGATGAGCTTCCGCGACCACCTGGAAGAGCTACGCGGACGCATCATTCGCGCGGTGGTCGCGGTGGTCGCCGGGATGGTGGTGGGTTGGACGTACCGTGAGCAACTCTTCGCATGGCTCCTGCGCCCGCTGGAGATCGCGTGGTTCTGCAACGCCCAGGAGAAGACCTCGCACCCGTGCACCATCCCGCAGATCGTCCATTGGATGCTGCATTACCCGCTGTTCCGCGCGATGCGCGAGGTCGCCCAGAGGGCACAGGCGGCGCTCCCACTCAACACCACGGCGTTTCCGCTCAATCCGCAGGTGCACTTCCCCGATCCCACGTCGGCCTTCGTGGTCTACCTGAAGATCGCCGCCCTCGGCGGCTTCGTCGTCGCGTTGCCGGTGGTGTTCTACCAACTGTGGATGTTCATCGCGCCGGGGCTCTACGCCAGGGAGAAGCGCGTCGTCCTGCCGATGGTGTTCTTCTCCACGGTGTTCTTCCTGGCCGGATCTCTCTTCGGCTACTACTTCGTCTTCCCGGTCGGATACGCGTGGTTTCTCGGCTTCGGCGGGCGCGTAAGCAACACGGCGGTCACCGTCATCCCGACGTTGATGATGGACGAATACCTCGGCTTCACGTCGCAGATGCTCCTCGCCTTCGGGGTGGTGTTCGAGCTTCCGCTGTTCGTGTTCTTCCTCTCGCTGGTCGGGCTCGTCACCTGGCGCCAGCTACTCGCGTTCTCACGCTACTTCACGGTGATCGCGTTCATCCTTGCGGCGGTACTTACGCCCAGCACGGACGTGTACTCGCAGGTGATGCTCGGGCTCCCGCTCATCGTGTTGTATTTCGTCGCGGTGTTCATGGCGTACCTCTTCGGCCCGAAGGAGGCGAAGCCCTGGCGCGAGGCGCTGAGCAACACGATCAAGAAGCGCGACGACGTGCCGACCGAGGAGAAGCCTGTCGAGAAGCCGCGCGCGGGCGACGCCAACGCCGTGCGCGAGGCGAAGATCCGCGACTACGAAGCGCGGGTGGCGGCGAAGATCGCGGCGGCGAAGGCCGACGAGCCGAAGGTGCCGTAGGGCGCTACTGCCCGCGGCCGACGACGAGCAGGAAGGTCTGGTTGGCCTCGAAGGGAAAGCCCCGGTAGTTGGGGTTGTCCCGACGCATCTCGGCGTAGAAAGCCCGGTAGCCACGCGCGACGGTGGCCTCGAGGTGGGCATCTGTGAGGGCGCGCTCGACGGTCTCGACGTAGCCCGGCGACTGCTCCTCGGCGGCGAAGAGGAAGATGCCCGGCCGCGCGCGAACCTCCGAGTGCCCCACGGGATGGGTCTGCCAACCGGCACGCTCAAAAATCCCGAGTAGGCGTTGCCCGAGCGCCTCAGCCGCAGGATCGGCGGCGGCAACGGTGATCCAGACGGGTGACCCGCGGGCGGCGCCTCCGAGGCGGGTGGCGAGCGCCTGCGCGCCGCTCTCGGTGAGATTGACCGGGTGGGGCGCAGGCGGTCCGGCGTCCGGGGTAGGCGCGCGAGTGGGCGTCGGCGTCGATGGGTCGAGGGCCGTGATGGGCGCAGAGGCGCGCGTCCGCGACCAGGGCCAACGGGCCCGCACCTGGGTGCGAACGCCCAGCGCTACGACGAGCATCACGCCGAGTACGGCGGGCACCATCATGTCGTTCGAACGCGCCCATGCGTAGAGCGAGCTGAAGTGATTCTTGAGCGGCACCGATGGCGGGCGCTTCGGGGCGCGGGGTGCCGGGCGCGCAGTGGATGTTCCCGCGGCCGGGCGATCGAGCAGGGGCTCGAGCGCGTCGATAGCCTCGGTGATGCTCCCGAAGCGACCGTCCACGGAGCGCGCCACGCAGCGGGCAAACCAGTCGTCGAAGCCATCGGGGAGAGCCGCCTCGGCGCCAATGTCGGCGGCGCGACGGGACGCGCGCGGCAGGTCGGCTACGCACACTTCCTTCAGGACACCGACAGGTGTGGCCTGTTCGGGCTGTGCCGCGCTTTTCCAGTAGATCTTCCCGGTAATAAGTCGGAAGGCCAGCAGCCCGAAGGCCCAGACGTCCGCGGCGGGCCCGACGGTGCTCCCGGTCTCGGTTTGTTCGGGCGCGCTCCAGAAGAGCCCGGCGACGTCGGTGGTCTCAGCGTTGGCATCGACCGCGCGCAGCCACGCGGAGGTCCAGAAGTCGAGCAGGGTGAGAGTGAAAGGGCTGCCAGCGTATCGACTGGTGCCAACGAGGACGTTGGTCGGGTCGAGCGTTCCGTGCACCTGCCCAGCGTCGTGGATGGCCTCGAGGCCATGCGCCACCTGCCCGAGAACCTCTAGCGCCTGCTCGGGCGCCAGGGCGGCCGCCGCGTGTGTGGCGAGCGTCTCGCCTTCGAGGTAATCGAGCGCAAACCAGGGCGACCCGGTGGTGCGATCGACCCCCGCGGCCACCACGTCAACGACGTGGTCGCTCTTGATCCGCGCGCGCAGCGCCCGTAGCTCATCGAAACGGGCCTTCCCGGTCGCCGACGAGATCAGCCGCGGGTCGAGCACTCGCAGCGCGCACGCGCGCCCGATGCCGGTCTGTTCTGCGAGGTACAGCGCGCGCCGCGGCGAGGCACTGTGGAGCGAACGAACGATCCGGATGCTCCCGGCGAACGTGCTTTGTTCAGAGAGCGACCGCCATGCTTCCGCCATGTGGCGAGCCTATAGCAGCGGCGATCGCGAGGTGGAAGCGACGCACGTCTCCCGTGCGGGCTCGACGCCATGGGGAAACCAGATTCCGTCGAAGTCTTCCGCGCGAAACGGAAGGTCGAGCCGCGGGGCGCGCGGGTGCGACGACGCATAGAGGCAAGGTCGTTCGCGAAAGCGGGTAGGGTAGTAGTTCTGCTGGAAGAGCACTGCCATGGCGCGCTCATCTGGGTCGGCGATGGCGCGGAGTTCGGCGCGCAACTCCGGGGGGTAGGCGGCGTGGATGGCGCCCTCGACCGCGGCGTGGTCCCAGTCCGAGGGCGGCGCGTCGTCGCGATCGCGCGAGGCGACGGGCCAGTTGCCCGTGCGCCAGAGGGAGGTCTCGTCGGGGACAGCGAAGGGATCGACGTACTCGCCGTCAAGCCAGGTGTTGAAGTGGACGTGCGGCGCACCGAACGGAAACGTCGTGAGCCCATCGAGGCCGCTGTACCCCGACAGGGCGATGGGCTGGCCGCGCCGTACCCGCTCCCCCAGGCGCACAAGGGCGCGCGCGAGGTGATTGCTCGACGTCACGAGGCCTGCCCCATGGTCGATAAACACCTTGAGACCACCGCGGTTGAACTCGCTCGACACGCGCCGCACGACACCCGGCGCAGCGGCGACCACCACCGTGCCTACGGGGACCGCGAAGTCGGTGCCGTTGTGGCTGTCGTAGGTGAGCTGGGTGCCTAGAAAATCGCGCGCCGTGGTGACCCGCACGCTCCACCCCTCTTCGGGGCGCGGACGCTCGTGTCGGTTGACCAGATTGTAGATCGGCACCAGCCGCCCGTGGGCCGCGCGCCCGATCCAGAGTGGCAGCGCCATGCGCGGGCGGAAGATGCGCAGGGAGGTGTGGTCGAAACGCGTCGGCGGCGTGTGCCCGTCACCGCGCAGCGCGAGCATCGCCTCCCGCATGCGGGTGCCGATGGGAGACAGACCGAAAACCTCGGTAATGCTTAGCGAAGCGTGCGGAACTTCTGCGGTCATGACGGTCGCTCCGACGCTACCACCGGAGCCACTGCGGTCAGCCGTAGCGCACTGCGAGCACTGTGTACTCCAGCGTCTCTCCGTCGGGCCGCTTCACGGTGATCACATCGTCCACGCCCTTCTTCAGAAGCGCCCTGCCCAATGGTGATTTCCAACTGATATGGCGCTGCTCGAGGTCCACCTCGTCTTCGCCGACGATGTGCCAGGTCGCGACTGCGGCCTCCTCGTCTTCGAGCTCCACGGTCGCCCCGAAGAACACCCGCTCGCCCTTCTGCTGCTTCGGATCGACGACCTGCACGTTGCTTAGCCGACGCGAGAGAAAGTTGAGCCGCCGGTCGATCTCCCGCAGGCGCTTCTTACCGTAGATGTACTCGGCGTTCTCGCTGCGATCGCCCTGCGCGGCGGCATCTTGTACCTCCACCACCACCCGCGGGCGCTCCACCCGGGCGAGCCACGTGGCCTCGTCCACGAAGCGCTGGTAGCCCGCTGGGGTCATGTAGTTCGGCGTGTCGCTCATCGCTCGGAGTTGTACCCTGACACCCCTGCGATGACCTCCCTCGACGACGCCCGCGACCGCCTGATCTTCGCCCTGGACGTGGAGGACGAAGCCCGCGCCCGCGCCCTCATCTCCGCCCTCCGTCCCTCCGTCGGCACCTTCAAGATCGGCCTCGAACTGCTTCTCCGCGGCGGAATGGACCTCGCTCGCCGCCTCGCCGACGGCTCCGCCCTCTTCATCGACGCCAAGCTCCACGACGTGCCGGCCACGGTGTCCCGCGCGGTCGCACAGATCGTTGACGCGGGCGTTCCTGTGCGGTTCATCACCGTGCACGACCCCGTCGAAGCCGCGGTACGCGCCGCCGCAGGACGCGCCGGCATCTTACGAATCACCGTTCTCACCTCGATGTCTCCCGCGAGCTTCGGCGGCGACGATGCCATCACTCGCCGAGTCGTCTCGCGCGCCGTCGAGGCACAGGCCCAGGGCGCCGTCGGAGTCGTTTGTTCGCCACGTGAGTTGCGGGCCGTGCGCGCGGCGGCTCCGTTGCTACAGTGCGTGACGCCCGGCGTCCGTTCCAGTTGGGCGAGCGTCGCGGGCGACGACCAGCAACGCACCGCCACGGTCACCGAAGCCATCCGAGCGGGCGCCTCCCACCTGGTCGTGGGGCGTCCCATCCGTGACGCGTCCGACCCTGCCGAGGCCGCGCGTCGCGTTGTTGAAGAGATCATCGGCGCGCTCGATTCCTCACAGTCGCCATCGGAATAATCGGGGTAGCCCCAGCGGTTGAGCCCCTTCGAAGGAGGTCACTCGATGACCCACTTTTCTCTCCAAAAGCTTGGTCGCGCAGGTGTCCTTGCGAGCGTCCTCGGTGCGCTCGCGCTCGGCGCATCCACGGTTCATTCGCAGCAAATTCCCTCCCCGCCGGCACCCGCCACGCTCAGCACGATGGAGCAGCTATCCAGCGGCTTCGTGGAGGTGGCCTCACAGACGCTCCCCTCCGTGGTGAGCATCCGCGTCGAGGTCGAAAGCCACCAACCCACGATGCCACCGGGCATGCCGTTCCCCTTCCGGGGTGGACGGGGTGGTGCCCCGGAGATTCAGCACGGCACCGGCTCCGGCGTGATCGTTCGCGCCGATGGCGTCATCGTCACCAACAATCACGTCGTCGAGGGCGCGCTGCGCATCATGGTGCACCTCCGGGACGGCCGTGTTTTACCTGCCCGTGTATTGGGCACGGACCCCGCGACGGATCTCGCGGCCATCAAGATCGAGGCGACGGGGCTACCGGTCGCGCGCTGGGGCGACAGCGACCGAGCGCGGGTGGGCGAGTGGGTGCTGGCCATCGGCGCACCGTTCGGACTCGAGGCGACGGTGACCCACGGCGTGCTGAGCGCGAAGGGCCGCGCGGGCCTCGGGCAGACCGCGATCGAGGACTACCTTCAGACCGACGCGAGCATCAATCCGGGCAACTCCGGTGGGGCGCTCATCAACCTCCGCGGGGAGGTACTGGGCATCAACACGATGATCCTGGGGCGAGGCACGGGCATCGGGTTCGCGGTGCCATCGCGGCTCGCTCGACGGGTGACCGAGCAGCTCGCCGAGCACGGCGCCGTCACCCGCGGCTGGATCGGACTCGGTCTGCAAGACCTCACCGCCGACCTCGCGATCAACTTCAATCTCCCGCCGGGCGGCGGCGCGATCGTTTCGCAGGTCGACGCCCGCGGACCGAGCGCCCGCGCGGGCCTTGCGTTGGGCGATGTGATCACGGCGATCGACGGCCATCCGGTCACCTCGTCCAACGACGTGGTGCAGACCGTGACCGCTCACCGGCCCAACGACACACTCAGCCTCGCGGTGCAGCGCAACGGTCAGGGACGTCTGGTGCGGGTGGTCGCTGGAACGCGGCCCGAGTCCGAGCGCCCGCGCTCGTCCCGCGATCCAGCTACGACCGCGCCTCGGATGGAGGGATCGCGCGACCTGGGCCTGGAGGTGGCACCGATTCCGGTGCAGCGGGCGCGGCAGTTGGGAGTTGATCGCGGAGTGATGATCACCGTGATCGAGCCGGGCGGCGCCGCGGAGCGAGCGGGACTCCGTCCGGGGGATTTGATTCTCCAGGCGGACCAACAACCGGTGGGCAGCTCGGGTGATCTGGTGACTGCGACGCAGGACGGCCACTCGGCGTTGCTGGTGAGACGCAACAACGGGCAGACGTTTGTCCCGTTGACGTTGGAGTGACGCTGCGAGGGCGGCGACTGCCACCCTCCGCCGCGCTGCCTTTTCCTACCGCTACGCGGTCTCCAACCCCAGCGACCGCAGTGCTTGCACAGCCAGTGGAAGGTTGTTGTTTTGGTTCGGGTGAAACGACGGCCGCGCGTAGTCGCGAATACCCCTGACAAACACATCCAGGGGGGTGTGCTTCTTCTCCTCCTGGGTGGGCTCGCGGTGTGGCTCTGGTGGGAGTTTCGCGTCCTGGCGCGCGAGCGTGACTACCGCAGCAAACCAGAACCCGCCGAGCAGTGCTGAGGCCAACGCGAGCCCGGCCATGCGCAGCGGATACCCTGGCGCGACCTTCTGGAGCACGTCGAAGGCGACGGCCTTGTGCTCGATTTCCTCGGCTGCGTGCCACATCAGGAGGCGTCCTACCTCGGAGTTCATCGCCGCGAAGTAGCCGCGGGTTAAAGCGTCTTCCGCGAGGATGGCTGTGAAGTGTTCGGTTGCTGCCGTGACTGCGAGCCGCAGCGACGCCGGCGAGATGCGCTCGACGCCATCGAACGCGATTCGCTCGTACGCCTTCAAGAACCGCTCGAGGCGATACCCCTGAGTCTCCAGCAAGACGTTGTAATCTTCGTGTGCCCGTGCGTGCCGATGCTCCTGCCCGGCGAATCCCCTCACCTGCGCCCGCAGGACGTCGTCATCGATCTGCGGGAGGTAGTGCATCACGCTTCGCACAAAAAACCGCTCTCCCGCCGGAAACAGCAGGTTGACTCCGTTGGTCAGCAACGACGCTGCCTTCATGCCACCGAACCAATACCTCGGCATCGTGGCGACGAACGTCACTCCCGGCGCGCGCGGCTTGATCGGTCGCGCCCCGTACGTTTCCTGCGTGTTCACGTCCATCTCCTGGTTCTCCTCCGGTGTCGCCGTCAGCGCACTGACTTCCGTTCAATAGGACAGCGATAGTTCACGATTGAACTCCGGTCAATACGACGGTAGTAATTTCGTCGATGGTTCGGGCGGCGACGGGAGAGAAGAAGACTGGGCGGACGCGTCAGACCGTCGAATCGCGCCGTGGGCAGCTCATTGCGCTGGGGCTGGCCTTCTTCGGGACTCGCGCATACGACGTGGTGTCGATTGACGACATCGCCGAGGCGGCTGGCATCTCGAAGGGCCTTCTTTATCACTATTTTCCGACCAAGCGAGACTACTACGCCGCGGTATTGGAGACGGCGGCGGAGGATCTCCGCCTGCAGACGGTGATCGACCCGACACTCACCTCGGACGTGCGGCTGCGCACCGGGCTGGAGGCCTATCTGGACTTCGTGAAGGCGCGCGGCCCGGCTTATGTGGCCTTGATGCGTGGGGGCATCGGGTCCGACCCGGTGATCGCGGTCATCCTCGACCGGGTGCGCGGTCACTTCATCGACACGATTCTGAAGGACCTTCCACCGCACCCCCGGCCGCGCGCGCTCCGGGTGTTACTCCGCGGCTGGGTAGGCTTCGTGGAGGAGACGTCCCTCGCCTGGCTTGAGTCGCCGCCCGGAACAATCTCCAGGGCCCAACTGGTTGCGACTGCATCTTCGGTGTTGGTGTCCCTGTTGGGCGACATGCTCACCTGAGGCGTCTCCAATCCAGTATCAACGGGCGCTGTCGTCCGTGGACTCCTGCGGCGGTTCATCGGGCATCGCGGGGTGAATCTGCACAGCGAGGCGCTGGGCCATCTCAAGCGCCTGTTCGTCCGTCG
>CANJUR010000063.1:27500-28549 GCA_947477565.1 Deltaproteobacteria bacterium
TCCCTCACGGTACTTGTTCACTATCGGTCGATGAGGAGTACTTAGGCTTGGCGGATGGTCCCGCCGGATTCCCGCTGGATTACACGTGTCCTGCGGTACTCAGGTACCTGCTACGCTCGTTGACACTTCGCAAAAGGGGCTGTCACCCTCTATGGCCGACCGTTCCAAGTCTGTTTTGCTCGCGTCTTCGAATGCGATGTCGCAGGCCCTACAACCCCGGGAGTATCACTACTTCCGGTTTGGCCTCTTCCCCGTTCGCTCGCCGCTACTAGGGGAGTCACTGTCTTGTCTTCTTTTCCTCCGGGTACTGAGATGTTTCACTTCCCCGGGTTCGCTCCCTGACGCCTATGTATTCAGCATCAGGATACCGACCATCGCTGATCGGTGGGTTGCCCCATTCGGAAATCTGAGGATCATAGCCTGTGAGCGGCTCCCCTCAGCTTATCGCAGCTGTCCACGTCCTTCTTCGCCTCTCATCGCCAAGGCATCCACCGTGTGCCCTTGATAACTTGATCGTTGCTCCAAGGCGCTTTCACAATCGTATAGATAACCCGTTTCGAAATCAGAATTCGATGTGCATTCACTAGATTGTCAAAGAGCCGCTGAACCCAAATGGGTTCACCCCGGTGCCAGTGACGTGCCGCACTCATGCGGTACCTCACCAGGGCCGGAGATATCTTTCGTTGTTGAAGCAAAGAATGCTTCGGTGGAGCTGAACGGGATCGAACCGATGACTTCCGGCTTGCAAAGCCGGCGCTCTCCCAGCTGAGCTACAGCCCCGAAGGGAACGACGCGGTGGGCGCAGCTAGACTTGAACTAGCGACCCCGCGCTTATCAAGCGCGTGCTCTAACCAACTGAGCTATGCGCCCGGCGATGCTGTGATACGCAACGAAAGATTACGTTTCAAGGATCGGCTGCGTCAAAGACGCTAACCGGTCACTGAAGACCAGGTTGCAAGGAAAGAATCGATTGACGGTTTCGTCGTCCATCGACCACGTGAGGGCGATCGGGACAATTCGAAACTCCATAGAAAGGAGGTGATCCAGCC
>CANJUR010000064.1 GCA_947477565.1 Deltaproteobacteria bacterium
GGCCAATCGCCTTGCGCTCCAGCGCATGCGGGAGGCTGCGGAGAAGGCGAAGCACGAACTCTCCTCGTCGCTCGAGACAGAGATCAACCTTCCCTTTATCGCTTCGACGCCAACGGGCCCCGCGCACGTACTGCGTACGCTCCGGCGACAAGAGCTTGAGCGGCTCGTCGAAGACCTCGTCGAGCAGACGCTGGAGCCCTGCGCCCGGGCCCTCAGTGACTCGCGCCTCAGCGTGCAGGACATCCAGCAGATCGTGATGGTCGGCGGCATGACCCGGATGCCGCTTGTGCAGAAGCGCGTGGCGGAGTTCTTCCAGCGAGCGCCGCACAAGGGCCTCTCGCCGGACGAGGTTGTCGCCATCGGGGCTGCTGTGCAGGCGGCTTCGATTCGCGGTGAACTCGAGAGCGTGCTGCTCCTCGATGTGACGCCGCTCTCGCTCGGCGTCGAGACCGCCGGCGGCGTGATGACCCCGCTCATCCCCCGCAACACCACCATTCCAACGCACCGGGGTGAGACCTTCTCCACCTCGCTCGACAACCAGAGCTTCGTGCCCATTCACGTGCTTCAGGGCGAGCGCGAGATGGCCGTCGATAACCGCTCGCTCTACCATTTCGAACTCACAGGCATCCCCCCGGCGCCCCGCGGCGTGCCGAAGGTCGAGGTGACCTTCGACATCGACGCCAACGGTATCCTGTCGGTGATCGCCACGGACATGGCGACCAAGAAGACCCGTGATGTCCGCATCGTGGCGGGTAGCGGGCTCTCACCGCAGGACGTCGAGCGCCTCGTCGAAGAGGCGGCCAACACCAAGCAGGAAGACCTCCTGCGCCGCGAGTACGCCGAACTCCGGAGTAACGCAGAGGCGCTGCTGGTCACGTCAGAGAACGCCGCACGCGAGTACGGCGAAGTGCTCACCGAAGAGCTACGCGAGATTCTCCACCAGGACCTCGTCAACCTCCGAGCCGCCCTCGATACCGGCGTCGATACGCAGAGCCTCCGTAGCTATCTGTCGGCGCTGGAGACCAGTGCCTACAAGATCGCCGAGTCGATGTACGGCTCTACGGAGTAATGGGGCGTACCCCCGTCGGCCATCTCCGTCGCGAATCACAGCCCCGCTCCCGACCCGCGCAGAACCTCACTTGAAACGCTGAGAGTCGTCGCCCGACGATGCCGTCGAAGCAGAGTTGTTCGTGTGCGGCGCTCCAGGGGCTACCTAGCCCGAAACCTTGTGCTTTGAGGGTTTCCGCTCGCTTGTCGCGGCTTGACCATGTGCGAGGTTCCACGCTACGGCCGTCGCCCGTGCGAAAACTCAACGCCGCGTGGTGCCTGGCAGTCTCGGTGGGGATCCTGCTCCTCACGGGCGCCCCCCGTGCAGCGTGGGCCCAGGTGCCAGCGGGAGATCCGCCGACGCACGTCGTCCAGCGCGGGGAGTCCCTCTCTCTCATCGCCGCTCTGCACCACGTGAGCCTGGCCGACCTCGCCGATCGCAACCACCTCCACGAACCCTACGCCCTCCGCCGCGCCCAGCGCTTGCGGCTCCCGGGCAACGCGGTCGTTCCGGGTACGTCTCCGCCTCGCTCCGGTGCGATGCCCACTCCGCCGCGCCCGATGGGCGAGAGCATGACCTCCGTCCGAACCACGGTGCTCTCTGCGCGACGGGTGCCCGTGTCCCGCATCGCGATCCTGCGCCGCCCGGTCTATCCGCAGCGGAGCCGGCCACGGCCCGCGTGCGGCCGCTGGGGCTGCCCACGCCAGTTCGGCGTCGTCAACCTCGTGCGCCTCGCGACGAGCCAGCACGTCACCGTCAACCTCGGGCACCCCGGGCGCAGGGTGCTCGCCGTCATGCGTAGCTTCCTCCGCTCGACGGACAACCGCACGCATCTCATCGACCCCCGCCTCATGCGTCAACTCGCCCTTTTCAGTGACCACTTCGGCGGCCGGGTGCTCGAGGTGATTTCCGGATTTCGTCCGGCCCGCCCAGGCCAGTACACGGCGCACTCCAACCACAACATCGGTCACGCCGTCGATTTTCGCGTCCGTGGTGTGCCCAACCATGTGACCCGGGACTTCTGCCGCAGCCTTGCCAACACAGGCTGCGGCTTCTATCCGCGCTCGGTGTTCATCCACATGGACGTGCGTTCCTCTTCGGCCTACTGGGTCGATTGGTCGCGCCCCGGCGAGCGCCCTCGCTATGGCCGCGAAGGGCACCCCCCGGACGACGATGTCCGCCACGATGCCTCGTCGCCTCCGCGCGACACCACCGCCGTCGCTACGCCCCCGGCCGGCGCCGATGCCGAACTCGACGACGTGATCGCCGACGCGCCGACGGTGCGCACCGCGACGCCGGACCCCGCCGACGAACACGACGACCCCGCGGAGACCAGCCACCCGCCCGAGCATGGCCCGGCAGTGACGCCACCCAACGACTCCCAGGGCGCTCCGCAGCCGTGACATTTTCAGTCCGCTGGCCCTGCTCCGCGTTGCGCAGGCACCGCGGAACGCTCATGGATTTGGGCACCAACTACCGAAGAAACTGATGGCACGCACCAAGACCCCGACGCCTTCCCCTCCCGCCCGCGCCCGACGCCTCCCGAAGGAAGCCAACGACGTCATCGTGCTCTGGACCGCGCGAGCGATCGTTCACACCGACACGTTTCGCTATTTTCTCCACGACGACGGCGATGACCGGTCGCCGCTTGACGTCATCGGGCTCGGCCACCTGCGCGACGAGGGCGTCACGCCAACGCGGGCGAAGCGGGAGATCCGCGACCGTTTGGTGGCGCTCGAGAAGGGCGCGGTCACTCGCGACGGGGTGCTCTTCCGCAACGTCGAGACGATGGGTCGGCTCTTGTCGCTCACGCGCGCCGAGCAGGAGGTGCTCGCCTTCGCGATCGTGCTCGACATCCAGAAGTCGCTACAAGCGTGCTTTGAGCGGCTCGAGGGCTTGTCGCTACGCAAACTGCATGAACTTCTCGGGCAGGTGCTCGGGCTGCCGGAGACGGACGTGCGCGACGCCCTGCGACGGTCGGCCCCACTGGCCTCCACCGGGCTCGTGCGAGTGGCGACGGACGTGAGGCGCACCTGGGACGATCCGTTCGAGGTGATGGACGGCCTCGAGAACATCCTGCTGACCGAGTACGAGGCGCCGGAGGCCATTCTCGCAAACTTCTTCCGGCAGTCACCCGCGGCGAAGCTCACGCTCGAAGACTTCCCCCACGCCAAGCAGGACGTGGGCATCCTGGTGAAGTTTCTCCAGGGGGCGATCGAGAAGCAGGTGCCCGGCGTCAACGTGCTTCTGCACGGGCTTCCGGGCACCGGCAAGACGGAGCTCGCGCGGGCCGTCGCAGCGCACCTCAATGGTCAACTCTACGAAGTCAACGTCGAGTCCGATGACGGCTCGGCCATCTCCGGGACCGGGCGCTTCGCGGCGTATCAGCTCTGCCAGCGCATGCTCGGGCGGCGCTCGCAGACCATCGTGCTCTTCGACGAGATCGAGGACGTGTTTCCCGACCGCTGGTATCCATTTTTCGGTCGGCAGAAGCGCTCGGGCGAAGACAAGGGTTGGACCAACCGACTGCTCGAAGGCAACGCCGTCCCGACGATGTGGCTGTCCAATGAGATCGGGCAAATCGACTCGGCATTTCTGCGCCGCTTCGACTTCATCTTCGAGCTGCGTACGCCGCCGCTCGCGGTGCGCCGGCGCATCCTCGAGAAGCAGCTCGGGCCGCTGCCCGCGCGCCCCGCGTGGACGCAGCGCATGGCCCACGACGAGCGGCTGACCCCGGCGCACATCGAGCGCGCGGTGCGAGTGGCACGGCTCGCGGGGATGGAGAAAGCGGAGGAGGTCGAGGCCACGCTCACGCGAGTACTGCAGAACAGCCTCGCGGTGCAGTCGCCGGAGCGGCCCGCGGCGCCGGTCACGCCAGAGGTCTACGACCTGCGGTTTCTCAACGCTTCGGACGACCTGGGAAAGCTGGTCGAGACGCTCGAGCGGCGCTCGCGGGAGCAGGGCCCGCTGCACGGATCGATCTGCTTGTATGGTCCGCCTGGCACGGGGAAGACGGCGTTTGCGCACCACCTCGCAGAGCGCGTGCAGCGGCCGTTGCTGGTGAAGCGCGCGTCGGACATTCTCGGTCCCTTCGTGGGGCAGACCGAGGCCAACCTCGCGGCGATGTTTCGGCAGGCACGAGACGAAGGCGCGGTGCTGCTGCTCGACGAGGCCGACAGCTTCTTCCAGAACCGCCGCGGCGCCAGCCAGAACTGGGAGGTCACGCAGGTCAACGAACTGCTCGTGCAGATGGAGTCCTTCGAGGGGCTCTTCGTCTGCTCGACCAACCTTTTCGAACACCTCGACGAGGCCTCGCTCCGGCGATTCACGCTCAAGATCAAGTTCGACCCGCTTCGGCCGGAGCAGCGCATGGCCCTCTTCGAGCGCACCCTCGAAGCCCTCGGACAGGGGCTCCCGGCCGACGCCGTGACCGCGACGCGCACAGCGCTCGACCAGCTCCATACGCTGACCCCCGGGGACTTCGCGACGGTGCGTAGGCAGGCCCTCCTGCTCGAGACCACCGTCGATGCGCGGGCGCTGCTCACCGCCCTCGAGCGCGAGTGCCGCAACAAGCCCAACGCCCAACGCTCACGGCTTGGGTTCAACCAGGCCTAGAGCGCCGCGGCGCTACGGCCGAAACCGCAGCCCCACCTCCGCACGCCACTTCGCCTACACTCCCGCTTAACCACCAATGACCATTACCGTTCGCGCAGAAGCGCGCATCGCTCGCCCTGTAGATGTTGTCTTCGGGCTCGCCGCCGGGCGCACGGCCAACCTCGCGCGCTTTTTCACGGGTCACAAACCGCTCATTCCGGCGATTCGTTCGGCGACGCTCGTAGGCCAGGAAGACCCGCCGACCGCAGGCTGCCTCCGCGACGTCGCACTCACGGACGGGACCTCCATCCAGGAGCGCGTGCTGGCCTTCGAGGCGCCGCGCCTTCACCGCTACGACATGGCGAAGATGAACCCCTTGCAGCGGGTGCTCTGCTCCAACATGGTGAGCGAGTGGCGCTTCGAGCCCGACGGGGAAGGGGCCTCGCGCGTCGTGTGGGAGTACTCTATCCACGAGCGCGGCGTGCTGGGGCGACTGCTCGGTCCGATGGTGGCGCGGCACTTCCAGCGCGCGATGCAGTCGTGCCTCGACAACATCGCCGTCGCCGCGCTGGCGGGTTGACCGCGCGGTCGATGGTAGTGTTCGATGAATACCGTGGGAAAACTAGAAGACAGCCGTAAGAAGGTGAACCAGTCCGCGATGATCGGCGTCGGCCTCGGGCTGCTGCCGTTTCGCTTCGCCGCGCCCGCGGTGGCTGCGCTGGGGATGAAGGTGATGAAGGACGTTCAGGATGCCTTCGAGACGCAGACCTCGCCGGTCGAGCAGGCCGCCGCGGCGGCGGTGCTCGGTGCCGGGGAGTTTGCGCTGGGCTCCGCGGCCAGGGCCGCGAGGCTGATGCCCTGGGCGGGTCCGGTCGTAAGCGCCGTACTCACCGGCGCAGCGCTCAAGGCTCTCGGCGAAGGGGCCATCGCGTACTTCCAATGGTCGGCCCATCGCCGCGACGCCGACGCGCGCCCCGTCGAAGCAACCGCCAGCGGCGTCGACGGCGCCTCCCGCGTCAACTTCTGACCGCACCCCTTCAATACCCGTAACAAGCCTCGCGCGAGATGGACCTCCAGCGCTCGCAACTCCCCTTCGCCCTGCTCGCGTGGATCGACCGCGTCGGCTGCGCTGATCCGCTGGTCGAGTCGCTCCCGGCCACGGTGCGCTGGCTGCTCGCCCGCTGGGGAAGCGGTGACGATCACCTCCCGCTGCACCTCGTGCACGACCTCGGTCACCTGCTGCTGCACGGTCGGGATTTTCGCTTCGCCTCCACCGGAGCGCTCGCGCACTGGAGCGACGAGACCCGCGCCGGTCGGCTCGCCTACGAGGACAAAGTGCTCGGTCGTTGGGCGCTCGATCCGACGGTGCTCGACGCCCACGTGGCCATCGCGGGGATGTCCGCTGCGCGCCGCGACGACGCCGTCGCGCACGCCGTCGGGCTCGCGCTCGCCGGGCCGCTGCTCGCCGCAGACGACCTCGCCCGGGGCAACCCGGCACATCTGCGGCAGTGGGCCGCAGAGCTGCCCGCGGTGGCCGCTGACGATGCCGGTGTATTACATGGCAAGGTAAGTGATGAGTGGCGCGCGTGGGCCGAGGCGCAGCACCTGGCGTGCGTGCGTGCGCTCCCGTCGGGACGCCTCTTCCGCGCGGAAGACCTCTGGGAGATCGCACACCTCCCGGAGCTTCCGAGCGAGAGCGCGCGGCTCGCGCTGCGGACGATTCTCGGGCTGACGGCGCGCATCGGAGGGGTGTCGCCGCCCGTGGCGCTGTCGCTGCGACACAGGGCGCGGGAGGTTCCGATCGAGGCGGAGGAGGCGGACCATTACCCGGCGGGTGGGTTCGACGCGATAAGCACCCGCGGCACCCTCGAGAACATGGTGCGCAGCGAGGTCGCGTACGTGGGCGAGGGGAGCACCGAGCACGGCGGCGTTGACCTCTTCGACGTGCGCTTCGCCGAGAACGAACTGCTCTTCTACACCCGCGACGAGTCACCCCTGCTCGACGCGCGGCGCGACCTCACCGTGGTGCTCCACCTCCCGGCGGCGCAGCGGTACAAGCACCCATCGCTGGAGGCGCAGACCCTGGTGCTCACCGAGGCGCTGGCGCTGGCCCTCCAGGGGGACCTGCTGCGGATGTTCGGCCCGGCGGGCTCGCGGTGCGCCATCGTGTGGCTGGCCGAGCGGCCCGGCGATGTCGATGTGGCCGAGGAGGAGCGCGCGCTGCTCTCGCTCCCGATGGCGGCGGAGGTGGCGCACCGGCGGGTGGTGCTGCAGGTCGCGCGGACGTGGGAGGAGGTTCCGGTGGCGGGGCGGTTGGTGTGCTCGCCGCTGCCGGACGACGACGCCGTGGAGCGCGTGGCGTGGGTGTGTGTCAACGAGGCGCAGTGGGTGATCGGGGACGCGCGCGTCGCGGTGGCCGAGGGAGCACCGGCGCTGCGAGGGGTCGCCGATCGACTGCTGACGATGCTCACCAGGCAGGCGAAATCCCGGGGGAAGCGCGCCCCTGGGTGAGCAGCGACGCTCAGTGCAAAAACTCGAACGCGATGGAGAAGTCGTTGATGTCCGGGTGCGCCGCGACGAGGGCATCGCAGCACTGGCGCGCGAGGGTGAGCACCTCGGGCGTCGGGTCTTCCGGGTCCACCTCCGGGCGTACGACAAACGCCACCACGAGGGTGTCTTCCTCGCCTGCGTAGGTTTCCTGAAACTCGATGATGAAGTCATCAAGCTCGCCGGTGGGCGCGAAGCCGTCGCGCTTCACGATGTAATCGTCGAGGAATTCGGCAGAGATTCGGATGGCGTCGGGGAGATTCACGGGGCGTAGAGATACGCCCGGCGCGCGGCGCGTCCAAGCCCCCATTCGCTCACACCATCACGAGATCGTCGGCGCTCTCCGCGGCCTGCGCGGTCACCTGGAGGAGTTCTTCCTCGCGGGTCACTGCAAGCTCGTAGAGCGACGCGAGCAGCGCCGGATGCTGCCGCATGGTGGCCATGAAGTGCTCCGGCGCGAGCACGAGCGCTACCGTAGGCTCGATTGCGATCACCGTCGCGCTGGTGGGCCGACGCAACACCAGAGAGATGTCGCCGACGCAACTGCCAGGCTCGATACTGCCCACCACGAGGTCGTCGCTGTCGTCGTCCTCGCGCCGCCGCACCTCGACCCGCCCGGACGCCACCAGAAACAACCCCGCAGCTTCGCTCCCCTGCTCGAAGAGCACCTCGCCCGCGGCGAAGGTTCGTGTCTCGAACGCGCCCGCCAGCGCCGCCCGATCGGCGGAGGGAATCTCCCGCAGAAGCGTCGCTGCGCGCAGGAGATTTTGCAGCAGCCTGTGTCGTGAAAAAGCCAGCAGTTCAGCCCCCAGGGTCGGTATCTCCTCGCTCGCCAGTGCAAGCGCCGCCGCCGGAGCCTCAAGTACGATCGAAGTACGCGTGGTGTGGACGCTCGCGGCACGCGGCGAGTCGGTCAGCAACGCCATCTCCCCGAACACCGCCTCGGCGCCCAGTACCGCGAGCTCTTCCGACTCATCGGGCATCGACTCGTCGATGTCCTCGCCGAGCGCTCGCACTGAATCGATGCGCCGCGTGATGCGAACCTCGCCGCGGGCTGTCACAAAGAGGCTCCCGCCGCGCTCGCCCTCTCTGATGACCGCGTGCGCCCGACCGAAGACCCGCACCTCCATCGCCTGCGCGAGCCGCTCGAACGCACCCCGCGGGAGGCTCCCCCAGAGCGGCAGGCGCGCGCGCACCGGGAGCTTCGCGGGAAGCGCGGCCCGCAGTGCCTCGATCTTCTTTTGCGCCAGCGCGATAAGCTCCGCGCGAGAGAGCCCGGTCAGTTCGATCACGCGCTCGCTGGCGAGCGGCGGCGGGAGCACCGAGACGTCCTGGCTTTCGTTGCGGTCAGCGTCTGCGCCGAAGACCCCCGCAAGCTCTGCGAGCAGGTCGCCCTGCGAGGTGAGGCGCTGCACCGCGATGGCCGATGCGACGGCTTGCGCCGCGAGCCCCTGAAGTGCGAGTGCGCGGGCGGCGGTCTCGAAGGCGAGGCGCGCGAGGCCGATGGCGCCGATGGCCACCGCCGCGCGTCCGATGATGTCGATGGCGGGCGCGCCGGCACCGACGTCGTCGAGCACCGGAATGGCAATGCGGAGGCAGAGGTCGGGCTCGTTTTCGGCCAGCGCGGCGACGCTCTGGTCGAGGGCCGTGGTGGGCGCGCGGGGGCGAGAACGCTTGCGGTTCGTGGCGTCGGTCATGGAGCCCCGGACGCTACCAGAGTCGGCTCCGCGGGCGGGAGAAGTGTCACCGCGCTCCGGGCTCCGATAGGCTGCGCACCCAGTGACTCAACGACTTCGGTTTCGTAAGCTGATCGCGCTGCTGGCTCTCGGGGCGATGGGGTGCCGTCAGCGCCCGCCGCCGCCGACGACGACGCCCCTCGCCGATGTCGTCGCGGATGTGGGAGCACCCACGGTGGCGGTCACTCCCACGGCTGCGGAGCCGGCCAGTCCACTGCTCGACCTCGCCGCGGAGACGGCCACCGCGATGGCGCGCATTCGGGGGCTGAGCCTCGAGCACGAGGTGCGACGAGGGGTGATGAGCCGCGACGCCATCATCGCGCGACTACGGGAGAAGACCGCGCGGGAGTATCCCGCTGGGGAGATCGTGCTGGAGGGCGAACTCTACAAGCGCCTCGGCTTGTTGCCCGAGGCGATGGACTACGAGCGCACGATGTTCGAACTGCTCGAGGAGCAGGTCGCGGGCTTCTACGACCCCGACGAGCAGACGCTCTACATCGCCGAGTGGCTACCGGCGGCGGCGCAGCCCGTCACGATGGCGCACGAGATCACCCACGCCCTGCAAGACCAGCATTTTCACATCGGTCGCTACACCCACCACGTTCGCGGAAATGGCGACGCGCAGACCGCCGCGATGGCCGTGATCGAGGGCGACGCGACGGCGGCGATGCTGGATTTCATGTTGGTTCCGATGGGGCGGCACACGCGGGACATGCCGGACGTGACATCGATGGTGGCGAGCCAGCTCCAGGGGGCCGATCAACTGCGGCTGCGCGAGGCGCCGCGGGCGCTGCGGGAGACTCTCCTCTTCCCCTACATCGCGGGCCTCGGGATGTGTGTCCGGGCGCTGCGCGCGGGCGACGCGTACAGCGGCGTCGATGCCCTCCTCGCCACGCCGCCGCAATCGACCGAGCAGGTGCTGCACGAGGCCAAGCTTGCCGCGCGGGAAGGCCCGGTGGCGGTTCCGTTGCGGGTGCCCCCGGCGCTCGCCGGGGAATACGAGGTCGCGTATCACGACGTGCTCGGCGAGCTAGGGGCGCGGCTGCATTTCTATAGCGCCATGCCCGACGCGCGGGCGCACACGGCGGCGCAGGGGTGGGGCGGCGACCACGCGGTGTTGTTGGTCCCGCGGGGGACAATGCCCGCGGCGGGCGATGGGGGTGTGACCCTCGCGACGAACGCCCTGCCCAGAGACGTCCTGCTCTGGACGGTGGTGCTTGATCCGGTTGCCGACGCCCACGGCCTGGCTGCGGACCGCGAGGCAGTGGAGTTCGCGGAGGCCGCGGTGACGGTGCTGATGTCGCGCCACGGGGCCCGACCCGCGGCGGCCGTGGCGGGCACGATGGCGGCGCGCGATGTGGGCGACGGGCGCGTCTCCCTGGTGGCGCGGACGGGGCGGCGCGTGCTGGTGGCCGAGCGGGTTCCGCGGGCGGCGGCGGCGGCGGTGGTGCGGTCTGCGTTGGCGGAGTGACGGGCGCTCCGGCGGACGGCGCGGGCGCGCTGCGACGGCCCGTCGGCACCACCCGTCTCAGCAGTGACCACGCAGCTTTCTTCGCTGCTTTCTTCGTGTGATTCGGGTCGCATACTCACTCTGGAAGAGATCCTCGTTCATCCACCGGAGGAGCCTCATGAGTGTCTCGACCCATTGGGTGTAGCGCGGGATGAGGTCGCGCAAACTTCGGTGCATGGACTCGCAACTGAACGCAACCGCGTCGACCGAAGGGCTACCCCCGCGGCGACGGGGCCACCAGCTACTCGTTCGGGCCGCAGCTGACCGTGGTGGACCTGACCGTCCCTGCGCGGGCGCGGCTGCGGGGCACCGTGCACCTGCCGACGCCGGGGGGCTATTACGGGTCTAGGTATGACGGTCAGGGCTGGCGCGGATGGTACTGCTGGTACGGCTGGTGGTACGGCGACTCGAGGGTGCAGGTCGGTGGCGAAGTGCTTGCGTACCGTGAATACATGCCAGTGTATTCGTATGCCCCGGGGAGGCGCCCCGGCGCATCGACACGTCGCTGTTGCGGGTGATCGACCTGTACAACGCGGACGAGCTGTAGACGCACCGATCGGATCTTCGTGGCTCCGGCCCGACGGATCGGATAACCGTTCGACGCGACCGCCGCGCGGAAGTCGCACGTCGTTCGCAGGGTTGGTGAAGGATGCGAAGACTGCTTGTCCTCGGGAGTTTTCCCCTCGTGTCGGCGCTCCTGGTGGGCTGCCCCTCGACCCCTCCATCGCCCACCGATGGCGGCTCCGATGCTGTGAGCGATCGCCCCGCCGAGGACATCCTGCCGGACGCGATCGTCCCCGATGTGGGCTCTCCTTCGGTGCGCTTCCGCGTCCCTGTGAGCGGGCTCCCCGATCCCCTCGAGGTGCCGTTTCCGAGCGACCTCTACCGCACGGGTCCCAACCACACCATCACCGACCAACTGACCAACTGGCGCAACGCGGGCGTCACCCGGGGAGCGAGCGTTCTCCGCTACGCCTACGCGGGCCTCGACGGCTTCGCCCACACTGCCGGTGCGCAGTTTCTCGTCGACGGCGCGGACCCGATCGATCTGGCGTCGCTGCCTCGCACCGGCGCGGAGTGCCTTCTCGCGGGGTCTTCCGTGGCCATCGTTGACGTGGATGACGTCGCCGACGGGAGCCCCACCCGCCTACCGTGCGTGGCCAGCTATGTGCCCGAACTTCAGATCATCGTGGTGCAGACCGAGGGCGCGCCGCTGCTGCCTGGGCGACGCTACGCCGTCGTGTTGACCGACCGCGTGCGTACGCTATCCGGGCGCTCTCTCGGCGCGGCGTCGGAGTTCGCCGCCATTCGGGATGGCGCTCCGGGGGTGCGCGGCACTCCGGCAGGTGCGCTCTACGGAACGGCCCTCGATCGCGCGAGCGCGGCGCTCGGTGCGGGCTTCGAGGCCAACCACGTGGCGGGCCTCGCGGTGTACACGGCGAGCACCGAGCATCGGCGGCTGCGCACCCTTCGCGACGCCCTGGTGCACGGGGACTACGGCGCGGCCCCGCAGCTGCGCATGGACGCTGCGACTGCTGTTCCGTTCGGGGTTTTTCGCTTCGGCGTCGCGGCTCATTCCGGCGACACGGCCACGCTCGACCAGTGGCTCGGAACCCCCGCGCGCGACTCCACCGGACGCGATCTCCCGGGCTCGCCCGGTGACGTGGGCCATCCTGGTTTGGCGACGACGGGCATGCCCCACGACGCCATCGGCGCGGTGCTCCAGGGGGCCTTCGACGCCCCGGAATTCCGACGTTCGTGGAAGCGCACGCCTCTTCCGGACGACGGGAGCTTCGCCTTTGGCGCGGACGGTCACGCGATGGCGCAGGGCAGTCCTGTGAGGGTGCCGGTGACTGTCATCCTGCCGCGCACGCCGCCGCCCGCGACGGGATACCCCGTGGTGATCTACGCGCACGGGACGCCTTCCAACCGGCAGTTTGTGATGACGTTTGCGAACGAGCTGGCGCGCGCGGGCGTCGCCATCGTGGCGATGGACGGCCTGTATCACGGGGTGCGCGCCCAGGGCAGCACCGACGAGCGCACGAACTACCCCGGAACCTACGCGGGCCCGGACGGCTTCGCGGACCAGACCGACACGGCGAGCACGACGCCGGACATCAGCGGGAGCTTCGCGAGCGCTGCGCGGTACCGGGCGAACGTGTGGCAGTTTCAGATCGAGTGGTGCCAGCTGCGACGCTTGATCGCGAACCCAGCGCTCGACCTCTCCGCGGCGGCGTCGCAGTTTCCGGCGGGCACCGCGCTCCGCTTCGACGCGACGCGCATCGGGTGGCTCGGAACCTCCTACGGCGCCATGACCGGCGGCGTGGTGATGACCATCGAGCCCGAGATCCGGTCGTTTATGCTCAACGTGGGTAACGGCGACCAGTTGCAGTGGCTCGGGCAGGCGCCGGCAAACGTCGCGACGAGCGCCATCGTCACGCTTTTGTTCGGATTTCCCTCGGCGGCGCTGGTGCCCTTCACGCGCTTCCACCCGCTGATGAACCTCGCCTTCGGCGCCGTCGAGCCGGTGTTCGGGATGGCCTTCGCGCAGGACTTCGTGCGCCGTCCGGACGCGCCGCAGCCTGACGTGCTGATGACCGAGGTCGAGTACGACGAGTACGTCCCCAACCGCAGCACGGAGAACTTCGCTGCTGCTCTTCGCGTGCCGCAGGTGAGTCCGAGCGCGCGGGTGATCGATACGCTCGCGCAGGTACCTTCGCCGGTGCAGGGCAACGTCGGCGGCCACGCCCGCGCGCTCGTGCACCTCGGCTCCGCGAGCCACTCGTCCAACCTCGGGCGACGGTGGGACCTGCGCTCGTATGAGTTTCCTGCGGCGCTGCGCGACGACGTGCAGCCGAGCCTGCCGGCGCTGCGTCCGCCGGTGTGGGTGCGCCAGCCCGTGGTGGCCATGCAGGCGATGATGGTGCGGTACTTCCAGACGGCCTTCGCGGGCTCCGCGGTCATCGACGCGAGCGCGATCCCGCGGCGCATCGACTTCGACGACGACGGCTATTGCGACGCCACCGAGCGCGCGATGGGAACCTCCTGGAGCGACCCCGCCGCGCACCCCGCCGGCGCCCCGGATTGCGCCTGGAATCCGGGCTTCTAGCGCGCAGCGATCAGCACGATTTCCACCGCCGCGAGCAGCGCCACGGAGCGGTCGTCGTCTCGCAACCTCGGGGCCAGCGGATCGCAGTCGTCGCTCGCTCCGGTCGCATCGCTCCACGCCAGCACCGCGAGCCGTCGCACGGTCGGATCCGGCGAGTCCAGCGCCTCCCGAATCGGGTCTGCCACCGCCGAGTCACCGTGCTGTGCGAGCACTGCCAGCGCGCGAATCGCCACGAACCCATCGGGCAACCGGGCCAGCGGTCGGAGCGCCGCGAGAGCCTCTGGGCGAATCGCGTCCAGCCGCGCGAGCGCCGACGCAACCCGCAGCGCCACCTCGTGGTCGTCGTCTCGGAGAAACCGCCGCAGCGCCTCGGTCTGTCGTGTGGACATCCCCACGGATCCCACCGCGGCTTGCGCGCGCAGTTCGTGCCGCGCGGCGGTGCCCATCACCCGCAGCAGGTACTCGTCGCCGCGCTCGTCGGCACGCGTCACCAGCACCCGCGCGGCCTCCACCGAGAGGGGCGTCGGTGGTTCAACGAGCAGCGTCTCGAGCGCCTCCCGCCCGCGCCCCGGCGCCGCCGCCATCAGCGCCGACGGAACAGCCATCCGTACGATCGTATCTCGGTCTTCCAGGGCGGCGAGCAGCGCCTCGGCGACGTCTTCCCCGCGTCCGCCCAGTGCCATCGCCGCGGCCGCGCGCACCATCGCGTCGGCGTCGTCGTGCAGCGCCGTCACCAGCGCCGCGGTCACCGTCGTGTCGTCCCGCCACCGCGCCAGCGCCCGCGCGGCCATCGCCCGCAGCGGCGCGTCGCCGGTAGTCAGCCAGCGCACCAACCGCCGCGCCCCGCGCGCGCCTCGCAGCGTCACCATCCCCGCAGAACGCCTCTCGCGATCGTCACTCCGCAGCGCCGCGCGCAGCCGCACCGGGGCGGTACCCGAGCGACCGTTGAGTTCATAGAGAGTGGCCGCCGCGCGATCGCCGACCACGCCGGGTTGTTCGCTGAGCGTTTCGAGGAGGTCGCGCCCGCGCACCCCGAGGCCCGCGATGGCCGAGAAACCCGCTGCGCGCGTGGGTGCGTCATCGCTTGCGGCGGCGTTCTGGAGCACCCGCATCGCGACCTCCGCGAGCAGGTCTGCCTCGCCTTGCCCGCGCGCCTCCGAGTACCCCTGGTAGAGCCGCAGCGCCGTGGCCACGTCGCCCTGTCGAGTCGCAGCGCGAACGGGTCCCGCGGCGCTGGCGCACCCGAAAGCTCCGCAGAACAACAGCGTAAAAGGCATCAATAACCGCGCGGCGTACACGAAGTTTGTATAGCGCGGCTCTCCCGCCCGACGCGACGAACTGACGATCGTCCGTGAAGTTGCTTCCGCTTCGCACGGGACGCGATGACGGGTCATGCTCCGGCCCGATGTGGCGTCGTTCTGTCCGGTCTATTCCGCTCGCGCTCTTCGTGTTGGCGCCGCTGCTCTCCGCTCAGGATCGTCGCGCCTCACCGCCGCGGCCCGACCGCGTACGCGTGGCGGAGGGGCCCTTCGTGATGGGCGAGGACACCCGTGGCGAGCCTGACGAACGTCCGCGCCACACGCGCACGATTCCCGCCTTCGACATCGACCGCACGGAGGTCTCCCGCGACAACTACGAGCGCTGCATTGCCGCGGGTCGATGCACTTCTCCGCGGCCCCTCGATGCGCGCTTCCGCGACTCGCGGCAACCCATCGTCGGGGTGAGTTGGTTTCAAGCCACGGCGTATTGCGCCTGGGTGGGGGCGCGTTTGCCCACCGAGGCGGAGTGGGAGAAGGCCGCGCGCGGCAGCGACGGGCGCACCTACCCGTGGGGCGAGACGAACCCCACGCTGCGCATGGCTACCTTCGGCCACGACGAGCACGTCGGCCACCCCGATCCCGTCGGATCACACCCTGGATCACCCTCCCCGGTGGGTGCTCTCGACCTCGCGGGCAACGTGTGGGAATGGGTCGCTGATCCGTACGATCCGTACGCGTACCGCGAGCCTGGAGTCGCGCCCACCTGCGAGCGCGCTCTCGCTTCTCTTGATGATTTGCGAACCCACCGTGTTCGCGGTTTCACCGGCAGCAACCCGCTCCCCAGCACCTGCGAGCGCGTCCTCCGCGGCGGCGGCTGGAACTACGGTGGCGCCGGCCTCCGCAGCTCCAACCGGGTGCACCACGCACCGAGCTATCGCCTTGTGATGTCTGGCTTCCGCTGCGCCGCGTCCGTCCCCGTGGTTACCGCCGCAGCGCCGGGCTTGTGACCCAGGCGTAGACCGCCGCGAGGGTGACCAGGGCGGCCACTGCGGCGGTTCGCGCGGGCGACACCTGCCACGCGGCGAGCGCGGCCTCCGTCGGCATCCCCAGGGCGACGACTCGGGCGACCCACAGGCGTGCGCCGATGGCCGTGCGTTGCGCCACGCGGGCCGTGCGCAGCGCCGCGAGCAACACCGCTGCGCCGCACACGAGGACTGCCTCGGCGCGTGCAAAGACGAGCAACCCCAGCAGCATCGCGTCTACCAGCAGAGTGGACGCGAGCGGCGGAGGCAAGCTCAGTCCTTGTCGTCGTCGTCGTCGTCGTCGGGTTCGGGGGCGACGTTGGGGGTGGGCGCGCGCTTGATGGCGCCGGGGCGGGGCGCGATGAGCATCGTCATCGCCTTGCCTTCGAGGGCGGGGTTGCTCTCGATGATGATCAAGCCCTCGAGCGCCTTGATGACGTCGTCGAGAACCTCGCGACCCTTCTCCGGGTGCGTGATCTCACGGCCGCGGAAGCGCACCGTGATCTTTGCCTTGTTGCCCTCTTCGAGGAAGCGACGGATGTGCCGGACCTTCGTATCGAGGTCGTGATCGTCGGTCTTCGGGCGAACCTTGACCTCCTTGATCTCGACGACGGTCTGCTTCTTCCGGGCCTCGTTGGCGCGCTTTTTCTCCTCGTATTTGTACTTCCCGAAGTCCATGACCTTGCACACGGGCGGGTCGGCCTTCGGGTTGACTTCAACGAGATCGAGGGCCTCCGACTGCGCGAGGCGAAGAGCCTCCTGGCTGGTCATGATGCCGAGCTGTGTTCCGTCGGAGCCGATGACCCGAACTTCGGGGACACGGATACGATGGTTCACCCGCACCTGCGGTTGACGCTGCTGGTTTCGGTCGATCGGTCCCTTGAGCGCTATCGGAATGCTCCTTGGTCAGGGGGATCAGTCAGATCCCCACAATGGGTGTCAGTAGTTGCCGCGGCCGCGGCCAGTTGGTGTGAAGATGTGGCATCGCCAACATGGATCAGCCTCCCCAGAAGAGCACTCAACCTCGCAGTCACGAGGAGTGACAGGCGCGAGGTGAGGTCAAGGGGCGAGGCAACATCCCGAGTTGGCAACCAGTGCGTGAAAGGAGAAAGAAGGGGGGAACCTGTAGGCGCGACTGGGCTTGAACCAGCGACCCTCACCGTGTCAAGGTGATGCTCTACCACTGAGCTACGCGCCTGAGCGAGCCGCGTTCACTACCCTCGCTTCAGGGCAGTGTCAACACCCTGATTCACTGCACGCGAACAACCCCGGCCATCCCGGCCGCGGCGTGCGTCTCACAGATGTACGGAAACGTTCCGGCGACGTTGAAAACCACGGTCGCCTCGCGCAGGTTGCCGTCTGTCGTGCGTTGAATCGGATTGCCAGCGCTGCCCGCAGTCGGTGCGCCAAGAGCCCCGGGAGCGAGCGGGTGCGCGCCGAAGCCGCTGCTGCCGCCGCCGGAGAAGGTCACACTCTGCCCCGCGGCGATGGTGATGCACGCGGGCGAGTAGCTGAAAAGCGTGCTGCCGCTCGCGCCGCCGAAGCCGACGGTGCGCGACGCGCTCGCCGCGCTTCGGTCGATGAACTGCGACGGCGCACAGCCGTTGAAAGACGGGCCGCCATCGTCGGTTCCGCAACTTGAGGTCGCCGCCGCGAGCGACACGACAACCGCCAGCCTGACAAGATCGGGCCGTGCCCTGATGCCCATTTGATGCCTCACTCCCGGTAGGTTGCCCGTAGGTCCCCGGTTGATGCAACATCAGCCTGTCTGTGTCCGCACGGGGCAACTGGTTTTGTTCAACTTCTCGGAGGGTTCACTCATGTCTGATGAACACGTCTCTCGCCGCAAGGCCCTGACCGGGGGCGCCGCGGCCATCGCCGGCGTCACCGCGGCGCTCGCGGTCTCGTCCGTCACGCGCAGCGCGCACGCGGACAACGCCTCGGACGCCGTCCAGCTCAACGCCGTGCGCACCAGGGCGTACGAGATCGTCGCCGTGTACGATCAGGCCATCGGCTTCCTCATGCCCATGCCCGATGGGGCCACGGGCGCCGCGCTCCTCGCGCACTTCCGGCAGCAGCACCGCGACGAGGCCGATCGGCTCGGTACGCAGATCACCGCGCTCGGCGGCACTCCCGTCACCGAAGGCTCGATCAACGCCCCGGCCAACCCGACCGGCTTCTCCCGCAGCATTGCCAACTACCTGAAGTACGCCTCCAACCTCGAGCGCCAGGCCTCCGTCGCCAACGTCGCGCGCCTAAACTCCATCGGCAGCAAGGACGCCGCCGAGCTTGTCGCCGCCATTGTCGGAACGCAGACCCAGCACTGGACTGTGCTCTACCTGCTCGTCCGCGGCATCGCGCAGCCCGGCGCCATGGCAGCTTCGATGCTTCAGGAAATCGTCCCGCGCGCGTTCGTCTCCATCGAGGCCGCGCCGATGGTGAGCCTCACCTCGGTGGCCGACCTGACCTTTACCGCCTGATTCGAGGAGCTTCCAATGACCATGACGACCCATAAGTTCCTCTCTCGGCGCGCGCTCCTCGGCGGCGTGGCAGTCACCGGCTCGGCCCTCGCGCTCGAAGCCTGTGGCGAAGACGCCCTCCCGGTCGTAGCCAACCCGGACATCCCCCTTCTCAACAGCCTCCTCGCCGCAGAGTACAACGCCATCGCCGCCTACGCCGCGGGCATCCCCATCCTCGACATGCCGACCCCCGGCGACCCCCTTGCGGCCAACGGTCCGGCCCTCGGCGTCATCGCTCGCTCCTGGCAAGGACATCACCGCGAGCACGCCGCGCAGCTCGCCGCCGCCATCACCGCCATCGGAGGAACGCCCGTCCTCGCGAGCGCGATCACCTTCACCCCGCCGACCGGCTTCACGGCCACCGTGCGCAACGTCATGGTGCTCGCCTGCAACGCCGAGAAGGCCGCGGCCGTCCTCTACAACCAGACGGTCAAGTCCATGAGCGCCGCGAGCTCGCGCTACATCGCCGGTAACATCGAAGGCGCTGAAACCCAGCACTTCGTGATCCTGTACACGCTGCTCAAGCAGGTGGTTGCAGCCAACCCCGGAAACCTCATCTCGATGATCAACGAAGTCGCCCCGAAGGCCTTCGTCAGCAGCGTCGGCGCGGCCACCAACGGCCTCTCCTCCATCGCCGACTTCACCTACACCGCCTGATCGGGCCACCGGGGGCTGCCCGCGGGCCCCCATCGCCATCGATCGCGATTTGCCGGTCGGGTCAACCGGGCAGTCGGCGCTCACCCGCGACCACGAGCGCATCGACCTTGTCGGGTCGGCGTCGCGAGCGTACACCGCCAGCGAGGGATCATGCCGTACGCGGACCTGAAGAACGACGTGGTGTTCCGCAAGGTGTTTGGCGAGCACCCGGACGTACTGATGGGGCTGCTCAACGATCTGCTCGACCGCGAGGGCGACGCACTGATCACGTCGATCGAGTACCTGCCGCCCGATCAGGCGCCGCTCGTGATGGGGATGAAGCTGTCGATCCTCGACGTGCGTTGCAAGGACGCCTCGGGCACCGTGTTCGTCGTCGAGATGCAGGTGCTGCCGGTGACGGGCTTCCTCAACCGCGTGGTCTACAACGCGTGCAAGGCGTACGTGGGCACGCTCAAGAAGGGGCGCCCGTACCACGAGCTCACCGACGTGATCGCCGTGTCGGTGTGCGACTTCGAGCTATGGCCCGACGCGGGGCAGCGCGCGCGCGGCGAGGCGCTCGTGCCTATGGTGAGCCGCTGGTCGATGGCCGAGTGGACGAACGGCGCGCGCAGGGGATTCGGGCAGGTGCAGTACGTTTTCCTCGAGTTGCCCAAGCTCGGCGACACGCTGCCGCGGACGGCGGTGGACCGCTGGGCGGTGCTGTTCCGGTCGGCGCCCGACCTTACGCCCGCGACCATCGTGGACGTGCACCTCAGCGAGGCGCAGCACCACGCACTGGAGCACGCGCGCGAAGAGAACATGACGGCGCAGGAGCGGGACCTCATCGAGCGTAGCCGGGAGGAGGTTGATCAGGTGCGCCGCATCGCTGAAAGCGCCCAGGTGGCGGGCGAGGCGCGCGGCGAGGCGCGCGGTGAGGCGCGCGGCGAGCTGACCGGCCGACGCCACGCCGTGCGCACGCTGGCGCGCATCGCGGGCATCGCGCTCACCGCCGCCGACGAGGCCCGCATCGACGCGTGCGACGACGCCACGGCGCTCGACCGCTGGGTTGCGAACGGGCGGAGCGCGAGCGCGGCGGAGGGGTTGTTCCGGTAGGGCGTCGGCGCGCCATTCCCGCCAGAGGCACCCTCGCAGTTCCGACTGTCGGGGCCACCCGACAGTCCCCCCGCTCTCGCTCTCACCCCTCGTCCATCGCCAGTCGTCGCGCGTCTGCCAGGTCCAGCGTCGCGCCCAGCAGATCAACCCCGTTGCGCGCGAACCGCATCGCCGCCGACCTCGCCCTCGCATCGCCTTCGTGAACGAGCGACCAGTCCGCGTGTCGCGCGAGCAGCGCCAGCGCCAGCGAGCGCCCCAGCGTCAGCCCGATGCGTCGCGCGTCTCCCTCCAGCCGTGCGAGCCCTTCTGCCTCGGATGGCGCGTCCGCCATGTGAGCGCGCGCCGTGTGCAATGCGTGCTCGACGGCCGTCAGTGCAGCCCGCGCCACGGTGACGAGCGCCGGGTCGCGCACCTCCGCCGCGAGCGCCGCGACCTCGCCGTGGAGCGCCCGCACCGCCGAGGTATCGCCCATCGCGCGCAGAGCGTCGAGCGCGAGCACGTTGGTGGTCCCCTCCCATATCGGCAGCACCTGGGCGTCGCGAAGCAGCGTCGGGAGGCCGGTGTCCTCGACGTATCCGGCGCCGCCGAAGCACTCGATGACTTCGCTGGTGACCTGCGCTGCCTGCCGCGCGGTGGTGAGTTTTACCAGCGGGGTAAGCAGGCGCAGTAGCGTGCGCTCCTCCTCGGTGGCCTCGGCGCCCTCTTCGCGCCCGAGCAACTCGACCGCGCGGAAGGTGAGGTGGAAGCCCGCCTCGGACTCGGCCTGGAGGCCCGCGAGCGTGTCGAGGTGCAGTGGCTTGTCCGCGAGGGCTGCGCCGAACGCGCGGCGGCGGCGGGCGTAGTCGCGGGCGAGGGCGACGCCGCGGCGCATGAAAGAGGCGGCGCAGACGGCGTTCCAGGTGCGGGTGATGTTGAGCATCGGGCTGATGGCCCGGATGCCGCCGGAGAGGCCCGCCAGGGCAACTGCGGGGGTGCCCTCGAGGCCGAGTTCTGCGGTGGGTACCTTGCGGGTGCCGAGCTTGTCCTTGAGGCGGTGCACGGCGATGCGCTGGAGGTGTCCCGCGGCATCGTGGGTTTCGACATAGAAGAGGGCGAGCCCCCGGCCGCCGGGTGGATTGCCCTCCGGGCGCGCAAGGGTGAGCGCCATCTCCGAGGTGGTCGCGCTCGAGAACCACTTGGTGCCGTGGAGTCGCCAGGTGCCGTCTGGGTCCTGGCGGGCGACGGTCTCCGTGAGCCCGACGTCCGAGCCGCCGGTGCGTTCGGTCATCCATTGGCCGGAGGTCCACATGTGCGCGGGGTCGCGGCTGAGCAGGTGCGGAAGTGCGCGGGCGGACACCTCCGGGTGGTTGTGCAGGGTGAGGGTGCGCGCGGCGCCGTCGGTCATCGCGAGCGGGCACGAATAGACGTCCGTCGAAGGGTTGAAGAGGTACACCCGCGCGAACTGGTCGATGCGCGAGAGAGGTCCGTGCTTGCGCTCATACGGCACCGCGACGAGGCCGTACTCCGCGGCCAGGACGGCGGCGCGCTTCCACACGGCGGTGACCTCGATGTGGTCGATGCGGTTGCCCCACGGGTCCCATGGCGTGAGCACCGGGACGTTGAGCCGATCGGCCAGTTGGAGGGTGTAAAGCTCGCCGCCCGCGAGCGCGCCGAGTTCCGAGAGGGCAGGGCTGACGTCGCGGCGCACTTCGTCCGGGAGGACGCGCGCCAGATACGACCGCAGCACGCGGTCCTCGTCGAACTGGTTGCCGAGCGCCGGCGGAACCTGAATGAACGTCATGGGTTTCACGACTCTAGCGCGGGTTTCTACGGCGGTGCGACCGGCGCGAGGGTGGTCACCGCGGCGCCCCACCACGCGACGTCACTGCGGGCGACCTCCGTGGCGCGTCCGGTGGCGATGTCGAGCGTGACCACAGCGCCGCCCGCGGTGAAGCCGAAGACCCGCGAGCGCCAATACCCGACCCCCCAGGTGCGGGTGACCCCGGTGGGTCCGACGCGGGTCGCGCGGCCGTTGGTGGGATCGATCCGCGCAAGGTACTCCACGGGCTCTTCCCCGAGGCCGACATTGAGGTCGACGACGGTGGCGAAGGTGCCGCCGCCGGCGACGGAGACAAGGTCGCCGGAGGAGCCCACGTCTGCGCCGTAGAGCCCGATCTGCCGGACGGCCCCGGTGGTAGGGTCAACCCGCACGTACGCCCCGTTGCGGTTGGCGGCGACGAGCACCTCCCCGGCCTCCAATTCGCCGCCCGGAATAAACGACAGCCCGTTGAAAAGCGCCCCGGCAAAGGGCGCGACGAAGGTGCACCGCGCCGTCGCCAGATCGACCCGGTAGAGGGACGTGAAGGTGATCCCCCAGGCGTCGCCGGTCGCGTTGATGGCGAGGTCGGTCATCTCCGCGGAATCGCTCGGCCAGACGAAGGCACCGACGCGAGTGACGACGAAGGTGCGCGGATCGATGGAGTAGAGCGCGTCCGCGGTATGGGCGTAGACGCGCACGTCGTCGAGGGGCGGAGGGCGGTCCGACCGTGGGACATCCACCCGTTGGACATCCACCAGGGAGACGATCGCGGAGTCTGCATCGAGGGCATCCCCATCGCGACGCCAACCCCCGTCCGAGACGAACGGCGCCGGATCGCCCGAGGCGCACGCCGCGAGGGCGAAAAAAGGAACCATGAGAAGCAATGTGCGCTGGGGCATCGCTGGTGTTGACGCGCAGGATCACGCCATCGCAGGCACCGGGTCAAAGAAGCGCGCTGCCGCCGGTGACGACACCGGGGAGGGAGTTTGCAACCATCCGTGCTTCGCTTAGGGTGCGGGGATTATGGTGCGTTTGCTTCGGTCCATCGGGTGTGTCGCAGTGCTGATGGTGACCTCTTGCGGAGCGCGCGGAGACACCAGCAGCATCCCCTTCGGCCAGGCCTGTACGGCCGGGCAGACCGAAGACTGCGTCTGCGAGGCCACCATGAACATGGGCGCGCGCTCGTGCGGAATCGATCTCCAATTCACCGCGTGCGTGTGCGACGGCGTCGATGCAGGCGCGGTCGCCGCGGACGACCTCGGGAGCGTCGCGCGGGATGTTCCGCTGAGCGTGGATCGCGGCGTGGTGGGCACCGACATTCCCGCGGTGGGACTCGACCGCGGCGTCACCACCGGCCCTGGCGCCTTCGGGACGCCGTGCACCCAACTCGCTCAGTGCGCGAGCGGCGTGTGCCTCCCGACCGGGCGCTGCTCGCGTACCTGCAGCGGCGCTGCGGATTGTCCCAGCACCATCGGGTGGACGTGCACGGCCCTCCCCGGCCTCGGCCCCGTCTGCGGGTGCACCCCGCGTGGCGTGGAGATCTGCAACCTCCTCGACGACGACTGCGACGGCGTCGCGGACAACGGCATCAGCCGCTGCGGTTCGGTCTGCGTGGACCTGCAGACCGATGCCGCCAACTGCGGCGGCTGCGGCATCGCGTGCGGCGGCGGCACCACCTGCGTGCGCGGCGTATGCCTCTGCCCGCCCTCGTCGCCCACCGCGTGCGGGGGGCGCTGCGTCGATGGCCGGAGCGATTCGTCCCACTGCGGCTCCTGCGACAACCGATGCGCCACAGGGCAAACCTGCCAGGCCGGGCGCTGCTCCACCACGACCGTCGGCATGTGCCCGTCAGGCTGCAGCGCGAGCAGCGACTGCAACACCTGCCGCACGCCCACCGATCCCGCAGGATCGACCTACTGCTGCCTCTCCGGGCTGTGCATCTACAACTCGACTTCGACCTGCGCCACGGATGCTGGCTTCGCCGACCTGCCCACGCTCGATGGCAGCGGCGGCACCGATGCCTCCTTCGACGTGCCCCCCGGCTGATCCGCTACGCCGAGTCGCTCTCCAGCTGTCGGAAGAGCGCGATCAGCTCCGGTCGGCCGCGCATCGCCGTGGTCAGTTCGCTCGCCGCGCGCACCAACACTTCCTCCATCTCGGCCAGCTGCGACGCCAGGTGCTCGATTCGCGGCTGCGCCTGCGCGCTCTCCGCTTCGCTCGCTTGCGACACCCGCTCCAACTGTGATCGCAGCGCGCCGATCTGAAACTCGAGGTCTTTCCCTTCGTCCTCGCCCTGACGCCCCCTCTCCTGGGCGTGTCGCAGCTCTTCGGCGTGCGGGAGAAGCGCCTCGAGTGCCTCGAGCGCCGCGCGGTACCGATGGGTGGTCTCCATCGTCGGCGCAGCGCCCTGTCCGAGCGCAAGCACCGCCGCGTGGGCCTGTCGGAAAGAAGCTCCCCGGGCAGTGAGCATCGCCTCCGCCGCCGTGGCCGCCGCGAGGGCCGCCTGCATGATCTGGCGCGACTGCGAGAGGTCTTGTCCGAGGGCATCCATCGCGCGACCGAAGCGCCCTTGCGCTTCCTTTGCGACGTTGGTCAGCGTGTCGAGACGCCGCTGCTCCAGGAGCCACTGGGCGTGCACTTCGGACATCGACGCGACTGTCACTCGCAGGCGTCCGTAGGCCCCGGCGAGCGCTGCGGTGGTGCCGTGCGGGAAGGCCCGCGACAACATCTGCGAGAGAATCTCCGCGCGCCGTGCCCAGAGCGAAGCCGAGTCCGTCGCGAACATCCCGTGCAGCGACGCCGACGTGGCGGGCGCAAGCGAACGCGCCGGCGGCGTCGGCGCGATGAACCCACCAGACGACCGGCGTGCGCGCGGATGCAGGGTGCCAAGTTGGACAAGCGAGCGCTCGATGGCGTGCGCGTCCACCGGGCGGCGCGCGGGATCTTTCTCCAGGCACTGGAGAATCAGCGATTCGAGGGCCGCGGGGATGGCCGGGTTGAGCGAGCGGGGCGCGGTCGGCGGTTCGCGCAGGTGCTGCATGAGGTAGCTGGTGACGTCCTTTGCGGTGAAGGGCAGCCGCCCCGTCACGCAGCGAAACATGAGGCATCCGAGCGCGTAGAGGTCTGCGGGGATGCCCGCTTCGGTGCCGGTGATGCGCTCCGGGGCCATGTACTGCGGCGTGCCGAAGATCTCCCCGTTGCTCGTGAGCCGCGAATCGAGCAGGCAGCGCCCGATGCCGAAATCGAGGATCTTCAACAACTCCGAGCCGTCGGGCAGGGGGCAGACGTAGAGGTTCTCGGGCTTGAGATCGCGGTGCAGCACCTGGAAGTCGTGCGCGCGCGCCAGCCCCCCCGCGAGCTGAAGCATCAGGTCGATGGTCCGCTCGATCGTCAGCGGACCGCGCGCGCGCTTGAGCACCACCTCCAGGGTCGATCCGTGGAGGTACTCCATCACCAGGTAGGGGACGCCGTCGGCGAAGTCGCCCTCCTCCAGGATTTCGATCACGTTGCGGTGCGCCAGTCGCCGGGTGTTTGTGCTCTCCCGGCGGAATCGCTCGCGCAGCTTTGAGTCTCCCGCAAGCTCCTTGCGAAACACCTTCACCGCGACTGGGCGGTCGCCGTCGTTGCCCATCGCGCGGTACACCGTGGACATTCCACCGGCGCCGATAAGCTCCTCGATGCGGTAGCGCCCGGCGATGACCGCCCCGAGGTACGGATCGGGCACCTCGATGAGCGCCGTTCGATCAACGAAGCAATGCGCCGCCTCGGTGGGGTATCGCAGCTTGCAGGTGGGACATAGCTTCATCCGAACTCTCCCGCGGTTGGGAGTGTAAGATCACACCCTCACCCCCACGTCACTGCCCGATTCGCAGCACATCCATGAACACCGACCGCCTCGTCCTCGACGTCAGCCACGCTGGCCAGACCCTCAGTGCCGTCCTGCGCCAGTGGAAGGACGTCCCCTGGTCCACCGCCAAGGAGTGGTGTGCCCGCGGCAAGGTCACCCTCAATGGCACCGTCGAGCGCGATCCTGCCGCGCGCCCCGGCAAAGGGGTGGAGGTCGAACTGCATCTCCACGCGCGCCCCACCGACGCCGCCGGAGCCTCCCCGGATGCCCTCTTCCTCGAGCGCTGGCGGCTCGTGCACTGTGACCCGCAGATCATCGTGATCGACAAGCCACCGGGGGTGAACAGTGTTCCTTTCGAGGTGGGCGAGCGCGGGGCGCTGGTCGATCGCGTGGTGGCGATGCTCCCGAAGTGGAAGCTCGCGCCCGCGCATGCGCCGCTCTTCGTGGTGCACCGGCTCGATCGGGAGACCTCCGGGCTGCTGGTGTTTGGGCGCACCTGGGTGGCCAAGCGCCACCTCGCGGGGCTCTTCCGCAAGCACGACATCCAGCGGGTCTACCTCGCGATGGTGAAGGGGCGGATGTACGAGGCCCGCAAGGTCGAGACGGTGCTCCTCGACGACCGCGGCGACGGGCTGCGCGGCTCGGCCCGTGGGCGCACTGCGCCGCACATCGGGCAGCGGGCCATCACGCACGTCCGGCCGCTGTTGCAACTGCCCGCGGAGGGCGGTGTCACGCTCGTCGAGTGCAAGCTGGAGACGGGGCGGCAGCACCAGATTCGCATCCATCTCTCGGAGCTTGGGCACCCGGTATTGGGAGACCGGGTGTACGCCCGCTATCGGGACGACATGCCGCCGGCGCCGCGGGTGATGCTGCACGCCCGCACGCTCGGCTTCGTGCACCCGACGCGGGATGATGGTGAGTTGATCCACTACGAGGCGCCGGTGCCCGAGGACATGATGGCGGTGGCGCGGCGTCTGGGCTTCGTCGGCGAGACGCTGCCGGCGTAGGCGGGTGCGCTTGCCGCGACCCGACGCCCGGTCGCAACCTCCGACCGTATGACGACCACGCGCGATCCCGGCTTCGCGCCGTCCGCTCCGAAGCGCGCGGCGTCGTGGTGGACGTGCCCGACTGGATCTGCGAGGTGCTCTCGCCCTCGACCGTCAACATCGACACCGGCCGCAAGCGCGAGGCCTACCACCGTGCGGGCGTCGGTCACTACTGGCTGGCTGATCCTGAGCGGCGCTCGCTCACGGTGCTTCGACGCCTCGAGGAGGGCTACGTGATCGCCGCGGTGGCGACGCCCGGCGGCGCATCCGTGCGGAGCCTTTCGAAGCGATCGAACTCATTCTGGACGAAGTGTTTGCGGTGGAGGACGACGCGATCGGTTGAGCGTCGGTGGGGGACGAGGTGCGTCAGCCCTTTTTGGAGGACTTGCGCCTGGCCTTGCGGGGTATCCCGCGGAAGCGCTTGCGCTCGTCGCGGTCGGCCCAGAGGGCGAAGCGGCCGGCCTCGCAGAGGCGCACGGCGGTGCGATCGACGAGGGTCCAGGCGGCGTTGCGCAGGCGGGTGTGGCGTCGGTCGGCCTCGACGTCGGGTGTGGCGAGGGTCGGGAGTTGCGCGGCCAGGGTGGACATCTGATCGAGGGCGGTCTTGCCGGCGGTGAGGGGCGCGAGGACGGTGCGCTGCTCTTCCCAGAAGCTGGTGAGCTTGCGCGCGTCGTCGTGGAGGTCGGCGATGCCTTCCCCTCTCAGGACCTGGGCGCACCAGCCGCGCACCACGCGATCGTTGCGAAACGCGTGGCGAATCGCATCCGTGGCGGTCTTCTGCGCGGCGCGGGCGGCGGCGTAGTTCTTCCGCTCGGCGGGGGTGAGGTGGGCGGTGGCGTGCTGGCGGCGATCCTGCTCATCCTCGATGTCGGTGAGTCGGGTGAGGGTGTGCTCGAACCCGTCGATCTCCGCGGCCGTGATGTCGGCCTCTGGAACCATCGGCGTCGCGAGCAGCGTCGCCTGGTGGTCGCGCGCGGCGGTGAGGAGGGCTCCTGCCCACTGGATGTACGTCCCGACGTCGCGCGTCGGTCGGCGGATCTCCTCCGGCGCGAGGGTCTCCGCCGTCACGGCACTCACTGCGTCTTTCCGAGCGGGCGGCTTCTTCTTCTTGCGTTCGGTCATTGGGCTGCGTCCTCCTCTGGTCAACGGTCCGACGCTACGCCCCTGCGCGCAACGCCCGCAATGATGCCGCAGCCGGTCGGGAGAGTGCCGCAGCGGGTCGGGAGAGTGCCGCAGCGGGTCGGGAGAGTGCCGCAGTGGGTTGGGAGAGTGCCGCAGCGGGTTGGGAGAGTGCCGCAGTGGGTTGGGAGAGTGCCGCAGTGGGTTGGGAGAGTGCCGCAGCGGGTTGGGAGAGTGCCGCAGCGGGTTGGGAGAGTGCCGCAGCGGGTTGGGAGAGTGCCGCAGCGGGTTGGGAGAGTGCCGCA
>CANJUR010000065.1 GCA_947477565.1 Deltaproteobacteria bacterium
AACACCCCATCGAGTGAATACATCGACGTGAATTACAGCCGAATCGTGAGATGTGTCCCGAGGTGAACCCTTTTGGGAGAGGGGGTTGGGGGTGAGGTCTCGCAAGAGGGATCGATCCTTCGAGGGCCTGGCCTTAGCCCTCCAACGGGTCGTTGCTTCCGAAAGCCCCGCCAGGGGCGCCTGCTTTCGTTAGCCTGCGGGTGCAGGCGCGGGACGCGACCAACCCCAGCCGCGCCGCTCGCACCCCGTATAAACGGGCCCAACAAAGTGCGCCTGTCGTCTTAAGTGGGCGCGCGGCAGCGCACTCCCGCGGTCGCCCCCGGAGGATCTCTCTGCCGATGGACCCCCCCATACGCCCCCGTCGTTCGCAACCCACCCGCACATGGCCCCCATGTGCGCCTCCGTCCAACGCAACCCACCCGCTCATGACCCCCATGTGCGCCTCCGTCCAACGCAACCCACCCGCTCATGGCCCCCATGTGCGCCTCCGTCGTTCGCGACCAGGACGCCGGCGGCCCCGGTGCGCGCCTACGCGGCACTCTCGGAGTCCATGGCGCGGTCGCGAACGTCCCTCGCGCCTGAACCCCCTCCGCGCGCGGACCCTCTCAGCCGCCGTGGCCCGGGTGCGCCCACGGGTCGCAGCCGTTGCTGCGGTCGATGACCGACTCGCCGCCTAGCTCGCGCACCACCACGGAGGCCGCGACGAGCCCGAAGGTGCCCGTCACCCAGGCCGCGCTGCCGTCGATGCGCGCGCGCTTCTCGCAGGTGTGCAGCCCGTTGTCGGACTGCGGGCAGACGCACTGAAAGCCGTGGTCGTGGTCGTAGGCGAGGTCTGTCGGGGCGATGGGGCTCTCGTCGCTGTACACGCACGGAACACCGGTGGGCATCGACGGCCGCAGCCGCCAACCGTGTTTGGTGCGGAGAATCTCCCGAAAATGGTGCGCCATCGGGTCGTGTTTGGTGCGCGCGAGGTCATCGACCTTTACCCGCGTCGGATCGATCCGGGCCGCTGCGCCCATCACGCTCACCACGGGGATGCCCGCACGCCGACAGGTGGCCACGAGGTGGGCCTTGGCGGTGAGGTTGTCGATCGCGTCGATGACGTAGTCCGGCCGGTCGGCGAGCAGCGCCGCGCTGTTATCGACGCTGTAAAACTCCGCCCTGGTGGTGACCGTCCCGGTCGGGTGGATGAGCCGCAGCCGCTCGGCCATGACCTCCACCTTTGGGCGCCCGATGTTGCCGCGCATGGTGTGCAGTTGGCGGTTGGTGTTGGTCACGCAGACGAGGTCGAAATCGACGAGCTCGAGGTGGCCGACTGCGGTGCGCGCGAGGGCCTCCGCGGCAAAGCTCCCGACCCCGCCGAGGCCGACGATGAGAACTCGCGAAGCAGCGAGCGTGCGCATCGCGGGTTCGCCCAGAAGCCGCGCGGCGCGGTCGAAGCGGCGGTGAGTTCGGTAGCCTTCATCGACGTCTGCCATAGGGGGTTCTGCGGAGTCTCTTACCCCATCCGCGGCGGGCGTGCGCTCTTGCCGGTGTGCGCGCGTGGGGCTATGTCCGGCGCACGATGGCAGAGCGCTTTCTGGATGCCCTTCGCGATCACCCCCTCGTGGCCGACGGCGCGATGGGCACGCAACTCTACGAGCGCGGAGTGCTCTACACGCAGAACTACGAAGAGATCTGCGTCACCCGACCAGAGCTCATCAAGAGCGTCCACCGGGACTACCTTCGCGCGGGCTCGCAGGTGATCGAGACGAACACCTTCGGGGCCAACCGATACCGTCTCGCGAAGTTCAACCTGGACAAGCGGGTGAAGGAACTCAACGAGGCAGGCGTGCGCATCGCGCGCGAGGCCATCGCGGAGTCCACGGTTGCGCACGCCTGGGTGGCGGGCAACGTCGGCCCGACGGGCCTGCCGACGCTCAAGGGACTCACCGCGCGCGACTTCGGAGAGATTCGCGCAGCCTTCGAGGAGCAGGTCGCAGCGCTCGCGGGCGCAGACCTGATTGCCGTCGAAACGATGCGCTCCCCCGAGGAGATGCGACTCTGCATCGAGGCCGTTCGCGCCACGACTGATCTGCCGCTCGTGGCGATGGTGAGCTTCGACGCCTTCGGCACCATGGCCGACGGAACCACCCCGGAGGCCATGGCCGATCGCCTCGCGCAGTGGGGCGCCGACGTCATCGGCGTCAACTGCGGCGACGGCCCGGCGGGGGTCTTTGACACCCTCGAGCGCATGCGCGGCGCAGGGCTCCCGATGGCCGCGATGCCCAACGCGGGCATCCCACGGCGCATCGAGGGCCGCATGCTCTACATGGCCAACCCGGAATACTTCGGGGTGTATGCGCGACGCCTCATCAAACTCGGCGTGCGCCTCGTCGGCGGCTGCTGCGGCACCACGATGGATCACATCCGTCGCACCGCCAACGCGGCCCGCATGCACGCGCACGAGGGCGCGGCGGTGAGCGACGGCGGGGCGATTCGCACGACGGACGGGCCCGCGACGGCGTCGGAGCCCAACGACCCGACGATGTCTGGCGGCGCGGCGATAGAGCCCGCGCCGGGCGCGAGGGTGGTTCCGCTGAGCGAGCGCAGCCCCTTCGCGGCGAAGCTTGGAAAGAGCTTCGTGGTGAGCGTCGAGGTCAATCCTCCAGCGGGGATGGATCCATCGAAGGCCGTCGCTGCGGCGAAGCACCTTCTGGCCAACGGGGTGGACGTGATCAACATCGCCGACGGCCCGCGGGCGAGCGCGCGCATGGGCAACCTCGCCCTGGCGGTGAAGCTCATCCGCGAGGGGGTCGAGCCGCTGCTGCACGTCTGCTGCCGCGACCGCAACACCCTCGGTCTGGTGGGCCACGTGATGGCCGCGCACGAGCTTGGGGTGCGCAACCTCGTGGTGATCACCGGCGATCCGCCGAAGATGGGGGACTACCCCGACTGCACGGCCGTGTACGACATGGACTCCATCGGGCTGTTGCGTCTGGTTCGCGGGCTCAACCACGGGCGCGACCCGGGCGGCAAGGCGCTCGGGGGCGTGACGGAGTTCGTGCTGGCGACCGGGGCCGAGCCCGCGGCGATGGACTACGCGAGGGAGATCGCGCGGCTACGAAAGAAGGTCGAGGCCGGGGCCGACCTCGTGATGACCCAGCCTGTGTACGACCCGGAGGTGCTCACGCGCTTCCTCGATGACGTGGCGCCCTGGGGCATCCCGGTGATGGTGGGCATCCTGCCGTTGGCGAGCTATCGCAACGCGGAATTCCTACACAACGAGGTGCCAGGGATGCGCGTTCCGGACGAGGTGCGCGAGCGCATGCGGAAGGTCGGCAGCGGACCGCTCGCCCGCAAGGAGGGCGTCACCATCGCGCGCGAGATGTTGATGGCCGTGAAGCACCGGGTGGCCGGGGCGTACGTGATGCCGCCGCTGGAGCGCTGGGAGATGGCGCTCGAGGTCATCGACGGCGTGAAGTGACTCCGGGCGCGCGGCTCAGGGCTGTCGGCGGCCGTAGCGGGCGATGAGGTCTTCCAGATCGACCTGCTCGCCCACGAGCAGCGGAAGATACGCCCCCGACGGGCACGCCCCGTAGCGCTCGCAGCGCAGCCGCGTGGGGCTCGAGGCATCCACCACCGCGAGCGACTCGTTGCACCCGAGGGTGATCATCAGCCGACCGCCGGACGACCGCACGGCGATGCCCGCCTCGCGTGAATCACGCCGCACAAAGGGCGTCACCGTCGCGCGCGTGGCGACGAAATCGAGCGTGGTGCCGGGGACGGCGTAGGGGCCCCAGGAGTCCGCCTCGGGGTTTGTCGGCGTCTGCGGGAAGTCCACGTCGTCGAGGGCGCGGCAGTCGAGCAGCGCGCCCGCGCGGGAAGCCTCGCGAAACGCCGCGCGGGCCTCGGTGACCGTCGCCACGATGCGGTCTGGGTCTGCTCGTGATGCCGCGAAGGGCGTCTCCGCGAGTCGCATCGCCGCGCGATCGGCAAGAACGAGTGCGCGCACGAGCGAACGCATCGCAGGCGTCGTGGCGAGCCAGCGAGCGGGTGGAAGGGTGCGCGTGGCGCGCGCGCCGGGGACGGAGGCGACGCGCCGCGGGGGGCAGCCCCAGGCGAAGACGAGGGAGAGGGTGAGCAGGAGGGTCCGGCAGCGCACGGCGGCACTTGCACACCGGCCGGGCGGCGAAGTCAACGCGGGTCCGGCAGGCTGGGATTCGGAGTAGGCGGTGGCGGCGTCGCAGTCGCCGTATTTCGCCACGCACGCCGTCGTGGCGTAATGTTTGGTGCTTTTACCGGGGCGGCGGTCGGCTGGAGGAGACCAATGCGGCCAGCGCAGCGGCGCGGTCGGTGAGCGGGAGATCGACGTGAACCGTTGTTCCCTCGCCCAACGCGCTCTCAATCGTGATCGTGCCGCCCTCGCGCTCGATCAACATGCGCGAGGTAGAGAGCCCGAGCCCGGTGCCCTGTCCCCGCGGCTTGGTGGTGAACAGCGGCTCGAACATGCGCTTGACGATCAGCGGATCGATGCCCGTGCCGGTGTCGCGGACGGCGATGCGCACATAGCGCCCTGCGGCGAGCGCCCCGGACGGTGTCGCAGGGCACGTCACATCGATGCCCACCCGACCGCCTGCGGGCATGGCGTCGCGCGCGTTGGCCACGAGGTTGAGGAGCACCTGCTCGATGGAAGTCGAATCCGTCGAGACGATCATCGACCCGGCCCCGACGCGCATTTCTACGTCCACGTACGGGCCGACCAGGCGCTGAACCATCGTGAGGAGGTCGGCCATCACGCGCGCGAGGTCGGTACCACTCTCGGGTGACGGATCGGGGCGGCGCGAGAAATCGAGCAGTTTGCGGGTGAGCTTCTCGCCGCGCCGCGCCGCCTGCACGATCTCGTCGAGGTCTGCGGGCCGCGTGGAGTCGTCGCCGTCCCGAGCAAACTCGGCGAAGCCCATGATGATGTTGAGCACGTTGTTGAAGTCGTGCGCGATGCTCGCCGTCATCAGCCCGATGGTCTCGAACCGCTGGGTGCTTGCGAGCGTCGATTCCGCTTCGCGCAGCGCGGTGATGTCCTTGTGGAAGCTCACCATGTGGGTGACCTTCCCCGTGGGCGACGGCACCGGGCAGAGGGTCACCGTGGTCCAGGAGGTGGTGCCGTCCGAGCGCTTTCCCTGAACGACGCCGTCCGCATACTGGTGATGCTCGACCGCGGCCTGCAGGCGCGCGATGGTCTCGCGGTCTTGCGGATCGGAAGAGAAGATGAGCGGCAGCCCGATGAGTTGCTCTGGCGTGCGCTCGACACTCATCAGGTACGCCTTGTTGACGAACTCGATCACCGGCGCCGGGCCACGGATATCGACGAGTGCGATGCCGACCGTGGCCGACTCGATGGCCGTGCTGAACAACCGGGCGCGCACGTCCGCCGCGTGCCGCTGCAGCGCGATGGTGAGCGTGACCGAGACCGAGCGCTCGTCGAAGGGCTTGAGGAGGTATCCGTAGGGGGAGGTCTTGGACGCGCGTCGAACGGTGTCCTGATCGGCGTACGCAGTGAGAAACACGACCGGCACGTCGCTGAGCCTGGAGATGGCGCTCGCGGTCTCGATGCCATCCACAGGACCGCTGATGCAGATGTCCATCAGCACAAGTTGCGGGTGCGTCTCGACGAAGAGGGCGATGGCGTCCTCGCAGTTGTCGCAGACCGCGACGACGTCGTAGCCCAGGCGGGTGAGGCGCATCTCGAGGTCGAGCGCGATGACCGACTCATCCTCCACGACCATCACCCGAATCGGGGCTCGGTTGACGGCGCGATCGGAGCTCGAACCCGGCCGGAGAGGACTGGGCGTCCCGCCGTGGTTTTCGCTGTCACTGGCCAATATCTGCACGCCGAGCTGGCCCGGACCGCTGGTCGTTGCCTGAGCCCGACCTCGGTTGACCTGAGCCTCAGATGCGGGCGTTGCCGGGATCACTGCCATCTTCTCCATTCCGCTCGAGTGTCCAACATCTTAGATCTTCTTCATCAGCCAGACGGACGAGCGAGTCAACTTTGCATGGGGGAAGTCGAACGTCATTCAGGTAGCCGCCAGAGCGCCCCTACGCACACTCCGAGCCTCCGCGATGCCCACACAAAATGACTTGAATACAAGCAAATTTCGATCATGAGAGGCCGTTCACTGCGCGTTCAATCGTGCACGTCCTGCACACTCAGCCGGGTCCACTGTGCGCGGGTTGCACATCGCGAAGTACGGTCTCGCATCATTGTTTTTAAGGAGACTTCAATCTGCCCAACGAAGCTCCCCTTTTCGGACGACGATCGCGGTAGTAGCGACAGGGTCCACGGTGCTTTTTTCTTGAGAGATCCATGCTGCGCTTCTGCTCCGCTTCGCCTGCCATTCCCGACTCCACGAAGGCCGCTTCCGCCGCCCTCCGCGCCGCGCTCGTCGATCTCGACGCCGCGGAGTGTCGGTTGGTGATGTTCCACGTGACGATGGGGCACGGCGCGGGCGCTGAGTTGCGCACGCTGCGCGCGTTGGATCCGGGGGCGCGGGCGGTCGGCGGCGACGCGAGCGAGGCCACCGTGGCGACCTGCCGCGGGGTCGATGCAGCCAACTCGCGCACGAAGTCCGTCGACATGGCGAGCGCGCTGGCCGAGCGCGGAGCGGACTTTTGCGCAGTGATGATGATCGCACCCGGCATCGACGTGGACATGGACGAGTCCATCGCCGGGGTCGAGTCGGTGCGCGGCCCGCAGGTGGAGAGCATCTTCGCCAACCTCGCCGTCACCATGGGCCAGCTTGTCGCGCGCACCGGCGGCCGCCGACCCATCGGGGTTTTACACACCGACTGCGGAGCCCGCGGTCGCCTCATCCTCGACCATGTCTCGAAGGGCGAGACTGTCGCCAGGATGCGGCACCCGCTCTTCGGCGACGACTGTGGCCCGTGGCTCGGAATGTACGGCTTCGGCGAGATCACATTCCTCGGTGGCCACAACCTTTTCCACGACTACACAAGCCCGCTTTACGTCTTCACGCGCGGCCAGGCGTAGCAAGGCCACCGTGGCTTCTAGCGACGAACACAACGAACTGATCGGGTTTCTTCTCGCCGAACAGCAGGCGAACATCGACCTGCGCGCAAGGCTCGACCGCGAGCACCAGGCGGGCGAAGGCTTCCTACGCCTGAGCGAACACGCACTCTCGGGGGAAAACCTCGCGAGCTTCTGGGAACTGGCCACCAGGGAGACCATCGCAACCTTCGGCGCCGAGAACGCCCTCCTCGTCTGCCTGGACGACGAGACCCCGCTGCTGTGCGCCACCTGCTGCGCCGACGGCGTGACCCTCGCGGAGCTCACGGCTGTGGCCGCCTTCGCGCAGCGCACCATTACCGCTCGCACCACCGTCGTGGACACCGGCGAGTTGCCCCCCATCGACGGCCGCGCCACGGCGCGGCTTCTCGTCGCGGGGTTCACCGACCGCGGCGACCATGGCCGCGCCTACGCGCTGGTCGCCTCCGTGTCCGTCGCCAGGCTCCCGTTCTACCCGCCCTTCGACGCTGCTCTGGGGCCGCTCTTCGCGGCCTTTGCCAACCACCTGGCTGCGGTGCAGCAACACATCCGCGGGCGCGTCGAAACGCGTCGCATCACGCTGCAGTTGCAGCGCCTCGCGGAGGTGGCCAACCGCACGGGCAACTGCGTGATCATCGCCGACCTCGATGGCCGCATCATCTGGGTCAATGAGAGCTTCGAGCGCCTCACCGGCTGGACCCTTCCAGAGGTCGTCGGCAGCAGCCCCGGGTCTTTCCTGCAAGGGCCCGGAACTGACCTCGACTGCCGACGGCACATGAGCGCTTCGATTCGCAGTCGGCAGCCCTTCGATGTCGAGGTCGCCAACTACACCCGCAGCGGCAAGCAGTACTGGGTCCACATTCAGGCGCGGGTGACCTACGACGAACATGGCGAAGCAACGGGCTACGTGGCCGTCCAGACCAACGTGACCGACCGACGCGTCGCCGCGCTGCGCGAGGGCCTCGCCCAACGCATCGCCTCGATGCTCCTCGCCAGCTCCTCCCTCGAGCTCGCCAGCCGCGACCTCGTGGCCGAACTGGTCGGCGAACTCCACGAGATCGGCGTGCGCTCGGCGCAGATCTGGGCCTCCGAGCCGCGCAGCGCCTTCCTCTCGTACATCGCTGGCGACGCGTTGCCGAGCACCGGCGCGGCCGGCCAGGCCTTCCTCGAGGCGACCCGCGCGCTGCCCTTCCGCCGCGGCGACATGCAGGGCGTAGGCGTCGGTGCGCCGGGCGCAGCGTGGAGCACTGAGCGCGTGTGCTTCCAGATGTTGCTGGTGGTCGATGGCGTGGCTTCGCGACGCTTCGACGAGGCCACGGCGGTGGGCATCGACGGCCTGTGCGCGGCCCCGATCGTGGGACCAGACGGCGTGCTGGGCGTGATCGAGGTCGGCGGCTCGCGGGCGTTTCCGGGCTTCGAACTCCTCCCGACGATTCTCGAGCGGGTGGCCGAGCAGATGGCCGCGTTCATGCTGCACGACCGAAGCCGTCGGGCGTTTCGGCAGATCTTCGAACAGAGCCCGGACGGCATGCTCCTCGTCGATACCGACGGCCGCGTGCAAACCGCCAACGCGCGCGCGCTGGCGATGTTCGGCCCGGTCATCGACCGTCCACTGGACGGGCTGCTCGACGCGGGCGAAGCGCTGGTGCGCACGACCCTCGCCACGCCGGTCGGTGACGAGACCCCGGCGCAGCTCTTCCTCCGCGCCGCCCGCGGCCACGAAGGTCAGAAGTTCTCCGCGGAGATCAGCGTGGCAGCCACGCCGAAGTCATCGACGCAGGCGGCCATCATCGCCGTGCGCGACCTCACCGAGCGCCACCGCATGGAGGCCGCGCTCAAGCAGTCACTTCGCGAGAAGGAGACGCTTCTCAAGGAGATCCACCACCGGGTGAAAAATAACCTCCAGATCATCTCTAGCCTGCTGATGTTGCAGGCCGACAAGATGCCCTCCGAGCAGGGGCGCTCGCGGCTGGAGGAGAGCGTGCACCGGGTGCGCTCGATGGCCCTCATCCACGAGCAGCTCTACGGATCGCACTCCCTTGAGCGCATCGAGTTGGGCACCTACGCGCGGCAGTTGGCCGAGTCGCTGCGCGGTGCGCTCGCGCCCTACGCCCGAGTGAGCATTGACGCGGCACCGGTCGAGGTCGCTGTCGAACAGGCTGTTCCCTTCGGGCTGATTCTCAACGAGTTGCTCACCAACGCATTCAAGTACGGCGTGCATCGCCGCGATTCTAGCGAAACGACCGAGTCGCGCGCCGATGACGTGGTCGTCCAACTCTCGCGGGCAGGCACCGAGGTAACCCTTCTCGTGCGCGATTTCGGACCGGGAATCCCTGCGGGCTTTGACCCCGCGCGATCGACCAGCCTGGGGCTGCAACTGGTGCGCACGCTCACCCGCCAGCTACGGGGCAAGTTCACGTTCACCTCCGAAGGAGGCGCGTCGTTTCGTTTGGTGTTCGTGGTGCGACAGGCCGGCGCTGAGAGTTCGGTGTAAGCGCCGTCGGTGTGAGCCGCGAGCGACCGCGGGGTGGCGGGGTGGATCAGGGCACGAAACGAATCGCGCGCGCCGTGCTGAGGCCAGTCGGATCGTTGAAGGAGTGCTGCCGCCCAGCGATGCCATCGGGGGACTCGACGCCAACAGTGGCGGAGCTCCCCGCCGCGCGCGGCGCATCGGCGCCTGCGGTGATCGCGCAGTGGTGCACTTCGATGGCGCCAGCGCCCTCGAAGAGTTTCGCCTGAAAGGTCAGGCGCGCGCGGTCGTCTCCGAAAAATGCGAACTGCGTCCACTGCACCACGAACCGCCGATCGGGCGCGGTGCCCAGGGAGCGCGTCACCACGCGTGAGCCAGCCACCGGGAGCAGGTCGTCCCAGAGCGCGGCGATGAAGCCGTTGGGCGCGGCGCGGGTGGGGATCGCGCCGTTGTCGAATGAGGCGCTCGGCATCGCGCCGGTGATGGTGGGAAAGAGCTGCAAGAGCCCGTTGGAGGAGACGCTGTACTCGAGCATCCGCTGCCCGAAAAACGTCACGGCGAACGGCAGATCGAGCGCTGCGGTGACGGTGTCGTCGCCGTTGACCCCGGCGAGGTCTGCGCCGCCGGTCATGTCGTCGCAGGCCGTCGGAACGACGGACTCCTGGTATTGCCGCGCGATCGACACGTCGAGATCGAAGAGGCCGTTGGTGGCATTGGTGGCGCCGCCGACCGCGACGAGCACCGTCTGATCGGCGCTGCCCGGGTTGGTGTATGTGACGCCTTCGACCACCCCGGCGCCGCCTGCGGTTGCGTTGCCGAGACACGACGTGACGCCGCACGCCGTGACCAGTCGCACCACTGCGTCCATGGCCCCGAGCGGCGTCGCGCGCGCGCTCAGCGTCTGCCCCGCGGGCACCACCGCGCGGTACCAGAGCACCGTCCCCGTGGCCGCCGGGAGGCATGCACCGGTGGCGTTGTCGTTGCCGAGAGAGGCGTTCTGGAAGGTAAGCCGCGCGCCGTTGGTGACCGAGGTGGCCGCGGCGCAACTCACGTTGGTGGGCGCCGGGACGATGTTCGCGGTGAGGTCGAAGCGACCGCTGTTGGAGGGCTCCTGCGACCCGACGGTCACGAGGATGTCCCGCGCCGTCGCGCCGCTGTTGACCCAGGTCAGCGTCTCGGGCTGATCTGCACCCGCGGCGCTGGCGGACGCTACGCAGGCCCGCGCGTCACACGCATCGAGCGCGCGCAGCATGGGGTTCCACCCGCCGCTCGGGGTGGCGGTGAGGAGGGCGGTCGCGTGCGCCGGGACGGTCACCCGATAAAACAACGACCCGCCCTGGGCTTGCGGAACGCACACGTCCCCGAGGCGCACCGTAGCCAACGAGGCATCTTCGCCGGTCAGCGTCGCGCCGTCTGCGAGTGTCCGCGCCGAGGCGCACACCGCGTTGGCGGGCGCCACCGGAGCCCCCTCGAAGGCCACAGCGACGGAGAACGCCCCGCCCGTGGGGCCCGAGGTGCTCGCGACGGATACGGTGAGATCTACCGGGCTCGCCGAGCGGTTGTCATAGCGTGACACTGCCGGTGCTCCCGCCATCGGCGAGGTGCCGGCGGCGAGGCACGCGGTCGCAGCGCACCCGATCTGGGCCCGCACCACGGCGGACCAGGACGAGGTCCCGACGGGGGTCGCCGTGACCACAGCGCGCTGCCCGGCGGGCACGCGAACGGTATAGAAAGACTGCGGTCCCCACGCATTGCCCGTGCACGCGGTGCCCGCCGCGCCTCCCGCAAACGAGTCGCCAATCAGCGGCGTCCCGGGTGCGAGCGCGATGCCCGCCGCGCACTCCGCGTTGGCCGCCGGCGTGTACGCCCGGACACCGAGCGTGTATGCCCCGCCGGTGCCCGTGGCGGGACCAAACTGATCGACCAGCACCACATAGTCGCCCGGGTCGAGTACGCGCCGCAGGAAGGCGTTGTTGCCCCCGGCAGTGTCGTCGTTGCAGGCGATCTCCGACGCCGCATCGGCGCAGACGCGACGAATCGAGAGCACCGAGTCGAAGCGCCCATCGACGGCGAGTTGCACCCCGGTGCGCGCGGCTACGCGAAGGGGATAAACGTGCTCGGGACCACCGGACTGCGCGCACATCGCGGCGAGGCGACCGGCCCCGGTGGTGGTGCCCATCACCGAGTCCGACGGAAGCAGAAGCGCGCGCTGCAACGGGACGCCACCACAGATCGACAGCGGGACATCCGTCGAGGTGATCACGTCCGTTGGGGTGACTACGTCGTCGATGGGAGTGGGCACATCGTCCGGCGGCAGTGGCTTGTCGCTCGGCGTCAGCACATCATCGACGACGGGAGGCACATCCGGCGCGCCTGCGTCGGGCGTAGGCTTCGCGTCGATGGATACGACGTCAAAGGTGACCGCATCGAGCGCACCGCCGTCGAGTGGCGGCGCATCGAAGGCGACGGGCCGATCGGCCGGGACGGAGCCATCGATCGAGGGGACGCCACTGATCACGGTCGGCGCACACGACGTGAGGACACCTGCGAGGAGGGCCTTCCACGCCCGCGCCCGGGCTACATGTTGAATCATCGGCGGACGATAACACCGCGGCTGCCACGCGAAGAGCGACTCGCATGCACGGGGTCCTGATTCATCAACTCGGGGGTAAAGCCCACCTCGAAGGCCCTCGCGCACGCACTGCGAGAGGGCTCCCGACACGCCGATGTCGCTTGCTGCGGCGATGGACCGAGGCATAGCGTCGGGAGGGTTTTTGAAGCAGGAGAAAAGAGAGCGATGTTGCCCATCGATCCACGAATCAAGGCCCGCGTGGAGCGCCTCGCGCTGCCCTTCAACCGTTACGGGTACGACCCGTACGGCATCTCGAAGGAGCACCTCGCGCAGCTCTTCACGGGGCTCAACTTCTTCTACCGAAACTACTTCCGCGTGCAGGTGCACGGCATCGAGCGGGTGCCGACGACCGGGCGCGTGATGCTCGTGGGCAACCACTCCGGCGGGTACGCCATCGACGGCGCGATGTTGATCACGTCGATGTTCATGGAGCTCGACCCACCGCGCGTGGCGCAGGGGATGGCGGAGAGGTTCATCAATCGGGTGCCCTTCGCTTCGCTGTGGTCATCGCGCACGGGTCACTTCACGGGCCTCCCGGAGCACGCCGAACGGCTCCTGGAGGACGACCGGATGTTGATGGTTTTCCCGGAGGGGGCGCGCGGCACCGCGAAGCTGTACTGGCAGCGCCACACGCTGGTGGACTTCGGCACGGGCTTCCTGCGCCTCGCGATGAAGACCCGCACGCCCATCGTGCCGGTGGGCATCCTCGGTGGCGGCGAGGCCATTCCGTCGATCCACAACTCGACGACGCTGGGCAAGCTGGTGGGCGTGCCGTACGTGCCGATTACACCGTATCTTCTGGCGCTGCCGCTGCCTGTGAAGATGGAGTTGCGCTTCGGCGAGCCGATGTTCTTCGAGGGCACCGGAACCGAAGAAGACGAGGCCATCCAGGAGGGCGTCGATTCGGTGAAGTCCCGGGTCGCGGCACTGATGGCCGACGGATTGATCGCACGGGAAGGAGGCCAGGGATGAAGGTCCTTCTCACGGGCGTCGCCTCGCCGGTTGCGCAGATCGTGGCGCGGCACCTCCTCGCAGAGGGTCACCAGGTCATCGGGGTGGACCGCCGCCCCTGGGAAAACGCTCCTCCCGGCGTCGAGATGCACGCCGTCGATATCCGCAAGCGCGCCGCGGAGGATGTCTTCCGCAAGGCGCGCCCGGAGGCGGTCATCCACATGGCGACGGTCACGCACCTTCGCTTCCACAGCGAGGAGCGCTACCGAATCAATCTTGGCGGCACCCGTGCGGTCTTCGAATACGCCCGCCTTTACGGGGCAAAACAGGCCGTCTTCGTGGGACGCCACACGTACTACGGCGCCGGCGCCGACCACGCGCTCTATCACCAGGAGGACGATCCCCCGATGGCGGTGACGACCTTCCCCGAGCTGGCCGACCTCGTGGCCGCCGACCTCTACGCGTGCACCTCGCTCTGGCGCTTGCCCGACCTCACCACCTCGGTGCTTCGCATGGTCTACGTGCTCGGCCCCACCGGCACCGGAACCCTCGCAAACTTCCTCCGCAACCGCCACGTTCCCGCGATTCTCGGATACGACCCGCTCTATCAATTCATGCACGAGGAGGACATCGCCACGGCCATCGTGCTCTCGCTCAAGCACAAGCTCCGCGGGGTCTTCAACGTCACCGGCCCTGCGCCGCTGCCGCTCTCGGTGCTCGTCCGCGAAACCGGTCGTCGGCGCGTGCCGCTGCCAGAGTTGGCCTTCCTCGGGTTCACCGGCCGCTTCGGGCTGCCATCGCTGCCGCAGGGCGCCATCGCGCACATCAAGTACCCCGTCGTCATCGACGGCAAGGCCTTCGAAAAGGCCACCGGATTTCAGCACGCGCACGACGAACTGTCGTGCATCGCGGACTACCGCGCGGCCTTCCCGGTCCCCCGATAATTCATCGGACAGACTATGTCACAGCTCTGTTGGACACCCCGTCCATGCGGGTGTTTGCTCACGGCATGAACAGCGTTCGAGCAGTGCGTTTGGAGGTCTGGCAGCGCGGCGCGACGATCACCGTGGCGCTCCGTGCCATTGGCAGCGGGCGGGTGGTCTACCGCGTCGCGCGGCGAAGCGAGCGGGCGACGGAGGCCGCGGTGCTGGGGGCGGAGCGCTACTGCGTGGAGCAGCGCTGGGTGCTGGTGATGCCTTCCGCCAACGACGGGATGAGCGCGGCGGAAGACGTGGCGTAATGGACGGGGAAACGAGGGCGACTAGCGCTTCGGCGGATTGGGCAGCTCGATGCGCTCCCAGACCTCGAGCGGAAGGCGAACGTCAACCTCCGCGCCATGATCGTGGCGGGAGGCCACGAGGCGCGTGTGGACGATGCCGACCAGCTCGCGGCGGGCGCGCCAGCGCTTCTCCACCGCAGTGAATCGACGCTTCTCCTCGGGGGTGGTGGTGAACCCACGCGAGCGCTTGCCCTGCTTGGCACCACGAACCAGCCGAAAGCTGCGGGCGGCCTCGCGCACCTCCGAGGCCGTTGCGCCGCGCACCACAAGCTTGCCGCCGGTGGGGAGTGGCAGCGTGGCGTCGAGGAGGTTCATCGGGCGGTCGTCTTCGGGAATGGCGTCCATGAGGGCGAGTAGAGCGCTCGAACGGTCGCGGCCGAGTTCTTTCTCCAGATCGTGCTCGATGCGATCGGAGAGGTCGATCATCGCGTCGGCGGTGGACTCCGCGAGGTCGAGGTCGCGGGCGCACACGTCGTCGAAATCGGCCCGGCCCAGCGCCTCGAACATCCCTTCCACCTTGAGCGTGCGCAGCGCCTCGCCCACATCGAGGAAATCATCGGCCAGCGTCGCCCGGCGCTTGCGAATCAGCGATATGGCAGCACGACCCTTGTCCCGCAGTCGCTGCGAGCGAGGCTTGAGAACCGCCTTCACCCTGGCTGCGACCGGGACCGCGATCTTCTTCTTCGGAGCGGGGGACTTCGACTGCTTCACTCGTGCCATGGGAATGATCTTACCGGAGAGTGTACGCCCGGGGGAAGCACCTTTACGCGGTCGCTGGGCTCCAGCGATTACCTCGAAGGGTATTCTCCCGGTGGGTCCGAGGCCGATGGGACAAGCGTCCAACCGTCATCGCAGCGAGTCCAAACGCTTGCCGCCCCGACGATGTTGCCGCGAACCCCGCTCACCGCAGGGCGAAGTCGGGCGCATGGGTTCGCATCGCGTCCAACGGCGCTTGTGAGCGGGCGGCTCGCTCTCCACGTTGAATTCGCCGCGGAGACCGCGAAAGCGCGAGATTGATGACTGGCGACGTTTGCTGGCACACCTGCTGCAAAAGGAGTTTCCGTCGGACGATGCGGTCGCAGGCACCGAGCGCACGAAGCACTTCTTCAAAACAAGCCTGCACGAGAGAACACCATGGCCGAAACCGTACATCTCTATCTCAAGGCGAATAACGCTGACATCAAGGGCGAGAGCAGCCAGCACAGCCAGGGTCGTAAGGATTCGATCGAGTGCGTGTACTACGAGCAGGCCGTGAAGACGGCCCGCGAGGCGGGCTCGGGCATGGCGTCGGGTCGTCGTCAGTACGAGCCGCTCCTCATTCGCAAGCGCATCGACAAGTCCTCGCCGCTCCTCGCCAAGGCGCTCGTCGAGAACCAGGTCATCGAAGCGAACTTCAAGTTCTTCCGCCCGAACCCCAACGGCGACGGCACGACCGAGCAGTTCTACACCGTGCACATCAAGCAGGGCCGCATCGCTTCGCAGAAGCAGATCGTTCCCGACACCATCGTGCCCGCGACCTCGACCGAGCCCCCCCTCGAGGAGATCACCTTCGTGTTCCACACGATCTCGTGGACGTACACCAACGGCGGCGTCACCCACGAGGACACCTGGAACGAGAATCGCTAATAGCGATCTGATTCTACGGTCTTCCCGAACGGAGCCTCCGCAGCGCACCCCTCAACCGGTGCCGCTGTCGGGGGCTTCGGCCATTTGCACAACGACGATTTCGTGCGCCGGACACGCGCGGTTTACACCGAACTCCGCGGCGTTCTAGCCTGCCCGCAGATGCTCACTTTTAGCGATGATCCGCGCGCCGCCGAGCAGCAGATGCAGGCGATCATCTGGTATTTGACCGCCATCGGTCACCTCGACGGGGACTTCGACGAGAGCGAGCGGGAGTACGTCCGCGACCACGTCGGCCAGTTGGTGATGCGACGCGCTGCCGCCGCCCTCGCGCACGACCCCGAGCAGCGAAAGATCGTCGAGGAGAAGTGGACGATGCACTTCCTCGGTGTCGCCGACAGCGTCGCGGCGGAGGTCGGCGGGTACTTCAGTGAGTCCGTCGCGGAGGGAGAAAACACCCAGCAGTTTGTCACGGCAAAGCTGAAACTACGGTGTTTCGAGCTCTTCCAGGGCTTCGATGGCCCGGGTCGACGACAGCTGATGACCATCGCCGACGCCATGATCGAAGCCGACGGCGTGGTGCACCCCGCGGAGGCGGAGTTTCGCGTCGGGCTGGTGGCGCTGCTCGATGCGCCGGAAGAAGTCCCGGAGATCGACGTCGAGCCGCTGAGCCCGGGCGATGCTCTTATCAAAGCCGCGGAGGTGCGGCTGCCCAGGCAGGACGACCACCCCTTCCTGCAATCGTTCGAGCGGCACTGGGACCGCAACCCGTCGGCCTTCGCCACGCAGGCCGAGGAGGACCTCAAGCTCATTCGCGCGGTGCATGAGCGCCTCGACGCGATGCGCGCGGCGGGCAAGGGGCGGCTCGCGGGCGTGAAGGACGTCGGCGAGTTTGCCGGTCAGGAGGCGTTCCTCGACGGACACGTCCACGTGCTCCCGCCAGACCCGGCGATGGAGTACGAACTGCTCGTCATCGGCGACCTGCACGGGTGTTACTCGTGCCTCAAAGCCGCGCTACTCCAGGCGGATTTCTTCGCCAGGGTGGAAGCCCACCACCGGGATCCAGCCAACACCCCGGCGATGAAACTGGTGCTGCTCGGCGACTACATCGATCGCGGCCGTTTCAGCTACGACGGCATCCTGCGGGCGGCGATGTCGATCTTTCTCGTCGCCCCGGACGACGTGTACCTGCTGCGCGGAAACCACGAGTACTACGTCGAAGTCAACGGCCGGGTGCTCGCGCCGGTGCGACCCGCGGAGGCCATGACGTCGCTCCAGGGCATCGCGACGCAGCAGGTCTTCGGCGCGTACATGAAGCTCTTCGAGGCGCTGCCCAACATGCTGCTCTTCGATCGCACCATCTTCGTCCACGCGGGCATCCCCAGGGACGACGCCTTCCGCGAGAAATACACCGAACTCGCCTCGCTCAACGACAGCGACCTGCGCTTCCAGATGCTCTGGAGCGACCCGAGCACCGCCGACGTGGTGCCCCCGGAATTGCAGAACTCCAACGCGCGCGTCCCCTTCGGACGGAAGCAGTTTCGACACTTCATGAACACCCTCGGACTACGCACCATGGTGCGCGGACACGAGCGCATTCTCGAGGGGTTCAAGACCATCTACGACGACAGCGACGCGATGCTGCTGAGCGTGTTTTCCGCAGGCGGCGAGACCAACGACGACCTGCCGCCGACCAGCAACTACCGCGAGGTCACCCCCATGGCCCTCACCGTGCGGCACCGCGACGGCGTCAGCGAGGTCACGCCTTTCGTCATCGACTACGCGCGCTTCAACGACCCCAGGGTCAACCAGTTCTTTCAGGTGTAGCGCCCCGCGAACGAGGGGCGTCGTCGCTCAGCGCACGCGGTGCGTGACGGTCAGGCCGTCGGCATCGAGGCCCGCAGGCGACGCGGCAGGCAGGAGCCACGGAGCGCTCAACTCCACCGAGGTGCTCACCCGATCCCTCGCTCCACACAAACTGCACGAACACCCCGCTGTCGACGCGTAAGTGCGGCTACAAGGGCGAGCGCTCCTGCGCCAGGGCAGAAGCAGGGAGGGTGACGGCTACGCAAAGGGCCACGCCGGAGCCGAGATGGACAACGGTGGTTCTCACACCGTCATGATCTCCTTTTCCTTGCTCGACACGATCTCATCGACGGTCTTTACAGCCACGGCGATCAGTTCTTCGGCCTTCTTCCACGCCGCCTCGCCGTCGTCGCGGCTCACGTCGCCGTCCTTGATGAGGGCGTCGATCATGTCCTTGGCGTCCTTGCGGTTCTTGCGGATGGCGATCTTGGTGTCCTCGCCTTCCTTGCGGGCCTTCTTGGCGAGGTCTTTCCGACGCTCTTCGGTGAGCGACGGAAGCGGGATGCGAAGCGTGTCGCCGTCCACCTGCGGGTTGAGCCCCAGATCGCTCTCCCGAATGGCCTTGTCCACCGCCTTGGATTGGCCGCGCTCCCACACCTTGATCTGGATCATCCGGGGCTCCGGAACCGAGATCGTCGCCATGCTCGCGATGGGCGTCGGCGTGCCGTAGTAGTCCACCCGCACGCCGTCGAGCATCGACGGGTTGGCGCGGCCGGTTCGCAACCGCGAGAGGTCGCGCCGGAGCGCGTCATGGGCCTTGGTGTAGGCGTTCTTCAGCTCCTCGATGACTTCTTCAAGCATGGCGGCGCGGTAGCTCCTGTCGGGGGGGGAAACGTTGGGTTCGCGGGGGTCCGAGGGACAACCCGCGAGGGTTCACTGCGGGGTGACCTGGCACTCCAGGGAGTACGCCCCGCTGTTGGTGTTGGCGAAGCCGTCTACGAAGACGGTGTACGTGCCCGGGTCGAGCGTGGCCTCCACCTGGGAGTGCTGAACGTCGGCAGCATCGTCGTTGCAGCCGCGCTCGGTGGTCGAATCCGCGCACGTCTGGCGAAGGAAGACCGCCGGATCGTAACCGCTCGTGGTGGAGGTCACCGACACCCGCACCGCCGAGCGACGCCGCACGACGAGACGGTAGAGGTTCTCCGGGCTGCGCGCGCTGCCCGCGCAGGAGGCCTGGAAGCGATCGGTTCCACCGACGGTGGTGCCGGTGACGGTGCGCCCCGGCACGAGCAGCGGCGCCGCGCGGCAGACCCGCTCGACCTCCGCGGCGCTCTCGACACGCGAGTTGAGCCGGAAGCGTCCGAAGCGCCGCGCCGCCGCGCTGTCAACGATGACGTAGTAGTTGCCCGGGTCGAGCATCTGGTCGTACGCGTGGGCCTCGCCGAGCGCACCCGCCGTGCACGTGGCCGCGGTGAGCGGTGCGCCCTCGCAGGCGCGAGTGACCGTGACGGTGCCCTGCTCGCGCAGGTCGGAGCTGTCGAACCAGAGCTTCACCCGCGAGCGCGCCGTCACGTTGAGGCGGTACACCACGTCGTAGCCGTCCGTCGCGGCGGCGCAGGGGGAGCGCACGTCGTCGCGGGCCTGGAAGGTGTTGCCGTCCACCGGCGTGCCCGGCGTGAGGAGTTGCGCGTCGGCGCAGGTGTCGCCCGCGGTGTTGCCGCCCGCTACCGGCGCGAGGTCGGCCTGGAGCGTGTACGCACCCTGCGCGTTGGCAGCGAAGCCGTCGGTGAAGACGAAGTACGTGCCCGCAGGGACGACGGCGTTGATGCGCGAGTGCTGCTGGTCTTCCGCGTCGTCGTTGCACTCCACCTCGGTGGAAGCGTCGGCGCACGCGCGGCGGAAGTGAATCACGCCGTCGTAGTCGCTCTCCTGGTGCAGCTGCAGCCGCGACTCCGTCGGAACCTCCAGGCGGTACACCCGCTCGGGACCGCGAGCGTTGTTGCCGCAGCGAGCCTGGAAGACGTTGAGGTCCTGCGCCGTGAGGGTGCCGGTCACGGCGGTGTTGGGCGTGAGCGCCGCGGCGCTCTGGCAGACGTCGGCGACGGACGGGACATCGGCCGCCGTGACGGTCAGCGAATAGACGCCCGCGTTGCGCGCGAAACCGTCGACGAAGATGTAGTGCGTGCCCGGGTCGAGCGCGACGACCACGCGGGAGTGCGATGTGTCGCCGTCGTCGTCGTTGCAGCCGCCAGGGGCCTCCGTGGCGGGGTCTTCGCAAGCGCCGGAGCGGACGTAGACGGTTCCGTCGAAGCCGGTCTGCTCGACCGCGATGGTGACCTGCTGGCGACGCTCGAGCGTGAGCACGTAGACGGTCTCCGGCGCACCCGTGGTGCCGCCCTCGCTCTCCTCGGCACCCACACACGATCCGTCGTTGTGCGACGAGCTGCGGCGCGTGTCGCCGGTGACGGTCTGCCCAGGCGTGATCGGGATGGCGCTGGCGCAGGACCCGGGGCCGCCCTCGCCGGAGGGTGCGGCGCTCGCGTTGGTGCCGCCCTGCCAGTTGGTGAGGAGGTAGCTTCCGCCGCCCTCGACCATGCGCAGCGCAAGCGTGTAGCGGCCGCGCACGGTCGGGCAGAACTGCACCGTCGCCTGGGCATCGCGAGTGCTGTCGCCGGCGACGCGCTGGTTGTTGGCGTCGAGCACGTTGAGTTCGACATCGCGCGCGCCAGTGAAGGCCACGAAGGTGTGGCAGCGGGCTTCAAGTTCCACCGGGAAGCGCGCCGTGGTGCCTTGCCCGAGGGATCCCTCGGACAGCGGCCCGAGTTGGCTCACGCCCATCGTGGTGAGGGTGTTGTGCACGGCGACAAAGCGGGTGTGGAGGGCCCCGGTAGAGCCCGCGCAGCCCAGGGCGGCGCTGAACAACATCCCCGTCAGCGCGCAGTTCGAGCGATGGATCGTCACGTTGGTGCACTCCCGCCCGCGCGGCGATGGATCCGTTTGAGGGCCCCGCGGGCGCGCAGTTATCGCACGGTGATGGACTCGGAGCCACCGCTCTTTGCAACCGGACACACATGTTCGAGCACACTGCGACGTCGGGGTCTGCACACTGCGACGTCGGGGTGCCAGGGAGCCACGTGCGGAGACCTCGACGACCCGGCGGAGCAACGCCGGGAGTGCGACGGTGTGGCCCGTGCTCCGCTGCTCGGCGCGATCGACGGCCGCCAATACCGACTGCGGCGATAAGCGAAACGACGGTGTAGTCGTGCGCGAAGTGCCTCCCCGGGACGAGCGAAACAAGGTCAATGATCGCGCGGAACCTACAACAACTGCCGCCGAGTGGGTCTCCGTTGGGATCGCGAGCGAGCCACCCTTCGAGCGCCGTGGGATTCAACGCGAAGGCTTCGTCGAGTGCCGACTCCCCACGGTGGATCAGACGCTTCCGCAGGTCGTCGCTCTCGCGGTCGGTGAGCGCGCGGGCTTGTTGATGCTTGAGAAGCTTCCCCAGGCCGTTGCGAACCTCGGGCGAAGTCCGGCGCTTCGTGAAATGGATCGTAGTCGCTGGCGGGGCCAGATCGCTGACATCGTGCCTGTATCGTTCGGCTCGGGGTACGTCCGGCGCAAGCGGTGGGTCACGATGTCGGAGGTGCAGCGGCTGCTCGCTACACTCACCCCCGACCGCGCCGCGAGGGAGGCATTCGAGCTGATCGCGCCGCTGATGGGCCACGTCGACACGACGATGGTCCAGCGGGTGTACGGGAAGCTCGATCCGGCCCTGCTGGCGCAGCGCTTGGCGCTCGCGATGGCATGCAGCGGATATGCAGCTGACCCCCTCCAGACGGCTGCATTCACTGCCCTCCCTGCACCTCGGGCAGAAACTGAAAAGGCTCCGTTTCCTGCTGGAAACGAAGCCTCTTCTGGGTACCGGCGGTCGGAATTGAACCAACGACCTTGGGATTATGATTCCCCGGGGCAAGGGGACCGGGGGACGCTGTTTTCCGTGGGGAAAGCGCGGGTTAACGCGCGGGAGAAGTAGGGCGTTGCCCAGCTGGTGCCCAGGTCCGGGCGGCGAGGCCGCTGGCGGCGGACCCCGAACGACCGGGCGTGCGACCCGCCCGAGCTGGTCGCGAGATGGGTCCGACTGGGTGATCTGGGTCGGCCCAGCTGTGGGTCGGCCCAACGCCCTACCGTTGGACATCTCGACGATCCTCCCCAGCGAGCGGGTGCGGTCGGCTCAATCACCGTGGGCTGTCGGCAATGTCCGCAACTTCGGCCTCCGGGGCGCCGAGCGCGAGGTGGTCGCGGACGTGGAGCACCTCGCGCCCGCCCTTTGCGAGCACCGCCACGACGGCGACGCTCATGCTCTCGTCGAGGACGAACCGCACGGGTGAGCCGGTCTTCCTCCGAATGGCGGCCTCGTAGGCGAGGGCCGCCTCGACGTTGGCACGGTCGAGGCTTGGGTAGGCGGCGAGGATCTCCTCGAGGCGCCAAGGGGCTGTCAGCTCCCGCCCATAGCGGCAGACCCCAGCACGAGACGGCGGTTTCTTTGCGCCCCGTCAACTTTCGGGCAGGGTCGCCCCTATGGCTGACATGCGTTCAGGCACAAGACGCGCTCTTCCTTCCACGACTCCGGCGGTCCCCGCGCAACCGGCGCCGATCGAGTTTCTCGACCTTGCCCGGATCGAGCTGGCGCCGATCGACGAGTGGAGCTCGCTCTTCGACGAGACAGGCTGGCCGGATGGGCTCGCCAAGGGGGATCTGTCCCACGAGTCCATCGTAGCGGCGTTCAGCGGCGCGGCCCTGCCGGACCTGCTGCTCGATGCCCTACAGTGTGCTCTGGACCTCGGCACTCCAGACGGCGTTGACGAACTGCTTGCGGTCGCCGCGTCGCGCGGAGTCACGATGGCGTCGCTGGGCGTGACAACCAACCCGCTCACGTTTGTGCTCCGGCTTTGGTGCCGCCACCGTGGAAACCAGCGTCTGGCGGTGGTCCTCCGGCTCGCGCAGGTCTCCCGACACAAGCGTTCCGCCCCCCCAAAGAGCCGACGCGAATTCGCTGGCGCCGAGGCGCGCCCGTACCCGAACCGAGCGAAGGTCCTCGAACGCTTTCGGCCCGAGGTCGAGAGGGCCCTCAACGAACGCAACCTTGGTCCGATCCTCGAGTTCCTCGCGTACGACGAGGGTCGCGTGGTCACCCACGTTCTCGTCTACGCCGGCAGGGAACAGGAGCATCTCCTCGCCACGAAGCGCGGGCGCGAAATCCAGCGGTTGCGATTCGTCGTCTGCGACGTCATCCAGTACGACCCGCGTGACGGACGGCTCACCGTGTGCTCCAGGTCGCGAAGCCTCGTAGCAACGTACCGACAGCTCGCGGGGCAGGCCCTCTTCGGAGACCCGGAGTTCTTCGCGGGCGAGAATCTCTGGTCGCTGGAGGCGGTGAGGCGCGACGGCGCGGAGCGCCTCCTCAACCACAACATGGGCCACGAGATCTCCGTGGTGGTGCCTCACGACGTCGCCTGGCGGCAGGACGACAGCAACCGCGCCTACTTCGACGGCGACGGCTGCTTCGCGATGCTCGACGCACATCCATGGCGTACCGCAGGCAGCCTCACCCAAGTCTCGCTCGACGTACATTTCTGGGGCGCGGGACGCCGCCGCGCGCGGGTCGTGATCCGTCCCCCCAATCGTCTGGAAGTGCAACCGGAACGCTTCCGCGGACTGGTCGATCGCTACCTTCGCAACGTCGGCGTACGGAACGCACCGAGGCGTGCGTTGGACCTGTGGGCCGTGACCCGGGGCGTTCACGACGACGATGATGTGGTCGAGGCACTCGGGGCGAGCATCGACCGCCTCGGCGAGTGCGGGCTTCTTCGCTCCGCCGACCGCACGGCTGCGCGTGATCCAGCGAGCGGGCTCCACCAGGAGCTCGTCCCCGTCGATCTACCAGATGGCGCCGCGCTCGCGGCGGTGAGCGAGGACGAGACGGCGACCCCCGAACTTCTGCCGATCGAGGTAGGCGCTGGAAGCGTGGTCGAGGTAGCCGTCCTCGCGGACCTCATTGCGCGCGATCTCGCCCTCGCGTCGAGACCGCAGGAGCTCTCGGTGAAGGGCTTCTACGATCTGGGCACCCGAGGTGTCGCTGACTCCGGCGGGATCGAGCAGCAGGTGCGGGTTTTCGTAGGTGTCCGGGAACCGCCCGAGGAGTCCGTGGCAAGGGATGCCCTACGAGACCGCTGCCGGGACGGCAGTCGGCCGGTGCTACTTGTCCCGGCTGGCCGACGCCCGTTCAGCGACGTCCCATCCGTCGAGTGCACGATCTGGTGCCCGCCGTTCAATACGTTCTGGCCCCGCATCCTGGCGGCGCTCGGACTCCACGGTGACGACCCCTGGGCGGAGGCGGAGCCAGGCATGGTCCTCCTCCTCCATCGCGAGCGGGAGGAGCTGCGGATCGACGGCGTGGTCATCGAAGAGCCAGGTGACGGTGGCTTCTTCTTCGCGCTTGCGTTGGCCCTGCAGAAGAAGGGCAAGCCCAAGACCGCTCAACAGATTGCAGCCAGCATCACGCGGAACTCCGAGGCGACGCCGCAGGCTGCATCTATGGCGAGGAACCGACTCTTGAAGGCGATCGACGCGAGCATGAAGCGCGCATCAACGATCTTCCCACCGTCCCGTCGCGCATCACTCTTCGTCGCGCGCAAGCGCGGAATCCGTGGGTGGGAGATTGGCGTCCCGTTCCAGATTCTAGGCGGACCGCGTAACGAGTAACGTGCTGTAACGCGCGGTCCGCCGCGCTGGTGTTCCGAGGTTACTCCCGCGTGAGTGCACCTTCGTCGGCGAGGTCCAGATTCGCTGGGACCGCGATGGAGCAACGCCGACCGTGTCGGGCCGTGGCTCCTTCCATCCCGGAGACCTCCGATGACCAACACCCCGAACGACTCGTCCCCCGACCACGACCTCGCCGAAGAGGCCGACCTCGAGCTGTACGCTGCCCGCGGCGAGAAGCCGCCGCGAGCGCGCACGTACGTCCTACGCATCGACGACGAGAGGTACCGCGTCAACGCACTCTCCATCACCGGACGCGGCATCGCCGACCTCGCCAACAAGCCCTCCGAGGCGTACGCGATCGAGCAGATCACGCGCGGAAAGCCGGCGCGCACGATCTGTCCCGACCAGAAGGTGGACCTGACCGCTGCGGGCATCGAGCGCTTCGTCACCCGCCCCGGCGTGACCTTCACCGTGGACCAGGAGGAGTGCCACGCTCCGACGCCGACCCTCTCGGTGCGCGAGGTTCTCTCAGACTACGCGAAGGTGGACCCCAACCTCACCACGTTGGTCGAACTGCGCGGGGATGAGCAGGTGAAGCACCCGGACCTCAACGAGGGGCTCACCCTCCGGCAGTGCGAGCGCTTCGTCGTCTTCCACAACACGCCGACGACGGTGTCGTGATGGAGTTTGGGATCACCCGAATGATTGGGGACCTCAAGGCCCTCGGCTTCAACAAAGTGGAGGCTGTGACCGCCTCCGATGGCACCCCCTTCGCCGTGCTGCGCGGGTTCGAGATCAAGCTCGGACGTTTCGCGGGGCGCGCGATCGACCTCGCGCTGCCGGCGCCCCCCAACTTCCCGCAGGGCGTCGGCGCGGCGATCCATGTCAGCACAGCGCCACAGCTCCTCCCCGACGGGAGCGTCGCTGGGCACCACAACGTGATCGCCAGCCCTCTTGGCGCCGAGTGGCGCTACTGGAGCCACAACTTCGGCTGGACAGGAGAGCGCACCACCCGCGAGCTCCTGGCTCAGGTGAACAGGATCTTCCATGACGCGTGAGCGCGAATTCGGCGTGGCCATGGCCGAAGACGTGGACGCGGAACTCTGCGACCACCTCCTCCGCCCGGACGGCCAGGAAGACCTCGCGTTCGCACTGTGGACCCCCTCGGCGGGTGCCACGCGCGACACAGCACTCCTGCACACGGTGGTGCTCCCGCGCGCGGGCGAGCGCGAGGTGCACGGCAACGTGCATTTCAATCCCGCCTACTTCGAGCGCATCGTCGCGGTCGCCGCGAAGCGGGGGTGTGGCGTCGCCTTCCTGCACAGCCACCCCGGCCCGGGGTGGCAGGACATGAGCTCGGACGACGTCGTTGCGGAGAAGAAGATCGCGGGCGCGTGTGCGGCGATGACCGGCCTCCCCCTCGTCGGGATGACGGTCGGCTCCAACGGCGTCTGGAGTGCACGCACGTGGGACCGTCAGGGTCCGCGACTCTACGACCGTGCATGGGCGCGCTCGGTGAGGGTCGTCGGCAGGCGACTCCGAGCCCACTTCGCAGATCACCTCGCGCCGGCTCCCGCGTTCCGCGAGATGTTCCGGCGCACGGTAACGGTGTGGGGTGCCGATCGGCACGCCGATCTCGCGCGCCTGCGCGTGGGCATCGTCGGGCTCGGCAGTGTCGGGAGCATCGTCGCCGAGACGCTCGCGCGGATGGGCCTCTCCCATCTGACACTGATCGACTTCGACGAGGTGCAGCCGCACAACCTCGATCGGCTCCTTGGCGTCACCCGCAGTGACATTGGCGCGCTCAAGATTGATGTGATGGCACGCCAGGTGGAGGCAGCCTCCACCGCGGCGTCGATCGAGGTGCGACGGTCGGCGTTCAGCGTGGCGGAAGAGGAGGGCTACCTCGCCGCGCTCGACTGCGACGTGCTCTTCAGCTGCGTCGATCGGCCCCGCGCGCGGAGCATCCTCAACCACCTCGCTTACGCACACCTGATCCCGGTGGTGGATGGCGGGATCGAGGTGCGCTTCCGTGACGGCCGTTTCGTTGGCGTTGACTGGCAGCTACAGACAGTCGCGCCGACGCGGCCCTGCCTTCAATGCCTCGGCGCGTTCGACCCCGGTGATGTCTCGGCCGAGCGAGACGGGCACCTCGACGACCCGACCTACCTGGCGGGGCTTCCGTCCGACCACCGCTTCAAGCGCAACGAGAACGTGTTCCCGTTCAGCGCCAACCTCGCGTCCTTGGAGGTGTTGCAGTTCGTCGCCCTTGCCACCGGTATCGCGAACCAGCCGTACCTGGGTGTCCAGCGCTACCGCTACGTGCCCGGCGTAGTGACGACCGAAACCTCGCCTTGCTGTCGGAAGAGCTGCGAGGCCGTCACACTCACGGCCCAGGGCGACCAGCACTTCACGCTCTGGGACCGGGATCTCGCTGCAGAAGCGGCGCGACGCCGGCAGCAGCAACCCAGCCGCACCCTCACCAACGCCCAGGCGATCGACGGTCGCTAGCGCGCTCTGCGCGTCGCGGAGAGGTGCGCTCGAAACTGGCAACGGCGTGCGCAACCACCGCCCCGTCGATCGACGAGAGTCCTGCAGAAGCTGCCAACCCTGAGGTCAGCCTCGCGATCCGCCCCCGCCTCAGCCCGGTTGCGAGCTGACCGTCTGCTACGATGTCACCAGCACATGTCGCCAGCTGGCAGGTGGCGAGATAGCTCACCAGCGGATACCGCCAGTGACCATGTTGCGTCGAAATCGCGCGACAATTTCGATCTCGCCAGCCCAGGTGCGATTCGCCAGGTTCTCGCCAGTTGCCAGTCGCCATCCAGCAGTACCGCCAGCGAGATCGCTGGCGAGTCGGCTAGCAAGATCGCAGGTAGGTCACGCTCACCACCCCGGGACCCGGAACAGGTCGCGCACCTACCAGCGCCACGCAGCGTTCGCGTCGCGACTGCGACCGCCGCGTGTTGCACGGGCGCTCCGACCTCGACACGCCGTGCCTCCGCGGCCTCGGTGTCAGATCGTCCTTCACCGGGACCATCCGGGACCATCCGGGACCGTCGCAATACCCGCG
>CANJUR010000066.1 GCA_947477565.1 Deltaproteobacteria bacterium
AGTTCTGCGTATGGGACGGCGGGCGTCTTCCGACGGAAGCGGAGTGGGAGTACGCGGCGCGAGGTCGTGCAGTCGAGGCGCTGGCGTCCGGTCGCATCTATCCGTGGGGCGATACGACTCCGCTCAACAGCCCCTGCGATCGCGCGCAGGTCTACCCGTGCGCGGGCGCGGACGGCGGCGGTACGCGTCGCGTCGCGTCCTTCGCGCCGAGCGCGGGGCTCTTCGACATGGCGGGTAACGTGAGAGAGTGGACCGCGGACAACTATGCGGTCTACTTGACCAGCGGTTCTTCCGCGTGTGGCAATCCCAGCGGGCTCACGAACGCACTCTGCAATAACGATGCCACCGACCGCCATGTGGTTCGCGGTGGGTCGTGGATCAACTATGTAGAGTACCTTCGCGCCGCGTCGCGCATGTACAACGCGCCCGCGAACCGCTTCATCGACATTGGTTTCCGGTGCGCCAGGACCCGCTAATGGCATGAAACCGCGGTACGATTCATGCCGAATGCCTGCGCTCACCCTTGAGACTTGACACTCGAACCCTTGATACTTGAGCTCTTCTTCCTTGAATCTTATTGCCCTGGATGTCGGACTCCTGTGCGCGCCCGAAGTCGAGGTCGAGCAACGATGAAGCAGGGAGGGGTCCGGGAAACCCCGGGGGTTCCCCGGCGCAGCGATGACGGATTCCAGAGAGAAGCGCCCCCGCGGTCCGACGCCTCCCCGACCTGAGCCGGTGGTGGTGACGCGCGCCTACGACCTCGCTCGCTGGTTGCTGGAGCGCACTGCGCGGTTTCCAGTGAGGCTCCTCCAGCGCGGTGAGCGGGTGCTCGCGACGGCGCGAACCAAGGCGAACTTCGCATATAGAATGTTACGTAACCTCTGGCGGATGCGTGCCAGAAGGGCTGGGGCGTTGGATTGCTTATCCCCGGCCCTACTGCGAAAGCTGAAGGTGCCGCTGCCGCCGAAGCTGCGTGCAGTGGCGGCGATCCCGGCCGCCAAAAAGCCCGGAACCTGGTAACACGGGGTGCTAGCGCGGATCAGGCAGAAACACGTGTAGTTTCCGTTGGTTGTGTGCCTGGACCAGGAGGCCAACTGTCAAAGTCGGGCCAGAGGAGCGACGAGTTGCAAGCGCGTTGGCTCCTTGCTCGGACAGACGCGCTGCCGTGGACCTGCGCCGATGCTCCGCGTGCATCGGCCAGGGGCTGATTGCGGGTGGCTGCGGAGGGTCTTGGAAAGTACTTTCCGCAGGGAGTATGGTCTCATCCATGAACCTCCCCGACCTGGTCACCGAGGCGCTCAAACTGCCAGTCACCGAGCGAGCGCATCTTGCCGAGACCTTGCTGGAGAGCTTAGATGCTCTGTCGGAGGCGGAGCACCATGACCTCTGGACTGAGGAGGCCGCTCGCCGGGACGCTGAGCTCGATTCGGACCCGTCCCGAGGTCGCCCCGCGGCGGAGGTCTTTCGCGATGCTCGAGCTCGCCTGCGGTAATGCGGGCAGTCATCTTCCATGAACTCGCGGAAAGCGAGTTGAACGAGGCGTCCGCGTACTACGCTCAGGCTCGCCCTGATATGGAAGATGCTTTTATTGCCGAAGTCGAGCGCGCGGTCGTCGCTCTGACTGCATCACCACAAGCGGGGACGGAAGTTGAGAGTGACGTCCGGTGGTGGCTCGTAAAGCGATTCCCGTATAGCGTGCTGTATCGACTTTGCGATGATCAGATTCGCGTCCTTGCGATTGCTCACCAAAAGCGGCGTCCCTTCTACTGGCGAGAGCGTCGATGACGGTCGCGCCACCCAACAAACCGATGGTGCCGACCGCTCCTGCCTCGCCGCCACAGTGTCTTGCGCGACGAGAGCGGCAGGAGCCACGTCATCACGCGCTCGAATGCCGTCGCAGGATCGCCCTCACCGGCTGTCTCCAGCAGCGAGCGCGGCAGTCGCCCCGCGGCGGCGCCATCTCGCAGCGCGATGCTCCCCTGGAGGGTGCGCGAGCGCGGTGAGCGGGTGCTCTCGCCGGCGCTAAACAAGGGGATGCCGCGCGGTCGCCTGCCGTATTGGAATCTCGCCAGGAAGGACCCCTTTCGCCTGGGCGAGAGTCAGATCGTCTCGGGTTCCTGCATCCATGCCGGGATGTCGCGTTGGCCGTGCAGCACGCGCCAGACATCAATGTGCTCTGGACGCTCGATATAGAACACAAGATGGGGATAGCGCGCCAGCGGCCAGAAACGCAGGCCCGGCAGGTTCAATTCGTGGGCGTAGCGTGGCGATCCGGTAGTCGGGTGGCGAGCGATGTGCGCATACGCCCGCTCCAGGGCGTCAATGAAGCCGAGCGCCGCTTTTTCAGTGTTTTCACTGAGGTAGTAGGCAATCGCATCGTCAATGTCCCGATTGGCCAGCTCACGCGGAACGAGAGGCCTGGCCGTCACCCGCGAGCGCCGTCCTTAGCCGCCTTGCGCACCCGGTCACGCAGCCCCTCAAAGTAGGCCAGATCGGCTGGGGCAGCAGGTGCAGACGCAGCGCCCGCGAGCAGGAGGCCGCGCAGGTGCAGGCGATCCTGATCTTTGCGGATCAGCTCACGCACATACTCGCTACTCGTGCCGTAGCTGCCTTGATTGACCTGCTCATCCACGAAGGACTTGAGCGCGTCGGGTAGGGATATGTTCATTGTGCTCATGGCTCAAGATTAGGCGGTTTGGCAAAATTTGGCAAACTACCCAATATGCGAAGTTCCCCTGGTTTGCGCCGTCGAGAGTACCCGCTCACCGCGCTGGAGGAGCCTCGCTGGCGTCCGCCACCGCGCCCATCAGCCCGACGGAAGCGCCGCCGTACACCACGGCCGATCCGGCGAGCGCGAGCGCCTGGCCAAGAGCCGTCGCCAGCGCGAGAAAGGCCGGGTCGTGGCCCGGCGACGAGCCGCAGTACACAGCAACCGAGGCTCCGCGGAGGTTCATCGGGGCGGAGCCTATACCGCCCGCGCCGCGCCGCTCACCTCCGGCGCAATCGCCGCCAGAACGGCCGCAGTCTCCCGCGCCCCGCAGCCCAACCACTGCGCAAACGGCGACCGCCGCCCGTCCTCCGTCGCGCAGGCCGCCGCGATGCGCTCGATCACGTCCGCGCGCACCGCCCGTCCGCCCACCACGGGATACCCGATGGCCAGGTACGCCCGCGGAGACACCCCGGGCTCCACCGCCATCGACGCCGCGCCCGCGGCCGGTGCACGCACCCCCGCGCCGTAGCGCACCCGCACCAGCGTCACCCGCCGCGCCACCGCCTCCGCACTCAACAGCGCCCGCGCGAACACCACCCGCGCCCCCAGCACCAGCCCTCGCGCCGCCAGCGCCTCGCGGTCCACCGCCGCCGGATCAGCCAGCACCCCATCGACCTCCGCCGTCAGCGCGCATCCGAGGCCCTGCGCCAGTTGGTGGTTGAGCCCGCGCCACCACGCCGCATCCACGGCCTCGCCCGCAGCCGCTTCGACCGGCGCGAGCAGCGCCTGCACCTCGTCGCGCGACCACGCCAGCAGCCGTCGCAGCAGCCGCGCCTTCGCCCCGCCGCCCAGCGCCGCGAGCGCCGGCGACGTCTCCAGGTGCACGTCCGGCAGCGTCACCGAAGAGCCGGCCACCAGCCACGCCAGAACCTCCCCTTCCGGCGTCAGCATCACCTGGCCCCTGGCGTTCAAGGCAAACCGCCCGTGCGGCGCGTCGATCAGCGACTCCATCCACGCCGTCGGCGACGCGGTGGTGTCCGCCTCCTTCGGTGCAAGCGAGGCGCGCAGACCCTTCAGCGCCGCGAAGGGGTGCCGCGGATCGACGGTCTTCGTCTCCGCCTCGGTGCGCATCTTCCGCGGGCGCGGCGCTGCCCCCCTGGCGGGCGCGGGCTCGTCGACAAAGCGCTGCACCAGACGCGCATGCAAGGCGTCGCTGAGATGGTCTTCGAGCGCGCGGGTGTGCTCCTGCCAGCGCGATGCGGCGTCGAGCCAGGAGGGGCGGTTGGCGAGGTAGGTCCAGGTTCGAACCGAGGCGATGCGGGCGACGAGGGCGTCGACGTCGCCGGTGAGGTCTTCGAGCGGAGTGACCCCCGCGTGCACGAAATCGGTGCGCAGCCGACCGTGGTCGCATAGCTCGACGAACACCGCCGCGAGCTTCGCCACGTGGTCTTCGAAGAGCAGTCGTCGGAAGTCCGGGACGGTGCACACCTCCCAGAGCAGGGCGACGCGCGCCTCCCCGGTGGCCCGATCGCGCACGTCGTCGCGCGCCAGGAGCGCCGCCAGGGCGGCCTCGTCCTCTGCCTGGCTTACCCGGGTGAGTATTCTCCGCGGCGCAGGGGTTTTGAGCGTCGCGGTGAGCGCGGCGGCGGAGCTGAAGTCCAGCGCACTCGAGCGCCACACCACCTTGCGAAGCGGCGCGAAGCGCTGGCTCTCGATCTGCGCGCGAACGTCCGCGGGAATCACGTGCGGGGCGAGCGCGCTGAAGGTTCCGTCTTGCAGGTGGCGGCCCGCGCGGCCGGCGATCTGCCCAAGCTCCGCGGGGTCGAGTTCGCGCGCGGTGCGGCCGTCGAACTTGCGCAGCGACGCGAACGCCACGTGGCGCACGTCGAGGTTGAGCCCCATCCCGATGGCGTCCGTGGCCACCAGGTAATCGACCTCCCCGGACTGAAACATCGCCACCTGCGCGTTGCGCGCCCGCGGGGAGAGGGCGCCCAGGACGACGGCGGTTCCGCCGCGCAGCACCCGGAGGCGCTCGGCGAGTTCGTAGACCTGCTCCATGGAGAAGGCCACCACGGCGCTGCGCCGCGGGACGCGCGCGAGGGGCACCGTCTCCCCTGCGCTCAGCCTGGAGAACCGCGGAGCGCTCGACACCTTCGCGGCCGGCACAAGCTCGCCCAGCACCGCCGTCGCCGTGTCCGAACCAAGAAACCACGTCTCCTTCTCGCCCCGCGCGTGCAGCAGCCGATCGGTGAACACGTGCCCGCGCTGCGGGTGCGCCGCGAGTTGAATCTCGTCCACCGCAAGGAAGTCCACCGGCAGGTCGAGCGGCATCGCCTCGACGGTGCAGACCCAGTAGTCCGGCCGCGGCGGGATGCGCTTCTCCTCGCCGGTCATGAGGGCGACGCGGCCCTCGCCGACGCGTGTGCTCACCCGGTCGTAGACCTCCCGCGCGAGCAGTCGCAGCGGGAGCCCGATCATCCCCGTGGCGTGCTCGAGCATGCGCTCGACGGCCCGGTGCGTCTTGCCCGTGTTGGTGGGCCCGAGGAGTGCCTGGACGAGCGTCGGGTCGCGCATGACGGGGACCGTGCCTTTACCCCAACGCGCCCTCCCACGCAGCGAAGCGCAATCTACCTCGGCAGGCCCACCACGCTGGTCATGAAGATCGGCCGCCCGGGGATGCGCCGACGCTCGACGCGGAAGATGTAGTCGTCGCTCTGCAACGGGGCGACGAGCGCCTCCAACTCGGCCACGGAGTAGGCGCGCAGACACGACGCGAAGCCGTCCCAGGTGATGGCCGCGGGGAGCAGCGGCACGGCGTAGGTGAGCGCGAGGGAGACCGCGCGAGAGGGCCGCACGAAGGGCGTGAGGCCGTAGATGCTGAGCGGGAGCATCGCGACGATGGCCGCGCCCTGCGGGCCGCGCTCGACGAACTCGAACGTCACGATGGGTTGGCGCTTCGCCGCGGCGTCGGCAAACACCGCGCGAGCCACCGCGGGGGGAAGGTGGTGGAGCGCGTTGAAGATGGTGCGCACACCGGTGATCTCCGCGGGGACGGCACTGGCGTCGGTGGAGGCGCGGCGTCCGGTTGCGCGGCCCGGGAGGTCGGCCTCGGCGCGCGCGAAGGCGGCGGCGTTGGGGTAGAGGTCCGTGAGCACGACGGAGGCGTCGCGACCGTGGTGGGTTTGCAGTCGGCGCAGGAGCGAGATCACCGGGCCGCCGCCGCCGGAGCAGAGGTCGACGAGGCGGTCGGTCTGCGCGGCGTCCATGGCCTCGAGCACCAGCGGCGCGGCTGCGGCGGAGAGGCCGAGCACCTCCGAGGCGACGCGGAGAAACCCGGTCATCGCGTCGCGCAACGGGGACGGAAACCAGGGGAAGTCTTCCAGCTCAGGGGCGGCGATGCGGGACATGCGCGGAGGCTACCACCCCGGTCGCGGCGGCAACTCTCTGGGCGCGGCTCGCGGGTTCGGGTCATACTGGGCGGGACGTCAGAAGAGGAGTTTCATCATCGAGCTCTACGGCAACACCACGGGTCTCTCCCCCAGTGACAAGGGCGCGCTCGAGCGCATCTATCGTCGGCGCGTTCCGGCCGATCGCATCGTCTCTCCAGAGCTTGCGAAATCGCTCGCCGAGGCCTCCGCCGCCACCGGGCGGCAGATCGGCGTACTGGTCCATCGCAGCGGCGCGGTGGAGCACGTGATCGTCGGCGACGCCCACAGGCTGATGCTCCCGGACGTGGGCCGTCTGCGGGCGGCGGACGGTCGCTTTCGGGCGCTTCGCCTCGTGCACACGCACCTCCGCGGCGAGGCCCTGTCGCGGGACGACCTCGTGGACCTGAGCCGCCTCCGGCTCGACCTCATCGCGGCCCTGCACGCCCGGCCCGACGGCAGCGTCGGAGACACCTTCTGGGCGCACCTGCTCCCGGAAAACCCCGCGGGGAAGCTCTGGCGCGAGGAGGGTCCGCTCTCCCTGCACGGGCTCATGGATACCGATTTTCTCGCGATGATTCGCGCGGTGGAGGAGGAGTTCACCCGCGTGTCGCGCTCGCGCAAGACCGTCGCGCGGGACGGTCGCGCGGTGCTCGTGCACGTCTCAGACAAGCGCCGGGCGCACTTCATCGCGGACTCCCTCCGCGAACTGCACGAACTCGCTCGAACCGCCGGCGTGCTGGTGGTCGATGAGGTGGTGCAGGTGCGCGATCAGATCGATCCGCGCTTCGTGCTCGGCAAGGGAAAGCTCGACGAGGTGATGCTCCGCGCGCTGCAGCGCGACGCCGACGTGCTCATCTTCGACCGCGACCTCGCGCCCTCCCAGGTGTCGTCCATCTCCGCGGCCACGGACATGAAGGTCATCGACCGCACGCAGCTGATCCTGGACATCTTCGCGCAGCGGGCGGAGACCCGCGACGGCAAGCTGCAGGTCGAGCTGGCGCAGCTGAAGTACATGCTCCCGCGGCTTGGCCAGAAGGACGACGCGCTCTCCCGCCTCACCGGCGGCATCGGCGGTCGGGGCCCCGGGGAGACCAAGCTGGAGATCGCCGGGCGTCGTGCGCGCGACCGCATCACGCACCTCGAATCGCAGCTGAAAGAGCTGTCCGGACAGCGCCGGCAGCGGCGGCAGCGGAGGGTGAAGTCCGGGCTGCGGGTGGCCGCGCTGGTCGGGTATACCAATGCAGGTAAGAGCACGCTGCTCAACACGCTCACCGGCGCGGGGGTCATCGCGGAGGACAAGCTCTTCGCGACGCTCGACCCGCGCTCCCGGCGGCTCACCTTCGGTCCCGAGCACGGGGTGCGAGCGGGCGACGGGCTGCCCGAGGCGATGATTCTCACGGACACCGTCGGGTTCATTCGCGACCTGCCGAAGGACCTCGTGGCGGCCTTCCGCGCGACCTTCGAGGAGACCGCCGAGGCGGACGTGCTGCTCCACGTCGTCGATGTCTCGGACGCTCGCTACGAAGACCAGATCGAGACCACCGAGGCCCTGCTCGAGTCCCTCGAACTGCACCGGCTGCCGCGGATCATGGTGTTCAACAAGAGCGACCTCGCGCTACCCGGCGTGGCGGCGACGCTGGCCCGCGCGGAGCATGGCGTGGCCGTCGATGCCCGGGACATCCAGAGCCTCACCCCGCTGCTCGTCCGGCTGCGCCACACGCTCGGCCAGCCCGCCCCGGCCGAGCCGCCGCCGCCGCGCGCGTGGTCCCCGAACCCAGAGTCCCTGTGATCCCCGCGACCGCTCCGCCCTGACGCTTTCAGCGTTGGAGGCGGACGGCGTTCATCCCTGCTAGAAAACCGGCGATGCAACCCACGAAGCCCGCGATCTTCCTTGTCGGTTTGTTCGTTACGGCGTGCAGCAGCGAGCCGGCCTCCTTCGACGCCGCCACCGCCACGGACGTACAGATCGGCTTCGATGTCCCCAACCGGGACATTCCCCGGGTAGACCGCGGGCCCATCCCGGAGATCGTCGATCTCACGGACGTGCCCCCGTTGAACGATGCGGGCATGCGCGACGGGCCCTGTGCCGAGGCCCTCACCGACACGCTACGCTTCGGCTCCGAAGGCGGCTTTCGTGGGGAAAACACCACGTTTACGGTGAGTCCACCGCGGCGCTTCCTGCTCGAGCGCACCTCCCCCCGCACGACCCCGCAGCGATGCGAGACCACCCTCCCGGCCTGCGGCGCAGCCGACGACGTGACCGTCGACACCCTCGCCGGCACCCTCGCAAGCGCCGACGTGACGGCGGCGTTTCAGGCCGCGGCGGCCAGCGATGCCGGCACAGTGCTCTACGGCGTCGATGACCGCCCCTCCGACGGCGCGCTGTTCTTCCTCGAGCGCGACGGGCGGTTCGTCTACGTGGGATCGCCCTGCCGCACGGGCAGCGGCGGCGCGTGCGTCACGGCGCCGGTGGGGGTGCAGCGCCTGGTCGATGTGCTCAACGCCCTCAGCGCGCAGGAGTCCCGCCGCGCGGTGTGCGTCGCAGCCCTCGGCGACGCGGGCGCGTAAGCCGGGTGGCGTTGACGGGTTTCGGGCGAGCGGAGTATCCGTCCGCCGCATGACGAGTACGAAGCACGAGGTCGAGGTCAGCTACGACGTCTCCAACGAGTTCTTCCGCCTCTGGCTCGATGAGCGGATGCACTACACCTGCGCGGTCTACGAGCGGGAAAACGAGACGTTGGAGCAGGCCCAGGTCAACAAGTCCCGCGTGCTCTACGAGTATGCGGAGATGAACCCCGAGAAGCTCGTGCTCGACATCGGCTGCGGCTGGGGCGCCAACCTGGAGTACCTCGCGGTCGCCCGGGAGACGAAGCGCGCGCACGGCATCACCCTCTCGTCAGCGCAGTTCGACGAACTCAATGCCCGCAAGATCCCCGGGGTCGAGGTCTTCCTCACGGACTACCGGGACTACACCCCGAAGGAGAAGTACGACGCCCTCGTCTCCATCGAGATGATCGACCACCTGTGCTCCCCCGCGCAGGCCAATCAGGGCATGGCCGTCGAGATCTACCGCGACTACTTCCGCAAGTGCGCGTCGTGGGTGAAGCCCGGCAGCTACTTCGGGTTCCAGGCCATCCTGCGCAACCGCGTGCCCCGCGTGCGCCAGGACATCGCCGACCTGAAGTTCACCGCCGACGTGATCTTCCCTGGCGGACTCAACCCACGTTTGGAAGAGCTCATCCAGGCCGTCAACCCGTACTGGGAAGTGGTCGAACTCAAGACCCGCCGAACGGACTACGGCAAGACCACCGCCGAGTGGCTGCGCCGCATGCGCCTGCAGGAGAAGGCCATCCGCGCGCAGTGGGGCGACCAGGTCTTCGACGACTACGACCGCTACCTCTCGACCTGCGTGCGCGGCTTTGCCAACCACTGGTCCAGCGACGTGCAGATGAAGCTGCGCCACATCGACGTTTGAGAGAGTGACCGCAGCCGCAACCGACCCGACGCCCCTCCGGCGGCTCCCGTGGCTCGCGGTGCTCCTCGCGACGACCGTCGCCACCGTCCTCCGCCTGCGCCTCGTGCGCGCTGGACCCGACGTAGACACCGACGCCTTCGCCCACGCCCTCATCGCGCGCCGGCTGCTCCTCGAATGGAGCGACATCACCATCCACTGGGTCTGGCTCCCGCTCTGGCACGTCGTCGGCGCACTCGGCGCGGCCATCGGCTACGACCTCGGCGTGCAGCGCATCGTCTCGGTGCTCGCGTCCGGCGCAGCCCCGCTGGTGCTCACCGCGCTTCTCCGCCAGCGCGACCGCGACACCCCGCTGCCCTTCGTGGCCGGTGTTCTCTGCGCGCTCTGGCCGCTGCACGTGGTGCTCGGCGCCACCGCGCAGCCCGAATCGACCTTCCAGCTCATCGCCCTCCTCGCCTGCCTTACCTGGGAACGTAAACAGCCCCTCCGCACGGGTCTTCTCCTGGGGCTCGCGGCGCTGCTGCGCTACGAGGCGTGGGTGCTGCCCGGGGTGTTCGCCGCGCTCTGGTGGACCCAGGGGCGGGCGCGGCGCGGCGCGTGGGCCTGGCTGATCCCCGGCGCGGTGATCGTGACGTGGGTGCTCCTGCACCGCGCGATGACCGGGGAGTGGTTCTGGTTTCTGCGGGAGAACCGTCTGTACATCGCGCGAGCGTGGCGCGAACTGCGCATCGACGAGCGGCAACCCCCGTCGCTGCGCCTCGCGCCGATCTGGTACCTCGCCGCCGTCCCGTGGCTCTCCCTCGGTCCGCCGCTGCTCTTCGCGCTGCCGGGTCTCCCGTGGATCGCCCGCCGCGCGCCGCGCTCCCTCGCCGCGGTCGGCGCAGCGCTTCTGGCCTTCATCTCCCTGGTCTGGCTCGAGCACACCAACCTCGGGCTAGTGCGGCACTTCGCGGTGCTGGTGCCCCTCTACGCAGCGCTCGTCGCGGCCGGGATGACCTCCGTCGCGGGACTCCTCGCGAAGGCACTCCGACGGCCGCAAATCGCGCGGGTGATCACCGTCGGCCTGTGCCTCGCGGCGGTGCAGCACATCGCCCGCATCCCACTGGAGAAGCATGTGCGCTGGGCCACCCGCGACGCGCAACGACTCTACCGACAGGAGCGCGCGGTCGCCGCGGTGGTGCGCGCCAACCTCGGCGAGCGGACGCGGGTGTTCTGCGACGTGCGGTTTTTGGAGATGTTTATTCGGCTGCCGCCGTGGCGTTTCATCCGTTGGCGGGTCTCGGACGTCGGCGACTACAACCTCCTGGTCGAGGCCTCGCAGCGCGGCCGCACGCTGGTCGTGACCGCCCCGGAGCGGGCGACGCAACTCCACGACGACGTACGGGTGCTCTACCGCGACGCCACCCTGGTGGTGCTGCGCCGCGACGCGCCCGGGACGCTCAGTCCGAGAATCGTCCGGATGCCCGCGCCGCACTGAAAGAGGTGTTGAGCCGCTTCTCACTTCGCGCGGTGTCGCTTCCAGCGGCCGGGAGAACGTGGCATCCACTGGGGCGTGGCGAAGCAACCCCGCAGCCCGCGCTCCCCCGCCGGCTGGCGCACCGTCCCGATCCGCTCGGCGAACCGTCGCCCCGACGCCGCTGAGGGCCCCATCGCGGAGGCGTCCGACGAGGCCCCCTCGCGCGCCCGCCCGCCGCTGCCGCCGCTGGTCGACCGCTGGTCGTTTCCCCTCTTCGCGCTCGTGGCCAGCGTGTACGCGCTGCGAGCGACGCACGGATTCGTCTACGACGACTTCCCGCTGATCCGCTTCGAGGCGCGGCCCCGCACGCTCGGCGCCATCCTCGACGCCGCCGCGCAGACCCACTGGAACCACCTCCCCTACTACCGCCCGCTCTCCCGCGTGCTGCTCGCCGCCGAGCACTTCGCCTTCGGCGACGAACCGACGCCGTATCACCTCTGCAACGCCGCGCTCGCGGGCCTCGTCGCGGTGCTCGCCCGCGCTCTCTTCACGCATCCCGACCTGCGCGTAGGCCCTGGCCTCGCGGTCGTCGCGGGCCTGCTGGTCGCGCTGCACCCGGTGGCCTCCGAAGGCGTTTACGCCGCGTCCGTCGGCCCGGAGACGCTCGCCTGTTTCGCCGCCGTGCTCGGCGCCGTAGCCGCGTGGACCCGCCCCGGCGCGCGCTCCTACGCCGCCGCCCTGGGACTGCTCGCCGCCGCGCTCCTATTGAAAGAGCAGGCCGTCGCGCTCCCGTTGCTCTTCGTCTGGAGCGACCTCTGTGACGTCTCCTACGCTGCCCCCGGGCGCTCTCCCGCCCGCTGGCTGAAGCGCTACGTCCCGGTCGCCCTGGCGCTGCTCGGGTGGTTCGCGCTGCGCTCGACGATGCTCACCACGGCGGATCCGCTGCGAGCCGTCCTCTTCGACGACCCCGCGGGCCCGTGGCTCTCGCTGCTCTACACCCTGCAAGCGATCGTCACGCCGACATGGCACCTCTTGTACGAGCCGCCCGTCGAAGGCTGGCTTTCGCTCCCGCGCCTCGTCGTGTGCGCGGTGTTTGTTGCCGTCCTCGGCGCCCTCTGTCGCCGCAACTGGAGCGACCTGCGCGGCCCATTGATCTATTGGGCGGGGTGGTTCGTGTTCACGGTGCTCCCCACCGCCAACCTCTTCAAGCAGGAGACCCGCTTCGCCGAGCGCTACGTGCTGCTCAGCCTCCCGGCGCTGGTAGGCCTGCTCGGCGCGCTCGGCTCGACCACCCCGGGCACCGCGCGTCGGCCCCGCCTCGTGCTCGCCGCAGCCATCGCGCTCACCGCGATCGCCGCTGTGGTGAGCGTCCACCGCGGGCGCTACTACGCCACCAACCACGCCTTCCTGGAGGAGTGGCGCGCGCACGACCCGATGCCCTACCACGCGCTCGCAGCGCTCGGCGAAGAGGCCCATTTCGCGTCGCGCTGGCCCGAGGCAGAACGCTATTACCGCGCTGCCATCGCGGTAGACCCGCGCGCCGCGGCGTTTGTGTACGAGCCCCTCGGTCTCACCCTCGAGGCCCAGGGAAGAACCGCCGAGGCGATCGAGATGTACCGCACCGCGCTGCGCTATCGGCCGCAGTCCGGCGCCGCCCGCGCGCACCTGCAGGCGCTCGCCCCGGAGACCGCGGCGGTCGTCGTCGAGGGCGCAGCGACCTGGCGGCAACAACTGCAAGCCGACCCCAACAACGCCATGGCCCTGGTCAACCTCGGGGTGCAACTCACCAACGAGGGGCAACTCGACGAGGCCATCCGTAGCTACCGCGACGCGCTCCGACGCGACACGGCCTGGTCCGCCACGCAGGCCGACCACACGCTGATGCGCTCCAAGGCGCACTACAACCTCGGCCGCGTGCTCGCCCAGCAAAACCACGGCCCGGAGGCCATCGCGGAGTACCGCGCCGCGCTCGTCGAAGACCCCAACTACGCCTACGCGCACACCAACCTCGCGCTGCTGCTCGAGGGCATCGGCTCCAACGCCGAGGCCATCGTCCACCTCCAGGCTGCGCTGCGTATCCAGCCCACCCTCGCGCCCGCCCGCACCGCCCTCGATCGCCTGCAAACGCCATGACCCTGCGCGTCGTCGCCGCGCCCGTCGCCGCCGCCGCGGTCCTGCGCTAGGCTGTGCGATCGCTTCCATGACGACGGTGTTGCTCGATCCCCGACGCGCCCGACAGAGACGCTGGCCCCTCGCAGTGTTGTCCCTGCTCGCCCTCTGCCTCCCACTGCTCGCGCGCGCCGCGCCGCGTGGGGAGCCATGGCTCTTACCTCCCTCGGTATTCACCATCCTGCTCGCGGGGTTGTCCCTCGCGTGCGCGGCGGCCGCGGCGGTGTGGTCCGGGCGCTCGTACCAATGGTCCCTCGCGGACGACGTCACGTGGACGTTCTCCCTCGCTGCGCTCGCTTCCCTCGGGGCCCTCGGGGCGGCGCCGGTCACCGTCGGGATGTTTCTGCACGGCGTGGCGCTGCTGCTGCTCGCGCTGCGCATGCCGCCGCCGCGGATGATGATCGGCACGGGCATCACGCTGATGCTTGGCACTGTCGTGCGCGCGGCCTCCGGGCACGACACCGCCGCGGTCGTCGCGTACGCGCTGTTCACCACGCTAATGCTGCTGTCGCACTCCCTCCTTGCTCGCGCGATGCACGCCCTCGTCTGGGTGCTCTCCGAGAGAGAGTCTTTGCTCAGCGAGCGCCGCGAGCGCCCGGCTCGGCACCGCGATCGCGGGTCGTCCCCACCGGTGTCCGTGTCTGCGAGCGTCGCGCGAGTGCTGCGCAGCGCTGAGCCGAGGGAGTCCGAAGCGGCCGCCGACGAGGCCGGATGGGATGCTCTCGTGGACCGTCTGCGCACCAGCCTCACCACGCTCTGTGAAGAGGCCGGGGTGACGTCGTCGGTGCAGGCCGAACTCAAGGGCCTCGCGCCCCCCAGCAACAAGATGCGCCTGGGGGTGATGAAGGTCACCCAGGAGGCCGCCAACCATGCCCTGCGCGAGACCGAGGCGAGGCGCATCGTGGTGACCCTGCGCCGCGCCGATGGTGGCCTCGTACTGGAAGTCGAAGACGACGGCACGAGCAACGAGGGCGGCCGCTCGCGCAAGGCGCTGGCGTCGATTCGCGGGCGCATCGCGTCCCTGGGCGGCAGCGCGGAGATGAAGCGCGCAGACCTCGGATGGGTGATGCGCGTGCGCCTGCCGTGCGAGCAGCTCAACTGATTCCAGACTAGTCTCGCGGGGCTGTGAAGAAGCTCCTCCCTCTCGGTCTCGCGCTCGCGCTCACGCTCGGGTGCTCTTCAAAAAATCCGCCTTCCAGCGCCGATGTGCCCCTGGTCAACGACCTCGGGGGCGCCGACGCGAGCGACGCGGCCGTAGCCCTCGATGCGATCGAAGAAGACCCCCCGCGGCCGCCCGCGTGGCCGCGCGAACTCCCGTCCGCACGGGTGATCGGCGACGCCCGCGGGTACCACGCCGTGCGCACGATCATCCACGCCCACTCGGTGCACTCGCACGACGCGTGCGACGGTCAGCCGTACGTCGATGGCGGACCCAACGAGCCGTGCCTCCGCAGCTTCCGCGCGGCGCTCTGTCGCACGCAGGTGGATGTGATCTTCCTCACCGAGCACGCAGGGCTGCTCGCGACGATTCCGTTCGAGGAGGCGATGCAGCTGCGCCCCGGGGATGAGCCCGTGATGGAGGACGGGCACCTCGTGGGGTCGCGCATCGGGTGCCCCGATGGCCATCGGGTGCTTCTGCTCCCGGGCGCCGAAAACGAGCTGATGCCCATCGCGCTGCAGCACCACCCGGCGATGGTCAACGGCAACCTCGACGACGCCTACCACGCCGACGATCGCGCGGGAGCGCAGCGGTTTCGCGAGGCGGGTGCACTCGTGGCCGTGGCGCACGTCGAGCAGCGCCCCCTCGCACAACTCCGGGAGATCGAGCCCGACGTGATCGAGCTCTACAACATCCACGCAAACCTCGACCCGCGCATCGCAGGGCCGTACCTGAACTACAACGTCGGACCGGCCTTCGCGGACATCCTGCGGTTTCAACGGGTGGGCACCGGGCTCGATCCGGAGATGCTGTTCATGGTGTTCTTTCAGGAGAGCACCAACGACCTGGGCAAGTGGGCCACGCTGCTCGCAGAAGGTCGGCGCATCCCCGCGGTGGGAGGCAGCGACGCACACGAAAACGTCCTCCCAACGCCGCTCGCCGACGGCGAGCGCGGAGACAGCTATCGGCGGGTGTTCCGGTGGTTTTCCAACGAGCTGTGGGTGCAGGGCGAACTCACTCGCGCGAGCGCTCTCGATGCGCTGCGGCAGAGCCGGGTGCTCGTGGTCTTCGAGGCCTTCGGCACCCCCGTCGGGTTCAGCTACACGGCGCAGACCGGCGACCGCATTCGCGAGATCGGCGAGGAGATGACGCTCGCCGAAGCGCCCGTTCTGCGGGTGACTCGACCGCACGTGAACGCGCTCGACCCGTCGCTTCCGACGCCAACGATGCGCACGCGAGTGCTCCGCGCCGAGCGCACCGGAGCGTGGACCGAAGTGGCCGCGTCGGACACCGGCGACGTGAGCTACACGCCGACGACGGCGGGCGTGTACCGCGCGGAGGTGCGCATCACGCCCAACCACGTGCGGCCGTACCTGCCGGGCCTCGAGCGCGTCGTGCGCGAAGTCCCGTGGGTCTACTCCAGCCCGATGTACGTGCGCTGACACGTCCGCCCCGCGCGCCTTGACGCCCCACCGTCGCTCTGTTGCCGTGCCGCAATGAACGGCCCCTTCGGCGGACCCCTTGCGATCGTCGAGGGTGTCACTCGCGAGGCCCTGCCCGAGGCCTTCGCCGCCGCCCTCGCGGCCACGCAGACGTACCTCTGGACCCGCCCCGCGGACCCGCCGCCGAACCCTGCGGAGACCGCCGCCGTGGTGTTTTTCTCCTTCGAGGCAGACGTCGGCGTCACCTACGAGGGCGACCTCTCCGCGCTCCGCTCCTGGACCGCCGCAGCCCTCGCGAAGCCCGCGGCGCTCACGGCACTGGCGGGCGTCGGGCGTGGCCTCGCGCACCTCCACGCGCGGGGCGTCGTGCACGGGGACGTGCGCACGGAGATGATCTGGATCGGCGCGGGCGACACGGCGACGGTGATGGTTCCTGCGCATGCTTCGAAGCCGGGCGCTGCGCTGCGGGCACGGCTGCACCCGGGCGGAGCGACGGCGACGGCGGTGGGCTTCGCCGCCCCGGAGGCAGTCGCGGCCTACGAGGTCACCCCCGCGACGGACGTCTACGGGCTCGCGGCGGTGGTGTACGCCACGCTCACGGGCTACGCGCCGCTCGGACAGGTGAATCTCAAGCCCTACGCCATCGGGGCAGCGGGCGAACTGGCCGCGCGCCTCGAAGCGGCACTCAACCAGGTGCCGACGCTGCGACCGACGATGGAGTCGCTCTCCGAGGCGCTCGCCAGGGCCGCTCGAACGGCGGCCGAAGCGCCCCTCGCGGCGGCGTACCGGCACCCCGCGGGAAGCGCATCGGCGGCGGAGGCGGCCGCGGTGCGCGCGCACGTGACGGAGATGTCGCCGGTGCTGATGCTGGTGCTCATCGTGGGAGGGTTCTGCGCATTCATCGGCGCGGTGCTGCTCGTCGTGGCCGGGTGGGACGTGGTCGGGGAGTTCGGCCGCGTGGCGATTCTCGGGGTGCTCGCGACGCTGGCAGGACTCGCCGGGAGCGTCGCCGCGCGCCGGGGAATGGAGATCGGCGCGACCGTGGGGCGCGGGCTCGCATGCGTGTTTGCGACGGTGGCGGTGGCGTACACGTTCTCGCTGCTCGACGACGGCGGACGCCTCGCGCTGCTCGCGATGCTGGCGCTCGGCGCGCTCGGCAGCGGCGTGGTGGTCGGGCGGCGCGACGCTCCGCTGGGCGGAGCAGTTCTCCTCGCGCTGGGCAGTCAACTCTTCTGGACCGTCGGCGCGCAACTCATCCACATGCTCGACGTGCCGCGCGCGGAGGGACCCGTATGCGCGCTCGCGGCGGTGGTCAGCGCGACGACCTTCGCGCTCGCACTCTGGCGCCGATCGGGCCCCTTCGGACTGCTGGCGGCGATCGACTTCGCGGTGTTCTTCGGGGCACTCGGGGAGTACCTGAAGAGCGGCGCGGTGATGGGCCCGGCTGGGTACTCTCTCGCGGTGGCAGGGGCCTACGCGGCGCTGGCCATGCTCGCGGGGTGGCGCGACGCGAAGCCCGCCGCGAAGCCGCTCGCGGTGGCCCAGGTCATCGCGGCGGCGATCAGTGTGGCGACGGGACTCGCGGTGCTCCACGGGAACTGGGAAACGCACGCGCTCCTGGCGGCGGCGTGGCCGTACCTCGTGGCGGCGGCCGCGGCACTGCTGACGCGCGCGGCAGCGCCGGTGGGGACGGCGGCGACGTTCACCGCGGGGGCGATCGTGGTGATGGCCCCGACGGCGGAGGCGCTGCTGCGGGACGAGCGCGGGTTCACCGTCGGCGCGGTGGCAGTGGGCGCGCTGGTGCTGCTCGCGGCGCTGCTGCGACCCGAACTACGGGCGCGCAACGACGCGCGGGCCGAGGCGGTGCTCGCAGGGCTCTTCGGAATGATGGCCGCGGCCGATCTGCGGGTGTTTCACGCCATCGGGTCGTCGGGCTCGGGCTGGCTGGGCTCGCACGGCCTCGACTGGACCCTGATGGCGGGCGTGTCGGCGGCGCTGCTGGCGCTCTCCTACGCCGTCACCGCGCGCGTCGGGCGCGAGCGCTTCCGCCTGCTGGAGATCGCAGCGCTGGGTCAGTTCTACGGCCTGCTCACGCTACAGACGCTGACGACGCAGCACGAGTTGCAGCCTGCGGCGCTGGTGCTGTGCTCCTCCGCGGCGCTGCTCACGCTCGGCGTCGTGACCCGTCGCGCGGCGGTGATGTCGCTGTCCGCAGTGGCGCTCATCCTCAACGCATGGATCCAGTATTTCGTGCGCATGGAAGACGTCTTCCCGCTGTCCGTGCGCCTGGTGGGCTTCGGCGTCGGGCTCCTCGTGGGCGGCGTCCTCTACGAGCAGCAACTCCGCCATCGCATCGCGCAGCTCCGCCGCTGGAACTGATCCACCCCACCCCTCTCACGGGACGGATACACCGCCAGGGAACCGTCGTGTAGCTTCCCGCGCTCGTCGGAGGTCCACCCATGCGAACACCCTTATTTCTAATGCTTTGTGCGTCTCTCGCCCTCGCCTGCACGGCGAGCGCGAGCGGCACCATCACCACCAACACTGGCGACGTGCCTTCCGCGACCGATCGCCCGATCACCCCGAGCGACACCGTCGTCCCGAGCGACACCGTCGTCCCGAGCGACACCGCGGGCGATGGCGGCGTGGCCGATGTCCCAATCGACATGCCCATCGTGGCGATCCCCTGTCGCTCCAACCGCGACTGCGCCCGTGGCGTCTGCGACCGCGTTGCCAACGTCTGCGTCGAGTGCGTCTCCGGCGCGCAGTGCGGCGCAGCCGCGCCCGTCTGCCAGGGCAACCACTGCGTCGCGGGCACCGCGTGCTCGTCGTCGCGAACATGTCCGGCGCAGGTCTGCGACACCACCCTCAGCCGCTGCGCCGACTGCGTCACCGACCCCGACTGCACCGGAACCAACGTCTGCGTACGCAACAACTGCCTCCCCGCCCCAACGCCCTGCCGATCGTCGCGTGAGTGCAGCACCCTCGACCAGGTGTGCGATGCCTCTCGCGCCGTCTGCGTCGATTGCGTCACGGACGTTGACTGCCCCGCGAGCCAGTTCTGCACCGCCGAGCGCACGTGCGTCGCGCAGGTCTGCACCCCTGGCGTCCGCGAGTGCCTCGACCTCCGCCGCCTCCGTGTCTGCAACGCCAACGGAAGCGCCTGGGACGAGACCCCCTGCGGCGCCGGAGCGTCCTGTGCCGATGGCCGCTGCCAGGCGCAGATCTGCACCCCCGGCGCGACAAGCTGCGGATCGATGTCCCAGCGCCGCGTATGCAACCCCGACGGCCTCGGGTACACGCCCACGGACTGCGCCGCGATGCAGTCCTGCACCGTCGGTGTTTGTCGCGCCTGGACTTGCACCCCCGGCGTCACGACCTGCCAGTCGTCCACCTCCGTGAGCGCCTGCAACCCCGACGGCCTCGGCACCCGCGCGATGTCCTGCCCCGGCGGATCGAGCTGCTTCGCCGGCCGCTGCTCCACCTGGATCTGTACCCCGGGCATCAACGACTGCGCCTCCGCCACCGAGCGCCGCGTCTGCAACAGCGACGGCCTCGGCTACTCCCCGGCCCCCTGCACGCTCCCGGTGCACAGCACCGCCAGCACCTGCGCCAGCGGCAACTGCGGCTTCTCTTGCGAGGCTGGGTGGGGCGACTGCGACGGCGTCGCGTTCAACGGCTGCGAGACCGACGTCACCACCAGCCCCTCGAACTGCGGATCCTGCGGGCGGGCCTGCACCTCGCGGGCGGGCTCCACGAGCCAGTGCGTCGCGAGCGCCTGCCAGATCACTTGCATCTCCGGCTACGGCGACTGCGACCGCAACACTGGCAACGGCTGCGAGGTCTACACGGGCAGCGACGTGCGCAACTGCGGCGCGTGCGGCTCGGCGTGTCCCGCGCGCCCCAACAGCGCGGCGTCGTGCACCGTGGGACGCTGCGGGTACGTCTGCCTGAGCGGCTACGGCGACTGCGACGGCGACCCGACCAACGGCTGCGAGCGAGCCCTCGGCAACGACGCGGCGAACTGCGGCCGCTGCAGCAACGTGTGTCCCACGGGACCCAACGCGCTCGTCACCTGCGCGAGCGGGACGTGCACCTTCGGCTGCCAGACGGGCTTCTCCGACTGCGACGCGCGCGCCTCCACCGGCTGCGAGGCCGTCACCGCGAGCGATCTCAACAACTGCGGCGGCTGCGCAGTGCGCTGCGCCCCGGCCAACGGCTCTGGCGTGTGCGCCGCGAGCACGTGCGCGGTGCTCTCCTGCAACGCGGGCTACCGCGACTGCGACACCCTCGCGAGCAACGGCTGCGAGGCCAGCCTGCAGACGAGCGTGAGCAACTGCGGCGCGTGCGGCAACGTCTGCCCCGGCATCGGAACCGCGGGAACCACCGTCACCTGCGTCGCGGGCGCGTGCGGCTCGGCGTGCGTCACGGGCTACAGCGACTGCGACGCCACCGCAGCCAACGGCTGCGAAGCCAACCTCGCCGCCGACGCCCGCAACTGCGGCGCATGCGGCAACGTCTGCTCCGCCGGGCAAAGCTGCGTCGCGCGGGTGTGCACATCTGCGGCGCCGGGGGCGCTCTCGTTGCTGCGCTACGGCGCCGCGGGGGCCACGGCGACAGACGGGCGGGTCTACGTCTTCGGCGGGTACGAGATTGGCTACCTCTCGGCCACGGAGATGTACGACCCGGCGACCAACGTGTGGACCACCCGCGCTTCGATGCCCACCGCGCGCTGGGCGGCGACGGCGGTGGCGCTCCCGGACGGCCGGGTGCTGTCCATCGGCGGGTACAATGTGTCGACCGCCACGGGGGTGTACGCGTACACGCCGTCGACCAACCTCTGGACGACGCTCGCCTCGCTGTCTACCGCGCGGTACGGCGCCGCCGCGGCCGTGGGCTCCGACGGGCGGGTCTACGTCTTCGGCGGAACCAGCACCGTCGCCCTCGCCAGCGCGGCCGCGTACACGCCGTCGACCAACACGTGGGTGAACATCCGGTCGATGTCCAACGTGCGGGCCGGCGCCGGCGCCGTCACCGGGCCAGACGGTCGGATCTACATCTTCGGCGGCACCACCGCCGCCAGCGCCGCCGTCACCGCGGTGGAGATCTACGATCCGGTCACGGACACGTACACGGCGGGGCCGACGCTTCCTACGGGGCGGGCGGTCTACGGCGCGGCGGTGGGCACGGACGGCCGGGCCTACCTCGCGGGCGGCTACCTCAGCACGTACCTCACGTCGGTGACGGCGTTCTCCTTCGCGACAGGCACCTACGCCACCATCGCGCCGATGAACATCGCGCACTCGTACTTCCCCCTCGTGAGCCTCACGGACGGGCGTCTGCTCGCGATCGGTGGTCGCAGCGCCAGCGGCATCAGCACCACCCGCGTCGAGGCCTACACCATCAGCAACGACACCTGGCGCTGACCTCCCTCGCCACATCACCGGTGATGAACTCCACATCACCGGTGATGAACCTCCCCGCAGGCCTTTACGGCAGCGGGTCCAGCACCAGGATTTCACCGTTGAGCGAGTCGGCCACGTATGCGCGGCCCTGCTCATCGACCACCACTGCGCGCGCGCCCCGCTCGGTCGGCGTCGATGCCACCGCGGTGAGTTCTCCCGCTGCTCCGACCCGCAGCACCCGCAGCGCAGCCGTCGCTCCGGAGGCCGCGTACACCAGCCCCCGCGACGGCACGAACGCGATGCTGTCCACCCCGGCGCCGGTCGACGCGCGTCCGAGCACGGCACCGCTGCCGCTCGCGTCGAGGGTCACGACCTGATCGGTGCAGGCCACGAAGAGCCATCGGCGCGCGGCGTCGAGCGCCAGCCCGCGCGGGCCCGCCGCGCCGCATCCGGGCGACCACTCGGCCAGCACGCGGTGCGAGCGAAGGTCGATCGCCAGCGTTCGGTCGCCGTCTTCGAGGTTGGTGTAGAAAATCCCCCGCGCGGCATCGACAGCGTAGCCCTCGGGCATGCCGTTGAGCGGAACCCGCACCGGCCGCTGCAGCGCCCCGGCAGCGTCTGTCGGCAGCACCAGCAGCGCTCGCGACGCCGGCAGCGTCACCCAAAGCTCACGCGCTCCCGGCACCCACGCCAGGCCGTCGGGCTCGGACTCCACGGTCACGCAGACGCCTCGGGCGCGGGTCGTCGCGTCAATGGCGCACACGGTGGAGTCCGCCCGATTGCCCACGTACACGACACCCTCGCCGACCGCCGCGGAGCTCGGACCGATCACCCGCGCGACACCGTGGATCATCCGCTCGGCAGTGACGAATCCCTCCACCGCAGTGAGCGCACCGCTGGTCGTGTCGAGGACATCGACGCGCGCGGTGTTGCCCGCTGGAATCCAGAGTTGGTGCGAGCCCGGGTCATACGCGAGGTAGTCCATGCGCACCGGGTCTGGCGAGCCAGGGAGCGGCACCGGGTGGCCGTGCAGTGCGACGAGCGCGGGCACGGTGATGACTGCGGGAGGGCGTCGCGAGCAGGCCGCGGCGAGGACGAGGAGAGCGATGGGGCGGAGGGTCATGCGCGGAGGGAGAGAAGCACCCCCGCGGTCACTTCACCATGCTGTTGAGTACCTCGCCGGCCACCCCGAAGCTGGCGCTGAGAAGCTGCGCAAACGCGTCGTTGTTGCCGAAGAGCTCGTTGTCACCTGAGCCCGCCGCGTCCATCGGAACCATCGCCACGTCCCCGGGTCGCCGCGCGGGGCGGACCCACGAGTCGCGCGAGGCCACCGCGGTGTCCGTCGCGGTGGGCATCACAGCGTCACCGCGGCCGCCGAGCGCGAAGCCCTGGCTACGATCGGTCACGGCCACGAGGTTCTGCCCTGGCGTGACGTGGTGCTCGGAGTACTGGCGGCGCACGTAGGCGATCACGTCGTTGAGGGCTACCGAGCCATCCGGGCGACGCCGCACCTCGCCGCCCACCGCCTGACGAAAGGAGTACGCCAGCCAGCCACCGGACTGAACCTCCGGCGCCGTCGATGAACTCTCCGTCGCCCGCGACGAAAACAGCCCCGCCCGGTGCCTCTGCCCCTGCACCAGCGGCGCAAACCCGCCCGCCTCGCAGCTGTCGAGCACCAGAAGCTGGTGCCCCGGTACGCGGTTCATCATCTGCCCAAGCTCGCGACGGGAGACGTCCGGGCCCAGCAGATCGAGCGTGTCGCTGCTGCCGTGGCCGTCAAAGAAGAACACCAGCGTGTCGATGGGCCGCACCCGCGACGACAGCGCCTGAAACGCCTGCCGCAGCCCGCCCGCCGTCGCCTGAGCGTCGGTCAACACCACGGCGTTGCTCCGCTGCATCCATCCCGCCTGCTGAAACGTTCGCGCCAACTGAACCGCGTCCGAGGCGCTGCCCGGCAGGTCGTCGTTGTCGCCGCCGTAGTGCGAGATGCCCACGAAGATTCCGTACGTCGTGGCAGCCCCGGTGGCCGACGCATCGTTCGCCGTGCCGTCGTCGTTCGCGCGGTCGTCGTCCTGTGCATCCGCGCGGTCGTCGCTCTCGTCGTCGCTCTCTTCGTCGTCCGCGGTGTCATCGATCGCCCCCGGGTCCCCGTGCGTCACGAACGCCTCGGCCTGGTACGCCCCCCTCTCGCCGACCTCGTAGCTCGTCACGATGAACCGATAATTTCCGTCGCGCGGTGCGGTGAACACCAGTCGCGCGTTGGTTCCGCCCGCGCCGTCGTCGTCTGCCCAGCGCTGGCCGCCGGGGCCCTCGACCACGGCCATCGCATCGATCGCATCCGAGGTGACGCCGAAGCGCACCCGATCGCCGCGGCGCAGCGCGACGACCTGTCCCCGACGGTGACGCCCCTCGGAGTCCACCGGGTCGCGCCGCCCGAGGCGACCATCCAGCGAGATGCGCCCGCCGCCGTCCTGCGCCGGGAGATGCGCGCCGTGCGCCGGACGTCGCTGCGCGCTCGCCGTGACCGTGAACCCGAGAGTGGAGAGAACCGTCGCGAAAGCCATCGTCGAGAGAGTGATGCGGTGGGTCATGAAAACCTCCCTGAGGTTCGAAGTCCGTGATCGACCACCCAGCAGTCAACGTACCAACCCCCCGATGCACCGCCAGCGTACCGCGGAGCCTCTCGCCCACTACCCGAATTCCAGTGATTCTCCCGCCGCCGCACAGACCCCGTTCACACCTGTAACTCCACGATCGCAGCCTCTCGCCGACACCCCACCGCCCCAACGCGTGTTGACGCCAACCCGTGTTCACGACGCCCCCGCGCGACCGGTGCTATCCCTCCCTTTCTACCCGGTGCTCTCCTCGTCCGCGCGATCACCTGTGCCCCACTGGATCGCCCTCGCGATCTTTCTGGTCCTTGGTAGCGCGGCGCTCCCGACGAAGGCATACGCGCAACCCGTCCCCGCCGAGCGCAGGCTCCCGGAGGTGCGCCTCGCCGTCGTCCGCGGCCGCGTCGATGTGATGCCCGCCAACGGGCGCGCGTTTGCCCCCGCCCTGGCAGACACGGTGCTCCCCCGCGGCGCTCGCGTCCGCACCGGCGACGATGGCCGCGCCGAACTCACCCTCTCCGACGGAACCAGCATCTCCCTCGACCCGCAATCGCTCCTGGTGGTCTACGGCAACGCCGCTCCCGCCACGCAGCCCGCCAGCACCACCACCACCCTCATCCGCGGAACCCTCCGCCTCACGGCTCCGTCGGGCAGATCGACGGAATCAGCGCCGGTCGCCACGCAGGCGCTCACGGTCTTCCCGGGGCGCGCGGACGCCACCCTCGCCGCGGAGCTTGGCGGGCACATCACCCGCGTCGCCGTCACCCGCGGCCGACTGCGCGTGCGCTTCGGCACCCACGAGTACCTGCTCCCCGCGGGCCGCGCCGTTCGCGAGGAGGAGGGCGCAGTGCCGTCTTTGCTTCGCCCGCTGCCGCGCGCACCCGTCTGGCGTCGCCCGCCCAGCACCCGCGCACTCTCCTTCGGCGAGCCCGTCAATGTCGAAGGCGTCTTCGGCCCCGGCGCACCCGTGGCAGGTGCCAACGTCACCGGGTACCGCGTGGACATCGCCCGCGACGCTCGCTTCCGTGACCGCCTCGGCGAGCAGCGCCTCGGGCCGCGCGAGACCCAACTGCGGTTTCGCTCGCTCAACCCCGGAACCTGGTTTGTCCGGCTCTTCGCCCTCGATCCCGACCGCTTCGAGAGCCCGCCCTCCGCCGTCGTGCGCATCGAGATCGTCGCGCCTCGGGTAGACCCCGGCGAGCTACCCACCGCCACCCGCGCGGGCCATCGCGCAGCGCTGGTGATCCCTGCGGGCTTCTTCTGCAGCCTCGACGGATCACAGTGGGCCACCGCCGCCGAGCGTCCGCGCCTCCTCGACCCCGCCCGCGCCTACGCCCTCCGCTGCGGAACCACCGCCGACGGCCACGACGCCCGCGCAACCACCCTCACGGCCGACCAGGTCGGTCCGCTCGCGCATGACATCCGCGTCACGGCGCCCAACGCAACCACCGGCGAAGCAACCGCCGCCGCCACCCTCTCCCTCGACCTCCGCGACGCCGAAGGGCGTCCGGTGTCCCTCGCCACCCTCGACGTCGCCGCCGCCGGGCCCGACGTGGTCGTTGCGGCACTGCGCGAGACGGAGACCCGCGGACGCTACACCGCCGGGCTGCGCTTCCCCGTGACGGCCCGCGAACTACGCCTGCGGTTCACCATCAACCACGTGCTCCCGTTGGAGGAGGTTGTCGATGTGCCCGAGGTGGTGCTCGCTCCTGCGGTCGCCGCCCCGGTCGCGCGCGCCGTGACTGCGCCGACGGTGCAGTTGCAGGTGATCCGCGCGGCGCAGCCCTTCCATCACCCGGAAGACGACGAGGTGCCCACCGACGAGGAGAAGTGACGCGATACGATGGCGCGATGAAGTCGTATGCCATCGCCGTGTCGCTGTTGTTTCTGGGATGTGATGGCACCACCGGAACCGCACCCGCCCTGGACGCCGCGACGGCGGTGGACGCTCCCGACGACACCGGTCCCGCGTGCCCCGCCGCCCTCGGGACACCCGCCGCACGCACTGCAGTGCCGACGCGCGGCCCCCTCGACGACGTGCTTCGGCTCAACCACCTGCAGGCCAAGGGGACCCACAACAGCTATCACCTCCGCCCCGCCATCGTCGGACCCGACTGGGACTACTCCCAGGCGCCGCTCGACGAGCAACTCGAGTCCCAGGGCGTGCGCGCGCTCGAACTCGACATCCGCTGGGACCACCGCTGCGGACGCTTCCGGGTGTTTCACCTCCCGATCCTCGATGCGCGCTCGACCTGCGACCTGTTTACCGACTGCCTCGCGATCGTTCGGCGCTGGTCCGACGCGCACCCGTCGCACCACCCGCTCTTCCTCCAGATCGAGCCCAAGGACGCCTGGGACGCGCCCACCACGGAGCTTCGCCTCACCGCGATGGAGACGGAGATTCTCTCGGTGTTTCCGCGCGACCTCGTGATTACTCCGGACGAAGTGCGCGGCGGCGCGGCGTCGCTGCCCGAGGCGATTCGCACGCAGGGATGGCCGACGCTGGGCGTCTCCCGGGGGCGGGTGCTCTTCTTCATCGACCGCTCCGACGCGCTGCGCGACGTCTACACCCACGGCCGCCGCGACCTCGCGGGACGACTGGCCTTCATCGACTCCGCGATGGGCGACCCCTTCGCCGGGGTGATGGTGCTCAACAACGCCAGCGGCGCAAACGTCCCGGAGGCCGTGCGCGCGGGCTACCTCGTGCGGGTCTTCTCCTGGACCGCCGGTGACGCCGTCCTCGACCCGGCGGTCACGGCCGCGGGCCTCGCCGCGGGGGCGCACATCCTCAGCACGGACTTCCCGGGGACGGCGCGCGGCGGCGTGGAGGGCGTGCGCATCCCCGACGGCAACCCCTCGCGCTGCAACGTGCTCACCGCCCCGGCGGGCTGCACCTCCGCGGCGATCGAGAGCCTCCCGCGGTAGTTGCGCGGAAACGGCCAGGAGCGGGTGAATTCCATCGCCTGGTAGACCTCATCGACCGCGAGATCACCCCCCAGATCGGGGAGGCGCACCGCCCCGCCGGCGACGGCGTTGGAGAGCGTCCAGGTGCCGTCGGGGTTGCGGCGGAAGTGCTCGATGCGCGCCTCGTCCTGGTTGACCAGGAGGTAGTGCTCGAGCGACGCGAGGCGCTGGTAGGTACTCCGGATAGGAAACAACCGCCCGCTGGAGGGCTAAGGACCGGCTCCTGAAGGATCGATCCCCGTTGCGAGACCTCACCCCCAACCCCCTCTCCCAAGAGGGTTCACCTCGGGACACATCTCACGATTCGGCTGTAATCCATGCTGATTCGTGCGCTCGATGGGTTTTTGGCGTTGGCGGAGGGAGAGCGCCGGCTCCGTGATCGCGGACGGG
>CANJUR010000067.1 GCA_947477565.1 Deltaproteobacteria bacterium
AGCGGCACTCACCTCTGCGGAAGTAGCTGCGTGTCGGACACCTCGGTGACGTTGTGCGGGTCGTCGTGTACGGCGTGCGCGGTTCCGACGGGCGGGAGCGCGACGTGCTCCGGCGGCGTCTGCGGTCAGTCGTGCCCGAGCGGTATGACCCTCTGCGGCGGCGCGTGCATCGCGCTCACCACCACAGCCAACTGCGGCGCGTGCGGAGTGGCGTGTAGCAGCGGCCAGGCGTGCAGAGGTGGCACCTGCGTGTCTTCTACCGGCCTCTGTCCTGCTGGTATGGCGTACATCCCCGCAGGCAGCTTCCTCATGGGGGACGCCGACACGGCGAGCTACCAGGCGCAGCCTCCGCACATGGTGACGCTGTCGGCATACTGCATGGACCTCACGGAGGTGACGGTGGCGGCCTATCGCTTGTGCACTGCGACCGGGTGCACCACGCCGGACACTAGTGGCGCATACAACTGGGCTGTCGCGGGTCGAGACAACCACCCGATCAACGGTGTGGATTGGTTTCAATCGCGCGCCTATTGCCAATCGCGCGGCGGCGATCTCCCGACGGAAGCGCAATGGGAATATGCGGCTCGCGGGAGCGACGTGGCCAATCACATCTACCCCTGGGGCAACGCGGCACCCGGTTCGCAGCTTTGCTGGAATCGCTTTCCTGACCCAGGCTCAACGTGTCCGGTGCAGTCCTATCCAAGTGGCAACTCGCCATTCGGTCTATTCGACATGGCAGGCAATGTTTCGGAGTGGACATTGGACTTCTATACGAGCTATACAATGTCGGCTGTGATTGACCCGACCGGCCCGACTTCGGGAGTGATCCGTCTGTTTCGTGGCGGGTCGTGGGACAACTCCACCGCCACCGTCGTCCGCGCGGCCTATCGCAACCCAAGCTCGCCGACGTCCCGTCAATACCATATCGGGTTTCGCTGTTCGCACGGGGCGATGTAGCGCTACCCCTTTTTGCTTCTCCACATTCAATCAGTACGCGCCCACGCGATCAAGAATCGCAACAACCTGATAGTTTACACTCGACTACTTCCGGAAACGCGAGTGGAGCGAGCGCCGGAAAGATAGGTCCAGCTTCGGTGCGCGCGACCCTCTCGGGAAGGAGCACCCGCCCACGTCACCCAGCGCTTCTCACTCGCGAGGGGAGGGCGTGGGCGTCCGAGGGGTGGTCGCCGAGAGCCAGGCGAGAAGCGCGAGAGCGATCCATGCGCGCTCTTCGAGACTGAGGCAGAGCCTCATCGCGTGCTCGGACTGATCGACGGAGTGGCCGCAGCCTCGCGAAGAAGGATGCGCAGAAACACGATGCGCTGCTTCGCCCGGGCGAGGTCGTCACCCCGGGTGGAGCGCCCATCGCCAACACGAACACGTAAACGCAGTGCCGACTGACGAAACCGGGGCTGTCGTGGCAGTGTTCGAAGCCATGACGTCGAGCGCGCGACGGGTTCATACGGTTCACTATCCGGAGACGGATCACGTGGGGGAGGACTTCCTGCTGCGAGCCATCGCGGAGGCACTGCGACCGCTGATCGCACGGTGGTTCAGGACGCGGAAAGTGAAGGCGTTTACCGGGGCGGACCAGTTTCTTTATTGGGTCGAAGGCGATCCGACGCGACGCGTGGCGCCGGATGTCTATGTGCTGCCAAAAGTGGATCCGGAGTCGGTTCCGACGTCGTGGCAATTGTGGGAGGTGGGGCCGCCGTCGTTTGCGCTCGAGATCGTCTCGCGTGATGTCGGAAAAGATTACGAAGACGCCCCGGCGGAGTACGCCGCAATGGGAGCGAAAGAGTTGGTGATCTTTGATCCGGGAGCGACGTCCCGGAGCCGGACACGGGTGCGCTGGCAGGTGTACCGACGGCTCGCGCGGCGGGGCTTCGTGCGCGCGGCGCAGACGATGGGCGATCGAGTGGAGGTGGCGGGGCTTGGGTGCTGGCTGCGAGCGATCGGCGAAGGACGCGACGCGCGGCTGCGACTGGGGACGGGTGTTGATGGGGAGGAGTTGTTCGCGACGGAGACGGAGGCAGAGGCGGAGCGGGCGGACATCGCGGAGGCGGAGGTTGCGCGACTGCGTGTGCTGCTGGCCGGGCGAGGCTGACCGGGCGCGCCGCCACGACGTCGATCGCCCGATGGGTTCGCACGGTGCGCTACCCGGCGACCGATCACATGGGGGAGCACTTCCTGCCGCGATCGATTGCGCGGTGGTTCGACGCGCGGCGGGTGAAGACCTTCGCTCTCGGTATCGTGTCGAAGGCGACGCGTGCCCGCGACCCCGAGTTTGACCCTCCCGACCATTGGCTCCGCCACCGTGGAAACTTCGCCTACGAGTCCCCTCGGTGACGCTGACGGTTCGGCACTCGGTGCAGCATCGCGGCGATCACGGTACGGTGCAGTTCGCCATGCGTCTCGCCCTCGCTCTCCTCTTCGTTGCGTCTGCCTGTGCGTCGCATCCACCGCTGCCGCCGCTTGCTCCGGCGGGCGCTCCCGTGTCGGTGTTGGCTCCGGTGGTGGTCTACGGTGCCCATTGGTGCCGCCACACCCGCGCCGCGATGGACTGGCTCGCAGCGCACAACGTGCCGTCGCGCTTCCGCAACGTCGAGGCCGACCCAGCGGCCTACGACGACATGAACACCCGCATGACCGAAGGAAACATCCGCGGCGGCGGCATCCCGGTGCTCGACGTGCGGGGCAGGGTGCTGCTCGGTTTTCACGCCGACGAGGTCGAGCGCGCGCTCCGCGATTGAGGGCGCTCGCGGCTCCCTGGTTTGGTTCTCCCGCCTGTCGATCCGCGATAAGAAGCACCACACCCCATGGTCGCGCACGCCACGCCCGGAACGCCTCGCCTCTACCTCGACGACCCAACGCTCCTCGATTTCGAGGCGACCGTCCTGGCGCATTTACACGTAGACAATCGACCCGCGCTGGTACTCGACCGCACGGCGTTCTACCCCGACTCCGGGGGTCAGCCAGGCGACGCGGGCGTGCTCGCGGGGCTGCTCGTCGAGGACACTTCCTGCGATGCCGCCGGGGTGGTGTTGCACTCCGTGCCCGTCGGGTCGGAGCTCCCCGCGGTGGGCTCGAGGGTACGGGCGCGCGTTCACCGCGACCGGCGTCGGTTGCACGCCGCGCTTCACACCGGGCAGCACTTGCTGTCGCGAGCGATGGTGGACGAGGCGGGCGCGGAGACGATCTCTTCGCGGTTGAGCGGTACGGGCTGCACGCTCGACCTCGACGTGGTCTCCCTCGACGAGCGCGCCCTCGCGCGTGCAGAGCGCCGCGTGTCGCAAGCGATCGAGGACGACCTCGCCGTTCGGCAGTGGTTTCCGCTGCTTGAGGAGGTCGCGACGCTGCCGCTGCGACGCGCGCCGAAGGTCACCGCGAACATCCGCGTCGTGGACATCGGCGGCTTCGACCTGTCGCCTTGTGGCGGCACTCACTGTACTCACACCGCCCTCATCGGCGCGCTGCACATCACCGGTGTCGAGCGCTTCAAGGGCAAGACCCGCGTGAACTTCCTCGCGGGTCGCGCAGCCCTCGATGAGCTTCGGGCCCGCTCTGTGTCGTTGGCCGAGCTCGGTCGAGTGTTCACGTGCGGTCCGCACGACGTGCGCGCGGCGGTGGAGAGGCTTCGCTCGGAGCTGCAGTCTGCGCGCGACGCGCTCGGGGACGTGCGTGCTCGTTGGGCCGAAGGGGTGGCTGCGGGGCTGCTGCGCGAGGCGTCTGCGGCGGGTTCTTCGCGTGTGGTTCTCTGCCTCGAGGGCGAGTCGGTGGAGACGCTCCGGGCGCTGGGTCAACGGCTGACGGCGCGGGCAGGCGTGGTGGCATTCCTCGCGTCGCGAATCGACGACGGGCTGCTCGTACTGATCGCACGCGGGACGGAGTCTGGCTTCGACTGCGGCGCGTGGTTGAAGCGTGCAGCCGCGGCGCAGCAGGGGCGCGGGGGTGGCCGACCCGATCGCGCGGAGGGCCGTCTACCGGGCGAAGTGGACTGGGCTGCTCTGGTCGCCGCGACGGCGGAGTAGGCGGCGGTCACTCCGTCTGCGTGGCGGTCTCCTCCGCGGCGACGGCGACCACGAAGGCGTAGCTGACCGTCGCGTTGGGCGCGCGAAACGCGCTCATGTGTGTGTTGCAGAGCGCAGCGCCGAGGCAGAGCCCCTGCACGCGGGAGACGCCGACGCTCAGGCTTACCTCCTGGGGTAATCCGTTGCCCGCGAAGAGCACCCGCACAGACACCCGGCCCTCACCATCGACTGCCGGCGCGCACGCGATCACCGAACTCTCCGCCGGGAGAAACGTCCGCACGATCATCGCGTTGGTGGGGTCGTAGGGGGACTGTGTGCTCGGCCGCTGTGGGGTGCCGTCGCCTTCGCACACGATGCGCGGCGCGCTGCGCGGACCCGTCCAGCGTGCGGTGAGAGGCCGTCCCCCGGTGCGCGCGGTCGGCACCACCGGGCTCCCCATCGACGGCGCGTTGGGGCGTGGTTCGAGGCTGCCGGCTCGTCGCACGGTGGGCACCAGGGACAGCCCGTCGGACGCTGCGACGGGCTCGGCGGCTGCGTCGGGAGAGAGCGCCGAAGCCGGGGCTGCGTCGGGGGTGGCCACGGGTGCGTCGCTGGGAGCGGTGGCTGCGGCGCGACGACGGCGGCGACGACGGGGGTGCTCGACGGCGACCGGCGGCGCTGGCGGCGGGGCGCTCGCGCACGCATCGAGGAGCGCGGCCGCGAGGAGGAGGAGAGGCAGTGAGCGATGAGAAGGTTTCATGCGAGGGGGATGTGCCTCCGTGGGAGAACCTTAAGGAGCCATAGGGGATCGGGTAAAGGTGGCAAACCCGGCGCCCGGAAGCCAGCAAAGCTTCTGCAGTGGCGGTGTGTCGGCAAGTGCTGGAGAGGTCTGCACGATCATCGGTTGCGCGCACCGTGGCAGGAGTTCGATCGACGTGCGCTGCGGGACTGCGCGGTCTATTGACACTGCGGAGGGTCCTTACTAGCGTCCCGCGCGTTTCGCGGACCGGGCTTTCACCCGTGCCGCGTTTCTTGGAGACACCGCCGCGGCGAACGGGGAAGAGACCCTGAGTGCGTGCGATGACGGAAAGCGATTCTTGACCATGGCGTTCGAGCTCACTCCGGAGCGGCTGGCGATCTTCGAAGAGCTGCTGCCGAAGTACCCGACGAAGCAGGCACTCTCGATCCCCCTCCTGCATATCTGCCAGGAGCAGCTCGGGCACATCTCTGCGGAGGTGATCGAGTACGTCGCGAAGAAGCTCGCGCTGAGCACCGCGGACGTGAAGGGGGTTGTGACCTTCTACACGCTGTTTCAGCAGAAGCCGGTGGGGCGCAACGTCGTGTGGGTATGCCGCACGCTGAGCTGCGAACTCATGGGCGCGCGGAGCATCAAGGACGCGCTCGAACAGAAGCTCGGCTGCCACGTCGGGGAGACCACCCGGGACGGGGAGTTCACGGTGCTCGAGGCGGAGTGTCTCGCGGCGTGTGGCGCAGGTCCGATGATGCAGCTCAACGACGAGTACTTCGAGAACCTCACTCCAGAGAAGCTCGACGACATCCTCGACGCGGCTCGCCGCAAGAAGGACGCGGGCTGCGCCGCTACTTTTTCCCCCATTGGCATTCGCGCCCGCAAGGAGCAGTAACCGTCATGCCAGTCGAGAATCCCCGCATCCTGACGAAGAATTACGACACCCCCAACTCCTGGACCCTCGCGACCTACGAAGCTTCCGGCGGCTACAAGGCGCTGCGCAAGTCGATCGCGATGGGGCCCGCGGCGATCCGTGATGAGGTCAAGGCCGCCAACCTCCGTGGCCGCGGCGGCGCTGGATTTGCGGCAGGCCTGAAGTGGTCGTTTCTGAAGACGCACCCGGAGAAGCCCAACTACATCGCGGTCAACGCCGACGAGGGCGAGCCGGGCACCTTCAAGGACCGCACCTTGATGGAGAAAGACCCGCACCGTTGCGTGGAGGGCTTCATCATCGCGGCCTACGCGCTCGACGTGCACACGGTCTACGTCTACATCCGCGGCGAGCTTGTGCTCGCGATCAAGCGCATCGAGCAGGCTGTGCGCGAGGCGCGCGCCAGGGGTTACCTGGGCAGTAAGATTCTCGACCAGGACTTCAAGCTCGACATCGTCGTGCATGCCGGAGCCGGCGCGTACATCTGCGGCGAGGAGACCTCGCTGCTCAACTCGCTCGAAGGTCTTCGCGGCGAGCCGCGTTTGAAGCCACCGTTTCCCGCAGTGGTCGGGGCCTTCGGCGCGCCGACCATCGTCAACAACCTCGAGACCCTCGCCGCCGTTCCGAGCATCATCGAACTGGGCGGCGAAGCCTTCTCGAAGCTCTCGCGGCTGCACCATCTCAAGGACGGCGGCGTCCGGCTTTACGGCATCTCCGGTCACGTCAACCGGCCCGGCGTCTACGAGGCCCCGGTGGGTATCACCCTCCGCGAACTCATCGATGACCTCGGCGGTGGCGTCCGCACGGGGCACACCCTGAAGGCGGTGATCCCCGGCGGCAGCAGCACTCCGGTGTTGCGCGAGAGCGACACTGTTCACGCGCCGGATGAGAAGCATCCGATGCACGCGTGGCACGGCAAGAGCCACCTCGACGTGCCCATGGGCGTCGATACGATGCGCGGCCTCGGCACGATGCTCGGCACCTGCTGCGCCATCGTGATGGACGAGACCACCTCGATGGTCCGCGTCGCGGAAAACCTCATGGTGTTCTACGCGCACGAGTCCTGCGGGCAGTGCACTCCGTGCCGCGAGGGCTGCGCCTGGATGGCCCGGCTCTGCCACAAGTTCGCTGACGGATCGGCCACCACGGTTGACCTCGACACGCTCGCCGACGTCGCCAACAACATCATCGGCAACACCATCTGCGCGCTCGGTGACGGCGCGGCGATGCCCATGCTGGGGATCTTGAAGCTGTTCCGTAACGAGTTCGAGGCCGCGATCGGGAAGCCGACGCCGCTCCTCGGATTGAAGGTTGCCTGATGCCTGCGTCGACTCAGCAACTCGCTGCGTTCTTGTTCTTCGCGGTGCTGGCAGTGGCCAGCGCCCTCGCGACCGTGATGATGCGCAACCCGATCCGCAACGCGGTCGGGCTCTTCGTGCATGTGCTTGCTCTTGCGGGGCTTTACATCAGCCTCTCGGCGCACTTCCTCACCGCGGTGCAGTTGATCGTCTATGTCGGCGCCGTCGTGGTGCTCTTCATCTTCGTGATCATGATGCTGGGCCCCGCCTCGGAGGCTCCCTCGGACTCTGCCGGGGGGGTTCCCCGTGCGATCGGCGCGGGCTCCATCGTCGCCGTCGGGGTCTTCCTCGCCAGCGTAGTGAAAGACCTCAGTCCCGAGCGGGTCGCCAACCCGTCTGGCTTCGGCACCATCGAGTCCGTCGGGCGTGAGCTGTTCGGGCCGGCGATGATCCCCTTCGAGATGGCCTCGGTGCTTCTCACCGCGGCGATCGTCGGGGCCTTCGCGGTCGCGCGCAGCCACCACGGCAAGGTCTCCATGACCACCGGCGAGTCCGTGGACGGGAGCCCGCGATGATCATCCATCTCGGTCACTACCTCGCCCTTTCTTGCGTGCTTTTCAGCATCGGAGCGGCGGGATTCCTTTTCCGTCGCAACGTGCTCATCTCGCTGATGAGCATCGAGCTGATGATGAACGCAGTGAACCTCACCTTCATCGCCGCCAACCGCTGGCAACCGGCGGTCGCATCCGGGGATGTTCCCTCCGTCGCGACGATTCCCCTTCACGGTCACATCTTCACGTTCTTCGTCATCGCGGTCGCCGCGGCGGAGGCTGCAGTAGGGCTCGCGATCGTCCTGGCGTTCTATCGCCTTCGCAAGACCGTCCGCACCGACGCGGCCGACATGCTCCGGGGTTGAGCTCACAGCCATGAACATCGATCTCGGAAAGCTGCTTTCGGCCGCGCCGGACCAATACAACCTCCTCGGTTGGATCGTCCTGCTCCCTCTCCTCGGAGCGGTCATCAACGGGGTATGGGGTCGGCGTATCGGGCGGCAAGGTGTGTACGTCGCGGCGATCTCCGCGGTGGGCATGTCCTTCCTGCTCTCCCTCTTCGCCTTCGCGGCGCTGCTCAAGGCGGGCAACCACGCCGCCGCGGCGGCCCTCGCGGAGGGTCACGCGCACCACCCGCTCGCCTCCCTGAGCTTCCGCGCCTGGGATTGGTTCATCGCGCCGCTGGGTCCCACCGCGGTGGAGATGATTCCGGTGCGCTACGTGGTCGATCCCCTGTCCGGCGTGATGCTTCTGGTGGTGACGGGGGTGGGCACGCTCATCCACGTTTACTCCGCCGGGTACATGTCCCACGACCCGGGGTACGCGCGCTTCTTCGCGTATCTCAACCTCTTCATCTTCGCGATGCTCAACCTCATCCTGGGCGACAGCCTGGTGACGATGTTCCTGGGGTGGGAGGGCGTCGGGCTCGCGTCGTATCTGCTCATCGGTTTCTGGTACACGAACAACGACTACGCGACCGCGGGGCGCAAGGCCTTCATCGTCAACCGCATCGGTGACGCGGGCCTCATCCTCGGCATGACCATCCTCGCCTGGAAGGGCGGGAGCTATCAGTTCGAGACGCTGCGCGCGCACCTGACTGAAGACACCTTCATCAACGCGCTGCACGAGCGAACCGGTCTCGGTCACTTCCTCGTCGATGCCATCCCGGGCCTCTCGGGCTCCGCGAGCCTGGGTGCCTTCGTCGGCAACATCGACTTCTCCTGGGGCGGCGCGGCGTGCCTCCTGCTCTTCATCGGCTGCTGCGGCAAGAGCGCGCAGTTTCCGCTCTACGTGTGGCTCCCGGACGCGATGGCCGGCCCCACCCCGGTGTCGGCTCTCATCCACGCCGCCACGATGGTCACCGCGGGCATCTACCTGCTCTGCCGACTGTCGTTTCTCTACACGCACTTCTCCACGGTGCTGAGCATCATCGCGCTCGTCGGCGCGTTCACGGCGCTCTTCGCGGCCACCATCGCGGTCACGCAGGTGGAGCTGAAGAAGGTGCTCGCCTACTCCACGGTGTCGCAGCTCGGCTTCATGTTCATGGGCTGCGGCGTCGGTGCTTTCAGCGCCGGCTTCTTCCACGTATTCACCCACGCATTCTTCAAGGCCTGCCTCTTCCTCGGGGCCGGCGCTGTGATGCACGCGTGCGGTGATCGCCAGGACATCCGGCAGCTTGGAAGCCTGCGGAAGTACCTCCCGAAGATCACCGGGACGATGGCCGTAGCGACGCTCGCCATCATCGGCACGCCGTTCACTTCGGGCTTCTTCTCGAAGGACGAGATTCTCTTCCGCGCGCTGTCCAATCCGTTCGCGCCGACCGTCGGGAAGATCGTATTCGCGATGGGCCTTACCGCCGCGACGCTGACGGCCTTCTACATGTGCCGGATGATGATCCTCGCCTTCGACGGCGACTCCGCTCCCCGCTACCACGACCCCGATAAGGTCGCGGCGGTACACGGTCACGACGACCACGGACACGGCGACCCCAACGCGCTCCCCTCGGAGCACGGCATCGACATGATGCTCATGGTGGTCCCGCTGTTCGTTCTGGCGGCGCTCGCCATCCTCGTTGGAGTGCTCGGCCTGCCCCACGCGTGGACCGGCCACGAGGGCATCCTCCCGACCTTCCTCGAGCCCGCGGTCGCAGACGTACTGCAGACCCGCAGCGAAGAGGTTCTCCACCACGTTCACTCGATGGAGTGGCCTGCCATGGCGGGCGGCTTCCTCTCCTGGGTCGTCGGAACGGGCCTCGCGATCTGGGTTTACAAGTTCCAGAAGGGAGAGCCCGCGGACAAGGTGGCGAAGGCGTTCCCGGGCCTCTACCGCCTCGTGTTCGACAAGTGGCGCATCGACGGCCTCTACGACGTCACCGTGCTGCGCGTCGTGCGTGCCGCGGCAATCTTCGCGGCGGGCTTCGATCGCTACGTGATCGACGGCATCGTCAACCTGGTGGGCACCCTCGCGATGGGCATCGGCCGCCTGGTGAAGCCGATTCAGACTGGCACCATTCAGGTGTACGGCGCCTTCATCGGCGTCGGGACTCTCGCCCTGGTGATCTGGGCCACGCTGATTCCCGCGGTCTCCATCGCGTACCGGCCGGGTGCTGCCGGGCCCGCGACGCTCGAGGCCAGCGGTGGCCCCGGGTACACGTATCGATGGGGTTTCTATGATCCCGATCCGCGCCCCGAGGCCAACCTCCTCGATCAGCGCTGCCCGATGACCCGGGCGACGGAAGCCCTGGCCCACGCCGAGGCGCCGACCGCGGCGACGCAGCGCAACGAGTCCATCACGACCCCGCGCTGCGCGGTGGTGGAGGCGACCAACGCCTTCGGCCGCCACGTTGTTGCCCGCACCCTCGTGCTGCCGCAGGGCGCCGACCAACCCGCAGCCAACCAGCCAGGTCGCTGAACCACTCATGGACTCCACTCAAACGACGCGGCACCTGCTCTCGGTGCTCATCTGGTTCCCGGCGGCGGCGGCCTTGTTCGCGCTCTTCCTCCCGCGGCAGGCCCCGAAGGTCCTGCGGGCGTACGGCGTGGGCGTCGGCCTGTTCCTCCTCGGGCAGTCCCTGCAACTACTGGTGGGATCAACCCACTCCATCCAGTCACGCACCTTCCGCTTCGTCGAAAATGTCGAGTGGATCCCGGCATTTGGGATCCGCTACCACCTCGGCGTCGATGGCATCTCGCTCTGGCTCATCCTGCTGACGACGTTCCTCACTCCGCTGACGATGTACGTGTCGTTCGGCGCGATCCGGAATCGCCAGAAGGAGTTCATCGCCGCGATGCTCTTCCTGCAGAGCGCGATGATCGGGGCCTTCGTCTCCCTCGACCTGTTCCTGTTCTACACGTTCTGGGAGCTGATGCTGGTGCCGATGTTCCTCATCATCGGCGTGTTCGGAGGCAAGAACTCCGTCTACGCCGCGGTGAAGTTCTTCATCTACACCTTCGCCGGCTCGGTCTTCATGCTGCTCGCGATCCTGTACATGGTCGCCCAGTACAAGACCCTCTCCGGGCACTACTCGTTCGACTACCAGGACCTGATGCGCCTCGGCTTCCCGGTGAGCACCGAGCGCCTTCTATTCGCGGCCTTCACGCTCGCGTTTGCCATCAAGGTTCCGATGTGGCCGGTGCACACCTGGTTGCCCGACGCCCACACCGAGGCGCCCACCGGCGGCTCGATGATCCTCGCGGCCATCATGCTGAAGCTCGGCACCTACGGGTTCCTGCGCTTCAGCCTCGGGCTCTTCCCCCTCGCAGGCCACTGGATCGGTCCGACGGTCGCGCTCTTCGCGTGCATCGGGATCATCTACGGCGCCCTCGCGGCCTGGCGGCAGTACGACTTCAAGCGCCTCGTGGCCTACTCCTCGGTGAGCCACCTCGGGTTCGTGATGCTCGGACTCTCGTCGCGATCTGCGACCGGCGTGTCCGGCGCCATCATGCAGATGATCAACCACGGCATCTCCACCGGGGCGCTCTTCCTCCTCGTGGGCGTCCTCTACGATCGTCGGCACACGCGCGACGTCGCGGAGTTCGGCGGCCTCGCCAGGGTGATGCCCTGGTACTCCGCGGTCTTCGTGCTCGTCACCATGAGTTCCATCGGCCTCCCGGGGACCAACGGGTTCATCGGTGAGTTCCTGATCATCACCGGCACCTTCGGCGCAGACCTCCTGCGCTGGTCGTACCACTGCATCGGAACCGACTGCGAGGTCGCCCAGATCGGCCCGTGGTTCGCGCTGCTCGCCGTGAGCGGCGTGATCCTCGGCGCGGTCTACATGCTCGACGTGACGCAGAAGGTCTTCTTCGGCCCGTCGACCAACCCGAAAAACCGCGACCTCACGGACCTCAATAGTCGCGAGTGGGCGGGCATCGCCCCCCTCGTCGTGGCCATCTTCGCCCTGGGTCTCTTCCCGATGTACTTCCGCGACCGGATCGACCCCTCCGTGCGGTCTTTCCTCGCGGTCTACAACAGCAAGCGCGAGGCGCTGCGCGACGGCGGCAACGCCCACATGACCCCGTGGCTCCTCGAGGAGTCCGCGACCACTCCGCCGGCGCGCGATCCCGGTAACGGCTTGGCCCCGCCAGCGGAAGTCCCCGCAGCGGTGCCCCATGCCACCCGCGCCCAGCGCTCGAACGAACTCCTGGTCGCCCGAGGGGGACTCAACCCGTGAATTTCCTGTTGGTCCTCGCTCCGATTCTCACGCTCGCCGTCGGTGGCGTGGTCCTCATGATGCTCGACGCCTTCCAGAAGGAAGACGGCCAGCTCGCGATGCCCACGGCGCTGCTCCACTTCGTCGCCGCCGCAACTGCGTTCGCGCTCTGGCAACGCGGCATCCCTGCGGACGGCGCAGCCCTCGTCGCCCCGTGGCTCACCATCGACCGTACAGGGCTCTTCCTCGCGGCGGTGATCTCCTTCGGCGGCGCCCTCGCATCGCTCCTCGCGGGCGGCTACCTCGCCGAGCACAAGATCGATCGCGGGGAGTACTACCCCCTGCTCGCGTTTGGGTCCGCCGGCGCCATCATGCTCGCGCAGTCCGGCGACACCCTGACCCTCTTCCTGGGTCTCGAGACCATGTCCCTGAGCGTGTATGCCCTCACCGGCTTCCGCCGCAGCAACGCGCGCTCCGCCGAGGCGGCCCTCAAGTACTTCTTGCTGGGCTCCTTCGCAGCCGCGATGCTCCTCTTCGGCGCCGCGCTGCTCTACGCCATCACCGGTCACACCGACTACCCCGGCATCGCCCAGGCCCTCCACCCGACCGCCGAACTCCCCAGCGATCTCGTGGCCCGTGCTGCCGAGGAGATGGTCCGCACCGTCCACACGCGCATCTCCATCTTCGCGATGGTGCTGATTCTCGTCGGCCTCGCCTTCAAGATCGGCGCGGTCCCCTTCCACATGTGGACCCCGGACGCCTACGAGGGCGCGCCGACCTCGACCACCGCGTACATGAGCGTGGTCGTGAAGGCCGCGGCCTTCGGCGCCTTCATGCGCATCATGCTGGTGGTCTTTGGCGACGCGGGCAGCGCAAGCGGTACGGCCGGCTGGCCCGCCATCCTCGCCTGGATCGCCGTCCTCACGATGACCATCGGCAACCTCATGGCCCTCACGCAGACGAGCGTGAAGCGCATGCTGGCGTACAGCTCCATCGCGCACGCAGGATTCATCTTGCTGGGCGTTCTGACCGCCCCGAAGGAGGGCGGCATCGGCGTCCAGGCGCAGGCCTCGGTGCTCTTCTACCTGGCCGGCTACGCGGTCACCAACGTCGGCGTCTTCGCGGCGCTCGCGTTGGCCGGTCGCCGCGGCGCAGAGGCCGTGAGCTTCGACGACCTCGCGGGCTACGCGCGTCGCCACCCGGCCGCAGGCTTCGCGCTCGCGTTCTTCCTCCTGTCTTTGACTGGAATCCCGCCGACCGTGGGCTTCTTCGCGAAGTTCTACGTCGTGCGCGCGACGCTCGACGCGGGCTACACCACCCTCGCGATCATCGCGATGCTCAACAGCGCTGTGTCGGCCTACTACTACCTCGGCGTGCTGGTGAAGATGTACATGCGCGACCCCGCTCCGGGCGCTTCGCAGGCGGCTCCGAACAAGTCGTTCTACATCGTGTTCACCATCCTTGTGTCGGCCTTCCTCGTGCTGCACATGGGAATGAACCCGCAGCGCTGGCTCGCTCTCGGCCTCGAGGCCGTCACGCCCATCGCCGCCGCCGCCCCCTCCGCTCCCTGACCTCCGCTCCCTCCCCAACTCCCCGGCCGTACCCCAGCGGCACGCTCCGTGGAACATCCCCCGACCATGACGCACCCATCCCCCCGTGATTTGCGACGATCGGCCCCGGTCGTCGTCGCCCTCCTGTCAACGTGGTTGGCGCTCCCAGGGTGCAACCGTCCCACCCCCGCGCCGCCGCGCCCGACCTCCACTGACGTCGCGGCATCGCCACCCGCATCGCCACCCGCTTCCACCGGCGCTGTCGAAGGCGTCGTTCGGCTCACCGGAACGCTTCCGCCGCCGCAGCCCGTGGTCATCGACAACGACGTCTCGCGCATGCGCGGCTGCGCCGAGAGCGCGCGCGCTTACTACGCCAACCCCTTCGGCATCACCGCACCCGGACCGCTGCCCGAGGCGATCGTCACCGTCGATGCGCATTCCGCCGCGCCGCCTGCCTTACGTCGCCGGTACGTGACCTTCAATGACTGCTCCATCGAGCCGCGCATCCTCGCGATGAGCCTCAATGACATGCTCGTGATGCACGCCTCGACGGATGCCCATCACGTCACCAAGGTCGACGGCATGGGCGCCACCATCGCGCAGATGCTCATGACCACCGAAGATCAGGAGAAGAGCCTCGTCCACCCGGGCCGCTACATCATCCACTCGGTGCTCTTCCCCACCTGGATGCAAACACCGCTCGTCGTCACGCCCAACTGGTTCTACGACCAGACCAACCGCGAAGGGCACTACCGCATCGATGGCGTTCCCGTGGGGACCCACACCATGCACGCGTGGTTTCCAGGGGTCGGGCCCGTCGATGCGACGATCACCATCGCCGCTGGGGCCACCGCGCAACAGGACTTCGCGGTCTCGCCGTTACCCCCATCCGCAGTGCGCCCGCCGGTCGCTCCGGACGCGGGACCGATCATTCCGTAACGCAGTCGCCCGTTCAGGGAGCGACCACCGCCACGTCCAGCGTGTAGTCGCCGCCGCGACCGAAGCCGCAGCCCTGAACGATCACGAAGTAGGTTCCGGCGTCGAGGGTGACGTCGATCTGCGAGGCCTGCGCGACCGTGTCGTCGTTGCAGCCGTTGGTCACCGGACGCCCCGGGCAGGTGTCGCCGCTGTTCACCGAGAGAATCGTGTCGAAGCCCGAACCAAGCGTGTTGGCGAGCACCCGCCGACGCTCGATGAGCGTGAGTTGGTAATACACCGCGCGTCCACCCGCACATGCGAGACCGCCGCACGGCGGAGCCGCCAAAACCTGCTGCGCCGCCGACGAGTTGCCGCGGAAAATACCGCCCGTCACCGGTAGCGTGCTCCGCCCGCCGCAAGTCTCGTTGCCCGTCACCGACGCCGCGCTCGCTGCAGGCACCGGGAGGTACTGCGCAGTGATCGTTCCGAGCATTCCGTCGGTGCCTGCCACCACGCTGTACGACTGCCCCGCCGTCAGGCCCTGAAACCTCCGCCACACGCTCCCGCCAGGTCCGGTGCAGCCGCCCACCACGGCGCCGTCACAAGGCGACCTGAGCGCGTAGGCCACCCGCGCGCCGTCGCTCGCGGCCACGTTGACCAACACATCCCAGGCCATCCCCGGTGCGGAAAAACTGAACACCGCATCTGCGCTCGCAGCTGCAAAGCACGTGAGCGCGGCTGATCCTGCGGTGAGGCCCGCGACGTTGACGGGAGAGGCCACGCCCGCGGTGAGCGCGACGCCCGGGCAGGTGTCCGCAGGGCCCGGCAGCGTCGGGACGGAAGTGGTGACCGTTGCGGTGAGCGCGCGGCCCGAAGCGCCTGCGTAACGGTGCTCGACGATGATATAATAAGTACCGGGAGCCTGGTTGCGGAGGATGCGACGGGAAGGGTTGCCGATCACGCACGCTCCGACACCGCTCGCCCGCTCGCCGCAGCGGGAAAGAACGCTCAAGGCGACGTCGCCAGGACCGCTCACGCTTACGTTGACGGTCACGTCGCGCGCGGTCGTGAGGGTGTACGAAAACACCGCGTCCACCCACGATCCGGCGACGCCGTTGGAGGCGCACGTGGTGCCGACGTCAGCCTCCGTGGCGAAGCCCGCGGTGGAGAGAGAGAGGGGCGCGCCGTCCGGGGTGACCACCACGCCCGGGCACACGTCTCCACGGGCGCGAGGGCGCGCGGGAGTAATCGTCGCCTGGACCGAGACCGGGCGGCCCGACACCGTGGAAACCGCGACGGCGTAGGTGCCCGGGCCAAGAGTGCTCGCGCGAAGCGTCGCAACGCCGCCGGAGCCACCCGCGCTGCTGTTGGAGCAGCGCAGTTCGTCGGTGCGGCTGCCGCACCCGGCGGAGGGACTGAGCGTCAGCACCACAGGATCGCCCGCACTGGGCCGCGCGGTGATCACCACGTCGCTCGGCGTGGTGATGGTGAGCGGGATGATTCCGTCGGGGCCCGCTCCCGTCATTGCGCCTTCGCAACTGGCCGGAAGCCCCGTGGTCAGACCGCGAAACGTGACCGTGTGCGGCGCGCCATCGGAGAGGCTCTCGCAGGGGCCCGGGAAGGTCGGCGGGCACTGATCGGTGAGGCCGTTTGGACAGGCCGAGGGGACGTCCGGGGTGGTCGCCGCGTCGGTGGCGTCGGTCTCCGCGGTCGCGTCGGTGGCGTCGGTCTCCGCGGTCGCGTCGGTGGCGTCGGTCTCCGCGGTCGCGTCGGCGGGCAGAATCTCGGCGTCGAGTACGTCTGTATCCATGGGCCCATCGAAGGGCGTGCCGAGGTCTTCGACCATGGCCACTTCGGCCTGCGTCGAGGCGTCGTTGAGCGTCTCATCCGTGGACGCCGCGGCGTCCGTCAGGGGCGCTTGCTCGTCTGCGGTGATGCGGTCGGGCAGCGCGGCGTCGGCGTCCGGCGGCGGGGCCGTCAGCACCGTCGAACCGCACGCCGTGAGCGATGCCATCCACAGACCCAGGACCCACCCACGCCATGAAAGCATCGGCCATCTCCTCGCGCGCTCGGTTACCGCCGCGAACCGCCACCGTCGGCGCTTCGAGCAATCTCGCGTGGGTTTGTACACCCGAAGATGGCGTTCTGTAGATGAGGTGTCGAGGTCGCGGCAGACGAGGCGCAGGGGGGGTGTAGGCTAAGGCCCGTGAATGCAAGCGACACGACGGTGCTGGTGGTCGAGGACGATCGGTCGAACCTGGAGTCGCTCGAGCGACTGCTGTCGCGAGAGGGATACCGGGTGTCCACCGCTCCGGATGCGAAGACGGCCCTCGATATGCTGCGGCGGCAGCGGGTGGAGGTTCTTGTCACAGACCTGATGATGCCGGGGGCGTCGGGCATCGATCTGCTCAAGGCAGTCAAGACCGTGGCGCCAGAGACGGAGGTCATCGTGATGACCGCGTACGGCACCGTGGAGACCGCCGTGGAGGCGATGCGGGGGGGCGCGTACGACTTTGTCGAGAAGCCACTCAAGCGCGTGCAGATCGTGAAGAGCGTGGCGAAGGCCGCGGAGAAGGCCTCGCTCGTGGCGGAGAACCGGGTGCTGCGCGAGGAGATTTCGGCACTGCGCAAACGGGAGATCATCGGGACGTCGCCGGCGCTGCGGCAGGTTCTCGAGGTGGCCGGGCAGGCCGCGCCCTCCATGGCGACGGTGCTCATTCTCGGCGAGTCGGGCACCGGCAAGGAGCTCCTCGCACGGTACGTTCATGCGCGCTCGGGGCGGGCGGCGGCGCCGTTTGTCGCGGTGAACTGCGCAGCCATTCCCGAGACCATTCTCGAAGCGGAGCTTTTCGGGTACGAGCGCGGGGCGTTTACCGGGGCGGTGGCCAAGCGCGACGGACGCTTCGCCCAGGCCCGCGGTGGGACGCTCTTCCTCGACGAGATCGGCGAACTCTCCCCGGCCGTTCAGGTGAAGCTCCTGCGGGTGCTGCAGGAGGGCGAGTACGAGCCCCTCGGCGGACGAACCCAGCGGGCCGATGTGCGCGTCGTGGCGGCCACCAACCGCGATCTCACCGTCGAGGTGCGCGCGAGCCGCTTTCGCGAAGATCTCTTCTATCGGCTCAATGTCATCGCCATCACTGCGCCGCCGCTGCGGTCGCGGCCGGCGGATGTTCCGCTGCTGGTGGAGCACTTCCTGAGGGTGTTTGGGCAGCGCAACGGCAAGGGGCCCTTCACCGTCGTACCCGCAGCGCTGGAGAAGCTCTGCCGATATGCCTGGCCGGGGAATGTTCGTGAGCTTGAGAACACCATCGAGCGCGCGGTGGTGCTCTCGCGCAGCGGCACCCTCGATGTCGGGGACTTTCCGAAGACCATGGTCGAGAGCGAGCAGGCCCGCTCCGAACTGGTCGTCCCCATCGGAACGCCGCTGGAAGAAATCGAGCGCATGGTGATTCGCGAGACGCTGCGGGTGACCCACGGGGACAAGCGCCTCACCGCACAACTGCTGGGCATCGCCACGCGAACCATCTACCGACGACTGGCCGAAGAGCGCGACGGCGCGCCCGGAGGCGACGAACTCGACGGCGATGAGCTTCCCTGAGGGGAAACCATAGCGAGACACCCGTCCATCTCTCCGATGGAGCGAACTCCCATACGGAGAGACCGAATGGCCTCCCATGTTGAGAAGATTCTCAAGAGGAGAGACCGAATGGCCTCCCATGTTGAGAAGATTCTCAAGAGGAGAGACCGAATGGCCTCCCATGTTGAGAAGATTCTCAAGAGGAGAGACCGAATGGCCTCCCTGGATGCGGGAGATCGCTCCGTGGAAGGTCGTGGCGGGTAGACGGTGGCGGGAGGAAGGGATCGCTATGGGGCGGGTCGCGCTGCGGACGCCGGGTGGATGGAGTACCGCACCAGTGTGCGCAGCACCTCGTTGCGCTGCACGTTGCCGACGAGGGTCTTGATGTCTTCGTAGAGCGACGGATCGACGAGCAGCGCGCCGAGGGTGCCGCGTCCCGCGCGGAGATCTGGTTCACGTTGGCGAGGGCTTGCGAGAGGTCGGTGCCGTAGATCACCTGGTGCAGTCCGCCGTTGCCGGTGCGCAGGTCGCGGGTGATGGCGCCCACCTCCTCGGCCGCGCCCGCAAGGCTGCGAACCATCGCTCCACCCTGGCGATCGTAGATGAGCGCGTGCACGAGGCCGTTGCCTGTGCGGGCGTCACGCACGAGGCCGTCTACGTTGTCCATGGTTCCTGAGGCGTGCGCGGGGGATAGGAAATCCAACGCGGCACCCTTCCCTGGCGCGGATCCGCTCCAGTTTCCAGATCGCCCCTCACGCGTAGTACCCGGTCTCGCGAGCATTGGCGGGACCTCCTGGGACCTCCCAGGACGACGCCTTGGAACGAGACAGGCGCGATGAATCCCACGAACCGACGAGTCACGTGCGCCGACCATCACCCGTTCGGGCACGACCGGCTGGTGTCCCGCGAGGTTGCAGCGCGAATGCGCGACACCGATCTCTGAAGCGTCGATCAACGCAGGTGGCGGACCGCCTCGACGACTCCCGCCCGATCGGGCAGCGGTGTGAGGTGGCACCACGACAGGCGAACCGCCTCCGCTGCGCGTCCGTGGACATCTCGGATCGCGCAACAACCCGTGCCACGCTCGACACCTCCTCGTCTTGCAACCCGGAGGGTAGCGGCCTCTCGATCCGAGCATTCACGCTCGGCGAGGGGCCGTTGCTCATCCCCATCACGGAGCGTAAGCGCCGAAGGACGTCAGACCATCAACGAGGGTGGAGGGGCTGACACTGACCTCAACCTTCCGTCATGCGGGACGGGCCGTGCAATTTGCGGAGCCTCCTATGCGGCGCGGGCCGCGTTCTCGCGAATGATGCGCGGATACCGGACTGCGATGCGGAGCAGCGCGATGGCGGGGCCCTCGGGATGCCGACGTCCCTGCTCCCAATTCCGGAGCGTCCCGACGCTGATCCCGACCGCCGCGGCGAACCGCGGCTGCGACAAGCCCACGAAACGGCGAACGGCGGCGATGTCTTCGCCGGTGCGGAAGTCGCCTTCGACGAGCCTTCGGCGCAGTGAGGCACGGATGGACCGCTCGAAGTGCGCCGCGGTGAGCTCGGGGATGTCGGTCATGGCTCGTCGTGCTCCATGTGCGTTTGAAAGAGCTTCCGCTCGGCCGCGGTGGCGTGACGCACGCTGATGATCCGGATCGTGTCTTCGAGCCGCTCGGTGTAGGCGACCAGGATGACGCCGCGACGAACAGGGCCGATCGCGATGAAACGATCCTCCTCCGCGGAATGGGCCTCGTCGAAGAGCTCGAGGTACTCCACACCGGATGTGAACAGCTCCTGCGCTTCCTCGAAGGAAGCACCGTGCTTCTTGCGATTCGCAGCGTTCTTGGCAGCGTCCCACTCGAAGCGCACAGCTGAAGCATACGCCAGCGGCGCAGTGCGTCAACGGTGCAGTCCATCTCGCGGCCGTCGCAGGTCAAGCTCGGGGCCAGCATCCAGCGCGGCAATCTTCGACGACTGCCATGCCCTCCTCCAACGCCCTCATCGTTGCCCTCATCGCGTGCAAACCGCGGCAATAGGGGCGACAGGCGGCGGGGGTCCGCCGAGTGCCCACCGCCGTCATCGGGCCTGATGAATCCGTCATCAGGCCTGATGAACTCCGCTCAGCACTTCGTGAGCGCCGCGAGATCCTCTTGCGAGAGCCCATCGATGGAGACCGAATGACCTCCCTCATTGAGAAGATTCTCAAGAGGAGAGACCGAATGGCCTCCCTGGATGCGGGAGACCGCTCCGCGGAAGGTCGTGGCGGGTAGACGGAGGCGGATCGCTATGGGGCGGGTCGCGCTGCGGACGCCGGGCGGGTCGCGCGCGGGTCGCGCGCGGGAGCACTCATTGGTTGGCCCCCGGGGTTGCCGCCACCGTGGGTCGCGCGCCCTCGTCCTGATGGATGGAGTACCGCACCAGCGCGCGCAGCACCTCGTTGCGCTGCACGTTGCCGACGAGGGTCTTGATGTCTTCGTAGAGCGACGGATCGACGAGCAGCGCGCCGAGGGTGCCGCGGCCCGCGCGGATGTCCGTCATCAGCGCGTGGGTCTGTGAGGAGATCGGGTTCACGTTGGCGAGGGTTTGCTGAGGCGTGCGCGGCGGTGGACTGCGCCGACGCGATGAGCGCGTCGATGCGACGGGACATCGGCCAGCCGTTGGGCAGAGAAGGCGCGCGAGAGCCGGGAAAGATAGCGTAATGTCATCAATGCCCACTGGTGTGTTCATCCCGATCTCAATCGACGACTACGTGCGGGCGCATCTCGTCGACAATCCTGGCATCGACCGTTCCGACCTGGTCAAGCGGCTTCGGTCAGCGCTCGCGTCGGCGCGCGCTGGCACGAAGTGCGCGTGCGGCGGCCGAATTTGGGTTGTCGGCTCCGCAGAGGTGGGGCTGTCGTGCTTCACATGCATTACAGGCGAGGCGGTCCCAAGCGGCGACTACGAACTCTCGGAGGCAATCGATGTGTAGAGGTAGTCGCTCCAGTCGTGCTCGCAGTGCCACGTCACGCTCTTTGGCCTGACAAGCCGATGGTGCCGGCCGCTCCCAACTCACCCGCCATCAACCCGCCGCGCCCAATGCGGCGGCACATCGGCCAGTCGTTCGGCGGCTTCAACGATCAGCGACCGAGCGACGGAGACGTCGGGTCGCGCATGAAACCCGAGGAAAGCACAACGCGACGGATGCGGGCGGTGGGCAACTGCGATCGCACGGTGGACAACGGGGCGCGAGCAGCGTGGGCAGAAAAGGCGATGGATAAGCGAACCCTTGAGCAGCTTGAGGCGGCGCTCAGCGCAGTCAGCCGAGGCCTTTCACCGCGCGTGGAAGATCTCGCAACCAAGAGCACTGAGGGGGTGTTGACTCCCAACGAGCGCGAGGAGTACGCGGAGATTCCCGGCGCGCGGCGTGACGCCACCGCACACCGTGAGCCGCGGGCCCGCGTGATGCGCATCGGCGCGCCCTGGTCGTCGACTCCGCGCGCGACGATCCTTCCCTCCGTCGCCGTTAATTCAGCCTCCGCCCGTGGGTGGCACGCCGCTCGTAAGGGTACCGTCCCACCATGAACACTCCCTCGCGCGCGCTGCTCTTCACCGCCGTCGCCCTCGCGACCGTCTCCCACGCGCTCCCCGCCCACGCCGAAGACGGGTTCGGCTACGTCACCGCGGGGCTCGTGCTGTCGATACCGCTCGGCGGGTCGCTCGACCAGATCGGCCTCGGGGTCGAGACCTCGTACAACAGCTACTCCGCCCGCGCCGAGGTGCTCGGCGTCGGCGGCTTCGCGCAGGCACAGCTCCTGTTCGGTGGCGGATGGCGCGTCGACGTGGGCGCGCAGGGCACGGTCTGGTTCGGGGGCGCCGAGCTCGGCCTCGCCCTGGTCGCCCCGCGCTGGCGGTCGCCGCAGCTCGGCCTGCACGTCGCGCCCTTCGCCTCGGTGGGCTACGGCGCGGCGGCCTTCCGCTGGACCCCGATGCTCACTGGTCCGATGGCGGGAACTTTAGGCTACGAGATCACCGTCGCGGGCAAGTTCTGGTGGGGGGTGGAGGGCGGTCGTGTGCGCGACCTCTACAACCGGGGCTGCCACTTCGACTGCGTCATCGTCACCGGCCGCCCCCTCCTCGTCGACGGGCACCTCGTCGTCGCCTCCGTCGACCGCGACCCCGCCTGGAGCGGCGACCCCGACGCCCCCTCCGACGACGCGCTTACGCCGCCGCAGCGCTCCGCCCTCGCCGAGCACTGGACCCGCTCCATGCGCGAGGAGCACGCCTCCGTCGCGGCCTTCGCGCGCCTGTCGCTCCAGCTCATGAGCCTCGGCGCGCCGCCCGAGCTCCTGCGACGTGTTCATCGAGCGGCCATCGACGAGGTCGACCACGCCCGCCGCTGCGCTGCGCTCGCCTCGCGCTTCGCCGGGGAGCCCCGGTCGCCGGGCGCGCTCCCCGCGGCGTGCGCGCCGATCGCGGCCGTCGACCACGCGACGCTCGCGGTCGACACGCTGCGCGAGGGCTGCGTGGGCGAGGCGGTGTTCGCGGGAGCGGCGGCGCGGGCGCGCGACCGGGCGACGGACCCGGCGGTGCGCGAGGCGCTCACGGTGATCGCGCGCGACGAGGCCGAGCACGCGGCGCTGGCGTGGGACCTGGTCGCGTGGTGCATGGAAGCGGGCGGCGACACGGTGCGTGAGGCGTTGCGCGCGGCGGCGGGAGAACTCCCGACGGGCGAGCGGCAGCGCGAGGGCATCGTCGACGGCGCGCTGCTGGGCCGCGGCTGGGTCTCCGAGGGCGCCCTCGCATCGAGCTGGAAGCACCGTCGCCGTGAGGCGCTGCGCCGCCTGGGGCCGACTCGCAGCACGGTTCGCGCGATGGCGTAGGGAGGGGCGGGGGATAGGAAATCCAACGCGGCACCCTCCCTGGCGCGGATCCGCTCAAGTTTCCAGATCGCCCCTCACGCGTAGTACCTGGTCTCGCGAGCATTGGCGGGACCTCCTGGGACCTCCCAGGACGACGCCTTGGCGAGCATGATCCAGCCGATTCTCAACTCCAGCTACGCGACCGATACGCTCATCCTTCTTGCCTGGGATGAGGGGGGAGGCTTCTTCGATCACGTACCGCCGCCGGCGCCCATCGAGGTCTATCCCGCCGGAGCCGTGAGCGCCGGACTTCCCGTCCCCTACGGAAAGAGGGTGCCGGTGCTCGCCCTGGGCGTCTTCTCTCGCGCGGGGCAAGTCTCCCACGTGCAGATGGAGCACTCGTCGATCGTCCGGTTCCTGGAGTTCAATTTCCTCGGTCCTCGTTGGGTCGGGGCTCTTGGTCACAGGGACGCTCGAGTGAACAACATCGGCAGCCTCCTGGATCCCATGCGAACCGGCGTGCTCGTCCCGGAGCGGTAGACCGCGGCCCGATCGCGTGCTCACTGCGAGGGGGCTCACCCGAGCATGGAGGCTTTCCGCACGGTGACGATGCCCTTCCCCTCAGAGACGGGTTACGGTGCGCGTCGGTCGAGAGAGTACACGGGTCGAAGGGGAAACGAACGCGACATGGGGATGAGGACGCTGGTCATCGGGGGGATTCTGTTCGCGCTGCCGTCAACGGTTCTGGCGCAGCAGCACGGCACCGGACTGATCGAAGACGACCCCGCGGAGATCGCCGCCACGCCCGAGGGAGACGCGCCCGTGCGGGGCGAGGTGCCGCCGCGCTTCGACCTGAGCGAGGCCTTTCCTCGACCCGGCAACCAGGGGTCGCTCGGCACCTGCGCCGCCTGGGCGCTCGCGAATGTGGAGTCGTTTCACGAGTACGAGGCCCGCGCGATCAGCCTGCCCAGCCAGGGCCCCGCGTACAGCCCGCTCTTCATCTACGCCTTCGCGCGCGCCGCGACGGACGTAGATTGCTCCGGCGGATTGGCGCTGCTGCGAGCGCTCGGAGTTCTCCGCGACCGGGGCGTCGCGAGCATCGGGTTGATGCCGTACGCCGACGACCGATGCAACGTGGCACCGGACGACGCGGCGATCGCCGAAGCGCGGGCCAACCGCATCGCGTCGTGGGCGAAGGTCAACGAGCACGACGCGGGCGAGCTGAAGTCGTACCTGGCGGCGCGGCAGCCCGTGATCATCAGCATGCGCACCAGCGACGCGCTCGTACGCCTGGGGCCGGAGACGTACACGGGCTCGAGCGGGGAGGACGGCGGTGGGCATGCGGTGGTGCTCGTGGGCTACGACGACAGTCGACACGCGTGGAAGATCCTGAACTCCTGGGGGCCGAACTGGGGAGACCACGGCTACGGCTGGATCGCGTACTCGGCTTGGAACGACCTCGTGCGCCACGCCTACGTCACCGAGCGCCTCGCGGACCGTCCGCCCGAGCCGCCGACACCCGAGCCGGAGCCCGCGCCGACGCCCGAACCTGGTCCGTCCCCGGCCCCGGTGGTCGATCGGTCGCAGTTGGACTACGACCTGCGACTCGGCCTGGACAGCGAAGAATTGGGTCGGGCGTTTGGGGAGTACGGCGCGGGGGTGAACGCGAGCTTCATCGACAGCTACGCCGTCGACGGCTCGGTTCGCTTCAACGCGGTCTTCCGCCGCAACGCCCCGGGCTACGCCTGGAACTGGAACGCCACCTCGGAGACTTTCTCCGCGCAGGCCGAGGCCCGTCAGCGCCAGGGCCTCTCCATCGCCGGGATGCGGGTGCTGGAGCTTCCCGACGGGCCGCGCTTCCTTAGCTACTGGGCGCGCGGATCCAACACGACGACGTGGTCGACGAACTACCAACGGGACGGCTTCGTGGCGCTGGTCGATGACCAGAGCGCCCGGGGCTGGCAGCCGCGCTCGATGAGCGCCACCGCCACCGGTGGCCGCGACTACTTCCATGTCGTGTGGCAGCCGCGGCGCGGGCAGCCCGACGTCCTCGCGAGCTGGTTCGACCGCTCGGAGACCTATGCGGCGACCGCGGCGCAATGGCGAGCGGCGGGGTTCCAGGCGACGCAGGTCATCCCGATCGTGCATGGCGATCGGACGTATTTCCACTCGCTCTGGCGACGGCAGAGCGAGCCGACGTCGTGGTCGCTGTTCGACAGCGCTCGCTCGTTCTCCTCGACGAGCAACGGCTTCTTGGCGCGGGGCTTCTCGCCCGCCACCATCGAGGTGACGGTGCAGAACAACACGCCGTACTTCCACTCGCTGTGGCGACGCACGGGTCGGAGCTGCGCGTGGAACTGGAACCTCGACGAGAGTCACCTCCGCGGCTTCGAGGCTCGGGAGCGCGCCGAGGGCCGACGCATCTCCTGGCTGCGCACGTATGTGGGCACCGGCTGGCAGCGCTACGTCGCGGTGGCCTGTCGGGACTGATGGCGGTAAGCGTCCATCGCGCGGCAGATCGCGTGTCGCCGTTGCCGACGATGTTTTCTCTCCGCGACGGATGGCACGCTCAGCGCCGCCGACGTGGTCGCGCGAGTCGTTCCGCTGCTGGTGCCGGTGCCGTGAACCCGTAGCCTTCCGGGTGAATCAAGTGCGCTACCTGGCGTATTCGGGATGCATCGCATCTGCGCTCCCGCTCGATTGTTCGCGGCAGATCATCGAAGTCAGGTAGAGAGGACGACTGATGGGGGGATAGGAAATCCAACGCGGCACCCTCCCTGGCGCGGATCCGCTCCAGTTTCCAGATCGCCCCTCACGCGTAGTACCCGGTCTCGCGAGCACTGGCGGGACCTCCTGGGACCTCCCAGGACGACGCCTTGACCGATTCCAACGCCCCCTTCACGCCGCTCTCCCTGTCGTCCGACGCACCATGGCCCTGACCGACCAGGATCTCGCTAGCGGTGTTGAGCCGCCCCCCTTCCATCACTGCCCACGGTCGCCGCTCAAGGCCAGTCGCGGGCTCGCCTCATCCCCGGCACCTCGGTCGAGACGCCCAGGTGCACCAGGACGCGCACGATGCCCATGCGCTCGGTAAATCTTCATCCGTCCCTCGCACGCAGGACACTTCAGCGCGTCGACGCCCTCAACCCGCCACAGGAGCCGCGCCCATTCGATGCGCACCCACTTCGTCGGCGCCTCTCGCCCCCCCCCCGCCGTCACGGTCCGGCGACCCGGGACCGCGGCAATGGGGGCGACAGGCGGCGGGGGTCCGCCGAGTGCCCACCGCCGTCATCGGGCCTGATGAATCCGTCATCAGGCCTGATGAACTCCGCTCAGTGCTTCGTGAGCGCCGCGAGATCCTCTTGCGAGAACCCATCGATGGAGACCGAATGACCTCCCTCCTTGAGAAGATTCTCAAGAGGAGAGACCGAATCTGAGATTCGGAGTACGTCGCTTCGGCCCGCGGTGCCGCGTGCTGAAGCACACGGCACGGTGTGGACGCCCGGGGCAGACCCGGGCTCCTACGATGTCCCGATGGAGAAGCGCTGCCCCGTGGGACCGGGTTTGGCGCCGGCTGGGGGTTTGCGGTGGGGGGCTGTTTGCTTCTGCAGGGGGCACGGCGGGA
>CANJUR010000068.1 GCA_947477565.1 Deltaproteobacteria bacterium
CCTCACCCCCAACCCCCTCTCCCAAGAGGGAGAGGGGGCTAAAAAGCATGATTTTATGGCATTTCCTCTCGATCCGAGCCCCCTCTCCCTTTTGGGAGAGGGGGTTGGGGGTGAGGTCTCGCAAGAGGGATCGATCCTTCGAGGGCCTGGCCTTAGCCCTCCAATGGGTCGTTGTTCAACATCGGTATGATGTCCTACGATCGTCGTGGTTCGACGCGCCGAGGAGTCCCCATCGATGCCCAGGAAGAAGTCCACGACGCCGGATGGCGTCACCGCCCGTGCCCTCGCCGAGGAGATCGGCATCTCTCGCGAGACGTTCTTTGCGTGGATCGCGCGCGGTCTGTTGCCGGCGGTTCCGTTTCGCGGGGCGGGGACGCGATACGGGGCGGTTCATCGGCTGCGCGCTACGGTGATTGCGAAGCTTCGCGGGGAGGGAGTGCCCTTCGATGATCTCGAGGCGCTGCTTGCGGTCGACGACGCGGAGCTTGCGGCGCGTCACGGGTTGGCTCCGACGTCCGAGTCCCCCGCGGCGGGGTCGTTTCCGTTGTTGGCTGGGGCAGCGGGTCCGATGTGGCATCGGGTCGAGTTGCTGCCCGGGCTTGAACTTCACCTGTCGTCGTCGTCGAGCGCGTTCGTGTGTCGCGTCGCCGAGGAGGTCGTTGCCCGCTACCGCGCGGCGTCCCGGTAGCGCGACGCGCTGGGTGGACGGGGTCTTCCCAGAACCGCTCGTTACGCTCAGTGCGCGAGCCAGCCGGCGTCCATGGTGACGGCGGTTCCGGTGATGGACCACGCCTCGTCGCGGCACAGAAACGCCGCGTACTTCCCCACCTCGGACGGCTCGATCAGGCGCTTCTGGGCGTTTTGCGTCAGCAGGATGCGCGCGAGCACCTCGGCCTCGGGAACCCCGTGCACCCGCGCCTGGTCGGCGATCTGCTTCTCCACCAACGGAGTGCGCACATACGACGGACAGAGCGCATTGACGGTGACGTTGTGCGAGTGCGTCGCGGCCTCCAGGGCCACGGTCTTCGTCAACCCGACGAGCCCATGCTTGGCCGACACGTACGCCGACTTGAACGGCGACGCGACCAGGCTGTGCACGGATCCCACGTTGAGCACGCGCCCCCAGTCGCGGGCGTACATCCCCGGAATCAGCGCCTTGATGAGCAGGAAGGGCGCCGTGAGCATCACTGCCACGAGGAGGTCCCACTTCGCTTCGTCGAAGTCTTCGATGGGGCTTACGCACTGCAGCCCGGCGTTGTTGACCAGCAGGTCTACCGCGCCTGCTTCACGTGCGAGGCGCTTCACGTCATCGCGCTGCGACAGGTCTGCTGCGATGGCCCGTGCGCCCGGAATGGTGGGAGCAAACTCGGCCAGGGCGGCGGCGGACACATCGCTCACGATCACGCTCGCGCCTTCGGCGGCGAACTCTCTCGCGATGGCGAGTCCGATGCCGGAAGCCGCACCCGTGACGAGGGCCGTGCGGCCCGCAAGAAACCCGTGGCTCATGGCAGAAACCTCCGAATCGCAGCCGCCGTCATCGGGTGGGTCATGACGCCGTAATGGTTGGCGTCGATGTCCACGGCCTCCGAGCGAGGCACCCGTCGCAGGTAATCTTCGCGGTCGCCTGCGCTCACGATGAACCCCGCGCCCAGGGGAATTCCTGCGCGCACCAGAAGGCTCGGCATCGTGAGGTTGGGCCAGAACGCGCGTGGCACCTGCGTGGCGCCGTAGGCCATGTCTTCGAAGACCGCTGCGCGGTCGGTGCGCGGCCGCACGCCCCCGTCCACGGCCATGAGGTCATAGCGGTAGTGCGTCTCCCAGACGGGGCTCCACGGGGTGATGATGCCGAGGCGCTGCACGGCGCTCACGTACGCGTCGGCGGTGGCGTGCACCGAACCGAGGCGCTGCACCGCCGCGATGATCGGGAGCAACGACGCCGGTTCGGGGATGCCGATGGCGTCGATGAGGACGACCCGCTCGAGCCGCGCGCACGCCTGCCGCGCCAGCTCCAGCCCGATAAACGCGCCCATGGAGTGACCGACGTATTCGAAGTGTTCCGCGCCCAGGAGCGTGGCGGCCTGGAGCACGTCGAGTGCGTGGTTGCGCCACCCGTAGCTTCCGAGGCCGGAGACGGCGCTAAACCCGCGGCCGCGCAGGTCGATGGCGACCACCGAGCGGCCGTGCGCGGCGAGTTCGGGGCCGAGGAAGTCGTAGCTCCGCGAGTTGGCCGAGAGGCCGTGCACGCAGAGGGTGAGCTTGCCTCCCTCCGGGCCGTAGCGGTGCGCACGCAGTCGGCCGGAGTTCAGCTCAAGCTCGAACGCGTGGGCTTGGGTAGGCATGGTTGCGACGGTCCAGATTTTGTGCGGTGCAACATGAGCACCGCGGGGAGAGTTCCTAGACGTAGCTACGGGCGTCGGTCAATGGCCAGTTGTTGCGTTGCAACATGGGCCACCCGGGGCGGTGACTACGCCTCGGTGGGGCGCTGCGGGCGGTGCATCGGCGTCCCGGCGTCCACGCAGCGGCGAGTGCCGGCGTTGGTGTGCCTGGACACGAGGTCGAACCAGTCCATGCCGGGGAGTTTCGCGATGGTGGCATCGACCTCCGCGAGGCGCGCCCGCCCGGACTCGTCGCCGAAGAGGTAGGCCCCGACGAAGTCGCGGTCTTCCGTCGGCGCCATGGAGCCGCCCACGGGCTCCCACAAGGCTTTGAGCGAGAGCGACGCCATGCGCCGCGCCAGCTCGGAGTGCTGCAGCCGGCGCTTACCCTGCTGGTAATAAAACGCGAAGTGCCGACGCTCGTCCTTCACGATGCGCCGCGCCACCTGATCGACGATGGGGTTGGCGGTCAGCTCGGCGAGGCGGCTGTACGCGTGGATGGCGGTCAGTTCGTTGATGGCGCCCCAGGTCATGTGCGTGGCGAGGAAGTCCTTCGAGAGGAAGGACAGGAAGCGTCCGCCGAAGTCTTGCACCACCTCGGTCATCTTGCGTGGGCGCGCGAACTCGTTGATGGAGCGCTGCGACGGCTCGTGGCCGCAGACCTCCTGGATGCGCGCGAGGGCGCGGCCGTGGAAGCACTCCTCGTAGCCCCAGCACACCATGAACGCGCGGGCCTCGTTGTCCGCGAGGGCATGCGTCTCCATGAGCGCCTTCATGTAATGGACGGTGTAGAACTCGGTGTCCTGCATGTACCGCATGACGCGCACCTCGCTCTCGGACAGCGGGTAGTTCGCGGCGTCTTCGATCTGGATGCCCGAGAGGTCGAGCGGGCGCGACGCCGTGATGAACTTCTCGATGTTGAATGCCGGAACCTCCTCGAACGAACGCGCGTTCGGGCCTGGCGGGGTCGCGGTGCTGGTCAGGGTGGTCATGTCGTCGCCTACTACGATTCCGAGGCCGTGGGTGGATGCGGTGGAGTGATCGCTTCTTCGAGCAAACGACGCGCTTCTTCGGCCTCTTTGACGCGACGTTCAAGCACGTCCGTGCCGAGGTATCGGAAGACGTACGCGCCGCCGACGAACATGCAGAGAAACAGCGCCAGGACGCGCCATAGAACGAGGTACGGGAGCTCGTACACAGAGGGCACCCACGGGGACATCAGCGTGTTGGAGCCAGCCTCCGCGATGCCCGACGCGCCCGGGGTGGGCGACAGGTAGAGCGCGAAGTTGAGCAGTGACTGCACCGTGATGATCTGCACGAAGGGCGGTCCGGCGGCGACGAAGGAGCGGGGCGTGGTGCTTAGCCCGAGGCCCTTCAGGATGAAAAAAGCCACGGAGAAGCGTGCCCAGAAGAATGCCACGGTGAGTCCGAAGGCCTGCAGCACCGCCCAGCGACCGCGTTGCCGGTAGACGTCGAAGCCCTCGTGCACGCGATCGACGGCGCGCTGAAGCCGCTCGCCGAGGACGCCGGGCTGCAGCGAGGGGCTGTCGGCAAGGCTCTTGAACCACGGGATGATCCCGAGCGTGCGGCGCACGGGGTGCCACGGGACGGAGAACATCCTTCCGCCGACGCGGAAGATCCACTTGAGCAGCGGCGGGTGCACTGCGCAGAGGACGAGCGCGAGGAGGGCGCTGCCGAAGATCACGGAGGAGATTCCGACGAGCCAATCGAGGCCCGCGGCGCCGGGGACCACGAGCAGGCCGAGCACCCGCAGGAGGAGAAGCGCGGCGGCGGAGAGCAGGAAGAATAGGAGGGTGCAGAAGGCCGTGAGGAGTTCGGCGGTGGCGATGGCGTCGAAGGGCATGCCGCCCTCGACGAGCGTGGCGACCTGGGCCACGGGTGCGCCGAGTTGCCCCGGGGTGACGCCCGCGACGAACATCAGCACAAACTCCGAGGCGACCGCGGTGCGCCAGTTGAGCTTCGGACAGAGCACGCGGCCGAGGACGAACATCCGGGTGCCGCCGCAGACGCCTTCCTGCAGTGCGAATGCGACGGCGACGAGGAGCCACGCGGGGTGCAGTGTGGAGAGGCCCTGGGCGAGGTCGGCCTGCTTCACCGCGACGGCGCGCCACAGCAGGAAACCGAAAGTCGCCAGGGTGAGGGCGACGATCAGTTGAATGCCACGGACGAGGGCGGCGCGGTTCACCGGGGTAGCGGGGTATCGGCGGTGGTGGAAGGCACGGGGAGGATCAGGGCTCGAGGCGCTGAAGGGTCGCGAATCCGGCGCGCACGTAGCGCATGGAGGAGACGCCGAGCACGACGACGACGAGCGCGGGCAGGGCCACGACGAGGGCCGGGTCGAGCCCGAGGCCCGCAAGGCCAAGCAGCGGGATCGCACCGATAATGGCGGCGGTGACGAGGAGAATCGGGTCTACCGTCGAGCGAGCGGCCAGCAGACGAAACGACAGCATTCGAGCGCCGAAGTAGAGATTGACGCCGGTGGCGAGGGCGACCGCGGAGAGGGTGGAGATGTCGCCGTGGACGCCGGCGAAGGCGATGGCGGCCTGCGCGGCGAGGAAGGCGAAGGCCGGGGCGATGGGACGGTTGACCGCAGCGACGCGCTGAAGACCGCGCACCTTGCCGAAGAGAATCGTCGCGATGGGCCAGAGGTGCAGCGCCTGCCAGAGCGTGATCGGGCCGAGGCGCAGGTGGTGCCAGGTGTCGGTGCCGTAGAGCCCGGCGACGACCATCGTGAGGGAGAGCACCGCGACGGATTCGATCTGGTTGAGGAGCCCCATGCGAAAGACGCCGGTCTCGGTCTGCTCCCAGCAGGTCATCGCGGCGGCGCCAGGGATGAGAATCGCCAGCATGACCGTGAACTCGGACGAAGACCCGAGCGTGTAGATGGTCATCATCGCGATGTAGGTCGTGTTGAGGAGGTCGAGCCCGTGGTCGAGAAACTCCCCGGTCGCGCTCGACTGGCGCGTGCGTCGGGCGTGTGCGCCGTCGGCGTTGTCGCACCAGTTGTAGGCCTGCAGCAGAAGCATTGCGGCGAAGAAGACCCAGCCGCGCCGCGGGTGGGTAGCGACGAGAAGCGCCGCCGCGCCGAGACAGAGCAGGTGGCCGGTGTGCGTGATGCTGTTGGGGTGCACCCTCACCGGAATGAACGGGAGGGTCGGCTCGACCATCCACCGCTTGTAGAACGGTAGGAGCAGCGAGCGATCGTCAGCGCGATACACGGGTGCGTCAGACATCGCGGAGGAGAATGCAGCCGATGCGAGGGGCTGCGCAAATCAGGGGCAGGGACGAAGCGCTGCGTCCGGCCGGTGGCGGCGCGCGCGAAGGCCCCTACGCACTCTCCGCAAGGGGGTTGGCGAGAGCGCCGACGCCTTGATCCCAGAGGGTCTGCAGCTCGCGAGCGCCGGGGAGGCTGGCGAGAAACGGCTCCCACTCGGCCGGGCGACCAGGGGCGAACGCGATCGCCAGCACCGGCGACCAGCGCGGACGCACGGGCCGACGGAGCAGTCGCATGTTGGCCTCCGGAGGCGTGCGCCCGCCCTTCTTCAGGTTGCACACGCGACACGAACAGACGACGTTTTCCCAGCTCATGGGGCCGCCGCGGGAGCGGGGCATCACGTGGTCGAGGTTGAGCTCCCGGGGCGTGCCGCGACGCGCGCAGTACTGGCAGGTGTAGCCGTCGCGCAGAAAGATGTTGCGGCGGGTGAGCCGGAGGGAGGTGCGGGGCATCCGGTCGTAAGAGACAAGCTGCACCACACGGGGCACCCGGATAGGCCCGCGGCTGGTGCCGATGGTGGGCCCGTCGCCGCCCGGGAGCAGCGCCGACCAGGAGTCGAAATCATGCGACACCCACGCGAGATCGAGGGCCCGAGCGATGTCCGTAAACATCAACACGAAGGCCCGACGCGCGGTGGTGATGTGCACCGCCTGCAGGTTGCGGTTGACCACCAACACCTGCGCCGACAGCTCCCGAGACGACTGGCTCATGACCACCTCTGAAGGACACCGCCCGATCGAACGCACCGTCACCCGATGCTACGCGCCGCTAGCGTGCTCCGGCCGCGCTCCGTTGGCCACCGTCTGGTGCAAGGCCGCGAGGACCGCCATGGCCAGGTCGCCGACCTCCCAGGGCAGCACCGACCTTACATCCAGGTGTAAAGCCCCGTCGAACCCGCGGCCCACCACCGGGCGATCGCCCGCCCGCAGCGCCGCCGCCAGGGCGTCGGGTGCCACCCCATCGACGCGCACCGCCCAGGAGGCAAGCACCTCCAGAGGGAGCGTTCCGCCCCCGACCCGGGCCTCCGTGGCGGTGAGGGAGGTTTTTACGTAATCAGGTAATCCACCGGCGACCAGGGTCGCGAGCAGGGTCTCCGCGAGGGCGCGCAGCTCGGCCGCCGGTCGCGCGAGCAGGGCCACCGCGGGGACGTCCCGCGCGGCGCGGCCGTCGGCGTGGGCGCGGAGCGTCGCCTCGAGGGCGGCCAGCACCAGACGCCCGGGGCGTAGCGCGCGCATCAGCGGGTGCGCCCGGAGCCGTCCCACCCAGACAGAACCGCCGACGATGATTCCTGCCTGCGGTCCGCCGAGGAGCTTGTCGCCGGAGACCATCACCAGGTCGGCCCCCTCGGCCACGCACTCTCGCGAGAGGGGCTCGCGAGTTCTCAACCCGAGCGCCCGGGTGTCTTCTCCCGCGCCGCTGCCGAGGTCTACCAACAGCGGGACTCCCCGAGCACGAGCGAGCGCGGCCAGCTCCGGCAGCGTGGGTTGCGCGGTGAAGCCCACCATCGCGAAGTTGCTTCGATGCACCACCAGGATGGCACCGGTGTCCGGTCCGAGGGCGCGTTCGTAGTCCGCCGCGCGGGTCTTGTTGGTGGTGCCGACCTCCACCAGCCGCGCGCCGCACGACGCGATCACGTCGGGCACCCGGAAGCCCCCGCCGATCTCCACCAACTCGCCGCGCGACACCACCACTTCGCGCCCCGCCGCCAGCGCTGTCGCGGCGAGTAGCACCGCCGCCGCGCAGTTGTTCACCACCACCGCGTCGTCGCCACCAAACACGGCGTTGGCCAGCGGCGCCACGAGCGCGTCCCGGTGCCCGCGAGCCCCGCGCGCCAGGTCGTACTCCACCGCTGCGTACCCCCGGCACGCCTCGGTCACCGCAGCCAGGGCGGTCTCCCCGAGGGGCGCGCGGCCCAGGTTGGTGTGCAAAACCACCCCGGTGGCATTGATCACCCGCCGCAGCCCCGCGGGACGGGTGGACATTACCTGTTGTTGTAAACGTGCCACCGCCACCGTGCGCAGGGCGTCGCGCTCGGCGGGGAGGGCGCCCGCGAGGAGCTCGGCCCGCAGGGTATCGAGCACCGCGCGAACAGCCGCCGTCACCGCGGGTCGGCCGCGCTGCTCGATGAGCTCCTGCGCCAGGGTCGTCGCGAGAATCTCGTGCGCCGGAGGGAGCGCCCTCCGCGCGGCGGGCGTTGGTTGAGACACACGGGGGATGTTAGCACCGCGGCGAAAACCCTCGAAGAAATGGCCCCGCGCGGTAGAGTCAGGTGGTGGTGTGCAAGCGCGCGTGGATCGTTCTGGTGGGGCTCGCAGGGGGCTGCGCTGCGTCCACGGGGCGCGGGCGTGAGAGTTCCGCGGGAGATGCGCCGGGGGTGCTGGTCACCGTGCGCAACCGGTCGGGCTCGGACATTACGGAGCTGGTATTTCGGTCGTCGGCGCGGCGCTCCTGGGGCCCCGGGAGACTGGGCGGGCAACCGCTGCACGCCGGGCAGGATCGGGCGTTTCGCCTGGACGGCTGCGCTCCGCGGGAGGTGCGGCTGCGCGGAGTCAACGGCGAGGAGTGCGTGCTCGCGAGCGTCGGAGTGTGCGCGGAAAACGACGGGTTTACGCTCACCCGCGACGACCTCGAGCGCTGCGCAGCGTGGCGCTGACAGCCGCCGCGGCCATGGTATGACCGCGCCGTGATCGAGAACCCCAATCCTCACGGGATCCCCAGGGTCATCGCCGTCGGCGGGGCCAAAGGGGGCGTCGGGCATTCGCTGCTGGCGGTGAGCGTGGCGACCTTCCTGGCGCAGCTCGGACGCAAGGTGCTGCTGGTCGATGCCGCCCCGCGGGCCGCCACGCTGGGGAGCAGCTTCGGGGTGGTGCGCGAGTCCGGGTCGTCGCCGCCGTGGCTGCCGTCGCCCTTCGTCGCCCGCGGCCACGAGACGGTGGTGCCCAACGTCCGGCTGCTGGAGGTGAGCAGTGAGCTGGGATCCCACCGGGCGCGTGCGTCGAGCGATCCGCGGGCGCTGCTGCGCGCCTCCGAGGCGGACGTCTGCGTGCTTGACCTTGGCGGCGGCGTGTCGCCCCGCGTCGTCGATGGAATGCTCTCCGCCGACGTGATGCTCACCGTCTGCACGCCGGAGCCCGTGGCCGTCGAGGCCGTCTATCGTTTTGTGCGCCACGCCTACGCGCGCCGGATGCGCCGTCGGCTGCTCGACCTCGGCGACGACGGCGGCCTCGAGCTGCTGCGCAAGGTGCTGGTCGACGCGGGCGGTCCGCCGGTGCCGGCGCAGCTCGCGCGAATGCTGGCGGCGCGCTCGGCGGAGGTCGCCGCGGTGGCGTGGCAGGAGGCCGTCGCGCTGCGGGTGCGCCTCGTGGTGAACCAGTCGCGCTCGCGCGCCGATCTCGACCTGGGTGAGGCCATGGCGCGCGTGGCCGTGCGGCCGCTGGTCGGGGCCGTGGAGAGCGTCGGAGGGGTGGAGTTCGACGACGCGGTGTTCATGGCGGCGCGGCGTCGGCGTCCGCTGCTTATCGATAGCCCCGCGGCGAAGGCCAGCCGCAACCTCGAGCGCATCGCGCGGCGGCTGCTCTCGCCGGAGACGATGCGACCCCCGGCGGCGCTCGGCGAGGCCGGCACCCCGGCGGCGCCCACGCACTACGAGGTGCTCGCGCTCGATCGCGGTGCCAGCGACGAAGAGGTTCGGCGGGCGTATCGACGGGCGCGGGAGATCTACGCGGTGGATGGCCTCGCGCTCTCCGGGCTGCTCACCGAGGAGGAGGTGTCGAGCATGGTGGCGCGCATCGAGGAGGCCCGGGACGTGCTGCTCGACCCGTCGCGGCGTCGCCCGTACGACCTCTCCATCGCGCCGTCGGACCCATACGCGGCGAACGCCGGCGCGCCCGTCGAGGAGCTCATCGAGGCGCCCGTCGTGAAGGGCCCGGAGCCCGAGATCACCACGGACACAGAATACAGCGGCGAGTTTCTGCGATCGCTGCGCGAGGCGCGCGGCATCGAGCTGCGCGACGTGGCGACCCGCACCCGCATCCCACTGCAGCATCTGCGCGCGCTCGAGGAAGAGGACTACAAATTGCTGCCCCCGGCGGTGTACACCCGAGGCTTCGTGATCGAACTCGCCAAGACCCTCCGACTCGATCCTGAGTCCGTCGCGCGCAGCTACCTCCGCCGACTCCGCCGGGCGGTGACCGCGTGAGCGAGACGCCGTCGGCGGACTCCCACGCGAAGGACACCTTCCCGTCGGGCGTCGCGGTCATGCTGTTGGCAGCGGGGTTCGCGGCCACGCGGATGTTTCAGCGCGTCGCGCTCGACCGGCCCTTCGTCGCCTGGGCGGGCATCTTCGCCGTGGTCGTCGGCGCGCAGCTCTCCCTCATCGCTGCGCAGCGCGTCGTGTGGTCGTCATCGCTCCCGCTGGCCGTTCGCGCGGTGCGGGCGCTACTGCTCGTCCCGATGTCCGTCTTCGCCGTCGCCGCGATGCTGGGCGAACCCTCGCGGCGCCTGCAGAGCGTCACCATACTCAGCACCGCGGTCACGCTCCTCGTGGCCTGCGGGGTCGGGGTCGCGCGCGCGGCGACCACCCGCGGGCAGCGCCTCCACGCGACGCCGCTCGCGCTGCTGCTGGTGGGTGAGCTGTGCGAACTGTTCGGCCCGCCGATGCGCCTCGCCTTCCCGGCGGACTCCGCGGTGGCGCACGGGCTCGATCGCATCGGGGCCTTCGCGGAGGTGATCGCCTTCGTGGGCGTCGCGCTCGCGGTCGTCGCTGCCCTCAACAGCGCGGTGCGCAAGGTCGGGTTCGCGCGGGTGCTGCCGTTTCTGGCGCTGCCCGCGGCGCTCACGGCGGTCACCATCACCCTCCCGATCAACCTCCCGCGCAGCACCGCGCTCATCGCCCAGCAGGCCTTCGGTGCGCGCTTCGACCTCGTGGGCGGCGCCGTCGTGGCGCACCCGACGCGCCTCGCAGTGGCGGTATATACCCTTCTTTTCAGCGGGATCGTGACCGCTGCGATGCTCTCCCTGGCGACGCAGCGCGACGACCGTGGCGCAGGCATCCGTCGCGCTCTGGGCTGGATCGCCGTGCTCCTCGCGGGCTTCGGCGCGCCCACCGCCGCGGGCTCCGTGGACGCGCTCCGGGTGGTGGCGCTGACGCTGGGTGTGCTGCTGCTCGAAGACGCCACCGCGCACGAGTAGGCGCTGTTGGCGTAGGCCGTGGCGCCCACCACCGCATACCCCCTCGTCAGCCGTTCAGAACAGCCACAAACAGTTCGCCGGGTGCACGCCGCCATCGTGGTCGGTGTGCGCACCCGGGTCGCTGGGGGAGAGTGTCTCGCGAAGGCCTCGCGGAGACGCCCACCGGGCCGGTCGGAGTATTACACGCCGTAGTATTCATGGGCCTTGCGGCGGAGGTGCGCGAGCAGCGGCTCGACGGAGGGCGCGACTCCGGTGGCGCGGGTGACGAGATCCCGCGGGAGGTAGCGCTGGCCGTGCTGGTGGACGTGCGTGCGCAGCCACTCGCGCAGGGGTGAGAACTCCCCGCGCTCGAAGGCCGCATCGAGGTCGCCGAGGTCGCGCTGCGCCGCCTCGAAGAGTTGCGCGGAGAAGATGTTGCCGAGGGTGTACGTGGGGAAGTACCCGAGTGCGCCGCCGCTCCAGTGCACATCCTGGAGGCACCCGCGGTCGTCCGTGTCGGGACGAATGCCGAGGAGGCCGTGCAGCGCGTCGCTCCAGGCGGCGGGGACGTCGTCGGCCTTGAGTGCGCCGGTCATGAGCGCCTGCTCAAGCTCGAAGCGCAGCAGGATGTGCAGGTTGTACGTGGCCTCGTCGGCCTCGACGCGAATCTCCGACGGGCGGATGCCGTTGATGGCCGCGACGAAGTCGTCTTCGCGCACGTCCCCGAGCGCCGCAGGGAAGGCCCGCTGCGCCTTCGGGTAGAAGAACCGCCAGAACGACCGCGAGCGGCCCACGAGGTTCTCCCAGAAGCGCGACTGCGACTCGTGGAGGCCGAGGGAGACGGCCTCGCCCAGGGGGGTGCCGTAGCGCGCCGCGGGGAGGCCCTGCTCGTAGAGGGCGTGCCCGGTCTCGTGCAGCACCCCGAAGAAGGCGTCGCTGAATCGGTTGGCGTGGTAGCGCGTCGTGATGCGCGAGTCGCCCGGGCCGAGGGAGGTCGAAAACGGGTGCACGCTCACGTCGAGGCGTCCGCGCTCGAAGTCGTAGCCGAGGGTCTTCGCGGCCTCGCGTCCGAGGGCCTCCTGCGCATCGACGGCGAAGTCCCGCGCGAGCATCGCCGCCGGAACGGTGCGCCCGGAGGACATCACCCGCCCGACGAGGTCCACCAGCGGCGTCCGTAGCGCGCCGAAGATCTCGTTGAGGTGCGCGGTGGTCTCCCCCGGCTCGAACTCGTCGATGAGCACGTCGTAGGCGCTCTGCCCGGGCGCCGCGAGGCACGACGCCTGCTGCTGCTTGAGGGCGATGATCTTCGTGAGCCACGGGGCGAAGCGCGAAGGATCGTTGGCCTTGCGCGCATCGACCCAGGCGTGGTGCGCGTGCGCCGTGGTGCGGGTCAGCTCTTCGACGAGCGACCCGGGAAGCTTCACCGCGCGGTCGTACGCGCGCCGCGCCTGGCGCAGCACCGCGCGCTCCTCGCTGCCGTCCGCGGCATCGGCCTGCTCGTGTTCGGCCTCGGTCAGCGTGTCGCCAAACTCCGCTGCCGTTTGCCGCGCGTGCGCCGTGCGGGCGAGCCAGGCCTTCTGCTCGGCGCGGTGTTCTGCGCCGCCCGGGGGCATCATCACCTGCTCGTCCCAGTCCACGACGGCGAGCACCGAGTTCACCAGCGCCACCTCTCGCAACGCGCCCAGAAGTCGATCGTATCGTGCGGTCATAACGGAGGGGATGAGGTCCTTCGGCCGGTAAAGGGGGGGGATTGAGGGAGGCGGAGTCAACACCAGATGCCCGGGGGTTCCAAGGGCGTCGCAAGCGCTTCGCCGCCACCCCCGCCGCCACCCCCGCCGCCACCCTCCGCCACCCCAGGATGCCTCGAAAAGTGCTTGTGTTGTAGTGTATTTTCGTTGGCCCGGGAGGTGCTCAAGGATCGTGCTTCACCGGAGGTCACATGTCGAACACCCCATGGTTTCGTTGGCTCCCCCTCGCGTTCGCACTCGCTGGCTGCGGCGTCTCCCAGGATGATTCCGCGGATGATTCCATAGTCGGGGAGATCGTTCATGGCACCGCCGATCACGGCCGCCACCCCGCCGTCGTGGCGCTGCGCATCGGCAACGACGCCCTCTGCACGGGAACGCTGGTGTCCCCTCGCGCGGTACTCACGGCGCGCCACTGCGTGAGCTTCACCTCCGAGGTCGTGCGCTGCGACCAGCCAGGCCGGCAGGTGTTCCGCGATCGCGACCCGCGCAGCATCACCGTGGTCGTCGGCGACGACGTCCGCACGGGCACCCCCGTCGCGCGCGGCGAGCGCCTCCTCACGCTGCCCTCGAACCGCCTCTGCGACGCCGACGTAGCGGTGCTCGTCCTCGACCGGCCCGTGCGCGGCATCACCCCCCTCGCGGTCGCCCGCATCGGGCGCGTGGCGCCGGGCGATGATGTCTCCATCGCGGGCTTCGGGCGTCGCGGGGACTCCGCGCGGGCGGGCGTCGGGGTGCGCTTCTTCCGCGAGCGGGTGGCGGTGCTTGCGGGGTCGGCGACGGAGTTTGTGACCGCCGCGGGGTCGTGCTCGGGCGACAGCGGCGGACCGGCCCTGGACCGCGCCACGGGACGGGTCGTGGGCGTGGTGTCCCGGGGCGGTACGAGATGCGCGGCGGCGGACAGCGAGGGCGTCTGGTCGCAGGCGGCGCTCGCCGGGCCGCTGCTCGACGCGATGCCGTAGCGCGCGGAGTGCATGGGATGGGCTGGGCTGGCGCGGTCCGTGGCTGGCGTTCTGGCCGCACGGTCTGCTACTCCCCCGCGCAACATCCTCATGCGAGTCATGAAATTTGGCGGGACTTCCGTCGGCGATCCCACCCGCATCGCCAACCTTTGCGACATCGTGAGCCACTCGTTGCCACACCGACCCGTGGTGGTCGTGAGCGCGGCCTCGAAGGTCACTGACATGCTCCTCGCGGCGGCCCACCACGCGAAGGACGGCCGGGTCGATTCCGGTCCCATCGAGGCCCGGGTGACGGCGCTGCTGGCGGCCTTCGACCTCGACCCCGCCCTCGTGCGGCGCGAATTGGTCGGGCTGCGCGAGACCCTCGAGACCATCGCCGCACGGGGCGCGGCGACGCCCGAACTCCTCGACGCCGTGGCCTCCTTTGGTGAGCGGGTCTCCGCGCGCAGCACCGCGGCCATCCTGCGCAAGCGCGGGGTCGATGCGGTGCACGCCGACGCCTTCGATCTGGGGATGATCACGGACGCCAACTTCGGTGGCGCCGAGCCGCTGCTGGAGAGCGGAGACCTCTTGCGGGCAGCGGTCACGGCCCTGGTCGAAGAGGGCAAGGTGCCGGTGGTGACGGGGTTCATCGGGCGCACGCTCGACGGGCGCGTGACCACCCTTGGCCGCGGCGGCAGCGATTACTCCGCAGCCATCATCGGCGCGGCCATCCACGCCGACGAGATCGAGATCTGGACGGACGTTCCCGGGGTGATGTCCGCCGATCCGCGGGTGGCCCCGGACGCGCGCACCATCCCGGTGCTCTCCTTCCACGAGGCCGCCGAGCTGGCCTACTTCGGCGCGAAGGTGCTGCACCCGAAGACCATCCACCCCGCCGTCAAGCGGGGCATCCCGGTGCGGGTGAAGAACACCTTCGAGCCCGAGCACCCCGGCACGGTGATCACCGCCGAGGGCGACCGCGACGCGCGCGGCGTGCGGGCTCTCGCGCACAAGCGGGGCATCCGGAGCGTCAACGTGGTGTCTACGCGAATGCTCCTCGCGCACGGGTTTCTCGCGAAGATCTTCGAGGTTTTCGCGCGGCACCGGGTGGTCGTCGATCTGGTGAGCACGAGCGAGGTCTCCGTGAGTTGCACCGTGGACAAGGAAGACGGCCTCGACGGCGCCATCCGCGAGTTGCGCACCTACGGCGACGTGACCGTCACCACCGACCACACCCTGGTGTGCATCATCGCCGCGGGGCTGCTCGACGACCCGAAGCCCTGCGCCCGCGTCTTCGCCGTCCTGGCCGAGGAGCACATCCCCGCGCAGCTCCTCTCCATGGGCGCGAGCGCCATCAACCTGAGCCTGCTCGTCCCGGACGCGCACGGCGAGCGGGCGGTGCGCGCGCTGCACCGGGCCCTCTTCGCGGGGACCACTTCATGATCAACACCTGGCACTCCTGGCTCGGCCCGCGCCGCGCGCGTCGGCTCGCCGATCGCTTCGGCACGCCCCTCTACGTCTACTCCGCACCGGTGCTGCGCAACCGCTGCCGGGCCCTCACGCGGGCCTTCCCCGAGGTGGGCCTTCGCTACGCGATGAAGGCCAACAGCAACCCTTCGCTTCTGCGTCTCGTGCGCTCCATGGGGCTCGGGGTGGACACGGTCTCGCCGTGGGAGGTGCAGATCGCGCTCGAGTGCGGCTTCCGCAAGGCCGAGATGATCTACTCGGGCAACAATCCGAGCGACGACGACCTGCGCGCGGTGCATCGGGCGGGGGTGCTCATCAACCTCGACGCGCTCTCGTCGCTGCACCGTTACGGCCGGATGTTTCGCGGCGCGCGGGTGTCGCTGCGGGTCAACCTCGAGGTCGGCGGCGGGCACCATCCGCACGTCATCACGTCGGGTCCTGACAGCAAGTTTGGCCTCGCGCCGGAAGATCTCCCGGAGGCCAAGGCCATCGCCGCGCGCCACGGGATGCGCATCGTCGGACTGCACCAGCACATCGGGTCGGGCATCTTCGACCCGCAACTCTTCCTCGACGCGCTCGATCCGCTGCTGGCCTTCAGCGAGGGTCTGCCCGACCTGGAGGTGCTCGACGCGGGCGGCGGCTTCGGCGTTCCGTACCGCCCGGAGGAGACCGCGCTCGACCTCGCGGGCCTCGGCTCGCGCGTCATGACCCGCTTCCGCGCGATGCAGAAGGGTCGGAAAAAGCCGCTAAAATTCGTGCTCGAACCGGGGCGCTACGTGGTGGCCGAAGCGGGGGCGCTGCTCACGCAGGTGACGACGCTCAAGCGCACGCGCGACCGGGTCTTCATCGGAGTCGATTCGGGGATGCACCACCTCATCCGCCCGGCGCTCTACCAGTCGTATCACCCGGTGTGCATGGTGCCCGAGCGCGACGGAGCGGCGCTGCGCAGCTTCATCGTGGGCCCCATCTGCGAGAGCGGCGACGTGCTCGCAGAGGAGCGGATGATTCCGATGCCCGAGGAGGGCGACCTCGCGATTGTGGGCAATGCCGGGGCGTACGGCTTCGCGATGGCGTCGCATTACAACCTCCGCGCGCGCCCGGCGGAGGTGCTCATCGACCGTGGCAAGGTGTCCGTGATTCGGACGCGGGAGAACTACCGCGACGTGATTCGTCGGCGCGACCTGCGGGCGAAGCGTTAGCGCAGACCTACCCGCGCTGCGCGTCGCTCAGAACGCCACCGCCACGTGGCCCACACAGCCGTCGCCGGTGCACGCGAGGCCGACCCGGGGCGCGCGAGTCGGAGTGCGACCGCAGGAGCAACCACAGCACGGCGCCCGCCGCGAGCGCCGCGATGCCCAACCCGCCGAGTACATCGCCGACGATCGTGCGGCGAAGCCGGCGTGATCGCAGTCGGAACGTGAACGGCCACGGTTAGAGCGATGGGGAGGGTCGGTGCGGTCGGTGTCGTGGCGTTGGGGACCCGGACGTGGAGGGCCGCGATGCGGTTGCGCCTTGTGGCGGGGTCGATGCCCGGCGAGCCGATGGCGGCGAAGCACTCAGAGGCGTCGAGGGCCTCGCGGTCGCGTCCGCCGCTCTCAAGCGCGCGTCCGATGGCACCCGGTAGCGGTCGTCGCCTGCGCAAGTCCCGCGGCTCGTCAACGTTCCCCAGATCTCCGCGGGAACCGGGAACAACTGCGTGACGCGCTCGGAGGCTGCCTCTACTCCGTCGAGGAGAGCGGCGTTTTCTACAAGACTGACCTCTGATCGCACCCCATCAAGGCACGCAGCGCGCCGGGTGAAATCCGTCGCGGGGCCACGCCGCGGTGCCGTCGAGGGCGACGGTGCCGAGGGTGGCCGGGTCGGACGGCGCGAGGTCGGTGTCGAGCACCAGGGCGCTGCCGCCGATGGGAACGGTGACGCGGCCCGCGTCGACGTGGGCCTGCACCTGCGCGGCGGCGAGGTCGCTCACACGAACGCCGTGGTCGCGGAAATACGGGCGGAAATCGAGGCCGGTCACGAACGACAGCGCCACCACCAGGAAGTCGTTGCCCGGGATGTTAGCCACGCGCCGGCCGCCGTACGTGGCGTGGCCGTCGTAAGGGAAGAGGTCGAAACCAAGGCCGGAACGGGCGGCGTTCCAGGTGGCGGCGTCTCGGGCGGAGCGCGCGAGGAGACGCGTCTGCGCGTACAGGATCGGGAAGATGTCGAAGCCCTCGGTCAGCCGCCGACCGCGCAGGGTGCGGCCGTGCAGGCGCAGCGGGATTCCAAGGTAGAACGCCATGCGCAGGCCGTTGTCGGCTGCGTAGGCAGGGTCGCTCCAGATGGCCTCGGGCAGCGGGTCGGCGTCCGCGGGATCGGTGTCGTAAAGCACCGTGCAGCGCTCGTCGTAGACGACCCGGCGTCGAGCGCCGCCGACGGTGGCGAAGAGACCCGCGCGGGCAGACTGCGCGGCTGCGAAGAAGCTCTTGAGGTTCATGTGGCCGTCGCGGACGGCGACGGTGTCGTTGCGCTCGCGGCGGAGAAAGCGCCAGAGCGTGTGGTACGGGAAGATGTTGTTGGAATTTTCCCCCGCGCGGCTCTCCCAGCGAGCCCAGTTGTTGCGGTTGGCGGGGGTCATCCAGTGCACGTTGAGGGCGTTGGTCTGGAGGTTGTGCCCGAGTTCGTGGGACTCGCCCCACCCGAGCGGAATCATCGACCAGTCGGCGTCAAAGGGGTTGCCCGAGCACCCGCTGCCGCAGTTGGCGTACTCGTCGTAGTTGGCGTGCTGCACCGTCGTGCGGCGGTGCAGCGTGGCGTCGGTGCAGTCCCACCCGCGGTCGGCGCAGACGCCGCGCACGTCGTCCGAGAGCGTCGCCGCGAGGGTGCTGCCGGGCGCAGCGAAGCCCGCCAGGCCGTAGACGCGCGCGACGTAGTTGCGCTGCACGTCATCGACCATCCGCGCCACATCCCCGTCATACCGAACCGTGTATTGGCCCCCGGCGACGAGTTCGGCGAGGTTGGTTCCGCCGAAGGCGGTGGTGAGAAATCGGTCTTTGCGGAGGTGGACCTCGAAGCCCGTGAGCCGAAGATCGACGTGCGGTAGAGGGCTGGTCTGCACCTCGCGCACAAACGCCGCGGTGCCCGCCGGGGAGACGTCGGTGAGCGTCGCGTGGTGTGCGAGGCCGCGGGTGTCAACCACGGCGCTCAGGCCCGCGAGCGCGTCGCTGCCGATGAGGCGAAAGTACACCGGACCGCCGATCGGGGAGGAGAGAGTGATGTCGCGTCCGGGGGCGAGCTCCACCCACGCGCTCGCGAGGTACTGCGGCCGGTCGTAGCGGGTGCTGTCCGCGGTGGTTGCAAAGGCGCGCGTGGTCCCCTCGCGGGCGAAGCCCACGCGGGCGAAGACGCGACCCCCGACGGCGTCGGTGCGCCGCAGGTGAAACGGGCGACCCGCGAGGGCGTAGCGGCCGATGGTGCTCCACTCGTCGCCCGGGAGGAAGGCCGCGGTGACGGCGGCGTCGGCCACGGGGACGGCCGCGGGGTCGTACGGAACGCACGGCGCCGTGAGCACCGTGGCGCGTGGGCAGGCGTAGGTTCCGAGGTCGGACTGCGCGCGGTTGGTGCCATGCGCAAGGTGGACGCTGGAGTCGGCGAAGGCTGCGCGCGCGAAGTTTGCGGGGGCGCGGGTGGACGCTACGGGGTAGCGCACGGCGGCGGTTCCTGCAGCGCCCGCGCGGTACACGTCGCCCAGAAGGATGAGCGCGCGGAGACTGCGGTAGCCGTCAGCCTGGAAGGGATTTTCGGCGGCGGCGTCGAGGCCCGTGAGGGTGGTGCGCAGGGTGTCGAGGCCGTCGAGGAGGCGAGTGTGAAAGCCCGCGGCGGAGCAGCTGTGGAGGGTGGTCGCCGCGCCGGGGCAGGAGCCGAGGTCGGCGACGGTGAGCGATCCGTCGCAGACGGTGCTCACCGCGGACTGGAGGCGCTCGAGCCCGGTGGTGGCGAGGCCGAGCGCGGCAGGGCTCCAGTGGGCGAGGAGGTTTTGCTGCCAGTAGTTGTTGTGGACCGCGACGCGAATCCGGGGGTGAATCAGCGCGCTGACGGGAGTCTCCTCGCGGTAGTGCGGGACGAAAAGAACAGGGATTCCGCGCGCTTCGGCGAGGTCGAGCGCACGCGCGATCGCCGGGAGGTCGATGGGGACGCGGTGGGTGTCGGCGGTTCCGTCGTCGGCGCCGAGGACGAGGAGGCCGGCGCCCGCGAGGCACCCGGCGAGGTTGGCGCTCTCGCAGGCGTCGTCGGCGTTGAGCGTCGCGTCCGGGAGGTTGCGCGTGAAAAACGCTCGGGTGCCCGTGTCGTGCCGAAAGTAGAAGGTGTCCGCGAGGTGCGCCGTCACCACGCGCAGCCCTGCGCCGCGGGCGTCGGCGTTGCCCGTGAGCCAGCGCACCATGCGGACAAAGACCTGCTCGGTGCGCGCCTCGGGAGTACCGGCTGCGGGAGCCGCTGTGCCGAGGTTGCTCGGACCGTTGGTGCCGAGCGCGACGTAGCGCATCGCGCCGCGTTGCCCCGCGAGGCCGAGCGTGACGGCGTTGTTGGCACCGCCCGCGAGGGTGCCGTTGGAGACGATCAGCGGGATGTTGCGCTCCTCGTCGAGGCTGTCGAAGAACATCGAGTCGTGCGTGGGATCCCAGTTCAGGTCCGTGAGGGCATCGGGGCGCGTTGATGCGTCCGGGCCGAGGCCGTAGAGCGTGGACCAGAGGGCAAGGCGGCGGGCGCGCACCGACGCCAGCGTGTCGCGAGCGTCGCGGCAGAGCATCGACTCGGTGGCCGCGCCGACCACCCCGGTGGCGAGTGCCTCCTCGAGAGGATCAACGACGAGGACATCGCCCAGAGTGACGTCGAAGGGGTTGCTGTCGAGCGCCACGACGGCGTCGCTCGCGGCATCGCGCGCCGGCGAGACGGTGGCGTCGTCACAAGCGGCGCTGCCCCCGACTGCGACGACGAGCGCTGCGAACCGTAACCAACCCGGATGAGCGTGCATGGGGCGGGAGACTATCGCGAGTGGCTCAGCGCGCAGACTCTGCCGCGCGCAGGAAGCCCTCCATCATTGCGAGGTCATCGCCCCAGAGGCCGTGGGTCCGCATCCATGCAAACTGCGCCCGCGCCTCGTTGAAGCGTCGTCGCGCGATGAGGTAGTCGATGAAGAATCTCCGCGGCTCTCGCGACGCCGGGCCCTCCATCGCCGCCACCCGCGCGAACGCCCGCTCGGCCTCCGCGTCGCGTCGCTGAACCCCAAGCAGCCGCCCGTACAACCCGTACGGCTCCACCCACTCCGGCGCGTTGCGCAGCGCCACCGAGACGTGCGTAAACGCCTCGTCCAGGCGCGCCTCGCGGAAGCGGAAGCGCGCCAGGAAGTACCGCATCCGCGCGCTCTCCGGCTGCACTGCGACGGCGCTCTCGAAGAGCCGCTCGGAGGTGCTCCAATCGACGTTGCGCCGCACGGTCACCGCCGCCCAGAGCGCCAGCACCGCCGCCGCTGCAGGAACCACCGCCCGCGCCCGCGTCCGCCCCGCGGCCACCGCCGCGCCCAGCAGCACCAGCGCACCGCCCAGCCCGAGGTACCACCACCGCTCCGCAAACGCGGCAGGCAGCACCTTCAGTACGTTGGAGTAGATCACCGCGGGCAGCAGCACCCACGCGCACGCCTCGGTCACCAGCGGGTTCGTCCGCCGGGCGCGCGCCGCGAGAACGGTCATCCCGACGAGCGCCGCCGCGCCGAGCAGTGCGTCGCCGTCGAGGGCCAGCACCGGGCGAACCACCGCGGCGCCGTAGTCCGCGCAGAGGTCGAAGGGCGCCACGAGAAGGCGCGCGGCCAGCCCGACGAAGCGTACGCCCCAGTACGCGCGCACCCCGATGGAGGCGTCGCGCAGGGGGTTGGAGAGGAGGTCCGGGGCGAGCGTCGATGCGCTACCGAGGGCCGCGGTGCGGAGCGCGACGGTGGCTGCGAGCGCGAGCGCGTACCCACCGTAGCGGGCGGCCTTTTCCCGGCGGGTGGTGTCCGTCCCGAGCGCGTCGCGCACCAGAAGCAGGGGAAAGACCACCACCACGGACTCCTTGCAGAGCATGCCCGCCGCGAGCGCGAGCGGGCCCGCGAGGGTGGCGCTCAGGCCACGGCGCGAGTGCCAACCGTAGACGGCGAGCACCGCGAGGGAGCCCGCCAGGTCTGAGCGGTTGGTGATGCACGACGCCGCATCCGTGTGCAGCGGGTGCACGGCGAACGCGAGGCCCGCGAGCAGCGCCGCCGTCGGGTCGCCCAGACGCCGCGCAAACACCCGGAAAAACAACACGCTGGCCGCGGCGTGCAGGGCGATGTTGGTGAGGTGGAAGCTCCATGGACGCCACCCCCCGATCGCGCGGTCGAGCGCGAAGGAGAGAGTAAGCAGCGGGCGGTAGGTGTGCACCGACCAGGCGGCCCCGCGGGGGTAGCCCCAGATGTCCGTGGTGAACACCCGCGCCAGCGAAAACGGACCGCGCAGCACGGGGTTGCCCAGGATCACGGTGGTGTCGTCGTAGACGAAGTCCCCGCCGAGGGTGTTGGCGTAGACCGCCACCGCCGCGAGCAGCACCCACCAGGCCGGATCGATCCGGCGGAGCGACGCCCCGGTCACCGCCGCCAGGTGCGGCCCGCGGGGCCCGACTTGAGCCCGCGCTGCTCCAGTACGAGCGAGCGGTAGGTGGTTCCGCGATCTTTCGGGAGCAGCTTATAGAGCACCATTCCCGCGGCCTCGGCGTCGTCCGTCGCGCGGTGGGCGTTGGACAAATCGACCCCGAGGCGCGTCGAGACCTCCCCGAGCTTGAAGCCTTTTACACCGGTCTGTAAAGCGCGGGCCCACACCAGCGGGTCGAGCCACTCGGTGCCCCGCATCGCCGGCGGCGTGGCGGTGGTCCTGGTCACCTCGATGCCCGCACGCGCTAGCTCCGCGCGGATGAAACCTCGGTCGAAGCCCGCGTTGTAGGCCAGCGGGATGCGCCCCTCGAGCAGCTCCATGATCTTCGGCGCGAGGCGCTCGAAGGTCGGCTGTCCCTTCACCTGCGCGTCCGTGATGCCGTGTACCGCGATGGCGTCCGCGGGAATCGGGATGCCCGGGTTCACCAACATGCCGTAGCGGCCCTCGACCACGCCGTCGCGGAAGTGCACCACCGCGATCTCGACGATGCGGTCGCCGCGCCCCGGGTCGCGCCCGGTGGTCTCCGTGTCGATCGCTGCCAGCGGGAGCGTGTGCCACGGGGCGTCCGGGTCCAGCTCCTCCGCCAGCCCAAGTTGCGCGGGCGGCGCGGTGCGGAGAAACGGCATGATCCCCGGGTATGGCAGCCCCGTGGGGAAGCAGGAATTCACTTTTGTTCCGTGCGCCATTGAGGGCCATCGCAGCACGCCGCGCCTCGCGCTGCCAACTTGCGCGCTGCGCGATTGACGTCCGGCGTTGCGGACACCACCGTGCCGCCGCTGTGGTTCCGCTGTCTGGCCGTCTTCTTTCTCGCCTCGATGCGCTCCCCCCGGAGGCTCTCGTGGCCGTCGTCGCGCCCGCCGACGACCGCCCTGCCTCGGCCCCGTCGATTCATTGGAGCACCGCCGAAGACGGCTCCGTGGACGCCTGGGATGCCACCGTGCGTCTCGAGGGCGACACCCTCGACGCCCTCGCCGCGGCGACGCGCGCCACCCTGGCGGGCCTGACCGTGCTCTCCGACCACGCGGACATTCCCGCGCCGCGGATGTTCGGCGGACAGTGCTTCGATCCCACTCGGGCGGCGACGGATGACCCCGCGTGGAGTGACGTTCCCAGCGCCCTGATGGTGCTCCCTGCCTGGACGCGCACCGTGCATCGCAATCGCGCCTGGCTCCAGTGGACCGGCCCCGCCGCCGAGGCACGCGCACTCCTCTGGGATTTACCTTGTGATGTAATATCGGCGCCCGCCGCGCCCGCCGTGCGCGTGGCCGACCCCGCCGCGCAGGAGCGCTGGGAGTCGCTCGTGCGCGCCGCCCTCGCGGCGATGGCCGACGGCTCCACCGCCAAGCTTGTGGGTGCACGTCGAGTTCGCTGGAACCGCCCCGGCGGATGGCCCCTCGCGGAGGTGCTCGGACGTCTTTCCCTCGACGACGGCGCACGCTTCGCGCTGACGCTCAGCCCCGGCGTGCGCTTCGTCGGCGCCACTCCCGAGCGCCTGGTTCTGCGTCGCGGGGACACCGTGGAGGTGGACGCGCTCGCGGGCAGCATCCCCCGGGAGGCCGACGATCTCGCCGCGGTCGTGGGTCTCCTTGCCAGCACCAAAGACCGCCACGAACATTCCCTCGTCGTCGCGTTCATCGCGGATGCGCTGCGTGCGCTCGGGCTCGCGGTGACCCACGACGCCGTCCCCTCGGTGCGCACGCTCCCGTCCGTGCACCACCTCTGGACTCCCATCCGCGCCCGCTCGTCCGGCATGCCCGACGCGCTCGCGCTCGCTGCCGCGTTGCACCCCACGCCCGCCGTCGCCGGCGTCCCGCGCGACGCCGCCCTCGCCTGGATCGCCCTGCACGAACCCGACCCCCGCGGCTGGTACGCCGGGACGCTCGGGTGGTGCGACGCCCACGGCGACGGGCGCTTCGTGGTGGCGCTGCGCTCCGCGGTGATTCGCGGCGACGCGGCGTGGGCGTACGTGGGTGCTGGGTTCGTGCCCGGGTCTGATCCCACCCGCGAGTGGCGCGAGACCGAAGCCAAGCTACGCACCGCCCGCGTCGCCCTCGAAGGACCCCGATGACTCCCGAAGCCTCCGACCTGCACAGCGCCTGGGCGCGGTGGCTCGTCAGCGCCCTCGCCGATTCCGGTCTGCGCGACGTGATCATCTCGCCCGGATCGCGCTCCACCCCGCTCGCCCTGGCCGCCGCGGAGTGCCCGCGGGTGCGCTGCCGCCCGGTCATCGACGAGCGCGTCGCGGCCTTCGTGGCGCTCGGCCAGGCCCGAGTGACCGGTCGGGCCTCGATGCTGCTCTGCACCTCTGGTACCGCCGGGGCGCACTACCTTCCGGCCCTCATCGAGGCCGCGCAGGCGTGTGTTCCGGTGCTCGTCGTGACCACCGATCGCCCATGGGAGGCCTACGACTGCGCCTCGCCGCAGACCATCGATCAAACCGATCTTTTCGGCCGCGTGGTGCGCCACCGCGCCGAACTCGGCCTGCCCGACCCTGCCCCGGAGTCCCTCGCCGCGGTCGGTCGCATCGCCGCCCAGTGCCTCGCGCTCACCCGCGCGCCCACTCCCGGGCCGGTTCACCTCAACGCCCGCTTTCGCAAGCCGCTCGAGCCCATCGCGGTGGCCGCACCGGAGCCCTGGGCCGACGACCTCGCGCGCCGCGTCACCCTCGGCGCTCCGTGGGTTTTTACCTCACAACGTATTCCATCCCTGGAGGGCATCGCGGCGCTCACCGATCGCCTGACCCGCGCGCGTCGGCCGGTCTTCGTTTGTGGTCCGACGCTCACCTGGGGGAGCCCCGAAAGCGCGGCCCTCTTCGCGCTCGCCGCGGCGGTGGGTGCCCCGGTCGTGGCGGAGTCTGCGAGCGGCTACCGGCACGTCGAGACCGTCGGTGCGGCGGTGGTATGCCCCGGCCTCGACCTCGCCACCCGCAGCGCTTCGTGGCGTCGCGAGCACCTCCCGGACCTGGTGGTCTCCTGGGGTCTTCCGCCCACCTCGCCGACGCTCACCGCGTGGATCACCCAGGCGTCCGTGGAGCGCTGGGTGGTCGCGCCGCATGGCTGGTCTGATCCGACGGGCGACGCGCGTGCGCTGCTGTTCGGCGATCCGGAGGCGGTGGCCCACGCGGCGCTTCTGGCGCTCGGAGCACGGGTTGTGAGCGCCGAGTCGTCCTGGTTGCGTGCGCTGCTCGAGGCGGACGGGCGGGCCTGGGCGGCGGTGCGCGCGGAGACCTTCGGGCCGATGCTCGACGAGTTGACCACGGCGCAGGCGCTCATCGACGCGCTCCCTGCGGGGGCGTGTCTCATCGCGGGCAACAGCATGCCCGTGCGCGACCTCGAACTGGCCACGCCCTCGCGCGCGCTTCGGGTGTTGCATCAGCGCGGGGCGAGCGGCATCGACGGGATCATCGCGGGCGCCGTCGGGGCTCGCTCGACGCTGCCGCCCGCGGAGCCGGTGGCGGTGCTGCTCGGGGACGTGAGCGCGGCGCACGATCTTGGCGGGCTGAGCGCGGCGCAGGAGCTCGACGGCGCGCTGGTGGTGCTGCTGGTGCAGAATGGCGGCGGGAGAATCTTCGCCGAGCTGCCGTTGGGTCGCACGGCACCGCCGGGGAGCGGGCGGGCGGCGGTCTTCGAGAGGTTTTTTATTACACCACAGGGTATTCGGTGGGACGCCGTGGCGGCGGCTGTCGGGCACCGTTATGCACGGGTGGCGACCCCGGCGGAGCTTACGGTGGCGCTCGACGCGGCGCTGGCGACAAACGGGGTGACGGTGATCGAGGCGGTGGTCGAGCCCGAGGACGCCGGCGCGCGGAGACAGCGGGTGCGTGCGCGGGTTGATCGGAGCGCGGCGGAGTGATCGGGTGGCTGCACGGGTTTCTCGGGGCGCCCGCGCAGTGGGAAGGCGTGGCCGGGGCGGGGGAGGCGCGGTGGTGGCTGCCGGGCCACGGGCCGTCGCCGTGGATGCCTCCGGGCGCGGGCTTCGACGAAGTGCTGGACGCGATGGCGCCCTGGGTGGAGGGGCGTCGGGTGCTGGTGGGCTACTCGCTCGGCGCGCGTCTGGCGCTGTCCCTGGCGTTGCGCCACCCGGGTGAGCTTCGCGCGGTGGTGCTCGTGGGCGTCACCCCGGGCATTGAAGATCCCGTCGAGCGGGCGCAGCGGGCGGCCGCGGACGACGCGCTGGCCGCGACGATTGCGCGCGACGGACTCGACCGCTTCGTGGCGCGGTGGGAGGCGTTGCCGTTGTTCGCGACGCAGCGGGCGCTCGGAGAAGAGACGCGGGCGGCGCAGCGCGCGTGGCGTACGCAGAACGATGCTGCGGGCATCGCGTGGGCGCTCGCGACGCTGAGCACCGGGCGCATGCCGCCGTTGTGGGAGCGCCTCTCCACGGCGTCGTTCACGGTGCACGCGGTGACCGGCGAGCGGGACGAGAAGTTCACGCGCATCGCGGAGGCGATGGTGCAGCGCGGGGGAGGGCGCGTGGTGCACCACCGGGTTGCGGGCGTCGGGCACAACGTGGCGCTCGAAGACCCGGCGGCGGTGGCGCGCGTGGTGGCGGCGGCGGCGGGTGACGTCCGGGTGGGCGCACCGTCAGTGCGATGATTTGAAGGGATTTATCAGGGATGCGGGGAAACCACGATCTACCGTCAGACTGCGTGGAAACAAGCGTGGGAAACCGTCGCGTTTCGCGCGGACTGGCACCGACGAGCGGCCAGCAGTCTAAGCCCGCGCCGACGACTGGCCCTCAGCACGTGCCGACAGAAGTGCTCCGTGGGGTTCGAAAGGGTGGGGGCTCGCGAGGGTGGGGGCTCGCGAGGGTGGGGCTCGCGAGCCCCCACCCCCAGCCCCGCCCCCACAAGTGGGGGCAGGGTGCAGAAGTACCTACTGCAGAAGCGTTTTGTCGCTCCGAACTCCCTGCCCCCACTTGTGGGGGCGGGGCTGGGGGTGGGGGCTCGCGAGCCCCACCCTCGCG
>CANJUR010000069.1 GCA_947477565.1 Deltaproteobacteria bacterium
AGTACGTCGCCTCGGCCCGCTGTGCCGCGTGCGGAAGCACACGGCACGGTGTGGAAGCCCGGGGCCGACCCGGGCTCCTACGATGTCCCGATGGAGAAGCGCTGCCCCGTGGGACCCGGGATGGAGCCCGCTGCGGGCTTTCGCTGGGGTGCCGTGTGCTTCAGCACGCGGCACGGCGGGCCGAGGCGGCGTGCTCCGAACCTCAGTGCTCGCGGCGTTCATGCGCTCGGAGCGCAGCGGCGTGGCAGGCGGGCATCCCCTCCGTCAGCCACCGCGACGACCACGAGAAGGCGTGGTACCGAGCGATCTTCTGCGCGTGACGGATTCCCCTTCTGCGCGTGACGGACTCCGCTGAACGGCCGCTGCGATGACCCCGGACAAGGCTCTCGACCGCGTTCGCAAGCTGCTCGCGCTGGCCACGTCGCCCAACGTGCACGAGGCCGCCGCTGCCGCCGCGCAGGCGCAGGCGCTCATCACCCGGCACCGCCTCGAAGGCTGGCTCGACGCCGAGCGCGCCATCGCAGACGATCCCGATCCCATCGCCGACGCGCGCGACGAACCCCTCGATGTCGCCAGAAAACAGCGCCCCTGGAAGGTGGTTCTGGCGAGCGCCCTCGCGGACGTCAACGGGTGCCTCGCGTACACCCTCGAGCGCGACGCCGACCAGGCCATCGTACTGGTGGGGCGCACGCGCGACCGGGCCGCCGTGGTGATCCTCTGGGCGTGGCTGCTGCGGCGCATCGAGTGGCTCTCCGCGACGCACGGCGAGGGCCGCCCCCGGCGCTGGCACGAGGCGTTTCGCGTCGGCGCCGTGGACGCCATCAGCCAGCGACTGCGCGCCACCACCGCCGCGGAGCACGACGCGACGGAGGGGACAGCGCTGGCCATCATCGACCGCGCCCTCGAGGCCGAGCGCTCCGCCCTCGAACGCTTCGCCGAGGAGCACCTCCGCACCGGCCGCGGACGGGGCCTGCGGGTCGACGCCGCCGCCTGGAAGAAGGGACGCGCCGCGGGCGAGGCGCTCAAGCTCCCGTGAGGCCTGCGTGGTAGATTTCCGCACTCCCGGCGCTGCCCGCCGGGGCAACAACCCGTGGAGGCCCACGCCATGACCGACCCGCTGACCGAGACCGAGCGTCTGACCTTCGGAGCACTGCTCCGCACCCTCATCCGCCTCGACGGATTCACCACGCCGGAAGAGCAGACGGCGGTGTACCGCGTCGCAGCCGAACTGCTCCCGGAGACGCCCGAGGCGGACATTCCGGACGCGCTCGCGGCGCTGTTTGAGCGCTCGGCCGAGCGCTACCAGGACGACGAATCGGTGCGCGCCGCCGCCGAGGCCGTCACCCGCACCGAGGCGCGAGACGCCATCTACGGCGCCCTCTACGAAGTCTCCGCGGCGGGCACCATCACCCTCGCAGAGTCATCGCTGCTCGACTGGCTCGCCGCGCGCTGGGAGATCAACGAGAGCGTCGTGGACGCCCCCGCGGGCTGAGGGCCCCCTTTACCGCGCAGCGTCGTCCACGTTCTGCGCGAGGTGCCAGCCAAACGCTGTCATCACCATCTTGGAGCATCACCGACCCATCGAGCGCCCGTCGCAGCTCGAAGCGCGCCCGCCGCGTCGGCCGCGCGAGCAATCCACCCGTCACGGAGAAGAGCTGCCGGTCGGGCGTCGAGCGCGCCGGAGCGGGGGTGAGTTCGAGCAGCACGCCAACCCCGACGAGACGAAAGCGGCACGTGCGGTCGGCGCCGACCTCGACACGCATAAGCCCCTGGAAAAACGTCGGCAGCCCAGGCGGCGTTGCGCCCCGGCGAGAGATCCATGCGCTGCACCGAGCGAACGCGCCGCTCGGCCTGCGGGCTCGAACGAAACGCGACCGACAAGTCCAGTGGCCCCGGCAATCACGGCCGTGGGCTTCGAGGCATCAGACGCAGAGGGCATTGAGGAGGTTGGATGCCGCCGGCCGCCCGGACGGGTCATCGCGCGGGTGTGTCACCGCCCGACCAGCGTCGCCACCTTCGCCCCGCCGAGCGCGGTCGCCAGGGTGCTCTGTCCCGGAAATACCGAGTCCCCGACCATCCACAACCCAGGCCGCACCGGCGACGGAAACATTCCCTGGTAGTTGTCGAGACCGCGGTTTCGGGGCGGCCCGCCGACGTAGCCGCCGGGGCGGCCGACGAAGCGCGCGAAGGTGCGCGGCGACGCCGTCAGCCGGTGCACCGTCGCAGCGGTGATCTCCGGCGCGCGGCGCTCGATCGTGCGCGCCATCGCGGCCTGAACCCCGGCGATGTACTCCCCCTGCGCCGCCGGGGAGAGCGCCCGCAGCGCCGCCATCGGCACGTGCGTCGATGCAGTGACCGTCCGCCCACCGTCCGGACCGCGAGCCTCGTCCGCGCCGCTGATCGAGCAAAACACGTGGTTGCCCTCGATAAACGCACGGTCCACGTCATCGACCAGCTCGAGGTGGTGCGCCTCCGCGCGCACTGCGGCGTCGCGCGCGAGCCCGAGGTACAGCATCACCGCGCCCCAACCCCCCTCCACCCGCCGCGTCAGCCCGTCGAGTTCGCGCGCCTCGTCCCCCAGCAGCCCCCGTAGCGCCGACGGAATCACGTTGGCGATGACCTCCCGCGCCTCGATCTCGCCGCGACGGGTGCGCACCCGCCAGCCCCCGGCGATGGGCGCGAGGGACTGCACGGACTCGCTCAACCGCACCTCGCCACCGAGCGCGCGGACGGCGTCGAGCATGGCCGTCGCGAGCATCCCGATGCCGCCGTGAACGTGGCGGGTTCCGCGGAAATAGTAATCCATCGTGGCGAGCGCGAAGGGCGCCTCGGCCTGCGCCGCAGAGGCCTGCACGGTGATCTGCGAGACGGCGTCGAGGTACACCCGCAGTGGCACGAAACCGTCGAGCCCGTGCGCGGAAACAAAGTCCGCGAGGGAGCGACCCACCCACGGAAGCAACGGCAGATACCGCGGCGTGCGGGCGAGGTGCGTGAGGAGTTCGCGCGCTCCGAAAGGGGGCAGCAAGGCGGGGTCGTCGAAGAGCGACCAGAGGGCGTCGGCCAGGGAGGATTGACGCGCGAAGAAGGCCCGGAGGCGGTCGTGTGGGGCGCCGGGGAAGCGGCCAAGGTGCGCGAGGAGGTCGTCGCGGCGGGCGGAGATCGGGAGGCACCAGTCGGCGGTGCGAAGCTCGACGATCGGATCAGGGACGCGGGTCTCGACGGGGAGGTGATGGCGAGCGATCCAGCGGGCGAAGAGCTGGCCGTCGTCGAAGCCGGAGAAGAGGGTTGCGCCGCTCTCGAAGCGCCACGCGCCGCGGGTAAAGGTGGACGCGCATCCGCCAGGGTATTTGAGGGCTTCGAGGAGCACCACGCGGACGCCACGCTCGGCGAGGGTGAGGGCGGCGCCGAGGCCGCCGAAGCCGGCTCCGACGATGGCGCAGTCGTACATCACGTCGGCGCGTGGGATGCCCGACGGGGCGGCGAGGTTCTTCAGTCCACGTCGATGGCGTGGCGGGTGAGGTCTTCGAGAGAGACGTAGCGGAGGGCGGCCTCGTGGGTGGCGGTGAGGCGCACCGGCGGGGCGGCGTCGGCCTCGAGGGCCTCGCGCCAGCGAAGGGCGCAGACGCACCAGGAGTCGCCCGGAAGCAAGCCCTGGAAGCCGAACTCCGGCCGCGGAGTGGAGAGGTCGTTGCCCGCCGAGCGACTGAACGCCAGGAACTCCGCCGTCACGCGGGTGCAGATCACGTGACGCCCCTGATCGTGGTCGTCGGTGCGGCAACATCCGTCGCGGAAGAAGCCCGTCTTGGGCTGGTGGGAGCAGTCCTCGAGGGGACCGCCGAGGACGTTTTTCGGAGGAGCAGACGTAGGCGTGAGGTCGGGCATGGGATGCGCGGACCATAGCCCGGGCGAGGCCGTCCCGTCGTCGCGCGATGGTACGGTCGCGCGCCATGAGCGACGCCATCCTCCGCACACCCGAGGAGCGCTTCGTCGCGCTGCCGGATTTCCCATGGAATGCGAAGTATTTCGACGCCGCCGGGGTGCGCGTGGCGTACCTCGACGAGGGCCCGCGGGACGCCGCGCCGGTGCTGCTCTTCCACGGCGAGCCGAGCTGGTCGTTTCTGTACCGCAAGATGATCCCCGGGTTGCTCGCGGCGGGACACCGGGTGGTGGCGCCGGACCTCGTGGGTTTCGGCCGCAGCGACAAGCCCGCGGACCCGCGCGCCTACACCTACCAGTCGCACGTGGACTGGATGCGCGCGGTGCTCGTCGGGCTCGACCTCCGCGACGCCACGCTCTTCTGCCAGGACTGGGGCGGCCTCATCGGGCTGCGCCTCGCGGCAGAGGAGGGCGACCGCTTCGCGCGCATCTGCGCAGGCAACACGTACCTGCCCACCGGGGAGGAGAAGGTGCCGCGGGCGTTTCATGTGTGGCGCGCGTTCGCCCGGTGGACGCCGGTGTTTCCCATCGGGCGCATCGTCGGATCGGGCTGCGTGCGGGGGCTCTCCCCGGCGGCGCGAGCGGCCTACGACGCGCCCTTCCCGACGGAGCGACACAAGGCCGGCGCGCGGGTGTTTCCCTCGCTGGTTCCGACGCGGCCGGACGACCCCGCGAGCCCCGCCAACCGGCGCGCATGGGAGGCGCTGCGCGAGTGGAAGAAGCCGTTCTTGACGCTGTTTGGGAAGAACGACCCGATCACCCGCGGCGCGGAGCAACGACTGCAGGCGCGCATCCCCGGCGCAGCGGGGCAACCCCATGACGTGCTGCGCGGCGCTGGGCACTTCCTGCAAGAAGACGTCGGCCCCGCGCTCGCCGAAAAACTGGTTGCATGGATGCCCCGAACCCACTGATCGCTCCTCGTCTGGAACTTCTCCCCGCCCGCGTCGTCCACCTTCGCTGAGATGCAACACCCCATGAACCCTCGCTCCGCCCTCGCTCTCGTGCTCATCGCGTGTGGTTGTCAGCGCGCCGTTCCGACGCCGCCGCACCCAGATGTCCCGCGCGTCGCGGTGGTGCCCGACGCGGGCCCGCCCTCCGCGGTGTCGCCGCGCCTCACGGCCTTCGGCTCCGCCGCCGCGGTGCGCACCTGGATCAACACCTACGACAGCGCGGGCCCGGCCCGGCGGGGCGGACTGATGGCCGGGAGCTTCGGCGTGGGCTTCGGCGTGGGGACCGGCGGCCTGGGCACCATGGGCACCATGGGCCACGGGGCGGGCGCGTCCGCGGCTCCGGCGAGCGCCCCGGCGGGGCCCGGCGCGCGCGTGGGCAACGGCGACACGATCACCAACAACCAGGTCGAAGGCGTCGATGAGGGGGACATCGTGAAGACCCACGGAGACCACCTGGTGATCCTGCGTCGGGGGCGGCTCTTCTCGGTGCACCTGGGCGCATCTGCGGTGACGCCGGTGTCCATGGTGGACGCGTACGGCCGCGGGCGCGCGCCGGGCGGCTGGTACGACGAGATGCTCATCGACGGCGATACCATCGTGGTGATCGGGTACAGCTACCGCGCGCAGGCGACGGAGGTCGGGCTCTTCGGCATCGACGCGGCGGGTGCCATCCGCTGGCGCGACACGCTCTTCGTGCGCTCGAGCGACTACTACTCGTCGCGCAACTACGCGAGCCGCCTCGTGGGACACCACCTGGTGATGTACATGCCGGTTCCGCTGCGGCTGGAGGGCGAGGCGCTGTCCCTGGCGGCGGTGCGCCACAGCCCCGACGCGGCGTGGGAGACGGTGATGGACTACTCGCGGCTCTACCGGCCGGTACAGGCCATCGGGTACGGCCCGGTGGTGCACACGGTGATGTCCTGCGACCTCTCCGGGAGCGGCTTCGACTGCCGCGCGGTCGGCGTCGTGGGCCCCGCCGGGCGCAACTTCTACGTGAGCGGATCAGCCGTGTACCTATGGGTCAACGGTGTTTCCCAGCGAAACCAGGGCGACTCTCCAACGGAGGGCACCATGCCTGCGCCGGCGGTGCTCTACCGCATGCCGCTGGACTGCAGCGCGATCGGCGCGGTGAAGGCCCGCGGAGCGCCGCTCGACCAGTTCTCCTTCGACGAGCGCGACGGCACGCTGCGGGTGCTCGTGCGCGCGGAGGGAGCCGGCGAAGGGATGTGGTCCGCGGAGGTGACGAGCGGGGACATCGGGTTCTTGCGGGTGCCGGTGAGGCGCTTCGGGGAGGAGGTTCCGACGATGGAGGGCGCGGCGTACCGGGGACTACCGCGGCTCGACGGCCGGGTGGGCGCGATGCAAAACCGCTTCGTCGGCGATCACCTTGTCTACGGCGGCAGCAGCAGCGGCGCGACGGCGCAGCCCGTGTGGGTCTACGACGTGGCGCACGACCGCACTGCGCGCGTCGATGTGACGCACTCCATCGAGCGCATCGAGCCGATGGGCCGCGACGCACTCGTGGTGGGCAACGGGAGCGCGGGGCTGACCTTCAGCGCAGTGGCGCTCGACGAGACGCCGACGGTGGCGGGGCGACACACGGTGCGCAACGCGTCCCAGGGCGAGACGCGCTCGCACGGGTTCTTCTTCCTCCCCGACGGCGACCGACGCGGAACCCTCGGGCTCCCGGTGACCGGCGGAAGCGACGGCGCCGGATGGGCACAGCTGCGCGGCGTGTCGAGCTCGGTGATGTTTTTGGGCGTGGAGGGGCTGCACTTCCGGGAGCTGGGCGGGCTGCGCAGCGGCGCGCAGGCCGGCGTCAACGACCACTGCGTGGCGTCCTGCGCGGACTGGTACGGCAACGCGCGACCGATCTTCTGGCGCAACCGGGTCTTCGCGCTGCTGGGCTACGAGCTGATCGAGGGCGACCTCACCGGCGGACACGTGCGCGAACGGCGACGGGTGGACTTCCTCCGCACGCTGCTCAACGGCGCGGGCGACCGCAGCGGAAACGTGTTCAATCACCTCTCAGACTGAAACGGTATTTACCGCCAGCGGGTCGTCGCCTCGTCGATGCGCGCGAGGCCCGATTCGCTCAACGTCCATCCCAGCGCGCCCGCGTTGCGCGCCGCCTGCTCGCCGGTGCGCGCGCCCGCCAACGGAATCACCCCGGGCTTCGCGCGCAGCCAGTTGAGGGCCACCTGCTCCGGCGGGTGATCGCCCTCCGCGGCCCCGACCGCGCGCAGCAGCGCCGCCACCGGAGCAGCAGCCGCCAGGTGCTCCGCCGCGAACCACGGCGCCTGCCCCCGCGGACCCGTCGGAGTTCGTGCGGGACCATACGATCCCAGCAGCACGCCCTGCTCGAGGGGACTGTATGCGAGCAGCGACGCGCCGAGTTCGCGACAGGCGGCGAGCACCCCGTCGGTCTCCGGCGCGCGGTGCAGGGCGTTGTAGCGCACCTGGTTGCTCGCCAGCGCGACGCCCCGGCGGGCCAGCGCGGCGTGCGCTTCGTACATCTCCGTCGCGGAGAAATTGCTCACCCCCACGGCGGTCACGAGGCCCTCCGCGACGGCGTCCGCGAGGGCCGCCATCAGGTCGTCGATGGAGGCCTCCTCGAAGTCTGCCCAGTGGATCTGGTAGAGGTCGATGCGCGCCAGGCCCATGCGACGGAGGCTGTTTTTCAGCGCCGGGAGCAGCGCCCGCCCCCCGCCGCGCCCCCGCAGCGGCGCGAACTTCGTCGCGAGCACCACCGGCGCACCCGATCGCCGCGCGAGCCACCCGAGCACCTGCTCGGAGGCGCCGTGGCCGTAGACCTCCGCGGTGTCGTAGAGCGTCACCCCCGCTTCGACGGAGGCCATGAAAGCATCGAGAACATCGCGCGATCCGTGCCGCTCGCCGTAACCCCAGTAGCGCACGTCGCCCCACGCCCACGTCCCCCCGCCGAGCGAAGGAACCCGCAGCGACGAACCTCCGATGGCCACCGTCGCATCACTCGTCATGGGCCCACTATGCAACCACCCCGGCGTCCCCCATCAGCGTTAACCACCATCGCCGCGGAAGGGGAGTTGCTCAGGCAACGATGAGACTTGTGGCGCCGGCGCGGTCCCTTGCCGACAGCGCTTCGGGGGTTTGTTCGTTGAACCATGGAGATGGTTCCCAGTCATTTCTCCTCGACCCCCTATTGACCCATTGAGCCTGCGTCGATGAGCGTTTGTCGTGGGCTTGAACATCGGTCGTAGGTGCTACAGTTTTGGCACCCGAATGAGTAGGCGAGGGGAGACCTGGACTCGATGATTCAGTTCGATGGGGTGCTCGCCGAACAGGCTGCGCTCGACGCGATGGAGCTGAACCGCCTGCGCCGCGCGATCGCCGCCACCGGCGACGGCGTCTGGGAGTGGGCGCTCGACCAGGCCACCCTCGACGCCAGCCCACGGTGCGCCGAACTACTCGGCTGGACGCCCTCCGAACTCGGAACCGCAGTCAGCGCATGGATCGAACTGGTCCACCCGGCCGAGCGTGCCCTCGCCCGAAAGGCACTGGTCGCGCACATGCGCGGCGAGACCCGGCGCTTCGAGCAGGAGGTGCGTCTGCGTCAGCAAGACGGCTCATGGCGCTGGACGATGCTGCGCGGCAGCGTCGATGCGCGGCACCCGAATGGGCGCGCACGCAGCCTCGTGGGAACTCTCACGGACGCAGCGCCGCAGCGGAAGGCCCTCGACGAGATGCGCCAGGAGGTCGAGTCCGCTCACGCCGCGTGCCGCGAAAAGAGCGAGTTTCTCGCGAGCCTCGGCCATGAGATCCGCACGCCCATGATCTGGATGCTCGGGATGACCGAGCGGCTGCTCAACCAGAACCCCACCGCCGAGCAGCGCGAACACCTGCAGGCGCTGCGCTCGTCCGGCGAGGTGTTCTCCGGGGTCATCAACGACCTCCTCGAACTCTCGAAGATCGAGGCCGGCCTCGCGGTGCTCGACCCGGTGGGTTTCTCCCTTCGCGATTGCGTCGATGGCGTGTGTCGCACCGTCGCGCCGAGCGCCCACCGCCGCGGAGTGGAGGTGACCTGTACCATCGCACCGGAGGTCTGCGCGTTCGTGGAGGGCGACCCCACGCGGCTACACCAGATCCTGCTGCAACTCCTCACCTACGCGATCCGCGGAACGGTCTCTGGCGAGGTCGCGTTGACCGTCTCCGTGAAGGCGTGCGCGGGCGACCAGACCACGCTCGTATTCTCGCTTCCAGACCCGGCCGCCACCGTCGCGCAGAGGTTCGCCTCCCTCCACCCGCCCGCCCCGTTCGAGAACACGGCCGCGTGGCCGTTCGGCGGCACCGGCCTCGGGCTGACCATCGCCGCGCGCCTCGCGGCCCTCATGGGAGACAGCATCGCGGTGCGCAACGCGCCAGACGGAACCAGCATGTTGGTGCTGGAGTCCACCTTCGGCGTTGGAGCGATCCCGGGTGCCGCCGCCCCGGAGTCCTTCCTGCGGGGCCTGCGCTTGCTGGTCGTGGACGACCGCGAGAGCAACCGCGCCCTCTGCCAACAAGTGATGAAAGCCTGGGGAAGCGACGTCGCCGTGGCCGCATCAGGAACAGAAGCCCTCGCGCTCATCGAAGAGGCCGACGCCGCGGCCCGGCCCTTCGCCGTGGTGCTGCTCGACGAGGAGATGCCCGGCATGGATGGTCCCGCCGTCGCGAAGGCACTGCGAACGCGGGCCGCCCGGCCGGCGCTGATTCTCGCGACGCTCATGCCGCGAGCCGTCGTGGCGCGACGGGCCGAAGCAGAAGTCTTCTCCGAGTGGCTGACCAAGCCGTTCTCCGCGCACTCCCTGCACGACGCGGTGGCGGTGTGCGTGCGCCGCGTCGGGGCGAAGAGCGCGATTCCCGCGACCGTGGACGAGGGCAACCCCTTCGAGCCCGCGGAACGCCCGCTGCGAGTCCTCGTCGCCGAGGACGACCCCGTGACGCAGTTGCTCATGCGACGACAGATCGAGAGGCTCGGCCACACGGTGACCATCGTCAGCAACGGGCAGGAGTGCCTCGCGGCGTGGGAGCACGGCGCCTTCGACATGATCGTGATGGACATCCAGATGCCCGTACTGAGCGGCATCGAGGCGACCCGGGCGATTCGACGCGCAGAGGCCGTTCGCGGTGGGCATATCCAGATCATCGCGCTGACGGCGTATGCGACGAGCAATGACGAAAGCCGGTGCCGCGGGGCAGGGATGGACAACTACCTCGCGAAGCCGATTCACATCGAGGCAGTGGCAGCGGCGCTGGAGACGCGCGGTGCCGTGCAGGCACAGTGGCTGGCGGCGAATGGCCCGGGCGCCGTGCTCGACGAGGCGGCGTTTCTGTCGGGGCTCGACGGCGACATCGTCCTGGCGGTGCAGCTCGGGCAGATCTTCTTCGGGCTGAGCGAGCAGCTACTGCGCTCCATCCAGGCGAACTGGGATCGCCGTGACCTGGACGGCCTACGGCAATCGGTTCACAGCCTGACGGGCTCCCTGGCGACCTTTACCCTCGGGACGGCCTACGAGACCGCGACGCGCATCGAGCGCACGGCGCTTCAGGGTGAGTTCGCCAGCGTGACGGAGGAAGACCTCGCCCGGCTGGCTCGCGAGACCCGCCAGCTAGTCGTTGCGCTGCGCGCCTTCGTGGCTCGACACGGGACGCTCGCGGCCAGCCCGTAGGCGCGCTACCCGCACCTTCCGCTCCTCCCTTCCCCTTCCGAGGTTCGTATGTCCACCGCCGCGGCTGCTGATTCTGCTCTGTCCGACGTGATTACCGTGCGCTCGCCACGGGATGGATCAGTGCTCGCGGAGGTGACGAAGACGCCCGTCGCGGAGGTGGCGGCGATCGCCGGGCGCGCGCGGGAGGCGCAGCTTGCGTGGGCGCTTCTCCCGGTGCGCGAGCGCGTGCAGCGGATGCGAAATATCCGTAACCGTTGGGCCGAGCGCGGGCTCGAACTCGCGCAACTACTGATGCGGGAGGGCGGGAAGTCCGAGGCCGAAGCGCTCACCAGCGAGGTGCTGCCGAGCCTCAACCTGTTCGACTACTGGTGCAAAGCGACACCGGGGTTTCTTGCGCGCGAGCGGGTGGCGCTCGACCCGCTGAACTTCCCCAGGAAGCGTGGTTTCATCGACTACGAGCCCCTCGGCCTCATCGCCCTCGTCACCCCCTGGAACTACCCCTCCTCCATCCCTTTGCGCGCGCTCGTCCCGGCGCTTCTCGCGGGCAACGCGGTGCTCTGGAAGCCGAGCGAGTTTGCGCCGCTCACGGGCCATCTGGTGCACGAGATCTTCGCGCCGGACCTCCCTCCGGGGCTCCTCGGGCTCGTGCAGGGCGACTTCGCGCAGGGCGAGGCGGTGATCGATGCGGCCATCGACGGCGTGTCCTTCACCGGCAGCGCCGCAACCGGACGAAAGATCGCGAAGCGCACCGCCGAGCGGCTCATCCCGGTGTCCCTCGAACTCGGCGGCAAAAACGCCGCGATCGTCCTCGACGACGCCGACCTCGATCGCGCGAGCGCGGGCGTGGTGTGGGGCGCGCTCGCCAACGGCGGGCAAAACTGCGCCGCGGTGTCGCGGGTGTACGTGGTGCAGTCCGTGGCGGCGGAGTTCGAGCGCCGCGTGCGCGCGCGGCTCGCGCTGGTGAAGTCCGGTCCGCAGGCAGGGGAGTTCTTCGACGTGCCGCCGCTCATCAACGCGCGGCAGCGCGAGCGCGTCGCTGCGCACGTGGACGAGGCGACCGCCGCCGGAATCGAGGCGCTCGCGCCCGGTGGTTTGCTCGGCGAGCAGGGCTACTGGTACGCGCCCGCGGCGTTCAAGGCGCCGACGGACGCGCTCGCGATCGTGCGCGAGGAGACCTTCGGGCCGGCGTTTACAGTGACCGCGGTGGCCGACGAAGCAGAGGCCGTGCGCCGCGCCAACGACAGCGAGTACGGGCTCTCCGCGAGCGTGTGGACGCGCGACCTCGCACGCGGCGAGCGTGTGGCGAAGTCCCTCGACGTGGGCACCATCACGGTCAACAACACGTCCTTCACGCCGGTGATCACCAACGCGCCCTGGAGCGGCCGGCGATCGAGCGGCCACGGCACGACCAACTCGCACCGCGCGCTCGCGGAGATGGTGAAGCCCCGCTTCATCCTCCTCGACTGGAACAAGGGCGCCGAGTTCTGGTGGTTTCCCCACGATGAGTCACTGGTGATGCTGGCGCGGGGGCTGTTGAAGTTTCTCTCCGCGGGCTTTGCCAACAAGCTCGCGGGGCTGCCCGCAGTGCTCAAGCTATTACCCGCGCGCCTCAAGGCATTGGGGCGACCGGTCGTCTGATCGGGGTCAACGCCCCGACGACCATCAGCGCCACGAGCGCCCCGCCCAGGGACGGCAGCACCGCCTGTACGCCGTACCGCTCGGCCAGCCGCGAGGTGACCTCCGCGCCGAGCGCGCCGGGCACCGTGAGCAGCGCCCAGAACGCTGCCGTCACGCGCCCGAGTAGCCGGTCGGGGGTGATCTCCTGGCGCACGGTCATGGTGTTGATGCCGCGCACGGTCTCGGCGAACGCGATGGCCATGGCGATGCCCGCGACCACCGCGAGGCTCCCGGCGGCGCCGAAACAGAGGAGCCCGACGCCCATGAGCACGCCCGCGCCGAGCCAGCACGCGCCGAAGCCCCAGCGGGCGCGCATCGCGGGCGTGGCCCATGCGCCGAGCACGGATCCGAGGGCGGCGAGCGCAAACACCCGGCCCACCGCGCGGTCGTCGCCGTGCAGGGTGCGCTTCACGTAGTAGATCAGGAGGTTTTCGCGGCCCGCCATGAGGAGCGAGCTGAGGCCGAGGAGAACCGTGACCGCGCGCAGCGTCGGCACCGACCAGAGGAAGCGCACGCCCGCGACGAAGCCCGCGACGAAGCCGACACGCTCGCGCTCGGCATCGGCGGCTGCGAAGCGCGCGCGGACGAGGGTGAGGGACGCGGCGGACACAAGAAACGATCCGCAGTCGATGGCGATGGCGGTGCTGGGGCCGAAGCGCTGGCAGACCTCCCCGGCGAGCATCGGGCCGACGAAGAACATCAACGCGTAGGAGCCGTGCATGCGGCCATTGGCGTCGATGAGGCGCGCGCGCGGAACGAGGTTGGCGACCGCGGTGATGGCCGCGACCTGGAAGGTGTTGCCGAGCAGAGCGCCGACCGATCCAGCGAAGACGAGAAACCAGTAGCTCGGACCGTGAAGCCACCAGACGAGAGGCACTGCGGAGTAGACGATCCAGCGACCGAGGTCGCAGGCGATCATGAGGCGGCGGCGATCGACGCGGTCTACGAGTGCGCCGGAGCCGAGGCCCGCGACGATGTGCGCGACGCCGACGAGGGCGGTGAGCGTGCCCATGCGATGGAGCGACCCGGTGGCCTGCAGTACGAGCAGCGGGAGCGCGATGGCGGCGAAGGCGTCGCCGAGGCCGGAGAGGGTCTGGCCGAGCCAGTAGATGTTGAAGTCGCGATCCCTCCAGAGGGAGGTCGACGGGTCGACGGCGGCGCTCATTGCGGGGTCGGTGTGATGTCACCCCCGCGCGACGGACGCCAGCGAGAGCGACGCCCGTGGGATTCGGAGTAAGGCGGTGGCGTCGCTTTGGGGGGGGGACGCGCGCTCGTGGCGGGAGCGACGACGACAGGTTCGTATGGAGTGGCGGTGAGCAGGACGCTCAGGAAGGCGAAACGGACGTCAGCGTCGCGCGGTCAGTGGATGCCCTGGGCTCTGGCCTCTTCGATCATCGTGTACTCGCGCTCGAAGAGGACGCGCTGGTCGGTGACGATCTGGAGGTTCTTGGAGTTCTGCTCGGTGGGCTCGAAGGAGCCGAGGCTCGACATCTGCTTGCCGATCTCGCCGAGCTGGTCGCAGATCGTCGTGAGGAGGTCGAGGTCGCGCGTGCGCCGGTCTTGTCCCGCGAAGGCCTTGCGGTAGGCCTCGAAGACCTCGTTGGCCGCGCCGCCGAGCATGCCCTGGAGGTCGGCGATCTTCGTGGTCTGCCGCGCCTTACGAATCTCCGTCAGCTCAGACCGGTACGTCCCGAGGCTCTGCTCGACGATGCCGATGTTGGCCGCGTTGTACTCGACGCGAAGCCCCCTGGCGTGGAGCGTCTGCATCCGTGCCACGGCCTCCGTGAGGTTGTCGATCATGCGCTGCAGCAGCTCTGGGCGGCGCGTCGAGCGCGACTTCCCGGCGAAGTGCCCCTCGTACAGATTGAACTGCGCGTTGGCCACCTCCGCGAGGGCGCTCGCCTGCTCGTCGTCGGTGCCCATGGCCCGCGACTCGACGATCTCCGCGCGCTCGGCGATGTACATCTTGAGGTTGTCGGCGACGAGGTTGAGATCTTCCTGGATGCCAGGCTGTCCCTTGAGCTCGGGCGCAAGTTCGGCCATCGACTCCTGGATGGTCTCAAGATCGGAGATCATCTCCGTGATGAGGCCGAGGTCGCGGGTGTTGCGGGACTTGCCCGAGAAGTGCCGATGGTACTTCGAGAAGGTGAAGTTGGCTTCGCCGCGCAGCATCGAGAAGTCCTCGAAGCCCGGGCCGAGGCTGCGGGCCTTCATGATCTCCTTGCGCTCGGCGTCGTAGAGGTTGACCGCGTCGCGGGCGGCCTGCTCGACCTCCGTGCGGTCTTTGGACCTGGGCAGCTTCTCGAGGTCTTGCAGCAGTTGTTGCGCGCGACGAACGAGGCTGTTGAGGTCGCTGAGGTCGCGGGACACGCGCGACTGCCCGGCAAACCGGGCGTCGTACTCAGACGCGACTTGATCAAGCTGGAGACGGATCTGGGCCAGGGTGAGGTTCGCCATAGGGGCGCGGAGCCTACGTCCACCCCATGCCGTGGAGCAATCCCGAGATCTTTCCGCGCAGCCCCTCCTTCACACGCCTCGGCCGCTCGGCGCTCGCCCCCGGCGGACGAAACTCAATGTTGCTGAAATCCTCGGGGAATTTCGCCGTGATGCGATCGTAGAACTCATGGATGCGCGCCACGTCGGCGTCTACGTCATCCGAGGGCTGGATCAACGGTCCGACGCCCCCGCGCTTGCGGCGGAAGTCGAGGTATCCGAGGCCGATGGGCACCTTCGCGGTGCGGGCGATCCAGTAGAAGCCCGACTTCCAGTACTGGAGCTTCGCGCGGCTGCCCTCCGGGGACACGACCATGATCCGCCTGGCGTCCACGTCGAAGAGGGAGGCGAGAACCTGCACCTGGTCTTGCGACGCGCGGCGGTCCACGGGGATGCCCCCGAGCCATCGGTAGAACGGCCCCAGCGGACCAGTGAACAGCGTGTGCTTGCCCACCCACACGATGTCGATGCCGAGGGTGTAGCCGATGCCCAGGGTGATCGGGAGGTCCCAGTTGGACGTGTGCGGCGCGGCGATGAGGACGTACTTGTCAACGTCCGGCACCACGCCCTCTTCGCGCCATCCGAGCGCGGTCAGCACCGCGCGGCCTACCCAGTAACGCACCGGCTTTCGCCCGGAGTCTTCAGTAGTTTCCATCTCTTGTGCCCATCGGTTCGCACAAACCCGCGGGGGCTCGCAAGTCACACCGCGTCACGGCCGCTCGCAGAGCCCCAGCAGCGTCAGCCCCGTCGGCGCACGCCCCTGCGCGCCGAGGTGGCAAATCGGCGCGACCACCGCCCGCGCCTCGGCCTCCTCGCCTCGCTGGGTGAGCACCTGTGCGAGCAGCGTGCGCACCTCGATCTCCAGGCGTCGGTCGCGAAACCCCGTGCGCAGTACGCGATCGTCGGCCAGGGCCGCGCGGAGGTCATCCTCGGCACCGGCGGGGTTGTCACTGTTGATGCGCGCCGCCGCGCGAACAAACCGCACGCGCGGATCCCGCGGCCACCGCTGCACCAGCGCGTCGAGCATGGCGGGCGGCGCCGTTCCTGTCGCCACGCGGGCGATCTCTTCTTGCGGTGCCAGCGCCGTCGCCACGCCCCGCGTCTGCGCCACGCCGTAGCCACCCCAGGCGAGGCCGATCATACCCAGCAGGGTAATCCCGAGGGCGACCCGCCGGCCGCGCGGAGTCGGGCTGTCGGCGTCCCAGGTCTTCCAGAGGGCGAGGCCGACCAGCGCGCCCGCGATGGCGCCGCCGAAGTGCGCGGCGTAGTCCACCCGCGCGCCGCCCACGGAGGCCAGCGGCAGGAGCGACGGGATGAGCACTCGCGCCATGGCCCCTTGCACGTGGCTGCGCGCGGGGCCTTCGGGGAGGCGCATGGCGGCGACGAGCGCAGCGGCGAGCAGGCCCATGATGGCGCCGGATGCGCCCACGCTCACGAGGTTGCCCGGGTTGATCGCAAGGCCCATCAGCGACCCGCCGAGGGCGCCGACGAAGAAGAGCGCGGCGAGCCAGGCGCGCCCGAGCAGGTGCTCGAGAACCACGCCGGACATGAGCAGCGCCACGCCGTTCATGAGGAGGTGCGCCGGGCTGCCGTGGAGGCACGCCGCGGTGAGCGTTCGCCACCACTCGCCGCCGTCGGTGGCAAGCTCGCGAGCGAGTCCGCCCAGGGAGACGAGGGTGGTGATGTCCGGGGAGAAGCCCGCAGCGCCGGTGGGGCGCGCGACAAGCTCGATGCCGAAGATTGCGGTGAGCGCGGCGATGAGGGTCCAGGTGAGCACCGGGCGGCGCACCGTGGGGTCGCCCGCCGCTACACCGAGGGAGCGGGCGAGATCTTCGGCGGAGAGGCGCGGGGAGGAGAGCAGCGCGCGCAGCCAGCGGGGGCCGGGGTGGCTGATTTTGTACCAGGGCAGGGTGGTCCAGACGCGGGCGGCGGGGTCCGTGGCCGTGGGGTCGAGGACGAACCCGGCGACGCTCACCTTCTCGAAGCCGGGCGAGCGGTGCAGGGCCGTGAGGTGCTCGCAGCGCGCGGGCGAGGCCGGGGCGTTGAGGTGCCAGAGCTGGATGCCCACCGGGAGCTTCGCGCCGTTGAAGGTGGGCGCGAAGGGAAGGCACGCCTGGCCGATGCGGACGAGGTCTGACTGCGTGAGGGAGAAGTTGCGCGCCGCGGCGCCGTCACGGCGGTCGTGGTCGATAAGGGCGATCATCACGAAGCCCGTTCCGTTGTCGAGGGTGAGCACCTGATCGACGGCGGCGGCTAGTTCTGCGGCTGCGACAACGTGGCCTGAAACAAAGCCCTTCTCCGCGACGAGGCGGCGGGTGAGGTACTGCGCGAGAGACTCGGCGGAGGGGGCGGCGCTCATCGTGGGTGGCGCGCAGTCTACGGCGATCTTCTCGTCGGCGGACGCCGATGCTGGGCCATGATGGTGTTGTGATGGAGATCCCCGAGGCACTGCGCCGGTGGCTGCGGACGGCGGTGTTGATCGCGAGCTTGCCGGTGCTGGCGTTCGCGCTGCGGTCGCGCGCGGCGCTGGGTCTGGCGCTGCTCGGCGGGGGCCTCGGGTGGTGGCTCGCGGGGCGTCTCGCGGCGACGGTGCACGCAGAGGTGGCGGCGGCTGCGGAGCGACTCCGTGCGATGGCCGCGGGCGCTACGGGCGCAGACCCGGGGGCCGGTGATGGCGCGCTGCACCAGGCTGTGGACGCGTGGGGTCGGCGCTTCTCCGAGGAGCGCGCGCGGCACCGGGCGGCCCTCACGCGGTTGGAGGAGACCGAGCATCGGCGCGAGGCCTGGTTGGGAACGCTTCGCCACGAGTTGCGCACGCCGCTCAACGCGATCGTGGGCTTCACCGAGTTGCTCGCGGCGGAGGTCGATGGGCCGCTCACGGATGCGCAGCGCGAGGATGTAGACACCATCGGCAACGCGGGCGGACACCTGCGTTCGCTGGTCGAAGATGTGTTCGACCTCTCCGCGATGACCACGGGGACCTTCCCGGTGACGCGGGTGCGGGTCAACGTCGCGGCGGTGGTGCGGGACGTGGTGCGCGAGGCCGAGGGGCTCGCCCGCACGCGTGGAGTTTCGCTGCGCCTGGAGGGCCCCGCGGAGGCCGTGGCGTGGGTCGATGCGGTGGCCATCCGGCGGGCGCTCACCAACCTGGTCGTGAATGCCATCGAGCACGCCGGCGGTGCGGTGGCCGTGAAGCTGGAGGCCACGCTCGCAACGCTGACGGTGGAGGTGCGCGACAACGGGCCGGGCATCGCACCGGGAGAGTTGAAACGGTTGTTTCGACCGTTTGAGCGCGGGCGAACGGCGGAGGCGCGAGGCGCGGGGCTGGGACTCGCCATCACCCTCGGGCTCGTCGAGGTGCACGGCGGGACGCTCTCCGCGCGGGCCAACGACGACCGCGGGAGCACGTTTACGGTGACGCTGCCGGCGGGGATGGTTCCGTTGGAGGCGGCGGAGTGATGGGGGCGCGGTCGGTGCTCGAGGCGCTTCCGTGGCGCGCGGGGATGGCGCTGGGCGGGCCGCTCGCGCTGCTGGGCGTCGCGCTCGGGATCACCGCGGCGAGTGCACCCGTGGCGCTGATCGGTGCGGCGGTGCTGGGCGCTATCGGGGCGTTGGTGGGTGCGGCGCTGGGGCGGCGGGCCCAGGCCGACCTGCACCAACGGGCGGAGCACATGGCCGAGGGCGGGACGGACGCGACCGGCGGCGACGCGCTGACGGCGGCGCAGGCGGCGGCGCAGGCGGCGATGGCGGCGATGCGGGCGGACCAGCGACGCGCCATCACGACGCGGTTGGAGGGGTCGCGATTACGTTCGTTTGTATTGGCGGGGGTGAGTCACGATCTTCGGGGGCCGCTGAATAGTGTGATTGGGTTCACGGATATTCTCAGCGCGGAGGTCGATGGGCCGTTGACCGCGGGGCAGGTGGAGAGCGTCGCGGCGCTGGCGCGGGGCGGGCGCGAACTCTTGCGTCGGGTGGACGACCTGCTCGACTCGGCGCGGCTGGACGCGGGACGGATGACTCTCGACCGGTCGCGGGTGTCCCTGCGCGATCTTCTCGACGCGGCGCGCGCGGTGGCGCTCGAGCGGCTCGGCGAGGCGGGCGCGTCTGCGGAGGGCCTCCGGGTGGACGGGGCGCTCGAGGCGACGGTGGTGGTCGATCGCGGACGCATGGCGCATGCGCTGGGGGCGCTGCTGGCGTTTGCGCGCACGGCATCTACGGAGGGAGCGCGTGCGGAGGTTCGCGTCGGCCCGGAGGGTTCCGTAGCGATCACGCTCACGGTGCCCGGAACCCACGAACTGCGGGCGTGGTTGGAAGATCCGTTGGAGGGCGCGCCGGCGGGGGTGCGGGCGCCGGTGGGGTTGGGCCTGGCGGTGAGCGTGGCGCGGCGGGTGATCGCGCTGCACGGCGGGGCGCTGGAGGCCGACGACACGGTGGACGGGCGAATCACCCTCCGGGCGCGGCTGCCGGGGGAATCGGCGCGCGTGCTTTCCGGGGAGAGCGCTGCTGGTTTGCGGGAATGATCCCGTGGTAGAGCGTGGACCCTCCTGGAACGATCTTACGGACATGTCTGAGACCGCACGAATCAAGCAGAACGGAAGCATTTCGCCGGTCGCCCATGAGGTGGCGCAGAAGCTCTTTCGAGCGGTGTCCGTGGCCCTCGCGGGAAAGCCCGACGTGGTCGAGCGCTCGGTCATCACGCTGCTGGCGCGGGGGCACCTCTTGATCGAAGACGTCCCTGGGGTGGGCAAGACCACGCTGGCGCGGGCGCTGGCGCGGGCGCTCGGGACGGAGTTTCGCCGGGTGCAGTGCACCAGCGACCTGATGCCGTCGGAGCTTCTCGGGGTGAACGTCTACAACTCCAGCGAGCGGCGCTTCGAGTTTCGTCCGGGGCCGGTGTTTACGCACTTTCTCGTGGCCGACGAGATCAACCGCGCGACCCCGAAGACCCAGAGCGCGCTGCTCGAGGTGATGAGCGAGCGGCAGGTGTCCATCGACGGCGTGACGCACCTTCTGGAAGAGCCCTTCGCGGTCATCGCCACGCAGAACCCCGACGACGCCGCGGGCACGTATCCGCTGCCGGAGTCGCAGCTCGATCGGTTTCTGCTGCGGACCTCCGTGGGGTATCCGTCGGCGGCGGTGGAGAAGCAGATTCTCTCGACGCGCGGCGGCACCGAGCCGGTGGACACCATCGAGGCCGTGCTGACGCTCGCGCAGTTGGTGGCGGCGCAGCGCGAGGTTGACGGCGTGGCGCTGGAGGCGTCCGTCGTTGACTACGCGTACGCCCTGGTGAGCGCGACGCGCTCGCATGAGCAGGTGGCGGTGGGCGTGTCCACGCGCGGGGCGCTGGCGTTTATCCGTGCGGCCAGGGCGCGGGCCATCGTGAAGGGGAGGTCGTACGTGATTCCCGACGACCTGAGCGAGCTGGCGGTGCCCGTCCTGGCGCATCGGCTGCGGGTGCACGGCACCGACCCGGGGCTGCTTCCGGGGGATGTTCGCCGCAACGACGCCGAGCGCATCGTGCACGAGATCGTGCAGCGGGTGGACGTCCCGATCTGAGAGTGTGAGCTGCGCGGTCGCGCTAGAAGCGGATCGCGGACACGTCGTACGCCGTCCCACCGACCGGCGCTTGCGTGTGGTCGAACGCGCCGGTGAGCCCGAGAGCCAGCACCGTCCCGCCCGCCACCACCGCGCCGATGCCCGTCCAGAACCACCATCGCGAGGTGATCGCGTGCGACGCCACTGGCGCGGGGCTCGCTGCCGGGTGCGGTGTCACGGTGATGCGCGCCATGGGCGTCCCGGCCTCCGGCGTACCCGTGACGGTTTCCGCCGTGAGCGCGGCGTCCCAGGTGATGCGCCCTCCCGGGGCGAGCTGCACATCGCGCTGCTGTGCCGCGTGCGCGGGCGCCGACACCACGAGCAGGTGGTTGCCCGGATCGAGCGCGATCTCGTCGCTGGACAAGGTCTGCGGACGTCCGTCGACGGTGAGCGTGAAGGGCGTCGGGTGGATGTGCAGCACCACCACGGGCAGGCCGCGGCGAAGTTCTGCGATGCGCTCGCGCACCGAATGCAGGCGATCGGTTGGCAGCCTCGCGCCGCCCTCGGCGAGGTAGCGCTCATAGGTTGCGATCGCCTGCTGGTGCCGACCCAGGCGCGAGTACGCCCCGGCGAGGTTGAAGAGCACCACCGCGACGGGGCGCAGTCGGTACGACTCCTCGAAGGCCACGACGGCGTTGGCGAAGCGTCCGGCCTCCACGTCGGCGATGCCCCGATCGAAGGCGCTGCGGGCCTGGGCGTCCGGGGCCGCGGGTTGAGCAAACGCGAGCGCGGGGCTGAGCACCATGAGGGAGGCGAGGATCGCGGCGCGGGGATTCATTCGGGATAGCCTCGGTCGAAGTCATGGCCGGGGTGATGGCGGTGGTGGTGGTGCACCCGAGCCGTGGGCGTCACCACCGGGGCGACCGGCGGAGCAGGAGTGACGGGTGCGACGGCCACGATGACAGGGTCGGCCACCGGGGCGACGACGGCGGGAGCTTCGGGCGGGGTCGGGGGCGTCGAGAGGAGTGTGGGCACGGGCGCGCGGTGCACGGCGTTTGCGGCAGTGGAAGACGGTGGCCGATGGAGGGCGACGAACCCAGCGAGCCCGAGGACGACTGCGAGGGCCAGCAGCGCGAAGGGCACAGCGCGCCGCGGCCTGGGCGCGGGCTGTACCGACCCACTCACGAGCGACGGCGACGAGGTCATCGTGGTGACGGCCGGGCGGTCTACGGTCGGGGGCGAGGGCGGGGCGGAGAGAGACGAAGGCTGCACGGGCGGGGCCGACAAGCGAAAGAGCGGGGCGGGCGTCCAGGCGGCGCAGGCGACGGTCGCGTCGAGCATGGATTGCATCGAGGGGAAGCGCGCGCTGCGGTTTTTCTGGAGGGCGCGCTCGACGACGGCGGCGACGTCGATCGGGAGCGACGGGTCGCGCAGCAGGAGCGGCGACGGCTCTTCGTAGAGGAGCTTTGCGACGAGGAGGTTGTAGTTGGGCGCCTCGTAGGGAAGCGCACTGGAAAGCAGTTCGTAGAAGACTACGCCGAGGGACCAGATGTCCGTTCCGGCGTCGATGTCGCTCGCCCCGGCGGCCTGCTCGGGGGACATGTAACTGGGGGTTCCGACGAGGGTGCCGGTGGCGGTCTGATGGAGCTTGTCGGTCTGAGCCTCCATCAGCTTGGCGATGCCGAAATCGATGACCTTCGGGGTGGGTGCGCCCGCCCGATCGTTGGTGAGGAAGAGGTTTGCGGGCTTCAGGTCGCGGTGCACGATTCCGATCGTGTGCGCGGCGACGAGTGCCTCCATGACGGGCACCAGTATGCGCAGCGTCTCCTCGACGGGCAGTCGCTGGTCGGCCTTGCCTTCCACGTAGGCCTCGAGGCTCTCGCCCGCGAGAAACTCCTGCACGATGTACGGCGCACCGGTGGCCGCATCGAGGTCGAGGTCGAGGATATCGACCACGTTGGGATGGAGGATCTTCGTCGCCGCGCGCGCCTCGCGCAGGAAGCGCTGCACCACGGCGGCGTCGCCCGCAAACTGGGTGTGCAGGGTCTTGATGGCGACGCGGCGGTCGGTGTTCTGGTTGACGGCCTCGAAGACCTGCCCCATCCCGCCTTCCCCGAGCAGGCGAAGAAGCTTGTATTTTCCGCCAAGAATGTCGCCGACCGCGGTCATCGTCGGCGCGAAGCTATCGCAACGCCGACCGTGGTGCGAGCGAGCACCTACAGAGGCACATGCGAGCACCGGAACCCGCCGTGGACATCGTGGATCGTAGGCGCTCCGCTGCTTCGGACCGACGAGCGCACCGGCTCGGTCATGGTGTCCGCCCAGGAGCCTCCGCGAATCACGCGAGCGCCTGTCTCACCCGCTCCCGCGGGGTTGCCCACATACTGAGTGGCATTGCCCATGTAGGCTGCGCTCCAATCAAACACCCACTCCCAGACGTTGCCCGCCATATCGAACAACCCAAATGGCGAGTTGCCCGTCGGGTGCGTCTGGACTTCACAACTACTGGACTGGGTCGCTCCTCCGCCCGACCAGCAGAGTTGCGTGGTCGGTGGAGCGTCGCCCCACGGGTACGAGCGGCGCGTGTCGCGCAGGGCGGCGTATTCCCATTGGGCCTCCGTCGGGAGGCGGCCGCCGCGAAACATGCAGGCCGCGTTGGCCTGGGTCCAGGTGACGCAGTTGATCGGGTGGTTGCCGCGGCCGGCGACCGTGGCGTTGCAGCCCGCGGTGGTGGCCGCGGAGGTGCACTGGCCCGCCGCCACGCATGCCTGATAGGTCGCGACGGTCACCTCGGTCTCGTCGATGCAGTACGCCGACAGACTCACGCCGTGAACGGGCTGGGCGTTGACGTGGCCCGCGATCGGGTCACCCATCAGGAAGGTCCCTGCTGGAATCAACCGCATTCCGGTCGGACACACGCTATCGGCGCCGCGGTCCCCCACGGGAACATCGCGGGGCCCCGTGTCGATCGGCACATCGTCGCCCGCGTCGACCGTTGGTGGGACATCCGCGCGGGCATCGATTGCCAGCGGCGCATCGACGGCCGTCGGCTGATCCATCGCGATCGCCGCGTCGGTTCCACCAAACGGGCGAACCGTCTCCCGGGCCCTCGTCGCGGGCTCGCATTGTCCGCCGGCCACCGCGCAGCGCTCCTCGTTCGCGCACGTCACGCCCGCGCACCTCGCCGCCAGCACCAGCGACACCTCCAGCGTCTCGCCGCGGGCGAAGGGCACCACCGCCCGCTGCGCCACGACGGCCGTAGCCGCCGTGCACCCGCTCGGATCGCCGCACCCCAGTGCCTCGATCCACACCGGAGTGTTGATGTCGCTGTCCGCGATCACGCCCACGTAGAGCGGCAGCACCCGTCGCTCGCCGCCGACGCCCAGCGCCGTGGTACGCGCGCTGCGCAGCGGACCGGTGGCCCCTCCCCTCCGCACGCTGATCACCACCGACTGCACCCGCAGGTCGGGTCCCCAGGCGATGTCCGAATCGACGCGTGCGACCAGTTCGGTACGCGGTTGCTCGCAGCCCACCGCGAGCACCACCGCCGTCCAACCGATCGCCGCCGTCCATCGCATCACGCGACGCTAGCAGACAGAGCCCATGCGATGGGGCTCGCTCCCACATCGCCCCGGACGCGCTTCACCTCCGCGCCGTGAACGATCAGGTGAAGGCTCGGTCCAGGCGCGACAAGAAGCTCCTGGCGGCGTTCAGACCGCTCATCGACTTCCTTGCGAAGGGTCTGCGGACGCCCAGGAAGGCTGCACGGCTCGCACGAACACGAGGGACTGCAGATAGTAGTGAGCGGGAAACCCGTGGAAGCGTCGGACATCGCACGCGGACGCGGACGCCAACCCGCATCGGCGGGCAGTGATTGGGAGCCTGCGCGCAGTTGCGATAGTTCTGTAAAAGGCCCCCACCGGGCCCGCGGCGCTCTTTCACGGACAGCGGGACGACACTGCAACGCCGCGTCGGACGCGGTCACCATGCCACTCACCTCCGCAGGAACCCCAATGACCGACCAAGACGACCGCAGCCTCGACCTGACCACGGCCACCAGCAGGGTGTGGTCCAACCATGTTTCGATGTCGGGCGCGCCCGAAGGCTTCACTCTGCGCAGTACGTTTCCAGCGAACCCCGAGGGCGTCGAGGTCATGCTCGAGCAGTGGAAAGCCGGGACGAGCGAGCCTCCGCACTCACATCCCGGCGACGACATGACCGTGGTCGTCGAAGGTCGTATGGAGATTCAGTTTTTCACGCGCATCGGCGAGGTGCTCGCCCCCGATGGCGGACCGCTCGTGCTCTCCCGGGGCGACACCGGCTACGTGAAATCCGGGCGCATCCACGACGCCAGGTACCTGGTCGACTGCAAACTTGTGTACGTCCACGATCGAGCCTTCGGGTTCACTGCCGAATCGTGACGACGACCCACGGATAGGCTATCCCGTGATCGGATCGCGCCCCGGATCCGAACGAAAGAACCTCCTCGACGAGCCGCACCTCGCCCGCCACGTCGGAGCGGGGGTGGAGTGGTAGCGACGGAAAACTGCGAGTATCATCGGAGTCTCTCGGGTTTTCCTCGGCAGGGTTGCCGGATTTCCGGCTCTTCCGCGAAAGTAGGGAAGCCGTTTTCCTAGGCTCCTCCGCGAAACGCCCAGCCCTGCGGCTGCTCGTTGCGTAGGGCGCTGCCCGTGACCGCCTCGCGTTGCGGGGGGCGTCTTCGGGGATGCGCTGGCTCACCACCCCCGCCGAAGTGCGGGGTACATCTCTCGGTGAACTGACACCCACTGGGAGGTATCGCGATGAGCCAGCGCACGAAGATGATTGCAGAGATCTGGGGCTACCGGGGATGGAACGTCACCTCGGTGACCTACGAGCGTCCCGACGGCAGGATCGTCACGCTGATCGAGGGCTTCTTGCTCCCTGCTGACGTCAAGATCGTCTTGCACGTCGAGCGACGGTGGACCTCCCGATGCGCGAACTGCGGGGCGATCACGAGCAAGGTCCACGAGCAGCTCAAGGCGCGGCGCTGGCGCGACCTCCCATGGGCCGGACGTGAGGCCGAGATCGAGTACGCACCTGTGCGGGTGGCCTGCAAGCGCTGCAAAACCACGAACGTCGAACTCCTCGCCTGGGCTGACCCCTATCAGCGTCAGACGCAGCGTTACCAGCAGCATCTGGCCCTGGAGACGGCGAGCATGCCGGTGCAGCACGTCGCCGCGTTGCACGGCCTCGACTGAGGCACCGTCCACCGGGCCGAGCTCCATGCACTGGAGCGCTGGGACAAGACGCGCAAGCCACCGCCGATTCGCCACGTCGGGATCGATGAGAAGTACCTCGGACGCCGCAACAAGCTCGCCGCCGACTTCGTCACGATCGTGAGCAACGTCGAGACGGGCGAACCGCTCTGGATCGGCTATGGCCGCAGCGAGAAGACGGTGGCGCAGTGGCTGACGACCCTCACCGCGGAGCAGAAGACGGCGATCAAGCTGGCGGTGATGGACATGCACCTCCCCTTCGCCAACGCGATCCGCAACGACCCTGCGCTGAAGCATGTGGCGATCGTCCACGACCCGTTTCACGTGATGAAGCGGGCGACGGAGGCGCTCGATGAGATGCGTCGGGCGGCGTTCTTCCGGGCGGGCCCCGAGATGCGGCGCATCGGCCGCGGTACGCGCTGGTTGGTGCTGCGCGCGTGGGAGAAGTGCAGCGAGGCGGATCAGGCGAAGCTCAAGGAGCTGCTCTCACACAACCAGCTGCTCGCCCGCGCCTACCAGATCAAAGAGGAGCTGTGCGAGGTACTCCGGGCGCCGGACCGTGAGTCCATGGCCCTGGGTCTGGATCGCATCGCGAGGCGCACCGAACGCCGCTGCCATGTGCCACTACGGAAGCTGCACGACTCGCTCGAGGGTCACCGCGCCGCGATCCTTGCGCTGGGAGAACACCGCCCCGCCGCGGGCCGCGTCGAGGCCCTCAACAACAACTGGGAGTCGCTCGTCCGCCGCGGGCGCGGCTACCGCAATCACGACCATCTCCTCCTCAAGCTCCGATTCATGACTGCCAATCCCATTCGCAGCGACGACGGCATCAAGCGATTCCTCGCACTCGGGCTCCAGCCCCCACCCAGCCGCAAGGCCGCGTGAAACGGCTTCCCCACTTCC
>CANJUR010000070.1 GCA_947477565.1 Deltaproteobacteria bacterium
GCCCGCAGCGGGCTCCATCCCGGGTCCCACGGGGCAGCGCTTCTCCATCGGGACATCGTAGGAGCCCGGGTCTGCCCCGGGCTTCCACACCGTGCCGTGTGCTTCAGCACGCGGCACAGCGGGCCGAGGCGACGTACTCCGAACCTCAGATGCCACCCACTGGAGTTCGGAGCAGGCGGTGGCGTCGCACGGGGGAGCGTCGGCTTCAGCGTGCGCAGGGCCGAAGTCCCGGCCGCGAACGCGGAGCCTGCGCTCCACACAAGCCACGCCAACGCCCTGCTCCGAACCGCAGGGCCACCGCGGCCAACCTCTCTCTGGCACGGCGATGTTGTGTACCCTCGCGCAGTGCACCAGCGTCATCGACCGAGTCCGGGTACCCTGACGATTCCCTGGATCTGCCTGGCCTCGCTCACACTCACGGCGTGTGGACTGCAAAACCCCGCCGTCGACCTGGGCACCGCCGACGCCCAGAGCCCCTTCGACGCGGTCTTCGACGACGGGAGAACGAGCGAGGACGCACTGGCCTTTGACCGCAGCACCGCCGACGCCGACGCAGGGGACAGCGCCGACGGAGGGGACAGCGTCGACGGAGGGGACAGCGCCGACGGAGGGGACAGCGCCGACGGAGGGGACAGCGTCGACGCAGGGGACAGCGCCGACGGAGGGGACAGCGCCGACGGAGGGGACAGCGCCGACGGAGGGGCGAGCGACGTGCCCGTGGCGACGAGCGATGGGCCGGGGACGGACGCCGCCGATGGCGCGGTGGCCCCGTGCGGCAGCGCCGGGGAAGCGTGCTGCCCCGACGCCGCCACGATGGTCGGATGTGTCGGGGCTCTGGTGTGCGCCGAAGGGCGCTGCGTCTGCCCCGCGGGGAGCACCGACTGCGCCGGGCGCTGCGTGGACACCCGCTCCGACCTGGCGCACTGCGGGCGCTGCGGCGCGGCCTGCGGCACCGGGCAGGGGTGCGCGGCGGGGACATGCGGGCCCGCTTCCCCGATGGAGTGCACGGGCGGAGAGACGTCGGAGGTCACCGTGGCCGGGCTCAGCTATCGGGTGCATGTGTTTGCCTCGGTGGGAGCGGCGGCGCTGGTCTGCGCGGGCGCGGGGACCGTCGAGTCCCTCGTGATCGGTGGCGGTGGTGGCGGTGGCGGCGGCGGCCGCTCGGGGGGCGGCGGGGGCGCAGGGGGCTACCGCGCAGGCACCGTGATGGTCGCGATCGGAAGCACCGGGATCATGGTCGGAGCGGGCGGGGGCGTCGACACCTCGGGGGGGTCATCGACCTTCGGCGCGGTCACGGCCGGCGGCGGCGGCGGCGGCGGCAACGGTGGCAGCTACGGGGGCGCGGCGGGCCGGGTGGGAGGCTCGGGCGGCGGTAGCGGGTTCAAGAACATCGCGGGGGCCGCGGGTACCCCGGGACAGGGATTCGCGGGCGGGGACTCGCGCTCGGGCAACTACATCGCCGGCGGCGGCGGCGGCGGCGCGAGTGGCGTTGGCGCGAGCGGCGGCGGGAGCGGCGGCAACGGCGGCAACGGCGGTGCAGGGCTCACGGCGGACGTCACCGGCACGCAAGTGGTGCGGGCGGGCGGCGGCGCGGGACGCGGCCAGGCCAACAACGGCGCGGCGGGCGTCGGCGGCGGCGGTACCGTGGGCATGGCGGGCCGCGCCAACTCCGGCGGCGGCGGCGGGGCCGACGCGGCAGGCGGCGCGGGCGTGGTGATCGTGCGCTATCGGCGGTAAGCGGAAGACCGCGGGCGCGGCGTCGAGAACTCCCGTCGCACGGCTCGCAGGTGGCGACGGAGGGCTGAGTTTCCTACCGCTTCAACACCGCTAGCATCCTCGCCCGCACGTCCTCGCTCACCCACCGCGGAACCACCTCCGACACGAACGCCGCCTGCGCCTCGGCGGACAGCGCCACCGTCGTTGCGCGCAGCGCCCGCTTGGTCGCCGCGTACGCCTGCCGCGGATGCGCAGCCAGCGTCGCCAGCACCGCCCGCGCCCGCGCCTCCGGATCGCTCGTCACCTCGTCCAGCAGTCCCAGGCGCAGCGCCTCCGCCGGCGGGTGCAGCCCCGCGCCGAGCAGCACCTGTTCGCGCGTGGTGGACGGCAGCCGCGCGTTGACGATCGCCCACGTCTTCGGGGGGAATTGCAGCCCCAGGGCGACCTCGTTGAGCCCATGCCGCGCCTTCTCGTCGACGCCGGAGACGCGCCAGTCGCAGCACAGCGCCAGCACGCAGCCGCCCGCGATGGCGTGACCCTCGACGAGCGCCACGACCGGCGCCGGGTGCAGGTAGAGCGCCTCGAAGGTCTCTTCCAACAACGAAAGAAACCGCTCCATCGCGGGGCGATCGAAGGAGGCTAGCTCCTTCAGGTTGAGGCCTGCGGAGAAGGTCGCGCCCGCGCCGCGCAGAAGCACCGGCTGATCGCCCGCGGCGCTCAGTGCGTCTCGCAGGCGGGTCAACACTGCCGTGCTCAACGCGTTGCGCCCGACGCCCTCGATGACAATGTCGATCATGGGCGAGGCCATATCACACGCCACGCCTGCGGGAGGACTCTCCGCGGGTGCCTCGGCGGGTCGGCGCTTCAGGGGAGAATGATGCGGCCGGGCGAGTCGTTTTCGCCGGCCTGCGAGTGGCAGGTGTTGCAGTCGCCGTCCATCTGCGGGGTGTTCATCCGGCGCTCGCGGTCACCGACGAGGACGCGCACGGTGTACGGCATCATGACCGTCGAGCGGGTAGCGAAGTTTCCGACCGAGTTGGGCGTGAGCCGCAGCGTCATTCCGTCGGCGCCGCGAATCTCCACGGTGACCCGCTCGGGCGACGCGCCCGAAGCGCCGTTGCAGTTGTTGGGCTCGTGCGCGCTCGCGTAGACAGTGCCCGCGAAGTTGTAGAACGGGCCGCGCATCCGTGAGTGGCAGGCGATGCACGCCTGACCGGGGTTCATCGAGGCAGACCCGCGGTTGCCACTGGTCCAGGTGCGCATGGTGGTGCACTGCTCTGCCGCCGCGAAAGGATCAACCACGGGGGCCTCGCAGTTCGTTCCAGGCGCGCCCGCGGCGACCCAATCGACGAAGCCCTGGATGCGCGCGGCGGACAGGTTTCCCCCGGGCGGCATCATCATCGCAGAGGCGGTCATGCGGGCGACAGCGCGTTGCGCCACGGTCGCGCCGGGCTGCACCGCGGAGGGCGCCATGAGGTCGGCGCGGGTGAGCAGGGAGATGTCTGCGCCGTTGCGGGGCGGGGACGAATGGCAGGAGGTGCACTCCGACGAGAGCAACTGCTGCACTTCGCAGGGGAGGTCTTCCCCAGGAACGTACGACGCATCCACCGTGGGGGCGCCCGCGTCGGTGGAGCACTCTGCGGCCGGTGTTCCCGCGGCGAGCCACGCCTCGAGCGGCGCGATGTCGCTGTCCGGAAGGTGCGTGTTGGGCGGCATCGACGCCGCTGTGGTGTTCCGCATCCGGAGGATCGCGCGCTGCAGGTAGCTCTGCGCGGGGTTGACCGCGGAGGGAGCCAACAGCTCTTCGCGCGTCAGGAGGTGGTTGCGGACGCCGGTCGCGAGGCGCGCGCCGTGGCAGGTCACACAGTTCTGCGTGAGGGTGCGGACGACCTCGCAGGGCATCCCCGTGGGCACCGGTGCCCCCGCGTCTCCGGTGCCGGGAGAGCCCGACACTTCGCTACTGCACGCCGCGAAAACCAGCGAGACCGTGAGCAGCGGCGCGAATACGCGAGAGGTCGTTCGGGGATGAGCCTCGGATCTTCGGTTCATGCGCCTCCAATGACCTCAAGCGGGGCGATCCTTCATCGAAATCGTCGATGATCCGAGCGAAGCCGGGGCGCGGTCAGGGATCAGGGACAACCACGAGGAGATATTCGCCTGCGCGGGCGGATCCGGCGCTGACGAAGGTGTCGAGGGAGAAGGTCCAGGTGCCGGGCGCGAGGGTGGCGACGAGGAGACGGTCGTCCCGGGCGACGCAGCCCGCGGCGGTGGCCGTGCGGTCGAGGAGGTGGATGTCTACGTCGGTGGTTCCGCGGGTGATCACCATGGCGCGGATGTTGGTCGGGCGCGTGACCGTGAGGCGGTAGAGGTACTCTGCGCCGGACTCGTCGGCGGTCGGACGACAGGCGTAGCGATCGAACGAACGCGCGCCACCGGTGGACGTATCGCGGGCATCTGCAAAGGGGAGCGACGGGATGATGAAGGGGTCGGCGTGGGAGCCGGTTCCGCGGAGGCGCGGGGCGTCGGCGTCCGGTGCGGAGCGGCCGCGGAGGGTCACCTCGGCGACACGGTGGAGCGCTTCGAGAGTGAGAAGGTTGCGGTTGTTGTACCCGAAACGCAGGCCATCGGTGGTGAGCGCGCAGGCGCGGTAGCCCGCGGCGGTGGCGTACGAGTTGGGGTGCAGATGGTCGGCCCCGAGGCCGTGCGAGACCAACGGAACGAGCGTGCCGTGGAAGTCGATGAGCGGCACCCCGCGGGACTGTGCGACCCCGAGCACGACGGCGTTGTAGCGGGGTACCCAGAGGTCGGCGTCGGCGTTGTCGTCGCGCGGCGGCACCGTCGAGAGAATCGGGATGATCCCGCGGGCGATGGCCTGATCGGTGATGTCGAGGAGGTTGGCGCCGTAGCGGAAGATGTCCCGCGATTGGATGTCGTTGGTGCCAAACATCACCGTAGCCACCGAAGGACGCGCAGCGGAGAACTCCTGGGAAAGCGGCGACGGGGTGCCCACGAGGGCGGCGCTGGCGCTCCATCCGACGGTGGCGGCGAGGCTGACGCGGCGGTAGGGGTCGGTTCCGCTGACGGACCCGGCGCGGTAGAGGTCGAGGGTGGGGCGAAGTTGCTCGCGGCCGCCGAGATCGACCCCCGTGGCCGACGCAAAGCAGGCCATAAACGAAGTGCTGACGGTGATGGAGTCACCGACCTTGGAGAAGACGTTGTCCGAGAGGGCCGCACCGCGGGCTGCGATCGTCCCAAGACGGGTCACGAGGTCGGGCGTGAGGGGGGAGTGACGCGTGGCGGCGGGATACAGCACCGGCCCGACGGACGCAGGCGGAACATCGACCGCGGGTGGCACATCGGACACGAGGGGGACATCGACTGCGAGTGGAACATCGGCGAGCACCGGAACATCGACGACGGGCGGCGCATCGGCGAGCACCGGAACATCGGCGGCGAGCGGGTGATCGGTGAGGGCGGGAGTGTCTGCGATGGAGACGGCATCGGCGGGGACATCGGCGGGGGCATCGGGCGCGGCGTCGCCGGGGAGAGGGGCGCCGCACGCGACCATGAGAAGCGGAAACAAGCACGGAGCAGCGCGCATCGGAGTGGCGGCATCGTCTCATGGATGGCGCGCGCGCCGCCCCGGCGGGTGACTACGCCTGCTTGATAAGCTGCACCTCGAGTTGGATCTTCACCTCGTCGCTCACCACCACGCCGCCCGCGTCGAGCGTGGCGTTCCAGGTGATGCCGAAGTCCGAGCGCTTGACCTTCGTGTGCGCCGTGCCGCCGATGCGGGTGTTGCCCCACGGGTCTTTCCCCTCCTGGGTAATCTCCTCGACGGTGAGCACGACCTCCCTGGTCACGCCCCGGATGGTCAGGCCGCCGACGACCTCGAGCGAGCCGCCCTGAAGCCGCGCGCCGGTGGACTTGAAGTCCATCGCCGGGTGGCTTTCTGCGTCGAAGAAATCGGCGCTGCGAAGGTGACCGTCGCGCTTCTCGTCGCGGGTGTTGATCGAGACGACCTCGAGGGACACCTGGACCGTCGTCTTCTCAGGGTTCTCCGGGTCGTACTCGACCTCGCCGCTAAACTTCTGGAAGTCCCCGCGCACGTTGAAAATCATCAGGTGGCGGACCGAGAACGAGGCGTGCGAATGCGAGGCATCGATCACGTATCGGGCGCTGCTCATTGGGGGAATTGCTCCGTCGATGCTGGGATTTGGAAGGCTGCGAAAGGCGTGCCCGGACCCTCCGGGCGTCGCGGCGTCGCGGGGCAGAGGATGCGGCGCGACCGCGGTGGCCGACAGGCGGCAATTCCGCAACCCCCGGTTGCCGGATCGCCAACGCAGAGCGCCTCGCTCGACGCCTACGAGCCCGCCGGCGCGAAGCGGTAGGGGAAGACGAAATCGACGGATCCGCCGCGGGCCGCGGGCCACTGCAGCAGCCGCAGGTGACCGACGATGCAGTGCCCCACGGCGCGAAACCCCGGCGGTCCCGATGCCACCGCGGCGGTGATGCGCCCATCGACGGAGAGGGTGAAGCGCACCTCGACGCGCCCACGCAGCCGGGGGTCGCCACGCAGCGCGTCCTCGTAGCAACGGCTCGCCTCGGGCTCCTCCGCGCGCAAGAGCGCCAGCACCGCGCGCGCATCGACCTCGCCCACGACCTCATCGCCCGCACCCGCCGCGGACGCCCCGGGGCGGGCACCCGTCGTCGGCGGCGCGGGCGACGACACCTCCCACCGCGCGTCGGCGCGCACGTCGTCGAAGGGCTGCACCCGCGCGCGCTCCAGCGCGAGGCTCACGCACTGCTGCACCCGCACCGAAGTGGACGGCGACGCCGTCGCGACACGCTCCACCAGGTACTGCCCCGAGCGCCCGTCGAAGAAGCCCTCCACGCTCACCCGATCGCCCGCGCCGAGGCACCGTCGCGCACGCGGCTCTGCATGTTCGAGAGCCGCGTCGAGCGTCGCCGCCGGGGGCACCACCGCGCGCCCCTGCGGCGACGACGACGCCGTCGCGCACGCGGACAACAACCACGGCAGCAGCACTCTTCGCGGGGGTCGCATCGGCGTCCGTCCATGCTAGCGCGCGGCGCTGCGGCAGGTCCGTGATAGCGTCCGCGCGGCGTGCCCGAGAGCGAGCGATCCCCGACGAACGGCCCCCTCGCAACGCTGCTCCGCGGCCATTCGCTACCGTGGGCCATCGCGCTGTTGACGCACCTCCCCGGCCTGCGCGGCGGCTTTGTTCTCGACGACGTCCGCGCGATCACCACGCACCCTGGCGTCAACGGTCACGGCCCCCTGGCGCTGGTCTTCTCGCGCACCTTCTGGGGCGAGGCCCTCGGCACGCCGCCGGCCTCCTGGCGGCCGCTCACCACGCTCACCTTCGCCCTCGACGTGCGCCTCTTCGGGCTCGCTCCGGGGCCGATGCACGTCACGTCGCTCGGGTGGTTTCTGGCGCTGCTGACGGTGGCGCACTCGTTCGCGCGCGCGCACCTCCCGGCGCAGGCTGCGCTCGTCGCCGCGTGCCTCTTCGCGGCGATGCCCTTGCACGTCGAAAACGTCGCCTCGCTGGTCGGCCGCGCGGACGTTCTCGCCCTCCTCTTCGGCCTCATCGCGCTGCGCACGCGCCCCACCCTCCCGGGCCTCGCGATCACCGCCGTGGCCACCGCTGCGGCCCTGCTCTCCAAGGAGAGCGCCTTGTGCCTCGTCGCCGTCGCCGCGGTGCTGTCCCTCACGCCCCCGCACGGCGAGACGCCCCGCGACGGCCGACGCCGCACCTTCGTGATGATCCTCGTGGTCGGCCTCTACCTCGCCGCGCGACTCCTCACGAGCGGAACGATCGTCCGTTGGTTCACCCCGGACGACGTCCTCGCGGGGGCCGCCCCGTGGCAGCGCGTGGTCTACGCCGTCGAGTACCTCGCCCGCGCGACGCGCCTCCTCGTGGCACCCTTCGACCTCTGCACCGGTCGCAAGTACGCGATGCTCTGGCGTCCAGCGACGGCGCTCACGCTTCCCTTCGCCGCAGGACTCGGCCTGCTGGCGATCGGGTTCTGGTCTTCCCGCCGCGCGCTGCGCGCCTCGCGGCCCGCGTGGGCGCTCTGCGTGGGCGCGACCGGAGCGATGTTTACCGGGCTCGCCTGGAAGGTGCCCGAGGCGATGGCCGACCGGTTTTTCCTGACGCCGACGTGGTTTGCAGCGCTGGCCCTGGCCCCGCCGCTGCTGGCGTGGTGGCAGTCCGGCGGCGCTCGTCGGGCGCTCGTCGCTGTGCTCGTCGGCGTGCACGTCGCAGCGGGGGCGTACCTCTCGACCCGCTGGCGCGACGACCCGACTCTCTACGCCCACGCGGTCGCGGCCTGCCCGGCGTCGGCGCACAACCACTACCGCTATGCGGGTCTCCTCGAACACCGCGGCGAATTCGACGAGTCCGCGTGGCACGCGGCGCTGGCCTACGAGGCGATTCGGCGCTTCCCCAATGCGTGGGAGCACCCGGCCCTCGAGGCCGAGGAGACCCTCCCGCCGAACGAGCGCGTGCGACGCCTGCACGAGTTGTTGCGCATCGATCGCCCGGAGCGCGCGTGGCGCAACGCCGTGGCCGGGTACGCGCGGCGCAACGAGATGCCCATGGCTGCTGCGCGCATCATGGTTGGCTTCGCGCCGCCGCCCGGACCCACGAACTCTGGCGGCGGAGGCCTTCGTCGTGAATGATCGGCGGCACCATGAGTGACTCGCCGGAAGATTTCGCCCAGATGCTCAACGCCCAGCGCGACGGCTGGAACACCGCCATGGGCGTCCGCTACGTGCGCGCCACGCGGGACGAGGTAGTGGTCGAGTGGGAGGTCGGACCGCAGCACCTGCAGGCGTACGGCATCGTGCATGGCGGGGTTCACGCGGGCGTCATCGAGACGATCACCTCCGTCGGCGCGGCGCTCAACGCGTCAGCCCGTGGGCAGTCCATTGTGGGCCTTGAGAACCACACCTCTTTTATCCGCGCGGTGCGTGAAGGCACGCTACGGGCGACTGCGCTGCCGATCACCCGCGGACGCCGCACGCAGGTCTGGGAAGCCACGGTGACCGACCCAGAGGGCCGCACCGTCGCGACCGGCCGGGTGCGCCTTCTGGCGCTGGAAGCCGACGCCGCGGTGGCCGGCGAGACCGTTGCCGTAAAGACCGCCGCGCGCGAGTCGTAAGCGAGTCAGGTTCGAAACGGCCAGCGCTGGCCGCTCGTCGCCCTACCACCACGCGCGGGCGGTCGCTTCGGTCCATGGGTGGGCGTTGAAGACGTACCGCCGCGTGACACCGCGGAGCGCCGTCGAAGCTTCGCCCGCCGCCCACCCGACGCTCGTCCGGCACGCCGCCGACCGAAAGCCGCCACGCGCCCGCAGCGCACCCAGCACCGCGGCGCCATCGGCTCCCATGGAGAACACCATCGGAACCACCTCGTGGACCGGCAGCGCGTCGAGCCAGGCGTCGCCCTCGCACCACGACGCCAGCGCCGTCATCGACAGCCACGTCCCTGCGCCCAGCGCGCGCCGCGCGTCCACCAGCAACTCGCTATAAAACCCGCGCTGCGACGCCCGTGCATCGAAATCGATCTGCACTGCGCGCGCACCCGGCGACCGCGCCGCGTCGACGAGCGCTCCCACGATGCGCTCGCGCGTGGCCGACGTCAGCGACACGGTGCGCGGCCGCACCTCCACCCGCACCACCGCCATCAGAAACGCCCCCGCGCGCACCCGCAACGACTGTCGCCGCGGCGCGATGCGCACCCCCGCAGGTCCCACGGCGACCGTCGCACGGAGGTACGCCACCCCTATATTTGAAGGAAGAAAACGCAGGTCTTCCGGGCGCTCCCAGGCCCACAGCATGAGCGCGGGCGGCGGGTCGGCGCACGCCGCGGAGGGCGCCAGCACGAGGGCGAGAAGAGCCGCGCAGAACCTCACCGGGTCAGTACCAGTACCGCGTCGCGCGGGCCTCGGCGGAGCGTGGAAACAGTCGCAGCAGCGCCACCGATGCCGCCCGCGACGCCCGGTGCACCGACGCCCCTGGGGCGCACCCGTTGTTGCGTGTGTTTCGCACCGCCGCGGCCAGCACCGCGGGCATCCGGGCCTCTGCGGGCATCCGCGGTGCAAGCTCCGCCGCCGCCGTCGCGAGCCACGTCGGCGCGTCGCCCGGCGCCACCCAGCGAGCGCGCTCACGCACCCACGCCGACCGCTCCGCCGCCGTCAGAAACCACGCCGGCGCAACCGTCGGCGCAGTGCCGTCGCAGCGCGCGGCCCACGGGTCCACCGGGGTCTCGACAGAATCAATCATGGACGTCGCGACCCACCAGGCTCCGCCCCCGAGGAGAAGCGAGTGGAGCAACTCGAGTCGTCGTGCGTCGCGGGTTGCGGCCTGGGCCAGCGCCCGCACGCGACGGGCGGCCTCCTCGGACATGCGCGGCACGAGCGCCGCCGCTGCCTGGAAGGCTACCTCGTCGTCGAGCAGCGCCGCACGGTGCAGCGCCGCGATAGTGACCCGATCGCGAAGCGCCCACGGCAGCGTCGGGCTCGCGGCGACGTGCAGCAGCACCCCGATCGGAACCCTCTGCGACAGCACCGCGGCAGCGATGGGGGAGAAGTCCTCGGGGATGGTTCCGTGCGCGGCGGCGGGCGCGGGAAGCACGAGGCTGGCATCCCCGGCCCACCCCGCGGGACGCCCGTAGGCGACAGTGACGAAGTGATCGACATCCGTGGCCGCCTGCAGGGCGAGTTCGCGGAAGAGGTTGCGCGCGGTCGGTCCGTCGTCGTCGGTCAACTCGTGCGAGGTGCGAACGATCTCCTCATGCACCCGCTCGCCCCTCGCGAGACGCCACCGAAGCTGCTCGTATTGCGCGGTGGCGAAGCCCACGTCGCTCCGCTCGACCGCACGGGCGGCGGCGAGCACCGGATCGAGACGCCGGTCGCGCGGGTCTCCCGACGACTGCAGCGCCGCGATGAGCCACGACCGCTCCCGGGTGCGCGCGAAGAGCGCGAGCGCAGCCTCCCGCCGGGACGCCATCGGCGACGCTTCGCGGCGCACCGCGAGCCACGTCGTCAGCGAATCCGCGGCGTCGGGCACCCTCTGCGCCGCCGCGGTTGCGGTCGACTCATACAAGACCACGTAATCATGGAGGTCACCCGCGATCGCCGCGCCGCGGCCTGGGGTCATCACATCGACGCCGAGTGAGTGCAGCCGCGCGCCGGGGTCGCGGAGGGCGTCGATCCAGCCGCCGTACCGCCGTGTCATGTCGTGCACCGCGGCACGGCTCGGATCTGCGAGGAGTGCCTCCGCCTGCTGCGCTGCGCGGGCCAGTCGGGTCGCGTCGGGCGTCGCGCGCCCACGCTGCGCGGCGCGGGTGATGGATCGTAAAACGAGGTAGCGCGACAGGTTCGACCACGGCGAGTCGGCGTCCGCGGCGATGGCGGTGAACGCGCGCTCGGCGTCGTCGTAGCGGCCTGCGTAGAAGTGTGCGGCGGCGATCTGGTAGGCGCGGTCGCGGCGCTGCTGTGGGGCGGAGGCCTCGTGGAGGACGAGCGGCGTGCGGCCGGGCGTCGGACCGCAGTTGGAGAATACGGCGTCCTGCGCGTCTACCCAGGCGCGCACCGCGTCGCTGCGGTCGCCGTAGTGAATCACCCGCTCGCGCAGCGCCGCCGCCGCCGAGCGGAACGAATCCGCCAGGCAATTGGGCGTCCACGCGCTGTCCGTGGACCATCCGTTGGGGATGTCCGGCCCGCGCGATCCGAGCGCCGCCTCGCGTGCCGCCCGCCAGGGGTCATCGTCGGGCACGTACGGTCCCGCCGGCTCGCGCACGCCCTCCGTCGCCGCGACGGGCACCCATGAATCGACCGCGAGTGGATCCGTCGAGGCGTACGTCACGCGCTCAAATCTGACAAAAGCCGCGCGCTCCGCATCGTCGAGGGGAGCGCCCGCGAGCAGTCGATAGGCCACCACCTGGAAGCTTGTCGCCCACGAACCGACGACCCCAAGGTGCCCCGCTGCGAAGCGCCCGAGAGGGAGATCGGGGTTGCGCGTGTTGATATACACGGGCCCCTCCACCTGGCCTCCGCACGCGTCCGCCCGGCATGGCTTGAGCGCGACTGCAGACGACAGCACGATCGCCACGAGGCCACGGACGACGGGTCGCATCACGGCGTTGCTTGTAGCGCACCGCTCACGATGCTCCCATCACAGCCTTCGACTGGCTGTGATGAGAGCTATCGAGTGCACTCCGATGAGCGCTTATCTGCGGAGAGGGTGGGATTCGAACCCACGGTACCCTTTTGGAGTACACCGCATTTCCAGTGCGGCGCCTTCGACCACTCGGCCACCTCTCCCTTGTGTTGCGCGCGCCATCGCGCCAACACCGGGACTTCTTTTCTATCGGGCGGAGAGCAAGGGATTCGAACCCTTGGTACCTTTCGGCACACCTGATTTCGAGTCAGGCACCATCGACCACTCGGACAGCTCTCCGTCGCGAAACCTACGCAAAGCCCTACCCCCGTGTCAACGCAGAACCCTTCCGGCGTGCACGGAAGAACGCTCGCAACACCTCCGCGCACGCGTCCGCCTCGACGCCGCCCTGCACCGGGTAGCGGTGATTCAAGCGCGCGTCCTGGTTGAGCTCATAGAGGCTCGCGACGGCTCCTGCCTTCGGGTCAGCGCAACCGAACACCACGCGCCCGATGCGCGCGTTGACGAAGGCTCCTGCGCACATCACGCATGGCTCGAGCGTCACGTACGCCGTCACGCCCTCCAGGCGCCAGGTGCCCAATCCCGCGGCAGCGGAGCGCATCGCCAGCACCTCTGCGTGCGCCGTCGGGTCTTCCAGCGCCTCGCGGAGATTGTGCGATCGCGCGAGCACCACGCCCGCGGCGGAGATCAGCACGCAGCCCACCGGCACCTCGCCCGCGATCGCTGCGCACTCGGCCTCGACGAGCGCCTCGCGCATCCAATGGCCGTCGTCTGACGGGTCGCTCATCGGTCGTGCTTGCGGCGGATGTTGTAGACGCCCATTGCCTCGGCCACCGACTGGCCCGGATCGCTCGCGTGGTACGCCCGGATCGCAGTCACCCCCATGCGGTTTCCGATCCGCTTGATGGTCGCTTCGGCGTAGAGGTCTTCCAGCCGCGCGGGGCGGAGGTCATCGACGCGAATGTCCACCGTCGACACGCGATCGCCGAGCGCCAGTTCGCTGAACGCCGACGCGCCGGCGGCCGTGTCGAGCACCGATGCGATCACCCAGCCGCGCTCAAGGAATACCAACCGCACCCCCAAAAACCGGTTGAAGGGAATCTCCTCGGCGAAGAAGCGTTCGATCGATCCCCGTACTGCCGGGTCGAGCACCCGCTGCCCATCGCTCATCGATCATTTCTCCAGTGGCGTCCCTACGATGAATAACCGCCGGGAGAGGCTCCGTATCTCCCACGACCAACGACCCGCCGCAGCATTGACGTCCGATGCGTCGAGATGCACGGAGTCCAATGCTACGATCGAGTCAAGTTTCGTCGCCGCGAAGGAGCCTTTAGCCATGAAGCGTTTTCTGGGTCTCGCGTTTACTGTCACCCTCGCTGCTTCGCCGCTGGTGTCTGCGCAGCCCCGCCCCGCGACGCCGCGCGTCGAAGCCCCGGTCGCACTGCAGCAGGCCGACCCGACGCCTGCCCCGCCGCTCTGCTGCTGCCGCGTGTGGACCCACGGCTGGCAGTACTCCTGGCGCGACACCGCGACGTGCACCACCGCCAATGGGACGTGCGTCAGCCCCGATCACTGCTGATCGCGCCTCGCTCCTGACCCCCCTCGACGGACCTACCGCATCACTCCAGTTCGCGCGTCACGATCATCGGGTCGCGCTGGATCTCCCCGTTGATCACGGTGCCGGTGATCGAGAAGGTGGACTCGTTGTCGTCACCGTCGAGATCGCCAATGGCACGCGAGTAGAAGTAAGCGCCCTCGCCGGAGCCCGACGTGTACGACGCATAGGCGTAATAATGCGGCTGATCGAGGGAGAATCCGATGGCGGTCCACTGCGGGTCGTTCGTCCAGAGGGTCGGACGAGCGGGGTACTTCGACGAGCCCGGATTGTTGTCGGGCGTGTAGGTGGCCGCGGAAGCGAAGCGCTGGCCGGTGCCAAGTTCGATGCTTCGTTGGGAGTACGTCATCTGGCCCTGGTAGATGGCCCGGATGTTTCCCACCGCCTCGGCGGTCTTCGAGCGCTTCGTGTAGCGGGTGTACGAGGAAATCACGATGCCCGCGAGGATGCTCAGGATCACCACCACGATCATCAGCTCGACCAGCGTGAAGCCCCACCGTGTCCGCCGAATCAAATGCAGTTCCATGTCAGCCCTCCTACAGGAAGCCGAGCTATGAACCAGTGACTGAGGATGCACAAGAGCCCGCGATGACGGTTTTTCTCGACGTAGCCGGAGCGTCACCCAGGCGCTACACTGCCGCGTCGTGCGATTGACCGTCCTTGCCAGTGGTTCAGGCGGAAACGCCATGCTCATCGAAGCCGCGGGCACACGCCTTCTCGTAGACGCAGGCCTCCCCCTCGCAACGCTCCAGCGACAGTTGGCGCGCGCCCACCTCACGGTGCAGCCCAACGCGATCATCGTCACGCACGCCCACGGCGACCACTGTCGGCACGCCGCCGAGCTCTCCGAACACTTCCAGGCGCCGCTCTATGTCAGCGAAGCCACGCGCCGTAGCGTTCGCCTCGGAGGGCGTCGCGCGCCGCGCATCTTCGGCCCACGGACGCCCTTCGCCATCGGCGACCTCACCGTGACCGCGCTCACGGTCCCCCACGACGCGCCGCAGGTGTCGCTGCGCTTCGACCACGACGGAAAGAGCGCCGCGCTCGCGACGGACCTCGGGGAGGTTCCGCCTGAGCTGATCGAACACTTCGCGGGTTGCGAAAACCTGTTCATCGAGTCCAACCACGACAGCGACATGCTGTGGGCGGGGCCGTACCCGTACCACCTGAAGCGCCGCGTCGCGGGCGACCACGGTCACCTGTCCAACGCCCAGACCCACGGCCTCCTGCGCTCCCTCGACCGCGGCGTTCGCACCGTGGTGCTGATGCATCTGTCACAGACCAACAACACCCCGGAGCTAGCGCGCGCCTCCGCCGTCGAGGCCCTCTGCGACCACCCCGCAACGCTGCTGCTCGCATCACAGTTTGGCGTCACCACGGTCGGAGCAGACGCCCCGAAACCGCCGCAACTCGAGCTCTTCCCGCGCTGACGCAGACACCGACGAAGCTAACCATTCGCGCCGCGATGCGGTCAGCGATTGGGTCCGCGAAGCGCGTCGTCCGCGGCAGTCACACGCAGCGCCCAGGTCACCGAGAAGGCCACCATCGCCATGCCCACCGGCGAGAGGGCGTTGAGGAGCCGATACCCGGTAGTCCCGAGGGGGTAGAGAGCGTGCAGCCAGGGGAAGACCACCCCACACGCCGTCGCAGGAAATGCCGTCAGGTACACCCACCGCCGACGCCCCGGCGCAGTCGTCAGAAACGACGCCACCGTGATGCCCGCCAGGAACGACAGCTGGTTGGAAAACAACTCCCCAGCCGGATCTTCCGTCTGGTACCGCGGCCCAAGCCCGGCGTGGAGAAAGAGAACCAGCAGCGCCCCGAGCGCGCCCGCCACGGAGAGCCAGCGAGTCGCAGGATCGTGCCCCTGAGACGACACTGACGGAGAGCCCTGGGGCGATGGTTCAGCCACAACGCCACGCAGCCTCGCACACTCGCGCAGCGGAGAGAGAGAACCCGACACTCTCCGCCGCGCTCAGCCCGTCGCCATCCCCCACAAAAACCTCACCAGCGCCTCGCACTTGGGCACCAACGAGTCAAGCTCCACGCGCTCGTCCAGGGTGTGAAACCCGCTGCCCCGCGGGCCGAGCCCGTCGATCGATGGCACCCCCGCCGCGGCCGTCGTGGACGCGTCGCTCCCGCCCCCCTGCGGCGACGCCTCGCCCGCATCCAACCCCGCCCGCACCTGACACTCCCCGTAGCGCTTCATCCACTCCGCGCTCGCAGCCGTGCGCTCAAGCGGAGCCCGCGCGATGCCGCCCGTCAACGCCATTACCGTGCCCGCGAGCGACGAATTTTTTACCAGATTATGTAAGTGAGCAACCAGCGCCACGCCGTCCGCGGAGCGAGCGAAGCGCCCGTCGATCTCCGCCACGCACTGCGCAGGAACGGTGTTCTTGGAGGTTCCGCCGTGGACGGTGCCGACGTTGATGGTCACGCCACGGGGGTAGTCCGTCAGCGCCTCCGCGGACTCGATGAAGCGCGCCATCGCCCGAATCGCGCTCGCTCCCTGCTCGTGTGCATTACCCGCGTGCGCTGCCCGCCCGGTGGCCCGCGCCGTCAGCGCCAGCGTCCCTTTGCGCTGCGTAACGATCGCGTCGCCCGCCCGTCCCGCCTCGAATACCAGCGCCACCGCCGCGCCCCGCGCCGCTTCGGAGAGCCACGCGCCGCTCTCCGGCGAGCCCACCTCCTCGTCGGCCACCACCGCCATCGTCAGCGGAACCCGCCCGAGCGCATCGACCGCCTCCAGCGCCCGCAGCGCGAACGCCATCACCACCAGGCCGCCCTTCATGTCGAGCACCCCGGGGCCCCGGGCGACGTCCCCCTCGGACCGATACCCAGCGAAGACCTCGCGCGGAAACACCGTGTCATGGTGGCCCACCAGCACCACGCCTCCGTCCTTCGCCGGGCGTGTGTTTTCGAAGAAGAGGTGCGCCCCGAAGCGCTCGCTCGGCACCGCCCGACACCGCAGCGGAACCGCCGCCCGCAGCACCGCCCCGGCAGCGTCGACCCCGCGCGCGTCGAGCGTGTGAGAACTCTCCTCCACCAACGCCCGGAGCAGCGCCTCCATCGGTGCCCGCTGCGCCCGCACCCACGCCACCGCATCGTCGCTCATGGACGAATGAAACCGCTCTCACGGCCTTCCAGCAAGGCGCCTGGCGATTGTGACAGAATATGTCCAGATGGCGGTTGCTGCCCTGTCGGAGTTTAGTGGTTTGACAGCTATCAGAGGCACCGCCGCGATGACGTCCCAGGTAGATATCGAGACCCTGGGACGACCCGATGACGCGCTTCGGCAGCACCCCCTGGGCGCGTGGGAAGGGCGGCGGGGGGCGTGCTCGAGGCGATGATCGACGCGACGCGACGGGCTTCGCGGAGGTGCTCCGCCAACAGGTGAAGCACGCCGCGTCGCTGCTGATGGTGGGCAGCGGCGCGGAGTACGGTGGAGTCCGCTGCACACAGTTGACCAGCGCGCGCCGTTGGGATTACCAACGCGACCACCTTATGGCAGACGCGCACGGACACGGCTCCTCCCACGACGACCATCACGGCCCCGCGAAGGGCCACGGGCACACCGCGCACGCGCACGCAGAACCCCCGGAAGACGCCGTCCTCACCCCCGCCTGGATGCCCCTCCTGGGCCTCGGGCTGCTCCTCGCGGGCGCCCTCGGGGTGTACCTCTTCCTGTCGCCCGGCGTGCTCGCGACACCGTCCCATACAAGCGCCGGGGACGCCGACGTTGCGGCCGACGCCGCGGCTCCCTGAACAGTTTCACTTCCCCCACAGAGACCTCCTCAAGGTCCGAGAAGAGAGCGAAGGTTCACGATGTCTGATGTCCCCTCCGACTTGAAGTACACGAAGGAACACGAGTGGGCCCGCATCGAGGGCAACCGCGTCACGGTGGGCATCACCCAGCACGCGGTCGATGCGCTCGGCGACATCATCATCGTGAGCGTTGACCTGAAGGTCGGCGCCGCGGTCAGCGCGGGCAAGGTGTTCGGCGTGGTCGAGTCCACCAAGTCCGTGAGTGACCTGTTTTCGCCGATCAGCGGCGCGGTGGTCGCCATCAACGAAGCGCTCAAGGACGCCCCGGAGAAGGTCAACGAGTCTCCCTACGGCGACGGCTGGATGGTCGCCTTCGAGACCGATGGAACGTCCGCCGAACTCGACGGGTTGATGGACCCGGCGGCGTACAGCGCCTTCCTCGGCAGCCTGTAATCGCCGTCTCCTTCTGCAGTCTCCCCCCTCACATCCCTCCCTCGGAGGTCTTCTTCTATGAACAAAGTCATCATTGTCGGCAGCGGCCCGGCGGGGCTCACGGCAGCCATCTACGCCGGTCGCGCCAACATGGCGCCCATCGTGATCGAGGGCCTCGGCAGCGATCACCAGCCGGGCGGCCAGCTCATGATCACGACCGAAGTCGAGAACTATCCGGGCTTTCCGGAGGGCATCACGGGCCCGAAGCTGATGGAGCTTTTTCGCCAGCAAGCAGAGCGCTTCGGGACGAAGTTCTTCACTGAAGACGCCCTGAAGGTCGAACTTCACGGGCCGGTGAAGCGCGTGTGGGTCGAGAGCCAGCCCGAACCCCTCGAAGCACTGTCGGTGATCATCGCCACGGGTGCCGTCGCGCGCTGGCTGGATGTTCCGGGCGAAAAAGACCTGCAAAACCACGGTGTCTCCGCCTGCGCCACGTGTGACGGGTCTTTCTTCAAGAACCAGGAAGTCATCGTGGTCGGCGGCGGCGACACGGCACTCGAAGAGGCGCTCTACCTGGCCAACCTCGCGAGCACCGTGCACCTCGTGCACCGCCGCGACTCCCTGCGCGCCAGCAAGATCATGCAGGATCGCGCCTTCAAGCACCCGAAGATCAAGTTTCTCTGGAACAAGGCCATCGTGGAGGTTCGCGACGCCTCGAAGAAGCGCGTGACCTCCGTGCTGCTGCAAGACACGATCACCCAGGCGATCACCGAGATGCCCATCGATGCGGTCTTCGTGGCCATCGGCCATACGCCCGCCTCGGCGCTCTTCACGGGCATGGTCGATGCGCACGACAACGGCTACCTCCGCGTCAACCACGGCACCAGTGACACCAACATCCCAGGGGTGTTTGCGTGCGGCGACGTGTCCGACCACGTGTACCGACAGGCCATCACCGCCGCGGGAACAGGGTGCATGGCCGCCATCGACGCCGAGCGGTACGTCTCCGCACTCGAAGCGTAAAACCCGCCACGCAATCTCCGCCGCGCGACTTCTCGCCGGTGTCTTTGCGACCGCGCGAGAGTCGTCCACACTTCCCGCCACGCCATGAGCCAACCCACCGAGGATCCCGTCCCGACGGACCATCCCATCGCGCGCATCGCCCTGTTTCATGGGCTCTCCGCGAAGTCCCTCGCCCGCGTTGCAAGCATCGTAACGGCGCAGCGCTACCCCATCGGGACGGTGCTGTTTCGCGCCGGCGACGTGGGCGACCGGCTGTACCTGATCACCGAAGGCCGCATCCGTATCTCCCGGGAGGTGGCGGGCATGGGCGAAGAGGCGCTCACCATCCTCGGCGCGGGCGACTACTTCGGCGAGATGGCCGTCATCGACCCGGCGCCCCGCAGTGCCGACGCCCATGTGCACGAGGCCTGCACGGTGCTGGAAATCCGCAAGGACGACATGGATCACCTCCTCCTCGTCTACCGCGACCTCGCCTACGAGGTGCTCTGGAACGTCGTGCGAACCCTCAGCGCACGCCTCCGCGAGACCACCGACAAGGTCACTTTCATGGCCGTCACGAGCAAGTTCTCCTGATCGACGGACCGGTGTCACCCGGTCGTCGCAAACCGCCACCGCGACTCTGCTAGAGGCTTCGTTCAACGAGGTCATTGATCCTGTGGTGAAGCGCGCTGCTCTCTGGTCCATCGCCCTGGCGGGCGTCTCTGTCGGTGTCACTTTCCCGCGCGAAGCGAGCGCCGTTCGCGTCTGGGAGGAGGCCCGCGCAGGCTGGTCCCCACCGGGCGCCGGGCTCTCCGCCGGGAGCTTGTCCCTCGGCGCGGCGTTGACGGGCTCAACCGCCTCGCCGGACCTGCTTCCGCCGCAGTTTGTCCCGCCCCTCGCGTCCGGCGGCCACGTCGGCGCAAGCCGCTTCCCCGAAGGCGTCGCCGATCGCTGGCTCGACGTCGGCTTCTACACGCAGCCGCAGTTCACCTTTCAGTCCGGGTACAACACCGACTCCACCTCCAACTTCTCGCTCCCGCCCAGTGTCGGCATGCAGCGCACCCGCTTCGTCTTCCACGCCCAGGCACACCCGCTGCTTCAGGTGCGCGCGGAGTTCAACCTCTCCGACCGCGTGGACCTCCTCGACGCCTACGCGCTCGTCCCCATCCGCCGCTGGCTCCATGTGCAGCTTGGTCAGTTTCGCGTGCCCTTCTCCCGCCAGGAACTCACCTCCGGCTCGCGAATGCAGTTCGCCGACCGCCAACTCTGGTCGGGCGGCGCCAACGTCAGCGGCGTGCGCTTCCTCCCGTCGTACGATCAGGGAATCATGGCCTGGGGCTGGGCCGGGCCGCGCGACCTCTTCGAGTATTACGTCGGCGTCTTCAACGGGAAGGGTCCCAACAGTCCGTTCAATCTCGATGCGTTCTTCCTCTACGCCGGGCGCATCGCGGTGAACCCCCTCGGCCGCCCGCGCTCGCTCCAGGAGGGCGCCATCAACCTCTCGTCCGCGCCTACGCTCGCCATCGGGCTCAACGGCGCCACGCAGGTGCGCCAGGTGGGCCTCGTCACCCTCCCCGGCGACACTTCGCCGGTTCCCAATCGCATCACCGTCAACTCCGTCGGCGCGGACGTCTTCTTCGCCGCCCACGGGGCCTCGGCTTACGGAGAGGTGTACTTCCGCGACACCCGCGAAACGGACACCGCATCCGCGCCCAACACGCAGTCCCTGGGATGGCTGGTGCAGGCGGGGTATTTCATCCCCGTCACGGGGCTACGCAACCACCTCGAGGTCGTGGCGCGCGTGCAGAGCTTCGACCCCTCCAACTGCTACTCGCAGAGCGTCGGCACGGACTGCGGAGTGCGGTCGCCGGGGTCGTCGTCGCGCGAGGTCTACCGCGACTTCATGTTTGCGCGGGCCTACACGTTCGGCCTCACCTGGTATCAGCTCGGGCACGGATTCAAGGTCCAGGCGCAGTACACGATCAACACCGAACACCGTGACATCGCGGGCCGCGCCGTCGGCAGCGGCGTCGTCGACAACGACCTCTTCACCCTCCTTCTCACCGGGTCGCTCTGAACCGCCGGGAGCCCATGAAAACCATGCGAAACCATCTTCCGCTCGTCGGTCTCTTCTCGCTCCTGGGCGCCTGCCAGGAGACGCTCTCCACGGACCCTGCGGACAGCGGCGCGCGCGACACCGGCATCGCGACCGATCGGCCCGTCACCCCGACGGACGGCGCCTCCGCGGAGACGACCCGCTACACCCCGATGGGCTGCACGCACCGCGTGACGTCTCTCACCGGAACCTTCGACAACTACCTCGGCGACCGCACCGTCTTCGGCCCCGTCCCGGAGCCTCGCGCGGTGCACGTCAGCTGGCCGGCGGACCCAGCCACCGCCGTGGCATTTCTCTGGCAGACCGACGCGGCGACCCGCGCGACGGTGGTTCAGTACGGCACCGATCCGGCGGCGCTCACGCAGACCGCGGTGGGCAGCGTGAGCACCGGCGGCAGCGGCTCCAACGAGGTGACCATGCACGAGACGCACGTCTGCGGACTCACCCCGGACACGACGTACCACTACCGCGTCGGCGGCGAAGGCCACTGGAGCGTGGTGCAGTACTTCAAGACCGCCCCCGCGGCGGGCCGCACCGACTACGACGTGAACTTCGTCGTCTCCGGTGACGCCCGCGACAACACCACCATCTGGGGGCAGGTGCAGTCCCGCGTGGTGATGGGGATGCAGCCCGCGGACTTCCAGATCTTCACCGGCGACGCGGTGCTGCTCGGCACCCAGCAGGGGGCGTGGCGGCAGTGGTTCGACGGGGCACAGGCAACCATGTCGGTGATGCCCTTCGTGATGGCGCACGGCAACCACGACGTGCTCGCGATCAACTACCTGATGCAGTTCGCGCAGCCGCAGGCCGACGCGGAGGAGCAGAGCGAGCTCTACTTCTCCTTCGACTACGGGCCCATCCACTTCGTGCTGCTCAACGACTCGCCGCGCGACCTCACCGGCAGCATCGCGGGCACGCAGCTCACCTGGCTCCGCGCCGACCTCGGCCGCGCGCGCACCAACCGCTCGCAGGTGCCCTGGATCATCGTGGCCCACCACAAGCCGGCCTTCGCCTCGTCGGTGCACTCCAACTCGGCCGACACCGCGCTGGTGCGTAACACCTGGGCGCCGGTGTTCGACGAGTACGGCGTAGACGTGGTGCTCAACGGCCACGAACACGACTTCGAGATCAGCAAGGAGGTCGATGGACGCGGCCAGGAGGTCAGCGGCCGGCGCGGCACCCGCTACATCGTCGCCGCCGGAGCAGGCGCGCAGCTCTACACGCTCAGCGGCTCGGCCCGGCCGTGGTCGGCGTACTTCGAGAGCGTCGTGAACTTCCTCCGCGTGCACGCCACCATGACCAGCCTCGAGGTCACCCCCTACCGCCTCGACGGGACGATCATCGCCCCGGGCCACATCAACCTCACTCCCCGCCCGTAGTGCCCCGGTGCCCGCGGGGGCATCGGCGTTCGCCACGGGCTCAGATCCGTTGCGAGCCTTGAGTGCGCGCCCGGTCGTCCCGCTCGGACCCTACACGTGTGGGGCGCGAACCCTACACGTGTGGGGTTCAACGCGCCGCGAGGGCCCTCTCTACGGCCGCGCGGGTGAACGCCACGCGCACCTCCCCGGCCTCCACGCGCACCTCCCGCGCCGTCAACCCAGCCTCGCGCAGCAGCGCCCGCAGCCCCCGATCGACCGCGGCGTCGGCCTTCGCTTTCCCCTTCTGCGCGGGGCTCTTCGGCAGCTTCGCCCGCTCCGCCGACGCGGCGGCCCTGATCGCCCGCACGGACGCCTGCACGGCGGGCTGTCCGTCGATCGTTCCGCGGGCGATGAGCTCGCCGGCGGAGTCCGACGCCGGGGTCGCGGCGGCGAGCGACACCAGTGCATAGGCGCGCTCCTGGCCGGCGATGAGCGCCGCCTCGCGGGGGACGTGACGCACGATGGCGACGAGCTTCTCGGCCTGCGCCGACGACATGAGCTTCGTGCCCTCCACCCAGGCCGCGAGGCTCGGGTACGGGGTCGTCGCGTAGAGCTTGTGGTCGGCGATCTCCCGCAGCGCCTCACCCACGTCGTAGAAGCTCTCGACCACCGTCGCGAGCCTCCGCCGGATCAGCTTCGTCAACGCGTCGAGCCGCGCCGCGTGGGCGGCGAGCGCAGCGCGCTTCGTCGCGACGATCAGCTTCGAGTGGGTCCCGGTCTTCTTCGGGGCAGCTGCGGGCACGGTGCGCCCGGCCTTCGTCGCGGTCTTCGCATTCGCCATCGGTGAACCTCCGCGTTCGATCATCGCGCGCAACGCCCGAAGAGCGAAGTCGGATCTGGCGTGCCGCCGACCGGAGACGCGACGCACCCGGGAGCCCCGCGCAGACGATGAATCGGCGTCGTCGCCCGGAAGCCCTGCTCGACGCTTCGGTCAGTGAAATCGCACCCGGACCGCTGCCCGCAACCCCGTGCGCGCGCCCTGCGGTCGAACCCACACGTGTCCCGTGCCGGTGAAGCGCCCCACGAGATCGCCCGTGGCCTCTTCCACGGCTGGAGGGTCGATCCAACGCCCACCGTGGAGATCGAGGTGCGTCGCCCCGGTCATGAAGGCCGCCGCCGCGAGCCGCACCGTGACGGGCTCCTGGGGCCGACGCTGCCGTGCATCCACGCTCATCCAGCGGGGCTCGTGCACGGTGATCTCCCGGTCCCCCGCCACGTCGCGGAGCGTCTGCACCACGCCGCTCGGCCAGCGCACCACGAGCGTCTCGAGCGCTGTCGCCTCGCCGAGGCCGAAGTCGATGACGCGCGAACTCGTGCTCATGGTCGATCCGGCGCTCTCAAGCTCCCGCAGCATCGTTTGATTCCGGCTCGTCGCCTCGAGGCGTGCGCCCAGGCCGTCGCGGTTGGAGACCGTCCCGACGAGTCGCACCCGCAGCCAGTGACGGCCGGGCCACTCACTCACGTTCGTCATCAGCAGCGCCCGGGGCGGGACACCGTCACACGGGCGACGGAAGAGCGTCTGCCCCCCCAGCACCACGTCTTCGTCCCCGTCCCCGTCGAAGTCCGCGGCCGCCAGCGCGCTCCACTCCCCCGGGCGCTCCAGCCCGGTGCCTTCCGGGGCGAGCGTCAGGCCCGCCGCGCGGTCGTTGAGGTACACCGCGTTGGGCCACGTGGTCGTGCTCACGGGGATGACTCCGTAGGCGACCAGCGCGTCCGCGTCGCCATCCCGATCGAGGTCGCGCGCCAGGGCCCCCCATCCGACGCCTCGCTCCTGGTTGTTGCGCGAGTCGCGCCGCCAGGCGCCAGGCCAGTCGGGGCGGGCCATGAGCAACCCCTCGGGCGTCACGTCGAACATCATCGGATTGCCCGTCTGCGTCGTCAGCAGGTCCATCCGCCCATCGGCGTCGAAGTCCCCGCGGACGAGGCTCATGGGCGTGTTGTCCGGGCTCGTCCACGACGCGTCGGCGGCCTGCACCGACAGGCTGAAATCACCCGCAGCACCGTCGTTGCGGTACGCCGCGTTGAGCCACGTCGACGAGCCCGGCGAGTCGATCGGCGCGCATCCGCCCGCCACGCCCTCCTCGCGCGTGCCCTGGTAGGTCGCGTAGCCGTCGTGCGCCATGAGGACATCCGGGCGCTGGTCGCCGTTGAGATCCGTCGCGAGCGCGACCCAGGTGAAGCCCTCGTCGTTCAGGCCCGCCGCCTGGACGACGAAGCTGCCGTCGGTTTGCCCGGACAGCACGCGCGGCGAGTACGTCTCGCGTCGGTTCGTCCCCGAAAGAGCCGCGATGATGTCGAGCTGACCGTCCGCGTCCAGGTCCGCGAGGTCGAGCGCCAGCGGGACCCCGGCGCCCCACCGCGGCACCGTCACCGGCGGGGCAAACCGCCCGCGGCCGTCGTTGTAGAAGACCAGCACGTTGCCGCTCTCCGCCGCCGGCTCGCTCGCGCGGCGACCGCCCAGCACGAGGTCGGCATCGCCGTCGTTGTCCAGGTCCCCGAAGATGGCGCTCCACGCGCCGTAGCCCGCGAGCCCCGCGCGTAAGGTCGCGTCGCTGAAGCGCATCCCGCCGTCGTTGTGCAGCAGCGTGAGCGGTCCGAGCGACGACAGCAGCCGACCCGTGTCGGCGAGCAGAAGGTCCGGACGCCCGTCACCGTCGAAATCGCCCACGGCCATCGCGCTCCCGGACTGCGGCAACTGGTCGGCGCAGAACCATCGCCCGCAACGGGCCTCGCCCGGGGCCGGATCAAGCACCACCGGCGGCGCGCTGGAATCCTCCTCCGACGCAGCATCGGACGGACCCCCCGCGTCCGCGGCCGGCGTCGGCACGGCGTGCGGGTCGTAGACCGAAGGCACCGCGGGACGATCGTCCGCGGGGCCACACGCCGAAACCATCGGGATGATCAGCGCCAACAGAGAACATCGCTTGTGCATCACTGGCCCTCGAACCACGGCCGCGGACGATATGACACATGGTCGCAACATATCGACCACCCCTCTCAATAAACCTGCAAATGACGCGAAATGTCAGTGATGATGCCATTTTACGTCATGCGCTGGGAGTGCGGATCGGGGTCTTCCGTGGCTTCAGAACCACGGCCCCGAACCCACCGTGCGTTCGACGGGCAGAACCGTCTCTTGGAGCGATTTTCGAGAGGTTCTGGGACGCCCCCGCTTACCCATCGCAGGCATCCCAGAACCAAGCGAGAACCAGTGGGTTAAGACCGCGCCCGCCACGACCTCCGGAGCCTGCGCCACGACCTCCGGAGCCTGCGCCACGACCTCCGGAGCCTGCGCCACGCCCTCCGGAGCCTGCGCCACGCCCTCCGGAGCCTGCGCCACGCCCTCCGGAGCCTGCGCCACGCCCTCCGGAGCCTGCGCCACGCCCTCCGGAGCCTGCCCCACGCCCTCCGGAGCCTGCCCCACGCCCTTCGGTGCCTGCGCCACGCCCTTCGGTGCCTGCGCCACGCCCTTCGGTGCCTGCCCCACGGCCCCGTCCGCAAGCTTGCTCACTCGGCCGAACTCACGCGATGGCGCCGCGCCATGAGCGCCATTGCAAGCGCGTCATCGGGCCCGTCCGCGAACGCGCAGCCGACGCTCCTCCTCCACCCAGGCGACGCCACCGCCTACTCCGAACGTCACGCCAGAGTCTGAGGTTCGGAGTACGTCGCCTCGGCCCGCTGTGCCGCGTGCTGAAGCACACGGCACGGTGTGGAAGCCCGGGGCAGACCCGGGCTCCTACGATGTCCCGATGGAGA
>CANJUR010000071.1 GCA_947477565.1 Deltaproteobacteria bacterium
ACGGGAGGTCGAGCCAGGCCTCGCCCAGGTAGTCGCTCCAGACCGGGTGTGGCGCCCACCCGCGCACGTACGGCTGGGTCACGAAGGTGTTGAGCGGCGTGTACATGTACGCCCACGGCGCATCGCGCAGGAGGATGTCCTCGGCCTGCTGGTAGAGCCCGACACGCGCGGTGGTATCGCCCTCGACCTTGGCGCGGTCGAGCAGGCGGTCGAGCGCGGGGTTGGCGTAGAACGCGTGGTTTGAACTCTGCTCCTCCTGAATGGAGCGGGAGTGGAAGTTAGGCTCGATGAAGTTCGACGGGTCGGGGTAGTCCATCTGCCAGCCCGTGAACGCGAGCTGCGCGGTGTGCCGACGGCCGAGCGTCGCGTAGTAGATGCTCCCGGCCGCGGGGCGCTGCCGCACGCGGATGCCGATGCGCTGCAGGTCGGCCTGTACGAGGTCGCCGTAGATGCTCCCGGTCTCTCCCTCGCCCAGCCAGAGCGTGACCTCCGCGGGGAGCCCGTTGGGGTAGCCCGCGAGGGCCATCTCGCGGTGCGCCTCGGCGAGGTCGAAGCGCTGGCGCAGCGGGTTGTCTGCGCGGTAGCCGGCGATGGTCGGGGGATAGAGCGACCACGCCGGGGTGATGCGGTAGTTGCGCGCACGGGCGATGGCGTCGCGGTCGAGCGCGAAGGCCACCGCGCGACGCACGTGCACGTTGTCGAAGGGGGGCATCTCCGTGTTCATCATGAACCCGCCGATGAGGGTGCCCGGCTGGCGCACCACGTACGGCCGCCACGCGCGGTTGCCCAGCAACCAGAGGTAGTCCGCCGTGCTCAGCGAGTAGTTGTGCGCGTAGTCCAGCTCGCCCGCGAGGAAGCGCATGAACTGCAGGTGCCGCGCGATCGTCAGCTCGATCTCGATGCGATCGAGGTAGATGTGCGCGGCGTTCCAGAAGCGGGGGTTGCGGCGCAGTACGATGCGGGTGTTGGGCTCCCAGCGCTCCAGGGTGTACGGCCCGGCGCCGACCGGCTGCTGGCCGAAGCGCTCATCCCCGAGGGCCTCCACCACGCGCCGCGGAACCACCGACCCGAAGCGCAGCGCCATGATGAACAGGAACGTGCGATCCGCGTCCGTGAGGTGCACCACGACGGTGCGTGGGTCCGGTGTCTCGAGGCCCGCGAGGTGGGGTGCGCGGCCCTCGCGGAAGGCATCGAAGCCGACGATGAGCCGGTAGTTCTCGGCTCCCGGCGACGGGATGCGCCGCGGGTTGAGCAGGCGCTCCCAGCTGTAGCGGAAGTCTTCGCTGGTGATCGGCGAGCCATCCGAGAAGACCACCCCCGGGCGGAGGTGGAAGGTGTACGTGCGCCCGTCAGGGGTGATTTCCCAGCGCTCCGCGAGGGCGGGCACCACGTCGGTAGTGCCGGGCGCGTAGTTGACGAGTCCCTCGTGTACGAGACGCGTCGGGGTGCCCGCCACAGTGTCGTTGGCGAGCGCCGGGTCGATGGTGTTCAGGTCCGAGTCGAAGGCGAAACGGATGGTTCCGCCGCGACGGGGGGTGGCGCTGCCGACGCCGCGAAAGCGAGGGTGCGGGTACGGGTCGCGGCACGCCACGGCGCCGAGTGCGAGGAGCGCGGACGCAAGAAGGCGGAGCCGCACCGTGAGAGTCAGCCGGGGATGTTCCGGGACTGCACCGAGAGTTGGTTGATGGCCCACGTCTCCGCCGCCCGCAGCGACAGGAAAGACACGCCCACCCCCGCCGGGTTGACCCAGCGCACCACGCAGCGCAGCGGCGCGGGGTCGGCCAGGTGCGGCAGCATGACCGTGACCGTGAGCTCAGTGCCGAAGGGCGGTGACTCCACTGGCGCGTCGAGAAACATCCCACCCAGTGAGATGTCCCGCGTCCGGCACTCCACCCGACGTCCACGGACCTCAAACACAACCCGCAGCCTCGCGGCAAATCTTATGTGGGAGCGCTTTTCGCTGTGCATCAGAGGGGAAAGTACTGTCGCACGCGACGGCCGATGGTGTCATCGGCTTTCCCTCCGCGGGGCGCCGTAACTTGACCTACGCTCGATCGCAATGTCGGCCGCTGCACCGAAGGTCTGGGACGTTCCACCGAGTATCGCGCTCGGGCTGCTCGTGCTGGCAGGGATGATTCTCTTCCCGCTGGCGCATCGCACGGCCCTCTATCCGACCGCGCTGCCGCCGCTGACCATCGATGGGTCGGCACTGCTCGCCGAGCACCGCCGAGACCTTCTCCGTCCGCGCCCCGCCGCCACTCCCGAAGCCCTCGACGCCTGGAACGCCCTCACCGTCTCCCAGACGCAGCACGAGGGTCGCTCCCGTGCGCAGGCGCAGTTTGCGCAGACCCTCTTCGACGCCACCGACGGAGCGCCGGAGCGGGCGCTCGCAGTACGCGCCGTCGCCGCGCAACACTGGCTGGACGCCCTGCGACGACCCGGGGATCCAGGCACCATGATCGCCGCGCGGCACGCTCTCATCGGGCCGGTCGCAGACCCATCGATGACCGACGCACAGCGACTCGGGTGGTTTCTCCTGCGCTGGGAGCGACTCGCGCTGCCGACACCCGAGCGCGGCCAGGTCGAGCCGGTGACGGACACCCTACTGCGCGTCACGCCGGCCGTGCAGCGCGGGTTCGCCTCGTGGGTGCTCGCCTCGCGCTGCACCGCGATCATCGGCCTCGACGACGAGGACAACCCGCGCGCCTGCGCCGAGCTACGCCGCCCGATGATCGCCGTCGCCGCGCGCATCGACCCGCACTACCCCCGCGACGAAGCCCTCGCCGCGACGGACCTGATGCTGGCCGTCGCGCTGCGCCACCCGTCCGCCGCCGTGCTGCGCGCGCAGGCCGCGACGGGCACGAGCGGCGGCACCGACATCGAGGAGGCCCAGGCCGCGCTCCACAACGCACAGGACCGCTACGCCGCGCTCGCCCACGCGCAGCCCAATCGCCGCTGGGAGCGCTTCAGCCTCGCGGTGCTGCAGGAGTTGTCAGAGTAGTAGACGGTGAAGCACGGGTGCCCTCGTCGAGAGGGGGCGGCGACCGCCTTCGCCCTTAGACTCCCCGAAGCCGTTCCAACCTCCGCCGGCGCTGCGCCGCGAGCGCGAAGAGGGCCATCCAACCAAACCCACCGGCGGCGGACGAGCGCGCAGACGCCGTCCGACACCCGCACCCCCCGTCGAGCATCGAGGTGGGCGCGACGTCCCCGGCCATCACCGCCGCGTCGATGACCGGTGGGCGCCCAGGCACATCGGTCACCCGTGCGTCTTCCGTCGGTCGGTCGATGGGAACATCGAGATTTCGAGCATCCATGGGCACGTCCGCCCCTCCGTCGCGCGGCGTGACCGTCCCCGGCGGGGCGCACACCGCGCTGGAGCCGTCGCTCTGGCAAACGGCCCCCGCGGAGCACGCGCGCAGGTTGTCGGCTCCGCCGCTCGCGAGGCAGTGCAAGATGCGCCCGTCGGGCAGGCAGGCCTCGTGATCGCGCGGCGGATCAGTCGGCCCCGACACGCAAAACACGCTTGCACACCCGACGCCGGTCGGGAGCACCGTCGAGCACAACGCGCCGTACGCCGCGCAGTCGCCCGGTGGCGAGAGAACACCCTCGAAGCACGCCGCTACGTGCGTTCGGTCGGTGCACACGAGGCTCCGTCCGGTCACCGGGCAGCGCGGCTCGCGCACGGGGCACTGCGGCGCCTCCCCGGAGCCCGTCGCGAGGATGGCCAGATGGTTGGCCACGACGCGCTCGCGCCCATCTGAGGGCCGGTTCACCACGCCGAGAAACCCGTGGTAGAGCGTCGCCGACCCGCCGCCGTCGAGGTTGACTGCATCGTAGGCGCCGTGGTCGCGAAGGAGCGCGGCGGCCATATCGCAGGTCATTCCGTTCACCCCGGGACGGCGACCGTCAGCCACAAGAACCAGCAGCGTCCGGTGGTCGGCCGTGATGCCGATCGCCGTGCGGGGGTTGCCGTTGGTGCAGAGCGGATCGTCCGGGTTGCCCACCGTCACGCCGTGATCGAGCAGCGTGGGGTGACCGCTGATCACCTGCGTCGCGAAGGGAGCCGGGCCCTCGGTGAGCGCGTGATGCGGAATGTGCACGCCGTGGAGCCCGAAGGAGAGAGGAGTGACGTAGGCGTGATCGTCGCCGCCCCAGAGGTGGCCGTTGCCCATCGCGGGGCCGTCGGGGTTGTAACCAGGAGCGAAGAAATCTCCGTTCACGGCCATCGCTGCCCCGACCGCGCGACCGAAGCTCGACACGGTCTGACCACGCTCGCCCGCATCCGTCGTGCGCACGCTAACGCCAGGCGCGCAGAGGTCGATCGTCACGAGGTGGACGTCCTGCCCGAAGCCGACCGCGTGCTCGTACCGCCCACCGGGAAACCAGTCGATCGGCTGGGACCACGCAGCCACCGGGTGCACCAGGAGGACCGCGGCAGCGAGCAGTACCGACGGGCAGCGCGCCCAGACACAGAGCTTCATACCCGATGAGGTATCACGGCCTCGAGGATCGTTCGTACCGTGTACTACTCTCCGCCACGCACTCATGGCCCATTCCTCCACCCTCGTCCCCGTGCTCGCACCCGGCGGCGGTCTCTACCTCCGCCCCATGCTCCCGTACGAGTCCACCGGCGTCGATGAACCCCTCGCGCGGCGCCTCACCCGACACTTCGCCCACGGCGTCGATCACGGCCACCTCCTCCTCGGCATCGCCGAACCCGGCACCGCGCTCCCGCCTGGCTACGCCTGGCTCCGTGACGTCGCTCGCGCGTTCGTCACACGCCTCTGCGCCCTCGCCGACCTCGACGCCCATCGCGACACCCTCCGCGTCCCGCTCGCGCCCGAAACCATCGCCCTCCTGCTCGCGCGCGTCCCGCCGATGCCCGGTGGCGAGTACGCCTCGACGGCCTGGATCACCCTCCGCTGGGACATCCTCACCCGTGCCACCCGCGCTGCGCTCGACGCCCACGACGGCCCCGCCCTCACCTGGCTGCGCGCCCTCAATCCCCTCTGGAACACCGTCGGTCGAGTGTACTTCCACCTCGCCGAGCGCAAAGGCGACGAGGCGCACCCGTTCGCCTTCCTCGCGACGTACACCGCAGGAGTCTCCGCCGCCGCCGCGGTGCAGCACCTCCCGCTCGGCCGCGCCCTCCAGGAGTACGCCGACGCACGCGATCGCAGCCACCTCATCGCGCTGCTCGCTCCGATCGAGCGCGCCGCCGAGCACAGCCCGTTCGTGCGCGCCCTCGTGGACTCGCACGAGGTCTTCCAACCCCTCGCCTGGACCCCGTCGCAGGCACACGCCTTCCTGCGCCAGGTGCAGTCGTGCGAAGACGCCGGCCTCATCATCCGGGTGCCCAACTGGTGGACCCCGCTGCGTCCGCCGCGTCCGCGCGTCCAGGTGTCGATCGGCGCGAAGGCCCAGTCACACTTCGGCGCCTCCGCGCTGCTCGACTTCAGCGTCTCCGTCGCCCTCGACGACGACACCATCCTCACCGACGAAGAGATCGAGGCACTCGGTCACTCCGAGGGGCTCGTGCTGCTGCGCGGCCGCTGGGTGGAGGTAGACCACGCGCGCCTGAAGGCCGTGCTCGATCAGTGGAAATCGCTCCAGCGCAAGGCGAGTCAGGGAGTGCCATTCCATGAAGGGCTGCGCCTCCTCGCGGGAGTGCTGCCGCAGGCGCGCGATGCTCCGGACGTCGCAGCACCCATCGACGACACACGCGACTGGCAGCGAATCGAGGCCGGTCCGTGGCTGCGCGAGATGCTCGCCGACCTGCGCGATCCGTCCCGGCTCGGAGACACGGACCCGGGCCCCGCGCTCCATGCCACCCTGCGGCCGTACCAGCAGGAGGGCCTGCGATGGCTGTGGTTTGTGACCCGACTGGGCCTCGGGGGCTGCCTCGCCGACGACATGGGACTCGGCAAGACCGTGCAGGTCATCGCGCTCATGCTTCTGGAGAAGCGCACACGCCCCGCAAAGGAGGAGACACCGCCGCACCTCCTGGTGGTCCCGGCGTCGCTGCTGGGCAACTGGAAGGCCGAACTTGAGCGCTTCGCACCGTCACTGCGGGTGCTCATCGCGCACCCCTCTGCGATGCCCCGCAAGGACCTCGAGGACGGCCTCGTGGGCGAACTCCCCGATGTGATCGTCACCACTTATGGGACGCTCCCGCGGGTCGGGTGGCTCCGCTCCACCCCGTGGAATCTCCTGGTGTTGGATGAAGCCCAGGCGATCAAGAACCCCGACACCCGCCAGACCCGGACGGTGAAGTCCCTGGTCGCCCGGGCGCGCCTCGCCCTCACCGGCACCCCCGTCGAGAACCGCGCAGAAGACCTCTGGTCGCTCTTCGACTTCCTGCAACCCGGGCTCCTCGGGACGGCTCGCACCTTCGGGGGTCTCGCGAAGCGCGCAGTAGAGGGCGGAGCCACCGCCTGGGGGCCCGTTCGCGCGCTGGTGCGCCCGTGGCTTCTGCGCCGATTGAAGACCGATCGCTCGGTCGTCAACGACCTCCCGGACAAGACCGAACTCACCGCCTTCTGCGCGCTGACGCCCGCGCAGGTGAAGCTGTACTCCGCCGTCGTCGCGGAGTTGCGACAGCGCCTGGAAGACCCCGACCTCGACCCGCAGGCCCAGCGCCGGGGCATCGTTCTCGCGGCCCTCATGCGCTTCAAGCAGGTGTGCAATCACCCGTCGCAACTCACCGGTGACGGAATCTGGAGCCCGACGGACAGCGGGAAGTTTGTGCGACTGCGGGAGATCGCCGAGGTGATCGCCGAGCGTGGGGAGAAAGTACTGGTATTTACGCAGTTTCAGGAGATGACCGGGCCGTTGGCGCTGCACCTCGAGACGGTGTTCGGAACCCCGGGGATGGTGCTCCATGGCGCGACGCCGGTGGCAAAGCGGGCGAAGCTGGTGAAGACCTTCCAGGAAGACCCGACGGTGCCGTTCTTCGTGCTGTCGTTGAAGGCCGGCGGCACGGGGCTCAACCTCACCGCAGCGCAGCACGTCGTCCACTTCGACCGCTGGTGGAACCCCGCCGTCGAAGACCAGGCCACCGATCGCGCGTACCGCATCGGGCAGAAGCGCAACGTGCTCGTGCATCGCTTCGTCTGCCGCGGAACCCTCGAAGAGCGTATCGACACCATGCTCACCAGCAAGCGCGCGGTGGCCGACTCCCTGCTGTCGTCTGGAAGCGGTGACGGCGCCGCGCTCCTGACCGCCATGTCCGATGAACAACTACTGCACACGGTGTCCCTCGACCTGACACACGCGCTGGCTGAGCCGGGCCCTTGAAGCCCGCACCGACAAAACCGTTCCACCAACGAAACGAAGCGGAGCATCGATGAGATATCAAGAGTGGGCCCCGTATGTTCCCGTCGCGACGCGACGCAAGCAGGCCGCTGCGGCGATGGTGAAGCGCGCGAAGAAGGGGCTCGTCGTCGAGCCGGTGGTCATCGAAGGCCGCACCATCGCCCGCAGCGCCTGGGGCAAGCGCTGGTGCGGCGCCCTGGAGGCCCAGGCCGACTTCGCCAACCGGCTTCCGCGCGGCCGCACCTATGCCCGCAACGGCAGCGTCGTTCACCTCGCGATCGCGAAGGGCGAACTCACCGCGGTCGTCAGCGGGTCGGAGCTGTACGACGTCCGCATCACCATCACTCCGCTCTCCGACGCGCGCTGGAAGACCGTGCGCAGCGAGTGCGCCGGGCAGGTCGGCTCTGCGCTTGCGCTGCTTCAGGGCAAGCTGTCGGACAAGGTCATGGACGTCATCGCCCGCACCGGCACCGGGCTCATCCCGCTTGCCGGGGAGGTGAAGTTTCGGTGCTCGTGCCCCGACGCGGCGACGCTCTGCAAGCACTGCGCGGCGGTGCTCTACGGCGTGGGTGCGCGCCTCGACACGAAGCCCGAGATGCTCTTCGCGCTGCGCGGCGTCAGCCACCTCGATCTCATCGATGAGGCCAGCGCGAAGAGCCTCACGAAGGCCACCAGGGCCCCGACGCTGAAAGCCGACGACGCGACGCTCTCGTCCATCTTCGGCATCGACCTGGGCGGCCCCCCCCAGCCGACGCCGAAGAAGTCCGCCAGCGCGAAAAAGAAGGAGCCCGCGGTCGCGAAGAAGCCCGCGAAGAAGCCTGCGAAGAAGCCCGCGAAGAAGCCCGCGGTGATCGCTCAGTCAGGCGCGGCCGCGGGCTCCGGCGGGCGCACGCGAAAAGTCACCGGGTCGAGCCGTCGGCCTGCCTCGAGCACCGACCGCGGATAAAACGTCCGACGCCAGTACACCCCCTGATTCTTCCGGGCCTGGACCAGGATGATCTCGAATTCAACGCGCCCTCGACCGTCGGTGCGCCAGCGGGTCGCGCCCGCAGGGAAAATCACCGGTGCCCCATCAGGTCCCTGCGAAACGCCGGTAAAACAGCCATGCGCACGACCCGGACAGCCATGCGCACGACCCGGACGGCCATGCGCACGACCCGGACGGCCATGCGCACGACCCGGACAGCCATGCGCACGACCCGGACAGCCATGCGCACGGGGTCGGGGTGCTCTCCGCGGGGTGATCGCGGGGTGTTGGTGCCCGCTTCCCCGGTACGACCGCGCCCACCGACGTCCCGAGTGGTCCCCCGGTGATTCGCGGCGCGATCGGCTCAGGTCGTCACGTCGTCGTCGTCGGTGCCAAAGACCATCTCGTAGTAGGCGTCGAGCGTCCGGAGGTCTTCGGGCTTCGTCGCTTCCGAGAGCCGCGCATGCAGTCCGGGCTTCACTGCCAACACCATGTCGGCCAGCGCCGTCCCGCCCCACCAGCGCCCGGTGGTCTCGCACCAGCGCAGCCACGCAGCCACGTCGTCGAGGCCCGGCAGCAACTCCGCCGCCGCAACCGGAACCTCCGTCGCCACCAGCGCGATCCAGGCTGTCACTTCGGTATCGTCCCAGGTGCTCAGCTTCACGCTGTCATCGTCCTCGAGGCTGCCGCACAGCACGTCTGCCAGCACGTTGAACCCTCGCAGTGAGCGCTTGTTGCGCCCCGCCGTCAGGGACTCCTCGAAGAAGGTCTCCGTCGAGAGCCACACCTCCTCGGCGTACGCCTCGGCCTCCGTCGGGGGCCGCTCATCCTCGTCCGACGCCGACACGATCTCCTCCAGCAGAATCGGCGTGACCTCCACTCGCGGAAGCCCCGGGATCATCGCCGCCACGAAGGTCACCGACGCCTCGCGCTCGGCCAGCGCGTCGTAGCGCAGCGTCTTGCCGTCGTCCTCGAGTCCGCTCACCCAGGTGACTGCCTCGACCACCGCCCACGCCTGCAGAATCTGTCGCGGCGACGCCTGCCCGGGCCCCTCAGTCAGCTCTGGGCCGGTCACGAACACCGCGCGCCCCTCGAACACCGGTAGCCCGTGCTGCGCCACCTCGCGCACCACGCCCGGCGAGAGCGTGCGCGCCGTGAGCAGGTTGACCACGAAGAGCGGCAGGTTCTCCGAGGCGTTTTCCCCGAGCTCCTGCACCTCGCGCTGAAAGCCCTGGAAGACCTCCATGTTGGCGAAGCACGCCACACCGCGCGTCCCGTCGTCGGGCTCCGGGAGGTTGAACACCGACGCCACAAGGTCGTCGAGCCCCAGCGCAGCGCAGCGCACCCGCACCAGATCGGCCTCCCCAAGGTGCCTCCACGGCGACGCCATCTGCATGCGCGCGGCGGCCTCGAAGAGCCCCGCGAGAACCCCCACCGGGATGCGCCCGCCACGGGTGAGCGACGGCTCGCCATTCGTCGGCAACGACGCATCGTCATCGATGACCGCCTGCAGTCGCGCCACCTCGGGAACCTCCCCAGACAACACCTCGACACCCTGCACCGCCGTCCGCAGTGCCTCGGCGTGCTCCGCCACCACGCGCACCCGCGTCGGGCGCTTCGCCACGTCCACCGCGAGCAGCAGCCCCGTGAGCGCCTCCCCGAGCGTCTCGCCTTCGAGCGCGCGCTGCGCCATCGGCCGCCCGCGGTGCACCCATATCCCCACGGCGCTACCGTCGATGGTGGTGAGCTGTCCGCCGATCCATTCGGTCAGGGAGGGCGGGGCGTTGCGCTTGCGGCGATCGACGATCTTCTGCGACATGGTGGCCCGCGCCTACCACGACGCGGGCCCGAAATCACCGACCCTGAAAGCTACTGCGGCCCTTCGGCAGGCCCGGCATGCGGGGCGGCCCGGCGGGAGCGACCGGCTTCTTCGGCGCGGCCACCACCGGCGCGGCGACCACCACCGGCGCGACCACCACCGGCGCGGCGAAGGATCGCATCTTCGGCGCGGGTGGCGCGGGCGGCGGCGGGGCGGACTCCAGCACGCGTGGCGACGGAGCGGACGGCGCAGCGATGAGCCGCTCGCGAGGACCACCGGACGGCAACGCGGCGCTCGACCCCGTCAGCACGGCCTGCAAATCACCACGAAACACCGCCCCTTCGGCGACCGCAAGACGCGCAGCGCGCACCCGGGCATCGACGAAGCCACCCGGCTGGATGCGCATCTCGTCGTGCGCCGTGACGCTGCCCGAGAGCACTCCTGCGACGACGACGCTCGAGGCCTCGACCTCGGCCTCGACGATGCCGCCCTCCTCGACCACCAACGTGCCCTGAAGCACCAGCGCGCCGCGCAGCCGACCGGCCACCACCAGCTCGCCTTCGCCACGAATGCTGCCCTCGATCGTCAGACCCGATTCGATTCTGCTGCTCATTGGGCCGCGGACACTACTCCCTTTGTCCCGGCGGCGTCTCGCCCCTGCAGGTGCGCTGAGGCGTTGCCCTGAGGCGTTCGCAAGGTATCGTGGCGCGCAATGACTGCCACCGGTTACGATGATCTCCTGCGGGGCGAGAGCGACCTGCTCGCGGTGTTCGAGCAATCCTTCCGCCCTGCCAAGCGTGCGGTTGGCATCGAGTCTGAGCGCGTGGCGCTCTTCGATGGCGGCGCTCCCCTGCACTACCACTCCGACCCCACGCATCCCGGCGTCGATGCTGTCTTCGCGCAACTCATCGCGCGCCGTGGATGGACCCCGGTGGCACCAGAGACCGTCGGCGGCCCGGTGCTCGGACTCGAGCGCGCGAAGGCCAACATCACCCTCGAACCCGGCTCGCAGTTCGAGCTCTCCGGCGCTCCGCACGACAGCCTCCACGGACTTCACCAGGAACTCAGCGACCACCGCGCGGAGATGCGCTCGCTCGACCTCACGCCGAAGCTCCACCTGCTGGGCCTCGGTTTTCAGCCCTACGCCCGGCAAGACGACCTCGACTGGGTTCCCAAGTCCCGCTACCCCATCATGCGCGAGTACCTGCCGACGCGCGGTCCGCGGGCGCTCGACATGATGCGCCGAACCGCCACGGTGCAGGCCAACTTTGACTTCGGCACGGAGCGCGACGCGATGCGCAAACTGCGCGCAGCCCTCGGTATTTCCGCGGCGGTCTCCGGGCTCTTCGCCAACAGCCCGATGAAGGACGGCGTTCGCCAGGCCGTGAAGAGCGAGCGCGCCCTCGTCTGGCTCGGCATGGATCCCGATCGCAGCGGACTGCTCCCGTTTGCATGGAAGCCCGACGCCACGCTCGCCGACTACGCCCACTGGGCGCTCGATGCGCCGATGTTCCTGGTGAAGCGGGACGGAGTGGCGATGCCCGCGATGACGCACACCTTCCGGCGCTTCATGGCGGAGGGCTTTCACGGCCACCGCGCCACGCAAACCGACTGGGAGACGCACCTGAAGACGATGTTTCCGGAGGTGCGCCTCGCCCGCACGCTGGAGGTGCGCGGTGCCGACTCCGTTCCGCTCCGCTACGCCACAGCGCTCGCCGCGCTCTGGACCGCCGTGCTCTACGACGACGCCGCCCTCACCGCGGTGGAGGAGACCTTCGTCCCCTACGGCCACGACGCGTGGCAGGCGCTCCGCCCGCGCATCGCCGCCGAAGGGCTGCGCACGCCCATCGGGCAAACCACCGTCGGCGCGCTGCTCCGGCGGGTGCTGCCGGTGGCCGTCGAGGCGCTCGGGCGGCGCGCCCTCCTCAACGCCGACGGACAAGACGAACGGCAGTACCTCGACCCGCTGCTTCCGCTGGTTGCAGACGACCGCTCGGTCACGGACGCACTGCTCGACGGATGGACACCCGAGCAGCCGGACGCACTCGCCTCGCTGATGGCGCGCTGCGAGTTCTAACGCGCGCTCCCGGGACACCCCGCGCGGTGTGTTGTTTTCTTCCCTTCGCGGTGCGATTCGTCTAGTTCGGCGGATTTATGGAAGCATGGCACTTCATCAAGCAGCTGGTGAGCATCCCCGGGCTCACCGCACTCACGAGTCAGTACGGCACGGCCATGTACTGGATCCTGATCGTGATTGTCTTCGCGGAGACGGGCCTGGTGGTGACGCCGTTTCTGCCGGGTGACTCGCTGTTGTTCACCGCGGGCTTCGTCGCGAGCAGCACGGGAGAGCTCAACGTCTTCCTGCTGGGCGGCGCGCTCATCGCCGCGGCCATCGTCGGCGACACCGTGAACTACCATGTGGGAAAGGCCATCGGCCCGCGCGTGATGACCAGCGAGAGTTCACGCTTCTTCAACAAGAAGTACCTCGTCAAGACCCACGCGTACTTCGAGCGCTACGGCGGCAAGACCATTATTCTCGCGCGCTTCGTGCCCATCGTCCGCACGTTTGCGCCCTTCGTCGCAGGCGCCGGGGCGATGAGCTATCCGAAGTTCATCACGTTCAACATCGTCGGAGCCATCGCCTGGGTCGGCGCGATGATGGGCGCAGGAGTCGCGCTCGGTGGCCTGGCGATCGTGCAGAAGCACTTCGAGAAGGTGGTGATTCTCATCGTCCTGGTCTCCGTGCTCCCCATGGCGCTGGAATACTGGAAATCGCGCTCAGCGCAGAAGCCCGACGCCGTCTGATCTCCTGGATGGAGGCATTGCCGTCATGACACGCTCGCCGTCGATTCTGTCCGCCCTGATGCTGTTGGTCGCGTGCAACCGCAAGAACGAGAACGCCGTTCCGCCGCCGCTTCGCGGAAATTTTCAGCGCGTTGACGTCCAGGTCGCGCCGCCCGTCGTGCTCGACCTGGACGTGCAGACGATCGTCCCTGACGCCTCAGTGGAGCCTCTGGATGTAGGCGGCCGCACCCTCATGGGCCCGGGCACTCGCGCGGTGATTCTCCCCAACCGACAGATCGAGGTGTACACCACCGACCTGTGGGACGGCGGAATCCACCAGACCTACGAGAACTGTACCTACCTCCGTAACGCGCTTCCCTCCCTCCGTCGCGCAGTGTCCGCGGAGCGCTACGCCGTGCTCGTGCGCGCGTGCGGCGACGTGCGACCCGGCGAAGTGGCGGCCTCTGCGCTTCCCGTGCGACCCGCGCTGCCCGTGCGACCCGCGCTGCCCGTGCGACCCGCGCTGCCCGTGCGACCCGCGCTGCCCGTGCGACCCGCGCTGCCCGTGCGACCCGCGCTGCCCGTACGACCGGCGCTTCCCGTGCGACCCGCGCTGCCCGTACGACCCGCGGCCGCCCGACCCGCGCTACCCGCCCGACCCGCGCCCTGACCTCTGGCGACGCTCCGTACGGCGTCGGAACGTCCGCACCAGCCCGAGCAGCCCCAGCAGCAACCCTCCGCACGCGCCCCCACCGATGCCGGGAACACCCGCAGTGCAGGCTCCGGGCACGGCTTGTCCGCCCTGCTGTCGGTACTCCTCCCAGAAGTCGGTGATCGCCCGCGGTCTCACGCAATCGCTGGCGTAGGTGACGGCGCTGCGGTTGCCCGCGAGGTCTTCCGCCACGACGCCGAAACGCTTCGGAATCCCTGGGAAAAGCCCCTCGAGCACCGCGCTGCGCGCAGACGGCTCAACCACGTTGCGGGTGCAGACCCAGCGCTGGAGTTGGGCGTCGTCGCTCACGTCGAGGTTGGGAAAGGGGAGGGTCGGGCAGGTTCCGCCGTCGAGGACGGGAGTGGGCACGGCGCCGGGTGGCGGGCTGCACAGCACGTAGAAGCGGGCGAGCGTCTCGACCTCGGGTTCGGCGCTGGGGCCTGATCCCGTGTCCACGGGGACATCGACCACGTCGGCGGCGCCCGCGTCGGCCACGTCCGCGTCGGTCGTATCCGGCACGTCTTCGGTGACGACGGTGCCCGCGTCAGGCGTGGCGTAGCCCCAGGTGATGGAAGCCGTCTGCTCAGTGCTCCCGAGCGACGCCACCACCGACAGCGGCGCCTGCGGAACCACCAGATCGACCCGAATCGATGGCGAACTGCGAGCCACCACCGTGTCGCCAACGACCAACTGGATATAGCGACGGCCCGTGACGGCAGAGCAGAGACCGAGGCGCGGGTCGATGATCCATCGCACGGGCACGCGAAACGTGTACTCGCGCTCGCCCTCGGCATACGGGAGCGTGCAGGCGCGGCGCTCGGAGGCGCTGCAGATGGCGAAGCAGGTCGCGCCGAGGCCGGGCTCGCGGACGCTCGGATCACAGCCTGGGGTCTCGCTCACCCAGAGCTCAGGGACGCCCGCGGTGGGCGCCGGGAGCGAGGCCGTGACGGTAATTACCTCATCGGCGGCGCAGTCCACGCGGTTGATGCGCGCGGCCAGGGTGCTGGCGCCGCGAGGGCTGCCGGCGCGCGACACAAAGCCCAGGGGGACAAGCTGCGCCCACGCGACCGGGGCAGACAGCAGCACGGCGAGGACAGGGACAGCGCGACGCATGGCAGGGGGCTGGAGACACCACGGCGAACGGGGCAACGTCAACGGGCGCGGGGTTGTTCCTGGAGGAGCGATGGTGGGATCAGAGTCGTCGGAGGGGGCAGGTGATCCGGGGCGAGGCCTGCGAGGGAGCGCTCGTGCATCTGCGTGAAAATGTCCTCGATGTGGCGCGCGAACCGCTCCGTGTCGAAGAGCGGTGCGCTCAACCGCTGCCTTGCGAGCTTCTCCCGGAGCGCGGCCAGTGCCTCCGGGTGCGTGGCCAACTCAATGGCCATTGCTTCGTATTCCGCCGCCGTCGTAGTGATGAGTTCGGGCAGCCCAATGGCATGCAGCAAGCTGGCCGCGACCCGCCCCGCAAAGGCATCTCCAATACAGGTCAAGACTGGCAATCCAGCCCAGAGCGCGTCGCTGGCCGTGGTGTGGGCATTGTACGGCAGCGTGTCGATGAACAAATCGGCCAGCCCGTGTCGCGCAAGATGCTCGGCTGGCGCCAGGCGTCGGGCAAACACCAGGCGCGCGGCCTCCACGCCCCGCTGCTCGGCCTCCCGGCGCAGGTTGCGCGCCGCAGTCGGGTTGTCCTCAAGGAGCCAGAGCACGCTGCCCGGAACCCGCTCGAGCACTCGCATCCAACCGTCGAAGGTCGCGGGAGTGATCTTGTAGTTGTTGTTGAAGCAACAGAAGACGAAGCCCTCCCGCGGGAGGCCCATCTCTTCACGGGTAAACTCCCGATCAGAGATGACCCGGCCGCGGTCGTTGACTTGATAGCTGTAAGGCAGATAGGCAATCTTCTCCGAGAAGTATTGCCGACTCTCCTCGGGAATCACCGTCGAATCGGCGATGAGATAGTCGATGAAGTCCGCGCCCATCGTTCCGGGGTAGCCGAGATAGTTCACCTGCACCGGCGCCGCTCGCCACGCGAAGATGCCCGGCCGGGCGTCCTGAGTGAGCCCCTTCAGGTCCACCGCGATATCCACTTCGAGCTCCCTCGACAACAGCGCCACCTCCCGGTCTGACCGCTCGCGCACATCGATGAACCGATCAAATGCGGCCGCCACCCGTCGGCGCATCGTGTCGTCCCGGTCGGGCCCGAAGGAGAACGCGATCAGTTCAAAACGACTCTTGTCATGTCGCTCAAATAGCTCCGCCATCAGGTACGCGGTCGCGTGATCGTGGAGGTCTGCAGAGAAGTACCCGACGCGAATCTTCTCGCGCCGCGATCGCTCGGAGATGCCCGGCAGCGCGGGCTGCAACGGCGGCATCGCGACGGCCAGACCCGCGGCGGCGCGCTGCATGGCCCGCGAGCCGGTAAGCGCCAGCACCGGGAAGGCCGGAGTGGCCCGCTCGTGACGCGTGATCTTCTCGAAAAGGCGCGCGATATGCTCGTCGAGGCCGCCCCATTCGCACAACCTCATCCTGGTATACAGCCATGTGCCGTACAGTGAATCGAGATCGGGATTGCGCGCGATGGCCTCGCCGTAGCTGTCGAGCGCGGCGTCGAGTTTCATCAGATCCAGCAGGACGTTGCCCCGGTTGCACCACGCCTCAGCGTAGCCAGCGTTGATTCGCGTCGCCTGGTCGTAGCTTTCGAGCGCGGCCGGATACTGCTTCAGGTCGCGCAGTACGTTGCCCCGATTGCTGTACGCCTCGCAGTAGTCGGGGCGCAGCGCGATGGCGTGGCTGAGGCTCTGCAGTGCGTCCGGGTAGCGCTTGAGCTCGTGAAGAACGTTGCCGAGATTGTACCAGGCCTCGACGAAGCCGGCATTGCACGCGATGGCCCGACTCAAGCTTTCGAGCGCTGCGAGGTGCCGACCAAGGTCTTGCAGCGTGAGACCGCGATTGTTGTGCGCCGCGGCATAGTCCGGCTTGAGCGCAACTGCCTTGTCCAGGCTCGCGAGCGCAGCCTCGAGCTGCTTCAGATCACGAAGTACCAGGGCGCGGTTGTTGTAGGCCTCCGCGTAGTCGGACTTGAGACGCACAGCGCGTTCGAAGCACGCCAGCGCGGCCTCGGGCTGCTTCAGGTCGCGCAGCGCGACGCCCTGGTTGTTCTGCGCCGCGGGGAAGCTCGGATTGACCTTGATGGCTTCGCCGATCAACGCAACCGCGCCACGGATATCACCGGCCTGATATGCAATCAAACCCGAGAGGTGCAGCGCGTCGAAGTGCCTCGGCTGAAGCAGCAGCACCTCCTGATAGACCGCCCGAGCCTCGGAGAATTGCCCCGCCTGGTGCAATGCCAACCCCTGTAGAAACCGCTCCTGCGCGCGAGTGGCGGACGCGGCGCTCCGGGCCTTGGCGGGACTCTTGATCGGCGGTTTCATGGCAACCCTCGCAGTCTCCAGTGGGTGCATCCCGGCGATCGGCGCGGCCGCGGATCCCCACGGTGGTCTCTAGCCCGAACACTGTCCTCGAATCTATCAGCAACCGCAGCCCCCGCGCGTGCCTGGCGCACCCCGGGCTTCCTGCTTGACGGAGCGATTCGTTGACACTCCTATTCCGCGCCCGGTACGCCCCGGTAAGTCCCCGGCCCCCTTAAGACCATCCACCCGGCCGATGGAGATTCCCGATGTCCGAGACCGACCGCCTCCCCGCAACGCCCACGGTGAGCTTCTGCGTGCCCACCTACAACCGTGCGCGCTACCTCCGGTCGCTCCTGACCATTCTTGGCAACGGGCTCGCGCAGTTTCGCTTCACCTACGAAATCGTCGTGACGGACAACGCCTCGACGGACGACACCCCGGCCGTACTCGCCGAGTTTGCCGCGCGACTGCCCCTCCGCACGCTTCGCCACCCGACCAACCTCGGCGTGTATCCCAACCTGCTCTCGAGCTACACCCACGCCCGCGGCGTGTACCTGGTCTATGTCGCCGACGACGATATGATCCTCCCGCTGGCGCTCGAGGCCGTCATCACCGCGATGGAGCAATACCCATCCATCGGCGTGGTCTATGCCCCTTGGCTCCTTCACGACCTCGTCGCGGACACCAGCCTCGGCGCCTTCTATCATCAGACCGACGACGTGCTCGTCCCGCAGCGCGACCACGCCGCCCTGCTCGACCACATCCTCGCCGCGAAGGCCTTCCCGGAGATCGGCGTGCTGCGCGCCTCGGTATGGCGGGAGTGCGCTCCCCGAACCTACACCACGGCGTATTGGGCCTTTACCCACGCCGCCGAGTACCTGCGCGCGGCGGATGTCCTCTTCGCGGCGACTCCGTACTACGTCTCCATCTCCCGCTACTTTGCCGATGACACCCGCGCGCAGATCGGCGCACAGGAAGCGGAGGTCGCCTGGGACACCTACCGCGGTGGGCTCGAGTCCATTCTCGCGCGCGCAAAGGTCGCCGACGCCCGACGACACGGGTTCCTCCGGCGCATCGACGACATGATCGGCGAACGCCTCGCCGTCGCAGTGCGCCTCCGTTCGTTGCGCAACGCCGACAGCGTCGAGTGCTACCTCCTCGCGCTCCGTGCGACGGCCCTGGGCGCAGCGGCGCTACTCCCGCTGCCGCTGATCAGCCTGGCGGTGCGCGCGATGCTCTGGTTTCTCGTGAACGACGCCGAACTCAACCGCGGGCGGCCGCGCGTGCTCTGCGTCGGGGCTTTCCCCGCGGGATATGTCGAGTTTCTTCAGCAAATCGGTGGTGGGCGCGTCACCTTCGACGGAAGCGCGACGGACCTGGCCGGAGCACACGACTGCGTGATGTTCTTCCGCGCGCCGCCGGTCATCGACGACGCCGTGCGGCGCAGCCTCGGCGAAGCAAACGTCGCGCTGGTGCTCGAACCCGATCTGCTCGCGCGCTTTCCGGCCTGAGCACCGATCAAATCAGCAACAGCTGCCGCCCACCTTGCGCGCGACGCTCGCATCCTGCGCCGCCGCCGTCGTCGGTCCGCACGAGTACAGCCCCAGGTGCGTCTCCCGCGCGCCGTGCACCTCGAACCACCGTGCGAAGCGCGTGCTCGCCAGCATGGCCGCGGTGTTGGCGCAGACCCGCTCCGGGCGGCCGCGCTCGAAGGCGTGGTGGTCGTCGAGCCAGAAGAGCGACTCAGCCCCCTCGATGCCGCCGCGGTACACCGCAGTCTGGCCGTAGTCTTCGCACTGCTCATCGAGACCGGCGAGCTTGAAGAGCCGGTACGTCACGGACGTGAACTGCGCAGTGCCCACCCGAGAAGCAATCTCGTCGTTTTGGAGGGTGATCGGAGAAGCACTGACGACCCGCGGATCGGTGAAGCCCGCGCGCCGGGCGAGGGAGACGAAATCGGCCTGGTACAACGCCCCACCGAGGCACTCGGCGTACAGAACCGGGTCGCTCGCGACCGCCGCAGGGAGCCGACGATCGACAAAGACATCACTCAGATAAAACTCCCCGCCAGGCTTGAGCGCCCGAAACACCTCGGCCAGGACAAGGTCTTTCCGCGGACTGAGATTGACCACGCAGTTGGAGACCACCACATCGACGCTCGCGTCGGCGATGCCCAGGCCCGCGAGGTCTTCGACGTACCCGTGGTGGAAGCGTGTGTTGGGCGCGGCGTACCCAAACCGCGCGGCGTGCCACGGGGCCGTCTCGATCGCGACGGCAAGTTGCGCCGGCGTCATGTCCACGCCGTGCACGCACCCATCAGCGCCGACCAGTTGCGAGAGCACAAACACATCCCGACCCGTTCCGCAGCCCAGGTCGATGACGGTGGCCCCGTCGAGACCGTGCGGAATCGGAAAGCCGCAGCCGTAGAACCGTGCCGCCACGTCGGGATGAACGTGGGCCAGGCGCGCGGCGATCCACGCGGGCGGCGCGCCGCTCGCACAGCAGGCGTTGGTCTTCAAGTCGGCACTCGAAGCGAGCAGACGACCGTAATACTCGCGCACGAACGCCTGGAGGTCGGACGGCGAGGAGGCATTCGGGTTGGCGGTCATCGTCGGGGCTCCGGCTCGATAGAGGGTAGAAGTGGATGGAGGAGACAGCGGGGCGTCGAGACTACTCCCCGAGCGAGCGCACCGCCGCCACGGTGTCCTCCCACGCTGCCACTTCACCGCGGCCCTGCCGGAGAAACCCCTCCAGGGCGTCCATCCGCGCCACTGCCGCGTCCGTCGTCGGCTCGGTGCCCGCGCGGTACGCCCCCAACGCAATCAGGTCGCGCCGCTGCTCGTACGCCCCCAGCAGCGCCCGCACCCGCTGCGCCGCCGCGCGGTGCCCTTCGTCCACCACGGCGTCCATCACCCGCGACGCCGACGCCAGCACGTCCACCGCGGGATACCGCCCCCGCGCCGCGATCGCCCGGTCGAGCACCACGTGCCCATCCAGGAGCCCCCGCACTTCGTCCGCGATGGGCTCGTCCAGGTCGCCGCCCTCCACCAGCACCGTGTACAGCGCCGTGATGGTCCCAGCGCCCGCCCCGGGGCCCGCCCGCTCGAGCAGCCGCGGCAGCAGTGCAAATACACTGGGCGGTAATCCCCGGCGCACCCCGGGCTCGCCCGCCGCGAGGCCCACCTCGCGCTGCGCCCGCGCCACGCGGGTGAGCGAGTCCATCACCAGGAGCACCCGCGCACCCGCATCGCGGAAGTGCTCCGCCACCGTCGTCGCCACAAACGCAGCGCGCAGCCGCAGCAACGCCGGCGCATCGCTCGTCGCCACCACCAGCACCGACCGGCCCTGCGCCTCCCCGACGTGGTCTTCCCAGAACTCCCTCACCTCGCGGCCGCGCTCGCCCACCAACGCCACGACCACCACTTCCGCGGACGCCCGCCGCACGATCTGCCCCAACAGCGCGCTCTTCCCCACGCCGGATCCGGCGAAGAGCCCCACCCGCTGCCCCGCCGCCACGGTGAGCAGCCCGTCGATCACCCGAACGCCCAACGGCAGCGCCTCGCGCACCCGCCGCCGCGTGAGCGCATCCGGGGCGTCCGCATCGACCGGGCGTCGCACGGTGCTCCCGGCCACCGCCCCGGCCCCGTCGCAAGGCTCCCCCAGGCCGTCGAGCACCCTCCCCCGTAGTCCGTCGCCGCACGCCACGGTCAGCGCCTCGCCCGTGCGTCGCACCCGATCGTCGGCCCCGAGACCCCGCGCGTGCCCGAGCGGCAGCAGCACCGCCCGCGGTCCGTCGAAGCCCACCACCTCCGCGCGCAGCACGACGCCCTCCGCCCGGGCCACTTCCACCACCTCCCCGACGCGCGCCCCCGGAACCTCCGCTTCGAGAGCCAGTCCCCGCACCCCGAGCAGCCTCCCTGGGGCCGTGACGCCGGTCTGCCCGACGTTCGCGCGCAGCCGTCCGCGCAGCGCGTCGAGGTCGTCGGTCACTCCACGTACCGGCGAATCTTCGACCACATGCGCTCAAGAATCGCCGCAAACACATCCACGCTCTGCTCGGGAATCTCGAAGAACGACAGCCGCGCGGCCTTCGCCACCACCCGCACGCCCTTCAACTTCGGGTGCCGCCGCAGCGCCCGTTGGAGTGTTCGCGCCACCGCCACGCAGCGCTCTTGCTCGCTCATGCGCAGTGATGACTTCACCGCCGCGGGCTTCTTCGCCGGCGCCGCCGCCTTCGGGGTCGCGACGGGCTTCTTCTTCTTCGCCGCCGCCTTCGTCGCTGCGGGCGGCTTGACTGCGGCCTTCTTCACCTTCGCGGGGACGGTCTTCTTCGCGGCGGTGGTCTTCGTCGGACGCCTGCTCCGGGTCGAGGTCGGCATGGAAATCACCTTGGCGCGATCGCTCGCCCCGGTGCAAGTCCTGCGTCGCCCGCCTGACCTTCGGAGCACGTCCTTCGGTGCCCGACGGGCTCACACTACAACTGCACATCGGGGCAGGGAGTTCGAGGACGGCGCCAAAGCTTCGCCAGCGGGCCCATCACCCCGAAGGGTGACCGGAGGGTGCATGGCCGTACGGACACCGACGAGGTCGTCCACGCGATGATCTGAGTCACAGTCGGGGGTTGCGGACCCCGCAATCGACCACCGGAGCGTCACAGGCGGGGCATGCAGTGTCCGCAAGGGCCGACCGTGACGGAACAGGGTGGGGGTTGCGTCGTCCGCAAGGGCCACCCGGTACGCACCGGACGGCGAATGCAGCGACCGCAAGGGCCACCCGGTACGCACCGGGCGGCGATCGCTGCGTCCGCAAGGGCCACCCGGTACGCAGTCAGTCCTGGTCACCCTCGAACTTCACCCGCACGACGTCGCCCTGGAGCACCTCGCAGACCAACTGCACCAGCGGGTGCGCGCGAAGCACGGCCTCCCTGGCGTGGCGATCGGCCTGCCGCGCAAGCTCCTCGAGGCGCGCGATGGACGGCGCATCCTCGGGCAGCGTTCCCTGCACCAGCTCCATCGTCGGGCGCGAGCCAAACACCCGCCCGGCCGCTTCGAGAATCACCGCCTGCGCCTCTTCGGTCGCCAGCTTCTTGCGGAAGAAGCTGTCACGCACGTCGATCGCCAGCCGCACCGTCTCGCCAGAAACCTCCAGCGGAACAGCCCCCTTCAGCACCGGCACCAGCGTCTTGTCGACCGCATCGACCACGCGCCGCCAGGCCTCCATCGCCCCCATCGCGCTCGACACGTCCACCGTCACCACCGGCACCTCTGCCGGACGCTGCGCCACAGGCTCCGAGGCCTCTGCCGGGCGCGACGCCGTGGACACCCGCGGCGTCTGGATGAGCGCGGCCTTCGGTGGCGGCGGAGCCACCGCGCGAACCGGCGTAGTCACCGGCGCAGGCGCCATCTCCGGCGCAGCCGCAGTCGCCGCCGCCGACATCCGCGGCGTAGTGAACTTCCCCCCACCTGCTCCCGGCGCGCCGCCTCCGGACGGCGTGGGCGCACCCGGTCCGGGCCGCTGCACCACGGGCGCGGATGCCATCGGACCGCCCGGTCCAGACGCCCCGGACGAGGGCCGCGCCGGCGCCGGAGCGCTCGACGCCACCCGACGCTCCATCTCCATCAACCGCGCCATCAGCTCCTCGACCGGAACCAGCGCCGGCCGATACGACAACCGCACCGCCGCCATCTCGAGCACCCAGCGCGGCTCTCGTGCGCGGCTCACGTCCTCGGTCACCTTCGCCCACGCCGTGAAGAGCCGCTGCAGGTCCGCCGGGTCGTGTTGCCGCGCGAGTGCCATCGCTTGCGCGCGCTCTTCATCGACGAGGTCGAGCAGCGCTGCCGGGTCCTTTGCGACGCGGGCCACCACGAGGTCGCGCAGCACGCCGAGCACCCGCCGCGCCGCGTTGGGCAGGTCGAAGCCCTCTCGCGCAAACATCCCGACGGTCTCCAGCGCCCCGCCCGCGTCGCCGGTGAGCATCGCGCGCACCAGCGTGTCGAGCAGCCCGCGGTTGGCGATGCCCAGCAGCCGCGACGCCGCCACGCCGGTCAGTTCGCCCTCCACGCCAGCCAGAACCTGATCGAGAAACGTCAGCGCGTCCCGCAGCGATCCGGCCGCCTCGCGGGCGACGAGCATCACGGCGTCCTCGTCGAAGCGGATACCCTCCTGCGTAAGAATGTACCCCACGCGGTCGCGAATCTGCTTCGTCGGCAGCAGTCGGAAATCGTAGCGCTGCACCCGCGACAGAATCGTCGGGATGACCTTGTGCACCTCCGTCGTCGCGAAGATGAATTTGACGTGCGGGGGAGGCTCTTCGAGGGTCTTGAGCAGGGCGTTCCACCCGTTGGTGGAGACCATGTGACACTCGTCGATGATCACCACCTTGTAGCGGTCGCGCAGCGGTCGATAGGGCAGCGTCTCCTGCAACCGCCGCACGTCATCGACGCCGTTGTTGGACGCGCCGTCGATCTCCTGCACGTCGGGATCGCGGCCGTCGGCGATCTCCGTGCACGCCGCGCACTTCAGGCACGGGGTGGCGGTGACGCTGCCCCCGGCGAGGCAGTTGAGCGAGCGCGCGAGGATGCGGGCGATGGTGGTCTTGCCCACGCCGCGCGCCCCGGTGAAGAGAAACGCGTGCGACAGACGATCCTGCGTGATGGCGTTGTGGAGCGTCTGCACGACGTGCTCCTGCCCGACGAGGTCAGCGAAGGTCTGCGGCCGCCACTTGCGAGCGAGAACGAGGTAGCTCATGCGAGTGGGCACCATAGGTTCGCGGGGGGAGGCGGTCCATATCGCGACAGGGCGAGGAGAGCGAAGCGCGGGCGGGCGTAGCGCTTCGCGGGGAGCATCGACGAGTGTAGGCGTACGCAGAGTCCGACCGGCTCGACCTGCACGTGAAGGAGTCGCTCGGCGGCGCGCTCACGGCGCGGAGGCGGTGAGGCGGTCGCGCAGCGCGAGAAACGGCTTCTCCACCAGCAAGTGAAGCCCGTAGCTCACGGCCGTCGAGAGAACCATCGTGAGCGCGACCGCGAAGGACCAGAGCAGCCCGAGCGGCGGGAGGGCGTGGGTGGTGTTCCAGTAGGCGACGGTGAGGTGGACGAGCAGGGGCTTGACCAGGCGGTCGATGACCGGGACGTGCACCAGGTAGATGCCGTAGCCGAAGGTCGCTACGTAGAGGAAACCGCGCCGACCGAGCAGACGCCCGATGGCCCCCGGGCGGTTGATCAGCATGAGCACCAGCGGAAGATAGAAAACGCTGGTGAGGCTGCCCCACCAGAGGGTGGCCCAGAGTTGCAGGGAGGTTCCGCCGGGGGGCGCGAGCAGCAAGAACAAACAAGTGAGCGAGAGCGCATACCCCGCGAGACGCCAGCGGAGGAGCGCGAGGCGGGCGACGATCCAGGGGCCGTGTTGGCTCTGGAGGTGCGCGGCGAGCACCCCTGCCACGAGGATGTCCGTGCGGAGATGGCTGCGCGGATACACTTGTTGGAAGAGTTCGGTGAAGTCGGCGCGGGGGTGTCGGAGTGCGATCTCGAGGCCTCGAACGAGCACGCCGCCGAGCCAAAGCAGGGCGAGCGCGAGGGTGCGCGAACGGGCGGCGCGCAGTCGGCGCAGGGCCGCGATGAGGAGCGGGACGGCGAGATAGAAGTGCTCCTCGACACAGAGCGACCAGGCCCAGGACATCACCGGAGGCGCAGGCGCGGCGAGGTAGTTGGTGAGGTAGAGGTACTCGCGCCAGAGACCGGAGCGCTGCGCGGCGGTGGTGGGACCGATCACCGCGAGTGCCGTCAACACCGCGAAATAGAGCGGAACGATGCGAAACGATCGCCGGAGGTAGAATCGGGCGACTCCGCGCGGGTGCATGGTCTCGTCGTCCCGGAGGAGCATCGTCCCGATGAGAAACCCGCTCAGGAGGAAGAAGAGATCCATCGCAAACCAGAGACCCGTCGAGCGCTCATAGAACGCGCCGCGCGGGAGGATGCGCCACTGCTCGAAGGCTCCGCTGACGTGAATCTGCACGATGGTCACGACGGCCACCACGCGCAGGCCGTGCAGCGCCGGGTATTGGTTGCCGAGGAGAAACGGGCGCAGGTATTTCAGCGGAGAAGATGCGGTCATGCGGGGCGACGGGCGCGACGACACACCACCGTGCGTGCGAGCGCCACTCCCTCAAAGGCTCGGTGCGCGCGGATTTTTGCCTGCGGCCTCTCCCGGGCGTCGACGGCAGGGTGCGGTTCGTGGGAGCGGACGGCGAGCTTGCCCGGGCGGGAGCGGATCGGGCGTCCAACGGCACCGAGCGTGAGGATCTCCCGCCGGTAGCCCCCCAATCGGGCGTCGTCACGGCCCCGTCGGCGGTGAGATCAGCGCGCGCATAGATTACTACAGCACGTAATCATCAATCCGTAACTTCGCGGAAGGATGTAGGTGGCCGCTCGGGGAATTGCACCTACCGGGCACCTACGCCCCCTCGTCGAGTGCCGAGCACTCGACGCTCAGGCAGATAGCCCGGCGCAGGCCGGGCGGTCCATTCCAGGCCCCGGCTTTAGCCTAAGCGTGGGCCGCAGGCCCGTCCGCGAACGCGGAGCCGACGCTCTCCCTCCTTCCCTCCGGCCACGCCAACAACCCATCGAGCGAACACATCGTCCTGAATTACACACGAATCGTAAAATGTGTCCCGAGGTGAACCTCTTGGGAGAGGGGCTGCGCGGCAGCGCGGGGTGAGGTCGCGCGAGCTTCGACGCATGGGCGCCGGAGCGCTCCGAGCGCTCCGGGTGCACATCGTCTCCCGAGCGCTCCGAGCGCTCCGGGTGCACATCGTCTCCCGAGCGCTCCGAGCGCTCCAAACACCACAGCACACCCCTCCACGGAGCGCTCCGAGCGCTCCAAACACCACAGCACACCCCTCCACGGAGCGCTCCGAGCGCTCCAAACACCACAGCACACCCCTCCACGGAG
>CANJUR010000072.1 GCA_947477565.1 Deltaproteobacteria bacterium
CCCGGGGCAGACCCGGGCTCCTACGATGTCCCGATGGAGAAGCGCTGCCCCGTGGGACCCGGGATGGAGCCCGCTGCGGGCTTTCGCTGGGGTGCCGTGTGCTTCAGCACGCGGCACGGCGGGCCGAGGCGGCGTACTCCGAACCTCAGAGCACCCATGCCCATGCGACACCCTTCCACCGGCCCAGACCAGGGCTTTACCTATTCTGGTATGCCACTGAGCAAGCGAGACCTCGTCCACGACCTCCGCGGCGCACCCCCAGAACTCACCCGCAAGCAGGCCACCGCCCTCGTGAACGACCTGCCCGCGACGGTCGAAGCCGCCCTGAAGCGGGGCGACGGCGTGCGGCTCCTGGGCTTCGGCAGCCTCGACGTGCGGGTGCGCGCAGCACGCAGCGGCGTCACTCCCACCACGAAGAAACCGCTCGCCATCCCCGGGGCTGCCAGGCGGTTCACTTCCGCGCGTCGAGCGCGCTCAAGATCACACCGAACAAGAAGCCCAAAGGCTCATAACAACAGGGAAATACCCTGCGCATCAACGTTCAGGACACCATGGGACGGTCGCTCGCGCGCTTCTTCCTGATCTCCTCGAGTGTCGCCGTGACCTTCGCGGCATCCCGCGCGTCGGGTCGGCCGTTGAGGTACGCCTGCAGGTCCGCCGCGGCCGCCTCCGAAGCGCCCAGCGCGAGCGCGTGCATTCCGCGATCTCGCCGCGGCTCCGGGGCGCCCGTGAGGTCTACAAGCCGGTCACACACCACCAGCGCCCGCGCGTGATCGCCGCGCCGCTCGTGGGAGTTCTTCAGGTTTGCCAGCATGCGCACCGCGACGGCCTGCGCGCCTACCACGGCGAGGTGCTCGTCCTGTATCCGGCCGGACTCCCCGGTCACACGCCGCAGCAGCGTCTCCAGACCGGCGACCGACATCACCCGCGCACGGAAAAACGGGTCCACATAGACGCCACCGACGCCACCGACACGCACCAGAAAGTGGCCGGGAAACCCGACTCCCTCGACGTCCATCCCCACTCGCCGACCGATCGCCGCGAGCAGCACTCCGAGGGTGATCGGGATGCCCCGGCGTCGCGCGATCACCAACGGCAGATAGCTGTTGCTCGGGTCGTCGTAGGTCTCCTCGTCGCCCGCGAACCCCAGCTCGTCGTAGACGTAGGTACCCAGCAGCGCAGCCTGATCGATGGGTCGGTAGAGCTGAGAAGCTCGCGCCCGCAGCGGCTCTGCAAGGGCGTCGAGGGCCGCGCGCTGGGCGTCGAGGTCCATCATCGGGAGGGCGTCGCGCGCGATGGCGAGAGCGACCTCGTCCAACGGTGGCTCAGGGTCGGACGCGAACAACTCGATCACATCCATGGCATCCATCGGCTTCCTTGGATGCTCTAGCCCCTAACGATGAGTTGTTACCAGTCGCATTACGCCGCGTATCGTCGTCGCCCATGCGATTCGCCCTCGCCGCCACTCTCACGCTCTGCGCCTGCGACGCCGCGCCCACACTCGATGCGGCGACGACCTCCGATGCCTCGGAAGCACCACCGCCACCGCCACCCGCCGAGCCCGGACGCCACACGGTGACCCTCACGGACACGCGCCAGGTGATTCCCGGCCCCGGGCTCCCGGCAGAGACTCCGCCGGGAAACTCCAACAACAATCTCGACATCGTCCGCCACGACGGCCGCTTCTATCTCGCCTGGCGGACCGCTCCCGACCATTTCGCCTCGAAAGCCACGCGCATTTTTGTGGTGAGTTCAACAGACGAGCGCACCTGGCGCTTCGAGGCGTCGCTCGGGCTCGACACCGACCTCCGCGAGCCGCGGTTTCTCTCCTTCCACGGCCGACTCTTCCTCTACGTCGCGCGCCTCGGAACCAACCCACTGTCTTTCGATCCGCAGGGGATGTCCGTCACCGAGCGCAGCGCGGACGGCACCTGGTCGCCCCTCGAGCCGTTCTATCAACCGGGCTTCATCGGCTGGCGCGCGCGGGTCTCGCACGGCGTCCCTTACCTCCTCGCGTACGTCGGCGGCGAGCATGAGTACCGCTTCGACAACCTCCCCCTCGACGTGCACTTTCTCACCACCATGGACGGGCGCACGTTCACCGGCGTCAATCCGGCGAACCCGGTGGTCTCGCACGGCGGCGGCAGCGAGACGGACTTCGCCCAGAACGACGCGGGCGACCTCTTCGCGGTGATTCGCAACGAGCCCGGCGACGAGACCGGCTGGGGTTCCAGGGTCTGCCACGCCCCGGCCGACCACCTCGCGCAATGGACCTGCGTGAGCGACCCGCGCAAGTACGACTCACCGGCGATGTTCTGGTACGACGGCGAGGCGTACCTCATCGCACGTCGCAACGTCACCGCGACGGGCAACTTCGACCTCGGGCAGCGCATGTACGACCGCACCCGACAGGCAGTGAACTACGCGATCGACTACACCCGACAGCCCAAGCGCTGCGCCCTGTGGCGCTACGTCCAGGCCGAGCACCGCATCGCCTTCGTGATGGACCTCCCCTCCCGCGGGGACACTTGTTTCCCCGCTGTTCTCGATGCCGACGCCCCCAACGAGCGCGTGGTCTACAACTACTCCTCCCCCATCGACGGGCCAGACCTCCCCTGGTACCTCGGACAGCGCGGTCCGACGCTGATCTACCGGCACGTTCTGCGATTCGAGCCACGACGCTGACCCTTCGGTTCCGTTACTCTCCGCGCCGCCGTGAACCCCACCGACGACGCCTCCACCGCGCTGCTCACCGACCTCTACCAACTCACCATGGCCTGCGGGTACTGGCACACCGGCATCGCCGAGCGAGAGGCCGTGTTTCACCTGCATTTTCGCAAGAATCCCTTCGATGGCGGGTACGCCGTCGCGTGCGGACTCCACGCGGCCATCGCCTGGCTCGACCGCCTGCGCTTCACCCAGGGCGACCTCGCATACCTCCGCACGCTCGAAGGCAACGACGGCCGTGCGCTCTTCCCCGAAGGGTTCCTCACCTGGCTCGGGGAGATGAAGTTCTCCCTCCACATCGATGCCGTCCCGGAAGGCACCGTGGTCTTCGCGCACGAGCCATTGCTTCGCGTGCAAGGCCCGCTCTGGCAGTGCCAGATCGTCGAGACTGCGCTGCTCAACCTGCTCAACTTTCAGACGCTCATCGCCACCAAGGCCGCGCGCGTCTGCGCCGCCGCGCAGGGCGACACGGTGCTGGAGTTCGGGCTGCGCAGGGCGCAAGGCATCGACGGCTCGCTCGCGGCCAGCTACGCGGCCTACGTCGGCGGTGTACACGCCACCTCCAACGTGCTCGCGGGCAAGCGCTTCGGCATCCCCGCACGCGGCACCCACGCGCACGCCTGGGTGATGGCCTTCGGCGACGAGCTTCACGCCTTTCGCGAGTACGCGCGCTCGCTGCCCAACAACTGCGTCTTCCTCGTGGACACCTTCGACACCCTCCAGGGGGTACGCCACGCCTGCGAAGTCGGAACCTGGCTGCAGGCCCACGGGCACAAGCTCGGCGGCATCCGGCTCGACTCCGGCGACCTCGCGTACCTCTCCATTGAAGCGCGGAAGATCCTCGATGCACACGGCTTCGGCGACGCCGCCATCGTGGCGAGCAACGACCTCGACGAGCGGCTCATCGAGAGCCTGAAGCACCAGGGCGCGGCCATCACCGTGTGGGGCGTCGGCACCCGGTTGGTCACGGCGTTTGACCAGCCAGCGCTCGGCGGAGTCTACAAACTCAGCGCCATCCGCGACGCCGACGGAGCGTGGCAGCACCGCATCAAGCTGAGCGAGCAGACCGCGAAGATCTCCACGCCGGGCATCCACCAGGTGCGAAGATTCTTACAAGATGGCGTATTCGCCGGAGACTTGATCTACGACATCAGCTCCGGGGCCGAGCCGTCGCGGACGATGGTGGATCCGCTCGATCCGACGCGGCGGCGCACCTTCGCGGATGGAATGGAGCACGTGGACCTGCTGGTGCCCGTCTACCGGGCGGGCATCAATGTGTACGCGCAGCCGTCGGTACACGAGGTGCGCGAGCGGACCATTACCCAGGTGGCCGCGCTGCACCCCACGATCCGGCGCTTCGACAACCCGCACCGCTTTCCGGTCGGCCTCGAGCACTCTCTCCACGCCTTGCGCACCCGATTGGTGCTGGCTGCGCGCGGCCCTGGCGAAACCACCTGACAGGAGCAACCCCGCATCATCGACGGCCTCGTCGGCGCGTGCCCGAGTCGGGTAGTGTCCCGACCGAAGAGGTCCTCCACGTGATTTCATCCAACACTCCGTTTCGCGCGCTGGCGGCCCAGCTCCTGCTGGCATCGCTTGCCATCACGGGCTGCTCGTTTCCCACAAGTGAATTCCATCTCGGCGATGCATCCCGCGCCGATGTCGCGGATGTTCCAGGACAGGACGTGCCGGGCCTCGATGTGCTCGATGTTCCGATCGCAGACGTGCCCATCGCCGATGTGCCTGGCCTCGATGTGCTCGATGTTCCGATCGCAGACGTGCCCATCGCCGATGTTCCCATCGCCGATGTGTCCATCGCCGATGTGCTTGGTACCGATATTCCCGTCATCGACGCGACCGGTACTGATGCGAGTGATTCGGGCCGCGCGGCCGATGCGAGCGACGTACCCCCGATGTGCCCCACCAGGGCCCAAGTGTACTGCTTTGACGGCTGCGTCGATACCGAGACCAGCGCATCGCACTGCGGACGCTGCGGCAACCGCTGCGCCTTCGCCAACGCCGCGGCCTCCTGCGCGGCCGGGACGTGCCTGCTCGGCGCGTGCATGCGGGGCTTCGACAACTGCGACGGCAACGCCGCCAACGGATGCGAAACCAACCTGCTCACGGACATCAACAACTGCGGCGCGTGCGACACCCTCTGCCGTAACTATGTCAACGGCGGGACGAGCGAGTGTGCCGCGAGCGTGTGCGTACCGACGTGCAACGCCGGGTATGACAACTGCGACGGCAACGCCGCCAACGGCTGCGAGGTTTCCCTCAACAGCAACCTCAACTGCGGACGCTGCGGACGCCCCTGCACAACAAATTGCGGCACGGGCGGCACCTGCACCGGCGTCGCCCCCGGGAGCTACCTCCAGACGTCCTACCGCTTCCCGGGTCCGTCCTTCATCGACGCGTGCGCCGTGCTGGGGCACACGACGCACCTCCCGAACCTGGACGACGACTCCGTCCGCATCCCACTGCCCTTCGCGATGCGCTCCTGGAACGCCATCGTCCCGATCAACACGCAGATCAACATCACCAGCAACGGGTGGCTCTCCTTCGACGGCGTCGCGCTGCTGAACTACTTCGGGATGATCCCGGACACGGCCGCGCCCAACTGGTTGGTCGCGCCGTACTTCACCGACCTGTTCACGAGCGCGACCGGCGTGTGCGTCGCCACGATCGGCGTGTCGCCTTCCCGGCGCTTCATAGTCGAGTGGGCCGACGCGGTGTTCCTGTCCGACCGAACGCGGCACGTGACCTTCGAGGCGATCCTCAACGAGAGTGGGCTCATCGAGTTCTACTACGACACCATGGCCCCTCCCCCGACCCCGCAGAACGTCACCATCGGCCTCGAAAACCAGACCGGCGCCGCGGGCGTGGTCGTGTGCAACCCCGCCAACCCGTGCACCATCGGCACCGGCGCCCGCCTCGGGTACATGGTCCAGTAGCCCTCATCGGCGCTCCATCGCGCGGCCCCGATCGGGTACCCTCCGCGCCCGATGAGCGACGACCTCTGTACCCTCTCCGCCTCCACGTTATGTGACCTCCTCACCCGCGGGGAGGTCTCCTCCCGCCAGGTGGTCGATGCCCACCTCGAGCGCATCCACACGCTCGACCACACGCTCCGGGCGTTCACCCAGGTATTCGTCGCCGAGGCCCGCGCGGAGGCCGACGCCCGCGACGATGAGCGCCGCCGGGGTACCTCCCGCGGCCTGCTGCACGGCCTCCCGGTGACCATCAAAGAGTGCCTCGACGTCGTCGGCTTTCCCACCACGATGGGCGTCCGCGGGCGTCTGCAGCACCGCGCCACCCGCGACGCCGCGATGGTCACGCTGCTTCGCGAGTCCGGCGCGGTCATTCTCGGGCGCACCAACCTGTCGCAGACGATGCTCTTCGCCGAGAGCCGCAACCCCATCTACGGGCAGACCGCCAACCCCTTCAGCCTCGCCCACACCCCCGGCGGATCGTCCGGCGGAGAGGCTGCTGCCGTCGCCGCGGGCCTCTCGCCGCTCGGCATCGGTACGGACATCGGCGGCAGCATCCGCACGCCGTGCAGCTTCACGGGCATCACCGGGTTCAAGCCCTCTCTCGACCGCCTGCCGTCCCGCGGCCAGGGGACCATCCTCCGGGGCCAGGAGGCCGTCCGCAGCCAGAGCGGCCCGATGGCGCGCTCCGTCGCCGACCTCGACCTCTTCTTTCGCGCGATGAACCCTGCTCGCATGAGCGCGCTCGACCCGAAGGTACCGCCCGTTGCGTGGCGTCCTCTGGGCACCGTTTCCTCCCACGGCCTGCGCGTCGGCTACTACGCCAACGACGGCGTCGTGCCCGTCTCGCCCGCCATCGCGCGCGGCATCGACGTGGCCCGCGACGCGCTCGCTGCCGCAGGGTGCCAGACCGTGCCGTTCGCGCCGCCGGATGTGGCCTCGCTGCTCGACGACTACCTCGCAGCCATGAGCGCCGACGGCGGTGAAGGACTCATCGAGGCCCTGCGCGAAGATCCCATCGATCCGACGCTTGCACCGCTGCTCTCGCTCGCGCGGGTGCCCGACTCGGTGCGCCACGCGATGGCGCGCGCGGCCATGCTGGCAGGGCAGAGCAGCGTCGCGCGAATGCTCAACTCCATGGGGCGCAAGACCGTGCGGGCCTTCTGGGGGCACATCGACGCGCTCCGGCAGTACCGCGTGGCGCTGCTCGACCAGATGGACGCCGAAGGCATCGATGTCATTCTTTGCCCGGCCTACGCGACCCCGGCGCTACCGCACGGGATGTCGAAAAACTTCACCGCCGCCTCGACCCCGGCGCTGATCTACAACGCCGTTCAATTCCCCGGCGGGGTGGTGCCGGTGACGAGGGTTCGCTTCGACGAGACCAGGCGTCCCACTCCGCACGGGCTGATCGAGCGCCACGCTGCGAAGGTGGATGCCAGGAGTGCCGGGCTCCCGGTGGGGGTGCAGATCGTCGCGCGCCCGTGGCAGGACGAGGTCGCGATGGCCGTGATGGCGACGCTCGAAGCGGCGGTACGTGACCGCGCCGACCTGCCCCGCACGCCGGTGACGCCATGAACGGCTCCCCCCTCGGCAAGCACCTCCCGGAGACGCCCGGCGAGATCAGCTCGGACGACATTTTCGCGCGCTTCCTCGACTACGTGACCGAGCGCGGGCTCTCGCTCTACCCCGCGCAGGAAGACGCGCTGCTCGAGATCGTGGGCGGGCGCAACGTGATCCTCAACACGCCCACGGGGTCGGGAAAATCCCTGGTCGCGACGGCGATGATTTTCCGCGCGATGAGTCTCGGACAGCGCGCGGTGTACACGTGTCCGATCAAGGCGCTGGTGAGCGAGAAGTTCTTCGCGCTCTGCGAGGACTTCGGGCCGGACAACGTGGGGATGCTCACCGGCGACGCGAGCATCAACCGCGACGCGCCGATCTTGTGCTGCACCGCGGAGATTCTGCTGAGCATGTGCCTCCGCGAGGGGCACCTTGCGTCGGCGGACGTCGTGGTGATGGACGAGTTTCACTACTACGCGGACAAGGAGCGCGGCGTGGCGTGGCAGGTGCCGCTGCTCACGCTGTCGAGCGCGACCTTCCTGTTGATGAGCGCGACGCTCGGGGACACCACTTTTTTCGCGACGGAGATCACCCGCACGACGGGTCGGCCGACGGTGACGGTGCGCTCGGTGCTGCGGCCGGTTCCGCTGAATTTCAGCTACTCCGAGGAGCCCCTGCACGAGGCCGTCGAGCACCTCATCGAGAAAAACCGCCACCCGATCTACCTGGTGAATTTCACCCAGCGGGCCTGCGCCGAAGAGGCGCAGAACCTGATGAGTTCGGACTACTGCACGAAGGAGGAGAAGAAGGCGCTCGTGGACGCGATGCGCGGCGAAGGCTTCGAGAGCCCCTACGGCAAGGAGCTGCAGAAGTTCTTGCGGCACGGCATCGGGCTGCACCACGCGGGGCTGCTCCCGCGCTACCGGCTGCTGGTGGAGAAGCTCGCGCAGCAGGGGATGCTGAAGATCATCTGCGGCACGGACACCCTCGGGGTGGGGGTGAACATCCCTATCCGCACGGTGTTGTTCACCAAGCTGTGCAAGTACGACGGGGAGAAGACGGGCATCCTGACGGCGCGGGATTTTCACCAGATCGCCGGGCGAGCGGGGCGCAAGGGCTTCGACGACGAGGGCTGGGTGGTCTGCCAGGCGCCGGCGCACGTCATCGAGAACCTGCGCGCGGAGATGAAGGCCGGCGACGACGCGAAGAAGAAGCGCAAGCTGGTGAAGCACAAGCCCCCGGAGAAGGGCTACGCGCACTGGGACCGCGCCACCTTCGAGAGGCTGCGCACGAGCCTGCCAGAGCCGCTGGTGTCTCGCTTTCGGGTGACGCACGCGATGGTGTTGGCGATGCTGCAGCGGCCGGGGCGGCTGCACGACGGGTGTCGCGCGATGCGGCGGCTCATCAAGAGCGCGCACGCGGGTCCGAAGGAGAAGCGGCGGCACGGGCAGACGGCATGGACGATGTTTCAGTCGCTGGTGCAGGCGGGCATCGTGCGGAAGGCGGATTTCGGCGACGGGCAGGGAGAGCGCTTCGAGGTTCGCACTGACCTGCAGGTGGATTTCAACCTGCACAACACGCTCTCGCTATGGCTCATCGACACGCTACCGAAGCTCGATCCGGAGTCGCCGATGTGGGCGCTCGACGCGCTGACGCTCTGCGAGAGCATCGCGGAAAATCCCGATGCGATTCTCTACAAGCAGGTCGATTTCCTCAAGCGCGAGGCGATGAACCGCATGAAGGCGGAGGGCATCGAGTTCGACAAGCGCATCGAGGAGTTGGAGAAGATCAGCTACCCGAAGCCGGGCTCGGAGTTCGTCTACGAGACCTTCAACGCGTTCGCCGCGGCGCACCCGTGGGTGGGCACGGAAAACATCCGCCCGAAGGCCATCGCGCGAGAGATGTTCGAGAACTACAGCACCTTCGCGGATTACATCCGGGAGTATGAATTGCAGCGCAGCGAGGGGGTGCTGCTGCGCTACCTCTCGGACGTCTACAAGGTGCTCTCGCAGACCGTTCCGGTGACCGACCGCACCATCGAACTGACGGAGATCCTGGTGTTTCTCCGGGCGTTGGTTCGCGACGTGGATTCGAGCCTGCTCGACGAGTGGGAGCGCCTGCGCGCGCCGAACCCGGACGACGTTCTCGCACCGTTGCCTATATCCGACGCGGCCGTTGCCCCGCCGGACATCACGCGCAATCGTCGGGCGTTCACGGCGATGGTTCGCAAGGCGATTTTCTCTTTGGTGCGCGCCATCGCCAACGGCGACTGGGCGTACGCCGCACGGCTCATCGATGCGCCGGTGGGCGAGGAGGTTCCGCTCTGGTCGCCGTCACATCTGCAGGCGGAGATGTGGCGGTACTTCCAGGTGCACCCACGGCTGCGGGTGGATGTAGAAGCGCGCGCGCCGAAGAACACCCGGGTGCTGAGAGAGACCGACGACGTCTGGAACATCCAGCAGACGCTGGTCGATGACGAGGGCGACCTCGATTGGTTTCTGGAGGTCGAGGTAGACCTGCGACGCTCGCGCGAGGCCCATCGGCCGGTGATGCTACTGCGCCGGGTGGACGACCTGCAGTTGGCGAAGGACGAGCCCGCAGACGAGTTCACCGACGTGACCGACTGACTCCGCGCGGCTTCCTCGCCCCGCGGCCCTTGAACTCCTTACGATCCGTCGTCGCTCGCGGATCCATCCAGAGCGTGAGAACCAAACGCCCGTGGGTCACCGCCGCACGTACGCCATCCGGGCCCAGGCCTCGCATGCACCTCGGCTGGCTTGACGCCGCCGGGGGTTTCGTAGCCCCATCTGCGCCATGCCAGCCTTTGTCGTCTACCGATTGGGTTTGCCGATGCGACGGGTCACCATCGACTCGCCCCCAATTCGCGTGGGGCGCGACCCGGAGAACGACATCGTCGTCGCCAACGATGCTGTCTCCCGCGAGCACGCGGCCTTCATGCAGGACGAGCGTCGCCAGTGGCACGTCACGTGTGTCTCCGGCTCCAACCCGATCGTCGTCGACGGGAAGATGGTGGGGACGTCCGCGCCGATCGCAGACATGGCCGAGATCGTGGTTGGCAACGACTGCCTGATCGTATTCGTACTCAACCCGACCAACGCTGCGCACCTCGTCGAACACCGGCAGCTCCAGCAGGTCGTTTGCCAGCGATGCTGGTGGACCGGCATGGTGTCGGCGTTCCGCGACGATTCGCCGTGTCCGCGCTGCGGGGCTGCGACGGTCGAGCCCGCCGAGGCCCCGAGCGACGTCGACGCCGGCATGCTGGGCGACGCGGGCACGCGGGTCATGACCGACGGCGAGATGCGTTCCTCGGCTCGGGTGATTCGCGACGCGAAGCGCTCGGTGCTCGTCTGCACGGACGCGCGCGGTGGCCGTCGGGTACTTTCCGAGAGCGAGCCTTGCGAGGTCTCCAGGCGCACTGCCGAACTTCCGCTGCAGGGGTTCCTGATGATCGGCGGCGGCTTCTCCATCGCCTGGAACGGGCACACGTGGAGCCTGACGAGCCGCATGTTCTGGCCCGGGGTGCGGGTCAACGGCACGGTCGTGAAGTCTGCTCGCCTCCGTTCGGGCGACGTCATCGAGGTCGGGAGCAACTGCTTCGAGTTGGTCACCGAGTGAGTCGTCAGGCCGCGGTGAAGGCCTCATCGAGCGCCACCTGGAGCGCCCGGGCGTCGCTGTAACGAGCACTCAGATCGCGCTCGAGGCAGCGACGAATGACCGCCCATTCCACGGCGCGAGCCATGCCGTTGGCCTCGAGTGAGACTGGGTCCTTCGAGGCGATCTCCACCATGATGGCGGAGAGGGTCTGAGCGCCGACACCAAACGGCGGCACGCCCGAGACCATCTCGTAGAGAATCACCCCAAACGCCCACACGTCCGTGCGCGCATCGCCGTTGCGGACATTCATGAACGACTCCGGGGACATGTACGCAGGCGTCCCCAGGATGGCGGTGGATGCTGTGAGCCGCGCATCGCTGAGTTGCGCGGTGCCGAAATCCAGAACCTTCGCGACGGCGCGGCCCCCGCCTTCGGCCTCGACGAGGAAGATGTTCTCGGGCTTGAGGTCGCGGTGCACAACTCCGGCCTCATGAGCGCACGCGGCGGCGTCGATCACGGGCCTGATCAGCGCGCAGGCTTCGACGGCGGACATCCGATGTTCGGGGAGGCTCTGGAGGTACGCGTCCAGGGTGTCGCCACGCAGAAATTCCTGGACCGTGAAGTACCGCCCGGAGTCCCTGTCACGCCCGACATCGAGGCAATCGACGACGTTCGGATGCACCTTGTTGCCGACCCTCACGCGATTGGCGGTCTGCGCCTCGCGCACGAATCGCTGCAGCGCAGTCTCGCAGTTTTCGCCTTCGTGGTGGAAGACCTTCACGGCGCACTCGCGCGCTGCCCACACGTTGCTGGCTCGGTACACAGCGCCGGTCGCGCCCGCCCCGAGAAACGCGTCTAACCGATACTTCCCATCGATCAGCGACCCGACCCGACCCGCGCACAGCCTGGCGAGCTGCGTCGCATCGTTGGACTTCATCGCTCCACCACTGTGCGCGGACACTACATCGTCAGGTGCGTGTTCAACAGGGTGATCAATCGCGGATGGTCCGCCGCCGCCGCGCACTCCCTCACGGAGTGCATGGAAAGCATGGGGTCTCCGAGGTCAACGACAGGCATGCCGAGACGCGAAGCGCAGATCGGGCCGATCGTCGAACCGCACCCGATGTCGGTGCGCGTGACAAAATCCTGGAGCGTGACGCCTGCCCTGGCGGCGATGGCCCGGAGGGCAGCCGCGGTGCTGGCGCTCGATCCATATCGGAGATTGTAGTTGGTCTTGAGCACCGGGCCGCCGCCGAGCACGGGCTTATGTCGAGGCTCGTGCTTGTCGGGGTAGTTGGGGTGCGCCGCGTGGGCCATGTCGGCGGAGAGCATCAGGCTCGACGCGATCGACGCGTGCCAGGCGCTGCGGGTGAGCCCGCGCTCCGCGGCGATGCGCTCGAGCACCACGGAGAGCAGCGTCCCGTCGGCGCCGTCGAGGCTCGACGAGCCGACCTCCTCGTGGTCGAAGCACGCGAGCACGGCGCAGGTGTCGTCGCGGCCGACCTCCGCGGCCTCCATGGCCGCAAGCCCAGCGTGCGAGCATGCGAGGTTGTCCAGGCGCGGCGCAAAGACGAGCGAGTCGTCCAGGCCGCCGAGGGTCGATGGGGTGAGGTCGTACAGCGAGACGTCGTGCGCAAGGACGGCCTTCGGATCGACCCCGGCCGCGTCCGCGAGCAGCGCAAGCAGCACCTCGGCGGCGTCGACACCGGACCGGGCGAGCCCCCAGGTCGGCGCGAGATGGAGCTGCGGGTTGAGCTTGAGCCCGTCGGTATTCACCGTGCGATCGAGGTGGATCGCGAGTTGTGAAACTCGCGCCAGGGGCCGGTGTACTCGTAGCGGGTGGGCATTACCATCCTCGGTAAAGACGACTCCGGCGAGGCCGAGGTCGCGGTCCAGCCAGGAGTTCCAGAGGGCTCCGCCGTAGACCTCGACGCCGAGCTGAAGGCAGCCTTCGCTCGTGTAAGCGGCGCGGGGCTTGAGCCGAAGGTTGGGCGAGTCCGTGTGAGCTCCGACGACGGCAAACCGACGCAGGGCGCCGCCGCGGAGGCGCCACGCGATGACGGTGCCATTGCGGCGGACGTACCAGTTGCCGGGCGCGAGATCCCACGCGGGCGCATCGAGTTCGAGGCGGCGAAACCCCTTGGCGGCGAGCCGATCGGCGATGGCGTAAGCGGCGTGCCAGGGCGACGGCGAGGCGTCGATGAAGGAGCAGAGGTCACGGGCGGCGTGCATGGAGGTAGGACAAACCAAAGCCCGATGGGACTTGTCAACGTCGTCCGCGCAAGAGGGCTTTGCGTCGCTGCGGGAGTGCCCGTAGTGTGCTTGGCCCGTGAAGCAACGACCTCTTCTCCTCGCGCTCGTGGCTCTCGCCGCGCTGGCCTGCACCCGCAACCGCGCTCGCCCGGAATCGCAACCGAGTGCGCGCGCCATCGCTTCGACGCCTGCTCGCTCGATTTCTCCGCCCGTCGAGGACGAGGCGGCGGAGTTGATCAACCCACTGCGCGCCCTCTCGCCGTACGCCGACACCGCTGCGGGGCTGCAGACGATGTTCGCCGATCTGGCCCGCGCCACCATCGATAACGACCACGATCAGGTCGAGCGGATGGAAGAGCAACTCCGTCTCGATGACGAGCGCTTCGCGCTGGTGTTCACTTTCGAGGGCCATCGTCAGCTGCACGCTGCGGTGGTTCCTTCGGCCCGCGAGCGGCTCGAAGAGAAGTTCACCCGGCTACGCGCGCTGGGCCCCGGTGCCGCGGTGACGGTACTCAGCGCCACTGGCGAAGACCTCGCAGACGGTTCTTCTCATGGCTTCGACGCCCGCATCGCCACGGTGCGCACGCTACTGCGCCCGACGGTTCGGTACTTCCGGGTCATGGTTCGCGGCACCGGGGGCGAGTCCGTGGTTTTCGAGCCTGTTGCCTTTGCGGGCGGCCGCTGGGTGTGGCTCGCCGAGCCCTGGACGGCAGTCTCGGCGGTGTTGCCGGTGACCGCTCCGACGTCCCCGCGCACCCACTGAACTGGGGCCGACAACAAAGGCCTGTCGATCTGGGATGACGTTCGTCGCGGTCGCGGTCGCGTCGGACGCTGATGAGTGTAATTCCCTTGGAGTGGAAGAATTCAGCGCGGGTATCGAGGCACGAAAACACCGCGCAAGAGGCGTGGGAGTGCGCAACGAAAGCACCGACATCCCGTGCGGATCCGTCGCTCTGTCGCACACCCTGATCGTGGAGGGTTGATGAACGAAAATCTGGAGAGCAGCCGCTCGGGCATGCTGCACGATGCAGAAGCGCGGCGAGAAGTGGCGGCGCTTTGCGAGGGCGTGCGCGCGGCGCTCGAGGCGGTCGAAGGCGCACGCTTGCTCGACGACGACACCCCCGAGATCGCCCTCGAGGCACTGGTCCGATGGAGCGACGGTGCTGCGAGCGCAGAGGAGTTGGAGGGCGTGGTTCATCAACTCGACGGCCGTGCGCGCTCGATGCGCGACGAGTCTTCGGGAGCGTCACCCGCGCTTGTGGCGCTCGTCCACGCGGTCGATTCGCTCGCCCGCGTCGCCCGCGACGTGGCGACGGCGGAGGGGCGCACCGTGGCCGTCGATCGCACGGCATTGTGGTGGGCGGAGACCACGCTCGAACTCCTCGGCGAGGAGTCTGAAGCCGCGGTCGCGCGGGTCGCGCTGCGCTGGGACGCGGCACTTCGACGCCGCGAGCACTGATGTCCCGAGTCGGGCGATTCGCCGCGGGAGCAACGGTCATCACTGCCCTCGCGGGAGGCGCGCGTCCCTGCGAAGCGCATCCCAGGACGCTCGGCACCGAAGCGCTCCCGCTGCCACCGGGAGACGCTGCATGGGAGCGAGCGCTGCTTGATCAGGTGACCGCCCTGCTCGGAAGCGGTCGATCGAGCAGCGCCCGCAGCCTCGCCGAGGGAGAGCTCCGTCGTCGGGGCGAAAGCCCGGATGGATACTCAACCCTGGCGGTGCTCCTTCGGGTTGCGCGCTCGCTTGAAGCTGGCTCGTTGGCCCCAAACCTGGTGCCGCCGACGATGCCCGCTCGTCGATCGGGCTTCGAAGCGGTGACGCTCTACGGAAGCACCATCGCCTATGGCGCGGCGGTCGGACTCTGGATCGATGCGCTCGCAACCCTGGAGGAGCCCGCGACGGCCCCATGGCTGCCCGCGCTTGGCGCGGCCGCGGGCGCAGTCACTGCCTGGGCGATCGACCGACGACCCGCGGGCGCGGGCCTCGGGTCCGCGATGAACGCGGGCCTCGTTGCAGGCACGCTGGTCGGTGCTGGCCTGGCGACGGAGTTGACCTCGGGCCGACCGTGGCGCGAGGTTCCGTTGGCTTCCTCGATGATGTTGGCCGGGGCAACGGTCGGCCTCGGACTCGGGGTTGCGCTCGGCCTTTCCCTCCACCCGAGCCCTGGCGCAGGGGCATTCGTCGTCTCCGGATCAGCCTGGGGAACGGCCCTCGGACTGGTTACCGGCATCGCCACGCAGTCTGATCGGCACATCGGCATTTTCGCTCTTACCGGAACTGTATTGGGCGCCACCGCGGCGATGATCACGGCGGACGCGCTCCAACCCACCCCGGCGCAGAGCCGCTGGCTCGACCTGGGAGCGCTGGGCGGAGGGCTACTCGGCCTCGGTCTCGGGTTGCTTTTGTTTGAGTCCTCATCGCCGCCGGCTGCTCGCATGGCCGTCACCGAACTGGGAATGATCGGGGGGGGGGTAGCAGGATTCATGTTTGGTCGTAGATGACCCTCGCCAAAGCACCGCCGTCGGTGGTGGTCACCACCGATGAATGCAGCGGGGCGAAGGCGCCACAGAAACCCCGTCAGCGATGGCCGACGACCTGCCTCGGCCCTGCCGGTAGCGTTGACATCTTCGGGATGGTCGGTACAGTGTCGGCCCTGATTCGAAGGGCTGTAGGAAGGAAGACGCGTGATGATTCTGGCGGTACGGCGGGTTGTGTTCGGTGCGCTGGTCGCACTGGGACTGTCCGTAGGGGGTGCCGACGCGCAGACGGTGACGCCCTCGGCGCAACCCGATGCCGAGGTCGGCAGCCGACGGACAGCGAACCTTTCGGGGGCTGATCAGTTGCGCGAAGCAACCTCGACCCTGGATTCGATCACGGCCACCCGGCGTCGGGTGAGCGACCTGCTCGACCACGCCCGGATTGATCGAGACATCATCAAGGTCAACTGTCTCAACGATAAGTTGACCCAGGTCGATGTGACCCTTCGGTCTGCTCGGGAGCATCAAGAACTACTCCAGAACTCTGTGAGCCTGAACAACGACGGTCAGCGCAATCACGAGTTTCAGTTGATGAACATCTTTCGGTCGCGCTCGGAGATTCTCGAGACCGAATCGCGCCAGTGTATCGGCGAGGAGACGGGAACTTTCGACCCCACTCGAACGGTCATCACGGTTCGGGTAGATCCGAACATTCCTGAAGAGGATCCAACGCAGTTGACGCCCGATTCGCTCGCACCGGAGCGTCCGCTCGTCACAAGCCCGGTCATGTGAGGGGCTTGCGCACAGTGATCGGTTCTCCTGGGTGTTCGCGGGAAACGGGTTGGGAACGATGAATCGAAGATCGCTAGCAGCGCTCGCGGCGGGCGTAGTGTTTGGTCTCACGGCGCCGGCTTCGGCGCAGGTCTGGCTTCAAGACCGGCAACTTACGCAGGGTCGCGGCATTCGCGTCGGCAACTTCGAACTGCATCCCGGTGTCGGGGCAGAGGTTGGTTACGACTCCAACGTCTTCTACGCGGCCAATAACCCCAACAACGCACTACGATTGCGCGTTACCCCGAGTTTGACCGTCTCTTCGCTCGGTCCGCAACGTTCGACGAGTTCCGATGCGCCGGCGACGGCTCTTCCGACGGTGAACTTTCGCGGAGGAATCGCGCTCGTCTATCACGAGTTCATTGCCCTCCAGTCGCCCGACCGCACGAGCAATCTGCGCAATTTGGGCGTTGAGGGCAACCTCCGCTTCGAATTCTTCCCGGGTCGAACCTGGCAGTTCATCCTGGCGGACGACTTCCTACGAACCATCCAACCGGGCGCCCAGAGTGCGACCGGTGCCGATGGCGTGTTGCTGCCTTCGCAGACCTTCAATCGTAACTACAACACCGCCACGGCAGAGTTGGCCTACGCCCCGCCGCGCGGGACGCTTGATGTCCGATTCGGCTACAACTTCATCTTCAATCTCTTCGACAGCGCGAACTACAGCTTCTACGACTACCTCAGTCACTCCGTGTATGGGCGTATGCGTTGGCGGTTCCTGCCGAAGACCGCGCTAATCTGGGAAGGTTCGGTCAACCCGACGAACTACATCCGCCCCGAGCGTGCTCCGACGGGCTTGTTCTCGTCCCTACCGGTTCGAACCCGTGTGGGAATCAACGGCCTGCTCACCGAGAAGATCTCACTCCTCGCGATGGTCGGCTACGAGGCGTCTTTCTTTCAGGCCGGCGACAACGCAGACACCGTCATTGGCCAGGCTGAACTTCGTTGGCTGATCAACCCGAGAGCCAACTTCCGACTGGGCTTTCTTCGGGACTCGCAGAACAGTTTCTTCAGCAACTTCTACATCCGCAATCGCGGCTACCTGAGCTACTCGCACTCATTCAATGGCCGCTTCCTGCTGTCCCTCGACGGCGGCGTGGGCCTGTACGAGTACGGCTACATCGCCGACCGCAACGGCGCGGCGACCGTCCCGGGTGTCGGCTACGGGGCAAACGGCCGCTTCACCGCGGTGCGCATCGACGCTACAGCCTTCGGCGAATACCGCATCAGCGAAGTCTTCGGCATCAATGCCACTCTCCGTGGCATATCGAACATCTCGGACGTCCGCCTCGGTAACGCTACCGGCAGCGACGGTGGCCGCGGTCAGCCTATCGCCTGGAGCCGCCTGGAAGCCTTCGTCGGCGTCCGCGCAGCCTGGTAATCCCGCCTCTCTCCGCTTCGATCTTTCCCAGACTTCCCCGACACCCACGGAGTGCTCCCTCTGCGCAAATACCGCGCGCAGCGAGCGTGACAATGTGCTCGTTCCGGTGCTAGGCAGCCTCGGCGATGAAGACCCGCTATGCGCTCGTCCTTCTGGCCCTCCTTGGCTGCAAGAAGAACAACCCTCCCTCTCCGACTACGGACGTCCCCGCGACCCGCGGGACAGCCGACGTCGCACCGTCCGCCGCCGATCTCACCATCCCTGAGTTGCCCAGAACCGCCCTGCTCGCCATCCGTGGCAGCAACCTGCGCAAGGTGCTCAATCTCATCGCGCCGGGCGTCCCCACGCGCCTCGCCCTCGGGCAGGCAGCCCCTGGAATCACCCCAGGACTCGGCGAACACGGCGTCGATATCGACCCCGATGCACCGTTCTCAGCCATCCTTGCGCCGAGCAGCGCGGACACCCCCAACGGGCAGATCAATGTCACCGTCGCGTGGCCGCTGCGCCCGGGCATGGAGATCGTGCAGGATGCCCAGGCGGGGCGGGGCTTTCATGATGTCGGCGACGGGCTCTACGAGCCGACCGGGAGCGCTCAGGACGTGCTCCTGGGCGGAAGCGACGGCGGCGCGCCGAGTTCTCCCTGCTGGATCGCGCGGCGATCGGCCCGGGACTGGTCAATACTCTGCGGTCCGCGCGAACAAGTGCGCCCGCTCTCGCGATGGCTGGTGCGCGCTGCGGCGAGCCCGCCCCCCGACGCCGCCCTCCTCGACGCGGTCGTTCGGCCGGAACCCGCGCGACGCGTTCTCGCGCTGCAACTCGCTGCCCTCGAAGCGCAAGATCCCCGCCGCAACGACGCGGGAACCAATCGCCCACTCGTCGCACAGTACGAAGCCGTCCACCGAAGTGCCGAGAACACCCGGCAACTCTTCGACGACCTCTCGCAAGCACATGCCACGCTCGTTCTCGAAGAGACCAGCTACCGCGTTCGCGCGGAAGTCGAGTTCGCCAACGCCGGCGGCGCGAGCACTCGTGCACTCGTTGGTTCGTCCGTAGGACAGCACGCCGCGCTCGATCTTCTCCGGCGCCTGCCGGGTACCGCCACGGCATACTTCGCCACCGGATTCGACGTCTCAGCGCTCTCGCCGCTGCTCTCCGAAGACGCCACCGACCCGCGCATGGCCGCCGCCTTCGGACCCGAAATGGTGCGCTTCCAGGATGCCCTGCGTGACCTCACGGGCTTCCGACACCATGGGCAACGCGCCATGGGGTTCATCCCCGGAGACGGCGTCACCCGCGTCGAGATCGTACGACTCCCAGGCGCCGCCGCGCAGATTGCCAGCCTCCGCGCAACCGCGACGGCGGTCCCACGCACGCCGCGCCCGTCCGGGGCAAACCCGGCAGACCAGTTCGCGATTCTCCCGTCTCCCGCAGGGCTCCCCCCAGGATCGCTCCGGCTGCGGCTCGGACCCGATCCCGCTCGCCTCCCTCCCCAGGTGCCCGCAGAAGTGCGAGCGCAATACCAACGCTCGGTGCTCCTCGTGCCCGATGGCGACACCTTGGTGCTCGTCGATGCGGTTGATCCGGTCGCGCGCTATCACTCCATGCTCGCCGGCGACCGACTGGCCCCTGCAGTGGCCGACGATCGAGCAGCGGTGGTGCACCTCACCCCCGCGGCGATTCTCTCGCTGTTGGGCGCTCCGCCCTCCGCCGACGCCAACGCCACCGACGCAGTTCACGGCACCCTGCACGCAACGCGAGTCGGAGACACCGGCGCGCGCTTCGAGCTAGCCCTCGAAGCCCCGGTCGTCGCGGTCAACAACGTGCGTGACCAGATCGCCGCGCTCCAGGCACAACAAGCCCAGATGATGCGCCAGATGCAACAGGCCCAGCAGCAGGCCGGTGCAGGCCAGCGACGCCCGATGCCCGCTGGACGCCCGCCCTCCGCGGCCCAACTCCCGGAACCCGACTTTCAACTGCAGCCGCCGCGGTAGCCGCGAGCATCCAAGCACCCACAGGTAACGGAGATCGTCATGCGAGTGGGTGTGATCGGAGCCACAGGCTTCGTGGGCAGGGCCCTGGTCGATGCGCTCACGGCGCGAGGCGACGCCGTCGTGGTGTTTTCGCGTGATCCGGCGAAGGCGCGACAACGGTTGCCCGCAGCAGCCGACACGCGATCGCTCGAAGCCATCACGGCAGATGGGATCGCGGACCTCGATGCCGTCGTGAACCTCGCAGGAGAGTCGGTCGGAGCGAAGCGTTGGGACGCCCAGTACAAACTCGCCATTCGCGAGAGCCGTGTGCAAACGACAAGGCGGGCGGTCGAGGCTTTCGGGTCCGGCGCGGCACGGTCACGGGTGCTCGTAAACGCCTCTGCGGTGGGGTTTTATGGGCCGCGCGGAGACGAGGACGTGACCGAGGAGACGCCCGCGGGAGACGACTTTCTCGCGAGCGTCTGCCGCGACTGGGAGGACGAAGCCAGGAAGGTCTCGACCTTCGGAGTGCGAGAGGTGCGCCTGCGACTTGGATTAGTTCTCGGCGATGCCGGTGGCTCGCTCGAGAAGATGTTGTTGCCCTTCAAGATGTTTGTCGGCGGACCCGTGGGCGGCGGACAACAGTGGTTTCCGTGGGTGCACCTCGCCGACGTCGTGGGCGCAATCGTCTGGGCCCTCGACCATGGAACCCTGCGCGGCGCAGTGAATGTCACCGCGCCAGAACCACTGCGCTATCGCGACTTCGCAGCGGCCATCGGACGACGCCTCCGCCGGCCGTCGTGGTTGCCAGTGCCGGCGTTCGCGCTGCGGCTGGTGCTCGGACAGATGTCCGAAGTCGTCGTCACGGGACAACGCGCGCTCCCAAACGCGCTCATCGCGGATGGTTACCAGTTCAAGTATTCGCGCATCGACGACGCGCTCTCCGAACTGATCTGAATTCATCGGCCGAGACATCGTTGATCGAGCGAGCACTGCATACAGGGCTCCGCAGGTCGGGGCGGTCGACAGCCATCCCCGCCACGCAGTGGATCGACACGAAGGCACCCTGACTGCGCGGGCCACCAACTCCATGCCCGCTTCGCTCTCGCCCGTAAGGAGGACGGGGGTGCCCGTCGCCGGGTCATGGGCCGTCGCGCATCTCGCGCATCGAGCGATTCGCGCCAACCTGCGAGCCCCCTCCGATCGCGGCGTGATGCCACATCCGGGGCCATCCCGCTTTACCCCAGTTCGTAAAGCTCCCCGCTCGTCGCGATGCGCAGGTTTCGGCCTCGCCATCGCACCGTACGGCTCCGAAGCGCGAGCACGAATGCCCATGCCATCAGCGCGTCCGCCAGCACCGCGTCGGTCAGCCGCGCGAGGCTCCCCGAAGACCGTCCGGTCGCCCGCGCCGCCGCCCACGCCACGGCCACTCGCCCGAGCACCACGATCGCCTCCGCGGCCAGTGCCGTGGGCCCCGCGCGCCCGGTGAGCACCGCGAGCGTCGCCGCCAGCACCAGCAGCGGCGTCGCGAAGAAGAGCGCCGGGTAGCTCAGGAGCAGACCCGGTCGCTGCGCCCGAATGACCGTCAGCCAGCGCCCGTACCGCGCTGCCACGGCGGCTCCGGAGCGCCCGGAGGCACGCGCCACGGCGACGCCCGCGGACGCCACCACCCGGACGCCGAGAGAGCGCCATCGACGGGCCAACTCCATGTCTTCGCCAAGATGCTGGCCGAGCGCGCCGAAGCCGCCGATCGCCTCGAGAGAAGCGCTCCGCACGGCGACCACCTTGCCCACCAGACCATCGCCGTCGATGCCCGCCAGCAGGGCGAATGCGTGCAGCGATCCCCCAAGGAGAGCCTCCGAGGCGCGGTCGGCCGAGGTCTCCCCGGGGGCCTCGTGCGGTGGAGCCCAGACCGCCGCGACAGAGGCGTCGGCCAGCGGAGAGAGAAGCGCGTCCCAGTCGAAGGTCGTGAGGTCAACGTCACTGTCCACGTTGACCACCGTGGGCGCGGCAGGCTCGAGGGCGATCACGCGCGCGAGTTGGTCGCTCTTCTGGTTGGGAGCGGTCGCGCCGGTCACCACCAGGCGGGCGTCGAGGCCGCGCGCGACGAATCGTTCGCATACCGTACCCATCACCGCGACGGCCGGATCGTCATGAGTCGCGACGGCGAAGCGCAGCCGAACCAGGGAGCGGTGCACGGGGTCGTCGGCCAGCGCGCCGAGGCTGCCGAGGGTGAGCGCCAGGGATGCCTCCGCGCCGGCACACGGGCGCACGACGAGGAGCGGGGTCGTGAGCGTCGATGGCGGGCGGGAGAGCGTCGCAGGCACGGAGCGACGGAGCGAGCGGACGACCGCGACGCCGGAGACCGCGGCGACGACGGCAGCCCAGGAGCCCAGCGCAATGTCGATGGGAGTCACGAACCGCGACGCATACGAAACGGAATCAGGAAGCGCACCCAGGAAGACCCGAAACGGTCGAGATCGACGCTCTCGTGCATGGCCTGCACGCGCGCACCAAGGAGCGCCGTGGAGACTACGCTGCGTGCGTAAAACGGCGCGTCTTCGAGCGAGCGAGTGACCCTGGCGGACTCCCCCCGATCGCACCGTGTGCTGCGGGCGATGCCCCAGCGGGTGCGCCTCAGCGAGACCTCGGTCGGGACCGTGATGTCTTCGGCTGTTCCGTCTGGGTGGTACCTGCGGGCGAGCCGGGTGCGGGTGCGACACCCATCGCGAACAGTCGCGTCGTACAGGATCACCGGGCGACCCTCGACCTCCGCGCGGGACCAGTCCCAGCCGTGGAAGTCGGACTCGAGCGCAGCGTCGCCCGCGTTGGCGTCATGGTAGCCAGTGCCCGCCCAACGGATCGCCGGCTCGCGCAAATCGACCTCGACGCGACAGAGCGGCGCCACCGCCCACCAGAGGTGTCGACCCGCGGCATCGAGCGCCTGCGGGGCGCCGTGGAGCACCGTCGGGATCACCCGCACGCGACCGACAATGCGGCCCGGACGGAGCGAAGGAAACGGCGAAATCTTCTCGCAGAGATCGATGATCAGTTCACCGCGCTCCCAGCGGAGGTTGCTCGCGCCAATGGTGAGGTGCGATGGCCCGCGGTTGACGTCGCGGACGCCGCGCTCGGTGAGCGCCCAGGTGGCCGACCGGGGGCCGTACAGGGCGACGTTCATGGTGCTGTGCGCGAGCGGGTCGGCGGTGGTCCCATGCGTCGCAGCGTCGGCCCGCGCCTTCGCGTACCACGGGGAAAACACGTTGCCGAGCATACCGATGAGGGTAATACCGTGCTGGCCGTCGTCGCTCAGCGCGTCGACGTACCACCACGCGTAGCCGCCGCTGGAGAGTTCGCGGTCGAAGCGAGGTCCGAGAGCACGCTCGCCGCTGCCAGAAGCCCGCTCCTCGCCACCATCGGGACTCCAGCCCCCGGGTGCGCGCTCCCGCCGCACAGGTACAACCCCGGGAGATTCGAGCGCGATGGAGCCCTCGCCAGCGGGGATGTCCACCCGTGCGAGGGAGGGCCGTAAAGGGCGCCCCCGGTCGCTGGAAACATCCGCTCGAAGTCCGTCGGGGTGGTGATCACGCGCCGCGACGAGTCCCAGTCCAGGCTCAGTCCGAGGGCGTCGAGGTGGCGTCGGGTCGTGGTCTCGCATCGGTCGATCTCTTCCTCGGAAAATGGGCGTCGGTCGCCGCGCGCAGGCGCGTTCACGATCATGAAGAGCCGCTCGCGCCCGTCGCTCGTGACGGGGGTGCATCCGGTGTCGTCGCGGTCCTGCGCGCAGACGTAGATGGTGGGGTCCGAGGGGAGCGCGTCTCCGGTGATGATCTCGCGAAACTCGCGTGGATAATCGCGGCTGAAGAATACGTTGTGCCGCACCAGGGGGAAGCGATCGGCCTTCGCCACCACGCTGAAGGTCACCGCCGAGAGCGAGCGCCCGAGGCCCGCGTCCGGCGTCCACGCGCGCTGCGCCGCCGGGCCGAGAAGCCCTTGAGCGAGCGCCCCGACGTCGCCGTTGAACACCACCGCGTCGGCGTCGAGGGCGCTGCCGTCGTCGAGGCGCACGCCGGTCGCGCGGCCGCCGCGGGTCAACACCTCGTCGACTCCACGGCCCAGGGCGAAGGTCACGCCGCGCTCCGTGGCGAGGCGCGCGAGGCCCTCCGCGAGCCGGGCCATGCCGCCGCGAACAACCCAGACGCCCTCGCGCTCGACATGGGCGATCACGTTGAGCGTGGCGGGGGCGAGGAAGGGTGACGACCCGCAGTAGGTCGCATAGCGCCCGAAGAGTTGGAGCAGCCGCGGGTCGCGGAAGAAATCGCCCAGCGATGACCACAGCGTTCGCAGCGCGTCGATGCGGGTGAGCGCGAGCATGCCGCGCAGCCCCTGGTCACGAAGCACGCTGCCGAGCGTCGGACGCTGGGAGCGCATGAAGGGACCCTCTACGTGTTCGTGAATGCGCTGCGTGTACGCGCAAAACGCGCGATACCCCTTGGCCTCGCGGGCGCCGGCCAGGGCACCGATGGCGTCGGCGCTCCGGTCGATGTCCCGGTAGAGGTCGAGGCGCGAGCCGTCCGCCCAGGCATGGCGGGCGAGCACCTCCACGGGGTCGAGGGTGACGTACGCGTCGAGCGAGACGCCCGCGGCGGCGAAGAGTTCGTCGAAGACCGCGCGAACCGTCAGCACCGTGGGCCCGGAGTCGATGAGCCGATCGGCGACCGCGACCTGGCGCACCTTGCCGCCCACCCAACCGGCGCGATCGACCACTGTGACGGCGACGCCACGGGCCGCCAGGGCGATCGCCGCGCTCAAGGCGCCCACGCCCGCGCCCACGATGACGACGTGCTCGGAGCTGGGCGATGCGGGTCTTCCGTCAGCCATTGCCGGGTGTGATGCCCGAGGCTGAAGCGAGGGCGCACATTCGGTGAAAATCACGGAGCAGTTGGGCAGCGTGGCGGTTCAAGGGTGGCGGGAACCGAGGGCGACCGCGGTGGGCTGGGTGCGTGCGCGGTAGAAGAAGCGACGCGGCCAGTCGGCAGGCTGCTTGTTCCTGGTTCCGTGGGTGATGAGCCGCCCGAGGGTGCCGGCGCGCAGGGCGTTGAGGTCGTCGATGAGGCTGGTGATGTTGCGCGCCCGGTGGGTCGCCACGGTCACCCGCTCGTGGTCGGCGGCGTCACCGGTCGCGATGTCGTTCGCGAGGCGGCTGCCGAGCGACTGGAGCGATTCCTCCGGCTCCGAGACCAGGGCCTTCGGCCACGGTCGAAGAACCTTGATCTGCGAAGCGAGATGAACCGCCTGCGCGTCGATCTCTGCGCCCCAGTGCCCAGGCTGCGCGATGAGTTCGGTCGTGCAGCGCGCCGCGAGAATCGCGAAGGGAGGGGCGAGGTCGGCGGCGAGCTTGTTCCGGAAGAGGTGAGGCGGTCGGCAACTATGACCGGGTGGCGAGGGCCTCGGCGGATGTGACCCTCCGCGAACTCCTGCGGCGCCGGCTGCCTCTGGAGCCCGCGCCCGCAAATCCGAGGCGTCGCCAACGCTGAGTCGGTGGGTGGGAGCCATCGTCGCTGGTCCGTCGACCCGGGAGCGCTGTCCCCTCGCCCGCCCGTGCAGGAAGTCCAGCGTGCTTTTCAGCACGGTCACCCCGCGGGCTTCAGCGGCTTCATCCCGGAGAGCGCGCGGTGCACCGCAGCGCTGTCTTCGTAGGCGATGCCGATCACGTCGTACCGGACCGCTGTCCCCCCCCACCGTGAGCTTCTCGAACAACGACCCGCTGGAGGGCTAAGGCCAGGCCACCGAAGGATCGACCCCCTTGCGAGACCTCACCCCCAACCCCCTCTCCCAAGAGGGAGAGGGGGCTAAAAAGCCTGATTTTATGGCATTTTCTTTCGATCCGAGCCCCCTCTCCCTCTTGGGTTCACCTCGGGACACATCTCACGATTCGGCTGTAATCCATGCTGATTCGTGCGCTCGATGGGTTTTTGGCGTTGGCGTTGGCATTGGCGTGGCCGCAGGGAGAGCGCCGGCTCCGTGATCGCGGACGGGCCTTCGGCCCTGCGATCACTAAAG
>CANJUR010000073.1 GCA_947477565.1 Deltaproteobacteria bacterium
CGGCAGCCACGGCTCGCACGGCAGCCACGGCTCGCACGGCAGCCACGGCTCGCACGGCAGCCACGGCTCGCACGGCAGCCACGGCTCGCACGGCAGCCACGGTTCGCACGGCAGCCACGGTTCGCACGGCAGCCACGGCTCGCACGGCTCGCACGGCAGCCACGGCTCGCACGGCAGCCACGGCTCGCACGGCAGCCACGGCTCGCACGGCAGCCACGGCTCGCACGGCAGTTGGTGATCTCGCGGCCCCAGGGCCGCGGTACGCGTCGACTCCAGTGGGTCGAACTCACTCCAGACTATCGCTGTAACAATCGCTGCGTCGGGTGCTTCGCGGTCCAGGACGATGGTCCTTCGATGACCGACGGGGAGATCATCGGTGCGCTCCAGCGCGGGCGCGCTGATGGCGCCGACTGCCTCTGGCTGGGCGGCGGCGAGCCCACGCTGCGGAAGGACATCTTCCGCATCGCGGCCATGGGGCGGCGTCTCGGGTACACGCGGGTGAAACTGCAGACCAACGGAATGATGCTGTCGTACCCCGGCTACGCGCTGCGCTGCGCGGATGCGGGCATCTCTGAGGTAGCGTTCTCCATGAAGGGCGCCGTCGCGACGACGCACGACCGCATCGCGCGCACGGAGGGATGTTTCGATCTGATGGTTGCTGGGGTTGAGCGCGCTCGGGAGACGGGGCTGGCGCTGGAAGGCGACCTCTTCATCACTGCGAGCAATGCTGCTGAGTTACCGGCGATGGTCTCCCTCGGTGTGGCGTGGGGAATGCGAAGTTTCCGGGTGTGGCTGCTCTCAGGGGTCGATGCGACGCGCGATGATCCGGAGGTACGTGCGGAGGTCCCGCGGATGCGCGACGTCGTCCCCCGGCTGGTCGCCGCGATGAAGGCCCACGCGCACCTGGGAGCCGATTTCCTGATGTCGCTGCACACGCCTGCGTGTGTGCTTCCGGAGGCGCAGCACGGCGCTCTCTTCGACGCGGCGGCCTTCGGGATGCGGGTGGTCAACCCGGGCGGTCATGCGTTCGACCTCGCCGACTCGCCCATGGAAGGCGGAACCTTCCTCCCGGGGTGCGCCGCGTGCCGACATCGCCCACGATGCAACGGGTTACGACCCGACTACCTCGCGAGGCATGGTGCGGAAGAGTTTCAACCGGTTCCCTGAGCAGGGCGCCGACCGCGCATGGCCTCAAGACATCGCTTGTGTTGCAATCCCTTGATAGACGCCCGCAGGAGTTGATGACGGCAATGCTGACTACACAGGTCCCGGACGCGGGCATCGATGGGAAAGTGCTGGAGCACGAGGATGCCGCGCATGAAAAGCGCAACTGGGTGCGCCTCACCTACGACTGCAACAACCACTGCGTCTTCTGCCTCGACACGCTCACGCATGACGGGCAGATGCGCGACGCCAATGAGGTGAAGCAGCAGATCCTCGATGGCGCGAGAAAGGGTGCGCAGCGCCTGATCTTGTCGGGCGGCGAGCCCACGATGCACCCGAATTACGTGGACTTCATCCGGCTCGGCAAGCTGGCGAAGTATCGGAAGATCCAGACCGTCACCAATGGGCGGGCATTCTCGTACAAGCATTTTCTGACGCGCTGCCTCGACGCGGGGCTCGACGAGATCACGTTCTCGATTCACGGTCCCAACGCGCGCATCCATGACGCGCTCGTCGGCGCCAAAGGAGCATTCGAGCAGGAGGTCGCGGGGCTTCAGTACGCGCTCGATGACGGTCGGCCGATCGTGAACATCGACGTGGTGATCAACCGCGCGAACGTGAAGCATCTCAAGGCCATCCTGGAGAAGTTCATCGCGATGGGGGTACGGGAGTACGACCTCCTGCATGTGATCCCCTTCGGCAACGCCTTCAAGGAAGGCCGGGACGTCCTCTTCTACGACCTCGAGGAGATGCGCCCATACCTGCTCGAGGCCTTCGCCTTCTCCAGGCGTCCAGACGTCCACATCTGGCTCAATCGCTTCCCGGTGCAGCACCTGGAAGGGTACGAGTCGCTCATCCAGGATCCCTACAAGCTCAACGACGAGGCCAAGGGGCGCAAGGAGGAGTTTCATCGGCTCCTGCACGAGGGCGTCGATCTCGATTGCCGCGAGCCTTCCCGCTGCAAGCTCTGCTACCTCCAGAACGTCTGCGACACCCTCTATGGCGTACGTGACGCGGTGATCACCCGGGACTTCGCCCGGCTGCGCGTCGACACCACCTGGGAGACCCGGCAGGGGCCCATCTGGGGTGGCGATCCGGCCAGCAGCAAGCGGGCGCGCGCTCTCGAGGCACAGCTCGCGGAGGGTGGTCTCACGGCCCATCCGGGCGCAGACGTCACGGTCGATTCGTCGCGAGCGAAGTTGCGGCTGCCGGTGGTCGGGCAGGGCCCGAAGGCCCCGACAGAGCCGACGGCGGTACCACCGGAGACCCTGGCCGTGCAGGCGGGGGCCCGAATGCTCTGGGTGGTCGCACCCGATCTGCCCAGCGCACTCACAGAGGTTGCGCGCTACCCCGACATCACCGAGGTAGAACTCGAACTGGCGGACTTCAGTGGTCTAGACGTCTGGATGTCTAAGCGTCAAGACGTTCAGTGGACGATCACCCGGGTGATCGTGCGGAAGCAGGCACAGGCCACGGCGCTATTGGCGCTGCCGGGGACGTTCGAGGTGGCGGTTGCGCTCACGCGGGACAACGAGCGCTGGCTGCGAGCGCTGCTCGAGGCGGGGGAGGTTTCAGGGCGGCTGGCTCTCTTCCAGCCGACCTACGAGCGAATGAGTGAGGCCCAGGCGTACGATATCGACCTCCGGCCGTTCTTTGCGCACTTCACGGCCGATGTGCCGGTGGAGGGGGTTCCCGCATGCGTGCTCGGTCGGACGCCGCGTGAGCCGCCGAAGACCCTTGATAGCGCCATGATGCTGCCCAGCGGTCAGCTCGAGATCTTCCGATATATCCAGCGTTATATTGTGGACCGCTACAAGGCCCAATCGCTGCGATGCAAGCCGTGTGTGCACGCATCGCGCTGCGATGGCATGCACATCAACTACATCCGCGCGCATGGCTACGAACTGATGCAACCGGTGCTTGCGGACGCGGAGTGATCAGGTCGGCTAAGCAGACACGAGCGCCGGTGCAACCGGCGTCTCGGGCTCGCTCACGAATTCGGCGGAGGGATCGAGCGTTGCCTGGATCGACAATTCATCGGGCCCACGACGCGGTGCGATGTCGGTCACAAGGGCATTGAACTTCCCTCGCGGGAAACGCTGGGTGCGCTCGCGCTGAGTGAGCAATGCGACGGCAGCGACGGCACGTTCCCGCGGGCGCAGCAGAGCCGCCAGCCATAGCACCGCCAGGCCGTGGTCTTCCTGCGTGGGAGTGTCGCCCTGGCCGCGATTGAGCAGGAATAACGAATACTCACGCGTCTCGGCGAGGCCGCGTCTCGCGCGGGCGCTGCGATCACGACGCAGGATGTCGACCTGGAAGCGCTCGCCCCGGCGGGATTCTAGCAACACGGGCACCGCGCCGAGCTTCACCGGGAGCACCGACACCACGCGCCAACGTCCGAAGCGCTGACCTTCCGGGAGCAACTGCTGAAGATCGTGTGAGTCGGCCTCTAAGGATGAGGTCGTGGAGTGCCCGGTAAACCCGTGAGGGCTTACAGAGGTGACTGGAGATGCAATGTCGGCTGGTCTTGAGAGCAGCGACGAGGGGACAGGCAGGGCCTGGGCAGAGCTAGCCGCACCCGCACTGGCTGCGGTCAACAACCCGCTCAGGAACTGGCGCCGGTTCCACTTCAACATTCGACGCTCCGCTGGGGATGGGGCCTCATACCTCGCGGCTCAAACTACACGGGCGAACCATCCGAGGATCGAGGAATCCTCGCAAATTTTTCACGCTTCCCAAAACATGGGAAGCATCGAACCCCGCAGCGACGGTGATGCTACGCAAACTTTTCCATAGCTGACCGGGTCGGGGAGACCAGGGGGCTGACAGGCCTGGAACACCCACGACGAACGCTCTGTCGGCGTGAATTCGCTGACTCAGGAGGCTCTCGGGTGGGGATATTCCAGCGTGCATCGCGGTGCTACGGAAAGAATTCAGCAAGGAGCGAGCCACAACGATGGTCTTCACGGATCGGTCTTGACCGGAAGGCTCTTGGCCGGGGGCTGGGGCTCGATTCGTTCGAGGGCGATGCCGTGCTGGGCGGCCTTGCGACCCTCGGATTGGCGCTTGGCATCGAAGAGTCGCTGGCCCTGTTCGGTGATCAACCCGACGGCCGGGGCGCCGGAGGGACTCATCGAGGCCGGGGGCTGGTCGCCGCGCTCCGCAAGGGGGAGGCGCGGGCCCTGGGCGCGGGCCTCGGCGAGGCGCTGGTCGAAGTCCAGGCGCCAGGCGTCCATCGTGCGGAACTCGTAGCTCGGGTCGCGTGGGTCGTGGATGATCTTCTCGACGACGGCGTCCAGGTCGACGAAGACGGGGTAGAGCTCACCGGGGTCGTAGGCGTTGCCGCGGTCGAAGAGCCCGCCGCAGATGGGGCGCAGCGAGCAGACCGAGCAGCCGTCGGCGTAGATGTGTTCCCAGTCGGTCTGGCGGACGGTCTGCTTGGCGTCGAGGAAGTGAACGATGCGCTCCTCGCCCTTCACGATCTTGCGCGTCTCGGTGCTCGCCCACGCGAACTCCGTCATGTAGCAAAGCGGAACCTTCTCCACACGGAAGGTGCGACCGCTCTGGTGCAGCAGTCGTAGCGCGCGATGCAACGACACCTCGAAGTCCGCGAGTCGCGGGGTGTACTGCTCCTGGTTGACCTCGGCGCGGCCCATCGATGGGTCAAGGTTGTTCCAGACGAAGTGGCGGATGTGCGGGTGGTGCGTGATCCAGTGGCGGATGTTCTCGTCGAGGTGCTCGGCGTTGAGCTTGTTGATCACGCAGTTGATGTTGACTTCGATGCCGTAGCGGTTCGCGTTGTCCACCGCAGCGAAGGCCTTCTCGAGCGTCCCGGCAGTGCCCCGCAGGCGCTCTTCGATGTCCGGCCGCACCGAGTAGACCGACACGTGCACGATCTTCAGCCCCGCCTCGGCCATCTCCTTCGCGAACTCCGGGTCGGCCATGCGCCACCCGTTGGTGATCATTCGCACGTGCAGTCCGCGGTCGGTGGCGTAGCGCGCGATGCGCGGAAGTTCAGGGTGCAGCGATGGTTCGCCGCCCGTGAGAATCACCCCGAAGTAGTCGCGGTCGACGAGGTCGTCGACGAGCACCTTCATCGTCTCGAAGGTGTGCACGTACGGCGTCGTCGGGTTGGAGCAGAACCCGCAGAAGTGGTTGCAGTGCCGTACGACCTGGATGTACCCGATGTTCGCCATTCGCTAAGTGCCCTCACGCACCATGGGCAACGCCACGCGTGCGGCGCCCGTCGGCGGTGACTGTACCGCTAGCGTGCCTGGTCCGTCGGGGCCCTCGCCCACGAACATCGCTGCGAGTGCCTCCTCGCGTGCGGTGAAAGATTTTGCGGGGGCCGTCGGGGCGCGCGACGGAGAGAGTTCGTCGCCGCCGAAGCGCTGGAGGTAGCGCGCGTCGACGCCCGGACACCGTGCCCGGGCGGGGCAGCCGTCGCAGAGTATCGGGGCGAAGGCGTTCGCCGGGTCGGGGAGGCTCCGCGCGGCGAACGGTCCCAGCAAGCAGAGCGGCGCGCCCCGCAGGAACGTAGTCACCCCCTTATTTTGCGCCACCGAGAGCGCCTGCAGGGCGTGCGGCATCGCCATCGCCAGCCGAGGAGACACCCGGTCAAAAGCAGTGTGCAGGCGCCCGGCAGTGCGCGGGACGGCGATGCACCATGCGGCGACGGCCTGTGCAGCGAGCCAGGGAGCAAGCGCGGTGAGCGAGCGGGCATTGGAGCGGGTGAGCACCGTGGTGACAACCGTGGTGAGTCCCGCCTGGCGCGCGGCAGCGAGGCCGTCGGCGGACTCGACGAAGCTCCCGTCGACGCCAGTGTGATGGTCATGGATGACCGGGCCGAGGCCGTGCAGCGAGAAGTGGACGTCCGTCAGGCCCGCGTCGCGTAGGGTGCCGGCGTAGCCAGACTCGCGCAGATGGCGGCCGTTGGATTGGATCCCGATGCGGGTGAAGCCGCGGGCGCGGGCGGCCGCGATGAACTCCGGGAGCGCGTCGTGGAGCGTGGGTTCGCCGCCGGTGAACGTGAGCGCGGTGTGTTGTGTGGCGAGCGTGTCGAGGGTGCGAGTGACCGCGTCGAGGTCGCGCGGTGCGACGGCGGGGAGGCCATCGGGTGCGCAGAAGACACAGCGGTTATTGCAGGTGGTGAGGAGATCGAGGGTCGCGCGTCGTGCGGTCATTGTGGAGGATGTGCCATCGTACCTTGACCCTCTTGAATCGTAGTAGGTAGCGTGTTTCTCGGAGTTGACAATTTAGATGTGGATGGCTCGGCGATGGGGATGGCTCGCGGTGCTGATGCTGCTGGTCGGCTGTGGCGGGCGACGCAGCGCGGACCCTCTCACGACACAAAGCGAGTCGTCGTGCGCGGAGGCGCTCGTGAGTTGGGCGGATCGCTGCTCCGCACGCGAGAGGCTGGTGATCCAGGCGCTGCAGTGCCCGGAGACCGATCTGGCGCTGCTGGACCTGGGTGAAGAAGCACCCCTGCGGGTCGAGCTACGGCGCGCGACGCCGCAGAGCTTCCGCCGCGTGGGGGATTGGAGCCTCTCGCCAGTGGGTGACTTCGCCGACTGGAGTCAGGTACATCCGAGCCTGCGGGAGCGCTTCGACAAGGTCACCGCGTGCGTGCGTGTCGACGAAGGCTTTGTCCAGGGCTTCGGCACGGCCTCTCGAGTGCCCCGTCGGCAGGGTTCGAGGGCTGCCGCGACGATGGTGGACAGCATCCCATGGCTGCTGCTGGCCGCTCTCGGGTGCGCCCTGCTCTCCCTGCATGGACGGTTGCGCTCGATCGGCTGGCGGCATCGCGCGGCGCTGGGCGCGGCCATGGCGGCGGGCACCTTCATCCTGCGGGAGCTTCTCCACCCAGGGCGCTTCTTCCACCAGAACGGGCAGGGTCCGCTCTGGGTGTCCGTGGTGCTGTCACCACCCGAGTACCACCCGTATGGTCCGGGGTATCGCGCGCTCTTCGGGTGGTTGCGCTGGTGTACCCGTGATCCCGATCGTGGAGTCTTCCTGGTGCAGGGGCTGCTCGGTTGTCTGGCCGTGCCCGCGGGGGCGTTTCTCGCGCGACGTCTGGGCGCGCGACGCCCGTTAGCGCTGGCGCTGGCGTTAGCGGTGGCGGTGGATCCGATCGTCGGGCGCCTCTCCCAGAGCGAGTCGTACTACGGCACCGGCGTGTCGCTCCTGCTCCTCGCGGCAGCCCTGCTGGCGTCGTCGATGACCGCTCTCCGACTGCGCAGCGCGGGCTTCCTGCTGCCGGTTCTGGGCGCGGCGCTGATCATTGCGCAGCACGCGCTCGTGCATCCCGTCGGGTGGCTCGCCGCGGCGCTCACTCCAGCGGTGCTGCTCCTGGGCCCGGGACATTGGCGTCGGCGCGCCCGGCGGGCCCTCGTCGCCTCGCTGATCATCGCCGCGGTGGTGGCGGTGGTGGCGGGTCCGTCCATGCTCACGGTGCTGCGATCGCCCTTCGGTGACCAGTGGGCGGGCCGTGGTTCTGGAGCATTGCAGAATGCCGGGATGGCTCGGCGACTCCTGACGGGGCTGCCCTCTGGGCTGCTGGCCGCGGCGCTGGTCGCGGTGAGCGCCCGAGGTTGGCGTCGTGGCGCCTTGCATGGCCTGGTGCTGCTGCTGTCGCTCTGCACCCTGCTCATGGCCGATCTGGTGGGTTTCGGCGTGTGCACCACGTGGGTGCATCAAGCCTACCTCCGGCTCTATGCGCCGATCGCCGTGGCCCTGGCCGCGGTCGTCCTCCAGAGGCTGCCGAGGAGCCGCTCGCAGGGCCTGGCCCTGGCGGCGGTGGTGCTCGTGCTCGCGTTGGGGGTCTCGGCGCGATCGTGGAGGGCCTGGACGAAGCTCCCGACGGATGCCCTGGAACAAGAGCAGGTGCGGCGGTGGCGCGTCGATCTCCCAGCCCGATCCCAGGTCGCCTACCTGGAGCGCGTCGATCGGAGGATCGTGGTGTTGCCCATCTACAAAGACGCGCCGCGCTCGGGTCCGACGCCGATCATCCTGCGCGCGCAGGGGTTCGTCGAAGACCTCGTGCGGCAAGGCAACGTGCCCTTCTATGTTCACACGTCGTTGTGCTCGACGCCCGAGGGGCGTCCGGTGTGCGCGCAGATCGAGCGGCGCTATCGGATGACGAAGCTGCGGGAGGTCGTGCTGCCCGCCGTGCCGAGCATGATCGGCCTCAGATACGACGTCTCCCCGGTGCGCATCGCGCTCTATCGGGTGGATGGCGCGCGGTAGTGCTCGTTGTTCTGTCTGGATCTCATCGCTGATGGTCAATCCAGCGAGGCGTCGAAAACATCTGCGTTCGTCGCCGCATCCAGCGCGCGGAAGCAGCGTGGCAGGTGCTCATCGCAGCAGCGACGCCACGCCATGCGGGTGGTCTCCGGGGCGTTCGGGTCGATGTCGACGAGGTGGACGGTTCGACGGATGGTTGTGCAATGGCCGCTGAGGTCATTGAAGTCGAGCTCGATGCGGACGTTGCCGCCCAACACCGAGCAGTAGGCCTGGTCGTCCATCGTGAGGGTCTGGGAGGCTAGCGCGAAGAGCGTGGGGTCTTCCGGGGCGGTGATCATCGGCAGACGGATGCGCAGGCGACCGATGAGAGTGTTGTCTGAGGGGCGGTACGCGCGGAACTCGAAGCGCGGAAGCGTTGGGTCAAAGCCACGCCCACGCAGCGCCACCCAGATGTGCTGCCCTCCCTGCGGGCCCGGGATGAGGGACACCGGGTCGCCGTCCGCGAGTGGGCGATAGCTGCTCAGGGCGTTGCCCGTGGCGTTGCCCAGGGTGAGCACAATCGCGCCGCCGGTGCACTGGTTGGCATCGGGAGCGTCCAGGCCACCGGCGTCGCTGGGCGAGACCGTCGGCCCATCGCACGCGGCCACCACCGCGCAGAGCAAAGCGAGAAGCGCACGTCGCATGGGTTGGTCCAGGCTTCGGCGGGGGCGAGGAGCGAGGATCAGACTTCCGGCGCGGGGGCTTCGCGGCCGATGATGGCCGAACTGGTCAGCGCGTCGTCTACGTAGACCTCGCGAGTCTTGAGAGTGCCCGTCTCGTCGCTGACCATGCTGACGCCGCTCTTCTTGCCCTTCACATACTCGCTGACGGACTCGATGTTACCCGTCGGGAAGTACTCCTTGATGGTGCCTTCGAGGAGACCATCGAGGTACTCGAGTTCGGCCTGCAACACGCCATTCGGATAGTAGAGCTTCGTCGAGCCGTTGAGCACGTTGCGCGCGTAGGTCTCCACCGCGTAGAGGGCGCCTGTCGTGTAGTACATCTTCCCTTCGCCGTGCAGCTCGCCGTGCTCATACGGCATCTCGCAGCAGATACGGCCCGTGTCGAAGCGATGCAGGACCATGCCGTGCGGCAGGGGCTCCGTCGGTGCGGCGGCCTCGGGCGTCACCGCGGGTTCGGCGACAACGGTGACAGGGTCGGAAGTGGATTCTGGGGTGGATTCGGGATCAACCATCGACGGGCTCCTCAGGAATCCTGCGTGTTGGACGGAGGTGTTGGCGTTGGCGCCTCTACGTGCGCGACGGCCCTGGCCGGCTCTTCGGTGCGCGCGACGACCGGCGTTGGCGCCGGGAGCGTGGGGCCGTCGTCGCCGTCCTTCAGTCCCTTCTTGAAGTTACTCAGACCCGATCCGAGGCTGCGTCCAAGCTCAGGCAGCTTCGCAGCCCCGAACAAAAGCAGGATGATCACTAAAATGATCATCAACTCTGATGCGCCCATGCCGAACAATGTGACCTTTTGTGGCGTCCAGATAAATAAGACGCCAGCGTCAGGTAGCTAGCATCTTTGTCTCCCTCTCAGCAACGTCTGGGAAGGCGACGGGTGTTCAGCGCACTGCGACAACACGCAGGGTCACTACGGCACCTTCAACGCCTTCATGGCATCGCGCACCGCGCCCACCAACTCCGCCTGATCGCCAGACACGGGCCGCGCAAGCCGATAACTCCCCGACACGCCTGCACCCTTCACCACCAGCGCCAACGTGACCGTGTTGCCATCCAGCGCCTCCAACGCCACGGTGGCCTCACGCCCTTCAGACTTCACGCACACCTCCCGCCAGCGAAGCGTCCCAAACGGCGCCCGCGCCCGTAGGCGGCCCAGGCACTGCGCCAACCGCCAGTCGACCCCGCGTCCCAACGCCACGCCGCGCGCGCTCTGAAACCCCGCATCCTCGGCCACCGTGTGCAGTACGACCACGTCGTCATCAGCGCAGAGTCGGTCCATCACCGCGCGCAGCAGCCCTACCACCGCCGCCCCACCGTCGTGCGCATCGAGCAGGTGCATCGAGAACCGATCGGTCCCCGCAACGCCGCCTGCGCCGCTGCCACCGCGGCGCAGCGCCACCACGGCGAACTCGTCCCGACCACCGCTCACGCGCAGGATCACTTCCCCATCGCGAGAGTTCTCGTGCACCGCGAAGGCCGTAAACGGAGCCGGCAGGGCCCACCCCGAGAGCCGCGCCACGAGCGGCCGCACGTGCATCACGAAGAGCCGCTGCTTCGGGTCGAGCACCGCGAGCTTCTCGACGGTCACCGGGACGAGTTCTTCTGTTCCGTGGTGCCGCGCGTAGGTCTCGAACACCCCTGAGCACTGGCCATCGAAGACGCACGAAATGCACGACGTGAGCTTCAGCTTGTCGCGCCGCTTTACCTCGTACTTGTTCCAGGCCTCGCTGAGCTGATCACGCTCGTCCACGGCCACGGTGAACGTTGCTTCGCCGTCGTGGTGAATCCACGGAGCGAGCTTCGGCGCGATGCAGTACGGCAGGTTGCCGATGTTCACGTCGAAGCCCGGGCGCGCGAGCTCAAAGCCCTCGATCATCGCTGCTAGCGGCGGAACCATGTCGCTGTACCGCGGCAGCATGTCGCGCATCTCGTCCTCGGAGCGCACGCCCGCGTCGAGGGGACGCACCATGTCCAGGTGCAGTTGTTCGACGCCGAAGGGCAGCAGCAGCGCAGGAAAATCTGCCATGGAGGCGAAGTTCGAGCGCACCACGCACATGTTCACGGTGATGCGCTGCCCCCGCTCGCGGAGGTTCACCATCGTCTCCCGGAGCCGCATGAACGACCCGAGCTTCTTCGTCGTGCGCTCGTGCGCTAGCGCCGTCGCGCCCTGAAACGACAGACGCCAGGTGAAGTTTCCGCCCGTCGCAAGCACCTCGTCGACGAACTGCAACCGCGCCGTCTTCACCCCGTTGGTGAACAGCACAACCTCCTCGAAGCCCATCGCCACGGCCCCTCGCACGACGTCGAAGAACCCCGGCTGCAGCGTCGGCTCCCCACCGAGCAGCGTGACCTTGCGCATCCCCAGGGCGCGCCCCTCGCGGAGCTTCGCGATAACCGGGGCGGCCTCGATGGGAAACGCCTCCCGCATGGCAGTGCGCTGCCCGCTGACGCAGAACACGCAGCGGTTGTTGCACATGTGTCCGAGCTGGATCTCGAACTGTCGGTCAGGTTCCACGGGGGGTGATCATAGAGCGCTTCGGAGCAGACCAGCAGACGGACAGATCGGTTGGTCGGAAGTGCTGACGGCGGAGTGTAGGTAAATGTGAACGCTCCGGGGAAAGATTGAAGGGCGCTGATGGGTCTCCCTCTGCCCTCGAGGAGGCAGGCGGGAGAGCCTCCAGGCTCGACCGAATGCCTCCGGAAAAAAGGTTCCTTATAAGGAACCTTTTAAGAGAGAATTTTCCGACGAATTCTCCAATGATTTCGCATAGTTCTAAAACCGTGCCAGCGGGGGTCTGCCGATTCTTGCCACATTTGCGTAGGGTGTCTGCCGGTTCTTGCCACATTTGGTGTCAGTGTCTGCCGGTTCTTGCCACATCGCGCCCTCTCGGGGCACCGTCAGGGTCTGCCGGAATCTGCAACATTCCAGCTCTGGAAGTACACTGAGTGGGTCTGCCGTGTTTTGCTACATTTGCCAGGGGTAGAGGCGAGGTGTGCAACTGTTTTCGTAGGGGTCTGCCGTGTTTTGCCATACGCGTGCAACATGCCATCAGCGCAGCTTGTGCAAAGCCTCGAGCAAGCTCTGTTTGAGCTCTTCGTCCGCGGTGCGCTCGGCGCGCAGGATGGTCCACCGCGAGACGCCCAACATTTCGGCGGCCTGTCCCTGGGTCCAGTTCTTGGCTTTACGCCACGCTGCGAACTCGCCCCCCGTGAGAATCGACGGTGGCGGCACCGTCTCCGGCGGCATGATCCCATGGATCATCCGCTCGCGAGCCCACTGCGACTGGTAGAGCCGACAACGGCCCTCGAGGCTCCATGGGTGGGCGTCTTCCCACTCGTAGCGCCCGAGGCCGCCCACCCGCTGCAGCGCGTCCATGCTCTGGCGCAGGGTCGTCCAGGCCTTGCCGGGTCGACCCCGCACGTCGATGCCCGCGGCCTCCAGCAACTTCGCTCCGGTGAGGGTCACGTGGTCCACTTCCTCGGAGAGCGACCAACGCCAGCGTATCGGCAGGATCAGCCCTAACGCCAGCGCATGCGGCTGCCGGATATGGTCGATGCGTGCGAGCTCCATCGGCGCTGGCGCCCAGAGCCGCCCGATCTCACCGCTGGCCTTGCGCACGCCCTCGTAGAGCACCGGGTGGATCACCAGCTCCAATCCCTCCAGCGTCCATTCGCTTCCTTGCATGGCCTCACCCCGCTGCGTGACCGCCAGCACCGGGCCTCGCAGCCGCACGGTGCCATCCGGGTGGTAGATCGCCAGCTCCATCCGCGTGAGCGCCTCGACCTCCGCTGCCACCATCGCACGCACCTTGGGATCCCGCCGCGAGCGGTCTCCGTAGCCCAGCGCTGCGAGGTGGTCCTCGAGTCGCCAGCGGATGCGGCCTGTGCGGCCCGCGTCGGTGAAGAGCAGTTGCAGCGCCGCCCAGTGCCGCAGACCCTGCCAGTGCTTCCATTCGCGCACCGCGTGGACGATGCGCTCCGGGAGGTCATCCACTCTCAGCCGCAGCCCGAGCTGCTTGCCCGGGTAGAGGATCTCCGCCCATCCGTCGCGCACGGCTGTCTTGCGTACGCGTCGGTCCTTCGGGAGATCGCGCATGCCCGAGAGCATCTCGTGGTGCACCGCGCCTGCGTCGAGCGCGATGATCTGCCGCCGCTGCGCCTCGCGCACCTCGAGTTCCGCGCTCGCCAGCAGCACGCAGGCGTGCACGTCCCACCGCCCCAGCGCCTCGCGCAGCTCTTCGTCGGCGTGGATGATTCCACCGTCGAGGAGCGCATGTGTCGCGCTCGCCTCCACGCTCTGCAGCGGGGTCAGGGTGCCGTCGAGAAACGCCCGCGCTACCAGCTTCGCATGCGGGTCCTTGGTCTGGTCCAGGACCATCGCGACGTCGCGTAGCGCAAGGTTCACCGGCCAGCTCCAGGTGACGTCGTCCTGTTCGGCCGCGAGGGCCAGGGCGATCTCCGCCGGGGCCAGCGTCTTCCATTGCGTCGCATCGCCGTGCCAGAGCAGCCGGAAGAGCCAGCGTTCCGCCGCGCGTTCGAGCACCGCGGGGCGGGTGCGTCGGTCGATCGCGAAGGCCTCGATCTGCTCGGAGAGGATGCTCATCGCGAGGGCGGCGGCCTCTTCCAGGCGTTTGTCCTTCGAGGCCGCGGTGGCCCAGGCGCGCAACGAGGCGCTCTCCGAGGCCAGGGTCCGCGCGACGATGCGGTTCAGGCGTTTCAAGAACACCGCGGATGCAATCACAACGCGATCTCCTGTAGCCCATCGGAGGCTGAGGTGAAGGTGTGCCCGTTCCAATCGAGCTCCGCGCGCCCGACGGGGCCATGGCGGTTCTTGGCGAGCACCAGCACCCGTCCGCGCGACGGCGCGGCGTTGCGCGCCAGCACCATCACCCCGTCGGCCGCGTACTCGATCTCGCCGGATTCCTTGCCCAGCCCCACGAGGTCCGCCGCGTCGGTCTCGGGGTTGTTCACCAGGCTGGCGTAGTTCGCCCGCGCCGTGCTGGAGAGCACCAGCACGGCGGCGTTGAGGTCCCGGGCGAGCGCGCGCGCCACGTACGACACGCGCCCGACGGCGGTGCGCGGCTCCTCGCCGTAGCGCCCCGCGCAGAGCTGCAGGTAGTCGATCACGATGAGCGACGGGCGCAGCGCCCACGCCCGCGCCGCCAGCATCTCCGCGCCGTACCCGAAGGGCGGTCCGCATTCGGTATGGAACGGCATCTCCCGCACCGTTCGCGCGCCCTCCGTCACCCGCGCGAACTCTCCGTCGTCGAGCGCCCCGCGCAGGATCTGGCTCCACGCCACGCCCGACACCGCGCCCATCACGCGCGCGGCCAGGTCCTGCCGCGACAGCTCCAGCGCCAGGTAGAGCACGGTCTTCCCGCGCCTCGCCGCGTGCACGGCGGTCTGCACCGCCCACTGCGTCTTGCCCGATCCTGTGCCGCCGACGAGCACGTACATCCCGGGCCAGAGCCCGCCACCGAGCAGCGTGTCCACGGTGCTCCACGGCGTCGCGAGCGCGGTCTCCTGGCCGTTCTTGCGCGCCAGCATCGTCGCGATCAGGCCATCGACGTCCTGCCCGACGCGATCCGCGCCGGTCATGTCCTGCGTGGCGCCGAGCGTGCGGTCGAGCGCGGCGCGCACCGCGGGCAGGGCCTCGCCGCCCAGCAGCCGCAGCGTCGCGGCGTGGTAGGCCTCCAGCGCCCGTCGGCGGCCAGCGAGATCGGAGACGATGCGCGCGTGCGCCTCGCAGTGCGCGACCGTCGCGATCTCATCCGTCAGGTCGCCCAGGTACTGTGCGCCGCCGACGGTGTTCAACCGGTCGCGCGCCCGCAGCTCCGCCGCCACGGTGACCACGTCCATCGGCTCGCGGCGTTCGCGCAGCGCCAGAAACACCTCCCACAAGAGCGCGTGCCTCGGGTCGTAGAAGTCCCGCGCGGCGAGGATGAGCGCGATCTTTGGGACGTTCTGATCTTCGCGGTCGAGCAGCGCTGCCGCGAGCACGGCGCGCTCTGCCTGCAGGTCAGCGATTGGTTGTGCACTCCTGGAGGTCTCTGTCATGCCGTTGCGATGCCTTCCTGGTACCAGCGGACCGTAACAAAACCCGTTTTAGAGCCACCAATTCGATCCGTTTCGGGAGCGATCAGGTGTCGGTGTTGGACCATGGGGAGCCGCCATGGAGCGAAGAATGGGGTCGAGTCCGCAACCGTTGCGTAGGTCTGCAAGAAAGTCCGCTGGCAGGGCGGAACATCCAAAGGGCAAATCGACATAAATTCGTTCTGTGACAAGAGCTGTATGAAAAATACGAAATAACAGAGAAAGAAGCGGTGGTGAGCCATCCAAAACGGAGGCTTTTCCCGAAGGGATGAAGCCGGTAAAGTACAAGTCTTCCCGGTAGCTTACGGGTAGATCAATAGAGCGTTTCTGGAGATTGTTCCGTGAGGAATTGTTGTACCCTCCACCTCAACCCGGCGAAGGTCGGTATGCAGGTTGCTGGCCCCTAAGGGTGGATCTCAGTTCAAGGTCGAGAACTCTGCGGTGAGATCCATCAGGCGAAAGACGAGCACATCCACCGGTATCCTTGCGACAATTACGTCGGAGGATCGGGGAGTTTGATGAAGGTCCGGTGGACACCAACAGCGATCCTGATTGCAGCGCTGCTGGCCCTTGTGGGCTGCGGCGGCGGCGGCTCGCTCGTTGGGTTCGAGGATGCGTCGGTGACCATCGCGTTCGATGCCCCCGCGGGCATGGATGCCAGCGACGACCTGGGCTCCAACCGCGACGGCGCCACGGACCTCGTGGAGACCTCCGAGCTGCCCGACGGGTCGCAACGCAACTGCGTCGATCGCGACGGTGACCGCTACGGCTTCGGGCTCGGCTGCATCAACGTCGACTGCGACGACACCAACAGCAGCATCACCGACCAGTGCTACTGCGGCCGCCTCCCCAACACCCATGCGGGCTGCCTCTGTCGGCTCGGCGACCAGCCGCGCCCTTGCGACGTCGACAACGATCGAACCTTCAGCGCCACCGAAACCTGCAACATCGGGCAGCGCACCTGCGACCCGGTGCCGGGCAGCCCCGAGACGGGGGTGTGGTCGGAGTGTCGTCGCTGGCGGCCTGACTTCCCGACGCCGACCCGCTTCATCGGCGTGGTGTCTCAGTGCGCGGGTAACTGCTCGCCCCAGTGCCGTCATCAGGTCATCTGTCCGGAGACTGCCGACGCGCTCCCGACCGGGTCGTCGAACATCATCGTCGCCAACGCTGCGCACGCGGTCTTTTGTCCGGGTGGCGCGGGCCTCCGCGGTGGCATCACCACCACATGCACCAGTACCTCGGGGGGTAACTACACCCGCGGGACGTCCCCGCTCTCCTGGCGCGACGCGTGTGCGGCGCCCGGGCGTCAGACGGTCCTGACCAACGACGACGACGGCACCATCCAGTTGCCGCTGCCGTTCACTTTCCGCTTCTACGGTTCGCCCTTCGTCACGGCCGGCATCGCCTCAAACGGCATGATTTCGTTCGTTGACCCGACGTACTGGTGGGTCAACAGCACGCTCCCGACGGCCGACGTCGCCAACACGATCTTCGCGTTCTGGGACGACGTCTACAACCGCGGTGGGGAGTGCATCGCGGTCTACGGCAGCGCGCCCAACCGCGAGTACGTCGTTCAGTGGAGCGACCAGTTCTTCTATCCGCCCGGTTCGTCTAACGCCACCGAGCACATGACCTACCAGGCGGTGCTGGCCGAGACGACCAACACCATCGACATCCTCTACAACCAGATGGATGGTCAGGGTGCCCGAGCCACCGGCGAGAGCGCCACCATCGGTATCCAGCAGGGGACCGGATCTTCCTACGATCTCGTCGGCTTCAACACCGCGGGTGTCACCCCGGCGAGTCGGACCATCCGTTGGACCCCTTCGACCGGATCCACGGTCTGCAGGCAGGGCATCTACAGCCGCATCTACGAAGGGACGACCTGCGACGGCATCGACGCGCCGTTCTGGGGCCAGTTCAACTTCTCCTCGATCGTCCCGCAGGGCACGACCATCGAGTTCCGCGTCCGCGTGGCTCAGACCGCGTTGGGTCTCGCGAGCGCTTCGTGGACCCGGTTGGCCGACGCTCCCAACGGGACGCCCTCGGCCCCCTCGACGCTCGACATGGGTGCCGCGATTCGCGTGGCGATGCCGACCGCGCTGGGAGCAGATCACTTCCCCTTCCTGGAGCTTCAGGCGACGCTGATTCCTTCGCCGGATGGAACGCTGGCGCCGACGTTGATCTCGACGGAAGTGCAGTTCACCTGCACGACGCCGGAAGACATCTCCTGCCGCATGGGCGCGCAGTGCTTCATCGCTTCTAACCCTTGCCGTCGAGGTGTCATCAACTGTCTCAACGCGGCCGGCGGTCGTCCGGTGGAGACCTGTGTTGACTCGGGCCTTCTGCCTGCCGGAACGGTCTGCGGCGTCGGTTCGGTCTGTAGCTCTTCGGGACTCTGCATCCCCTGCAACGAGGGTGCGGCCTGCTCCACGGGTCAGGTTTGCAGCACGGGTCGAATCTCCTGTGCGACGGGCGCGTCGGTCTGCACGGTGGCTTCGCAGTTGCCGATCGGCACCGTCTGCGGTGGTAGTGCGGACGCTTACACTCGCACTCGCCCCTCTCCGCTGACCTGGGTCAATGTCTGCGCCGTGGCCGGGCACCAGACCTTCCTGGCGAACTCCGATGACGGAACGACGGGCGAGACCTTGCCGTTCACGTTCCGCTTCTACAACAGCCCGTACAGCTACGTCGGCATCTCCTCGAACGGCATGTTCTCGTTCGTGTTGCCGACCTGGCAATGGGTCAACAGCACGCTGCCGACCACTGCCGTCTCGAACACGATCTTCGCGTTCTGGGACGACATCTATCAGCGCAATGGCATCTGTACGACCACCGTCGGATCGACTCCGCTGCGTCGGTACATTGCGGAGTGGGAAAACAACTTCTTCTATCCGCCGGGCTCGTCCAACGCGAGCGAGCACATCACGTTCGAGATCAGCTTGTCGGAAGGCTCCAACGCCATCGACGTGCTGTACAACCAGATGGAAGGTCAGGGCGATCGCGCCACCGGCAACAGTGCCACCATCGGTCTCCAGCGCGACACGGGCTCTTCGTCCGATGTCGTTGGCTTCGAGACCGCGGGCATTGCCACCGCAGGCAGTTCGATTCGTTGGCTTCCGGGTTCTTCGAACGTCTGTAACGCAGTCGCGGATTGTGTTCCTTGCGCCGCCGGCGCGCCTTGTACGCTGCCAGGTATCTGCGTCATCGGTGTGATGGACTGCTCCACGGGGTCGCCGGTGTGCACCAGCGCCGGTACGCGGGCACCGACTGCGGAAGGCTGCAACGGCGTCGACGACGACTGTGATGGCGTCATTGACAACGGTGTCTCGCAGGGCTGCTACACGGGCGCCTCTGGCACGAGTGGCGTTGGCCTCTGCCGTGGCGGCTCTCAGACCTGCAGCGCGGGGACATGGGGTTCGTGCGCCGGCCAGGTGGTTCCGAGCACCGAGATCTGCAACAACCTCGACGAAGACTGCAACGGCGTCGTCGATAACGGTGTCTCGCAGGGCTGCTACACGGGTGCGGCGGGCACGAGCGGCGTTGGCGTCTGTCGCCCCGGCTCGCAGGCCTGCAGCGCGGGCGCCTGGGGTGCGTGTACGGGCCAAACGGTTCCGGGCACCGAGATCTGCAACAACCTCGATGACAACTGCAACGGCGCCATCGACGATTCCGTGTCTCAGGGCTGCTACACGGGTCCGGCCGGAACGAGCGGTGTCGGTCTCTGCCGCGCTGGCTCGCAAGCCTGCTCCGTGGGCACCTGGGGAGTGTGCTCGAGCCAGGTGACTCCGGTGACGGAGGTCTGCAACAACCGCGACGATGACTGCAATGGCGCCATCGACAACGGCGTCGCACAGACCTGCTACACGGGTCCGGCGGGAACGCGACTGACCGGGCGCTGCCGTGATGGTCTGCAGTCCTGCAGCACCGGAGCCTGGGGCACGTGCTCGGGGCAGGTTCTTCCGGGCATCGAGACCTGCAACAACATCGATGATGACTGCGATGGCATGGTCGATGAGACCATCTCGCAGACTTGCTACACGGGCCCTGCTGGTACCAGCGGCGTCGGCATCTGCCGTAACGGAACGCAGACGTGTGCTGGCGGTTCGTTTGGTATGACCTGCCCGGGTCAGCAGGTTCCGGGCACCGAGATCTGCAACGGCCTCGACGACGACTGCGACGGCATGGTCGATGAGGGGCTCGGCACCACGACGTGTGGCGCCGGTCTCTGCCAGCGCACCGTAAACAACTGTGTTGGCGGCGTCGTTCAGATGTGCGTGCCCGGCGGCAGCGGCACCGAAACCTGCAACGGTCTCGATGACAACTGCAACGGAACGATCGACGAAGGCCTGACCCTGGCCTGCTACACGGGTGCTGCGGGCACCAACGGAGTAGGCGTTTGTCGCGGCGGAACGTCGACCTGCAGCGCGGGCACCTGGGGCTCGTGCGCGGGTCAGGTTGTTCCGGTGACGGAGCTTTGCAACAGTCTCGACGACAACTGCAATTCGAGCACTGACGAAACCTTCCCGACGCTGGGCAACGCCTGCACCGCGGGCATCGGGGCCTGCACGCGGTCCGGGACGATCGTGTGTCGCGCCGATGGGCTGGTCTCACAGTGCAGCGCGGTTCCGGGCGTGGCGGGCACCGAGATCTGCAACAACATCGACGACAACTGTAACGGGACGGTCGATGAGGGCGTGAGCCAGGGCTGCTATGGCGGTCCTGCGGGCACCGCGGGCATCGGGCTGTGTCGTGCCGGTTCGCAGACCTGTGGAGCAGGCCTCTGGGGCTCGTGCACGGGGGAGATTCGTCCTGCAGTCGAGATCTGCAACAACCTCGACGACGACTGCAACGGCGCCATCGACAATGGTGTGGCGCAGAGCTGCTACACGGGCCCGGCTGGGACGAGCAACGTTGGCATCTGTCGTCCCGGCTCGCAGGTCTGCAGCGCGGGTGCGTGGGGTTCGTGCTCGGGACAGACCCTGCCGGGGACGGAGATCTGCAACGGTCTCGATGACGACTGCAACGGCACCGTCGATAACGGCACGGTCAACACCTGCGCCACTGCGAGCAATCTAGGGGTTGTGTCGCTCGGTGGGTCGGTTACGCAGACGACCTACATGCCCGGTGGCAGTGGTGAGCAGTGGTACCGGGTCACGTTCCCGCCGGACTACGACTACAACTCCCACGGTGTCGGTACGCCGACGATCAACCTCACGGGCGCTGAGGTGACGAGCGGGCTCCTGCGCATGCAGGTGCTGACCAGCAGTACGGTCTCGGCCAATTGCAGTGCCGCTGCCTCCTGCGGGCTGGATCTCCGAAGCTGGCAGTTTATCGACAACCTCTCGACGGCTGGCGGCACTCCGACAGGCGCGTACTCGTTGCGCTCGGTGCCGTGGCCGCAGACGGTGTTGGTGCGGGTCTATCGACCGGGTGGCGTCGGCACTGGTTGTGGCCTGTACACGCTGTCGATCTCGCGCTGCACCTGTGGGATGCCTGGCTGCACGGCTCCGGCAGGATCGCTTCCGACAGAGGCATGTGACGGGATCGACAACGACTGCAACGGCCTGATCGACGAGGGCTTCTGCCGCATCGGTGGCGTCTGCTTCAACAGCGGTGACCTGAACCCGGCGAACAACTGTCAGGTCTGCACCGTGCCCTCGACGAGCGTCGCCGGCCCGTCAACCTGGAGCAACGTTGCCTCGGGCGTAGTGTGTCGCGCTTCGGCGGGTATCTGCGACGTGGCGGAGACCTGCAACGGTACCGGCTCTGCGTGTCCGGGCAACGGCTTCCAGCCCTCGAGCACGGTGTGTCGCACTTCGGCGGGCGTGTGTGACACGGCGGAGAGCTGCACAGGCAGTGCAGCGGCGTGTCCGGCGGATGTGTTCGCGCCTTCGACGACGGTGTGCCGTGTTTCTGCGGGCGTGTGTGACACGGCGGAGAGCTGCACGGGCGGTGCAGCGGCGTGTCCGGCAGACGTGTTCGTGCCTTCGACATCGGTGTGTCGCGCTGCGGTGGCCGGTGGCTGCGACGTGGCGGAGAGCTGCACGGGCTCTGCGGCAGCGTGTCCTGCGGACACGGTGGTTGCGGTGGGTGCTGTGTGCCGCGCCGCAGTCGCGAACGGCTGCGACGCGGCGGAGACCTGCACGGGCAGCAACAGCTGCCCTGCGGACATCGGCGTCGCGAGCGGCACCGTGTGTCGCGCTGCGGTTGCGGGTGGCTGCGACGTGCAGGAGGTCTGCACGGGCTCTGCGGCAGCGTGTCCTGCGGACGTGGTTCGCCCGATCAATACGGTTTGCCGCGCCGCGGTTGCGAACGGTTGCGACGCTCAGGAGGTTTGTACGGGGGTGAGCAACAGCTGCCCTGCGGACATCGGCGTCGTGAGCGGGACCGTGTGCCGCGCTGCGGTTGCTGGCGGCTGCGACGTGGCCGAGGCCTGCACGGGCTCTGCGGCAGCGTGTCCTGCGGACGCTGTGGTTGCGGTGGGTACTCTGTGCCGTGCCGCGGTCGCGGGCGGCTGCGACCTGGCGGAGTTGTGCACGGGTTCGAGCAACGCATGTCCGTCCGACGTGGTGGTGGCGGCAGGCACGACCTGTCGCGCTTCGGCGGGGTTTTGTGACGTAGCCGAGGCGTGTACGGGCGCGAGCAACGCGTGCCCGGCGAATGCGTTCGTGTCTTCGGCGACGGTGTGTCGCGCGGCGGTGGCGGGTGGCTGCGACGTAGCTGAGAGCTGCACGGGCTCTGCGGCGGCGTGTCCTGCGGACGCGGTTGTTGCGGTGGGTACGTTGTGCCGCGCCGCGGTCGCGAACGGTTGCGACGCGGCCGAGACCTGCACAGGCACCAACAGCTGCCCTGCGGACATCGGCGTCGTGAGCGGGACCGTGTGCCGCGCCGCGGTTGCTGGCGGCTGCGACGTGCAGGAGGTCTGCACGGGCTCTGCGGCAGCGTGTCCTGCAGACGTGGTGGTTGCGGTGGGTACTCTTTGCCGCGCCGCGGTCGCGAACGGTTGCGACGCGGCGGAGACCTGCACGGGCACCAACAGCTGCCCTGCGGACATCGGCGTCGTGAGCGGGACGGTGTGTCGCGCTGCGGTGGCGGGTGGATGCGACTTGCAGGAGGTCTGCACGGGCTCTGCGGCAGCGTGTCCTGCGGACGTGGTTCGCCCGATCAATACGGTTTGCCGCGCGGCGGTTGCGAACGGTTGCGACGCCCAGGAGGTTTGTACGGGGGTGAGCAACAGCTGCCCCGCGGACATCGGCGTCGTGAGCGGGACCGTGTGCCGCGCCGCGGTTGCTGGCGGCTGCGACTTGCAGGAGGTTTGCACGGGCTCTGCGGCAGCGTGTCCTGCGGACGCTGTGGTTGCGGTGGGTACTCTGTGCCGTGCCGCGGTCGCGAACGGTTGCGACGCGGCGGAGACCTGCACGGGTGTTAGCAACAGCTGCCCTGCGGACATCGGCGTGACGAGCGGCACGGTGTGTCGCGCTGCGGTGGCCGGTGGCTGCGACCTGCAGGAGGTCTGCACGGGCTCTGCGGCAGCGTGTCCTGCGGACGCGGTTGTTGCGGTGGGTACTCTTTGCCGCGCCGCAGTCGCGAACGGGTGCGACGCTCAGGAGGTTTGTACGGGGGTGAGCAACAGCTGCCCTGCGGACATCGGCGTCGTGAGCGGCACCGTGTGTCGAGCCGCGGTTGCTGGTGGCTGCGACGTGCAGGAGGTCTGCACGGGCTCTGCGGCAGCGTGTCCTGCGGACGTGGTTCGCCCGATCAATACGGTTTGCCGCGTCGCGGTCGCGAACGGTTGCGACGCCCAGGAGGTTTGTACGGGGGTGAGCAACAGCTGCCCTGCGGACATCGGCGTCGTGAGCGGCACGGTGTGTCGCGCTGCGGTGGCCGGTGGCTGCGACCTGCAGGAGGTCTGCACGGGCTCTGCAGCAGCGTGTCCTGCGGACTCGGTGGTTGCGGCGGGTACGACGTGCCGCGCCTCGCTGGGTGTGTGCGATGTGGCGGAGGCCTGCACGGGCGCGAGCAACACGTGCCCGGCGGACTTGTTCCTGGCCTCGAGTACGGTGTGTCGCGCGGTGGCGGATGTCTGCGATGTGGCCGAGAACTGCACGGGTAGCGCGGCGGCTTGTCCTGCCGACGGCTTCCGGCCGTCGAGCACGGTGTGCCGTGTCGTGGCGGGCTTGTGCGACGTGGCCGAGAACTGCACCGGCACGGGTGTCGCGTGTCCGCTCGATGCTTTCCTGTCTTCGGCGACGGTGTGTCGCGTGTCTGTGGACTCGACCTGCGACGTGTCGGAGAGCTGCACGGGCACGGGTTCGGCCTGCCCGGCGGACGTGGTTCGCCCGGTCGGTACGGTCTGTCGCGCGTCGATCAACCAGCCCTACTGCGATCCGCAGGAGGTCTGCACCGGCGCGAGCGGCTTCTGTCCGACCAACACGGTGATCCGCGCGCCGACCACTGAGGTCTGCGACGCCGTCGATAACAACTGCGATGGCGTCGTCGACGACGGTACGGCGACGACCTGCGGTACGGCGACGAACCTCGGAACCGTGAGCAACGGTGGTTCGTTGACGCAGCTGAACTACATGCCCTCGGTCGTAGGGCAGGAGCAGTGGTTCGTCGTCTCGTTCCCTCCGAGCTATGACTACAACTCCCACGGGCTTGGGACGCCGACGATCAACCTGACGGGCGCGGGCGTTTCGAGCGGCCTCCTGCGGATGCAGGTGTTGTCGAGTGCGACCACGACGGCCAACTGTCTGTCCACGGCCTCCTGCGGGATGGACCTCCAGAGCTGGCAGTTCACCGACAACCTCTCGCTGGGTGGCGGTACTCCGACGGGTGCGTTCTCGACCCGGAGTGTGGTCTGGCCGCAGACGGTGCTGATTCGGATCTATCGTCCCAGCGGCGTCGGCGGGATGTGTTCGAACTACACCCTGTCGATCTCTCGCTGCACCTGCGGGATGCCTGGCTGCACGGCACCTGCGGGTTCGTTCCCGGCGGAGACCTGCGACGGGGTCGACAACGATTGCGACGGTCTCGTCGATGAAGGCTTCTGCCGGGTCGGCGGTGTCTGCTTCAACAACGCCGACCTGAACCCGGCGAACAACTGCCAGGTCTGCACAGCGCCGACGACGGTGTCGGGCCCCTCGACCTGGGGCAATGTTTCTGCGGGCACCGTGTGTCGGGTGTCGGGTGGTGGCTGTGACGTAGCCGAGACCTGCAACGGCACGGGTTCAGCTTGTCCGGCGAACGCCTTCCTGCCGTCCTCGACGGTGTGCCGCGCTTCGACGGGTGTCTGCGACACGGCGGAGAGCTGCACGGGCAGCGCGGCGGTTTGTCCGGTGGATGTGCTCACGGCGGCAGGCACGGTGTGTCGCGCGTCGGCGGGCATCTGCGACGTGGCGGAAGCGTGCACGGGCGCGAGCAACGCGTGCCCGACGGATTCGTTTGTTTCGTCTGCGACGGTGTGTCGCGCGGCGGTGGCCGGTGGCTGCGACGTGGCCGAGAGCTGCACTGGTTCGACGGCGGCGTGTCCGACGGATGTGGTGGTTGCGGTGGGTACGACGTGCCGCGCCGCGGTCGCGAACGGTTGCGACGCGGCCGAGACCTGCACGGGTGTGAGCAACAGCTGCCCTGCGGACATCGGCGTGACGAGCGGGACGGTGTGTCGCGCTGCGGTGGCCGGTGGCTGCGACTTGCAGGAGGTCTGCACGGGCTCTGCGGCAGCGTGTCCTGCGGACTCGGTGGTTGCGGCGGGTACGACCTGCCGCGCCGCGGTGGCGGGCGGCTGCGACCTGGCGGAGTTGTGCACGGGTTCGAGCAACGCATGTCCGTCTGACGTGGTGGTGGCGGCGGGCACGACCTGTCGCGCTTCGGCGGGGTTTTGTGACGTAGCCGAGGCGTGTACGGGCGCGAGCAACGCGTGCCCGGCGAATGCGTTCGTGTCTTCGGCGACGGTGTGTCGCGCGGCGGTGGCGGGCGGCTGCGACGTGGCGGAGAGCTGCACGGGCAGCGCCGCGGCGTGTCCGGCCGATGTGGTGGTTGCGGCGGGTACGACCTGCCGCGCCGCGGTGGCGGGCGGCTGCGACCTGGCTGAGGTGTGCACGGGTTCGAGCAACGCGTGTCCGTCCGACGTGGTGGTGGCGGCGGGCACGACCTGTCGCGCTTCGGCGGGGGGTTGTGACG
>CANJUR010000074.1 GCA_947477565.1 Deltaproteobacteria bacterium
CCGCGAAGCGGAGCGTCCGAGGAGCCACTCGCCGGCACAACGGAAGAGGCAAGAACCGCAGCGTCAGCAGGTCACGCGAGCGACCGGGAGGCCCGGCTCCAACCTTGCCGCGGAGCGGCTTCGTTCAACATCCTATATGCGAAGTTCCCCTTGGTTCGCGCCGTCGATGATCTCCACGACGACGTTCTCCGACGCATCGCGGTATGCCGCCACGACCTCCCTCGGGAGATTGGGAAGCTCCGGATCGATCACGTGCGCAGGATCGGACGGCACTCGCAGAACCTGTCACGCGCCCGAGCGACGTCCCGGCACCGGAGCATCGGAGCGGCCAGCCCGATCAAGCGGGTGTCCGGTCGCACGTGGTCGGTGTCTCCGGCAGCGCGACGCCTTCGGCGGGTCGACGGCGGTGCTTTCGGGCCGCAACATGGAGTTGCAACTCTTCGCCGGGTGCCACGCGACGAGTTGCCTCGCGTCGTCGTAGGTCGATCCAGTGGCGCCGACGGAAGCCTTCCGCGCGCGTCTCGATCAATCCCGCGGATCGAACCGATCCCTCAGCCAATCCCCTGTGAGGTTGAATCCAAGCACCGTCCCGGTGATGGCGAGACCTGCCGTGACGGCCAGCCGAGGCGCCTGGAGCAGGTGCGCCGTCCCCTGGTCGAGAAGCGCCCCCCAGGATGCAGACGCCCCCGGCCCCAGCCCCAGAAACGACAGCGAAGCCTCGGCGAGCACCACCGCGCCGAGCCCAAAGGTCGCCTGAACGATGAGCGGTCCCGATGCGTTGGGGAGCACGTGCCGAAAAAATACCCGACCCGGTAAAGCCCCCATGGCCCGCGCCGCCGTGACGAACTCCCGCTCGCGCAATCGCAGCACCTCCGCGCGCGCCACCCGGGCGTAGCCGACCCACCCGGTGATCGAGAGCGCGGCGATGAGATGGAGCATCCCTGGGCGCGCTACGAGCGCGAGCACTGCCATGTTGACCAGCACCGACGGAAACGACTGCGCCGCGTCGGTCAGCCGCGCCGCGACCGACCCGATGCGACCGCCGAGGAAGGCTGCACCGCCGCCGACGAGTGTCCCTACCACCAGGGAGATGAGCACCGTGGTGACAGACACCACCCCCGCGAGGCGCGCGCCGTGGAGCAGCACCGAAAGAACATCAACGCCGTTGTCCGCGGTGCCGAGGAGGTGGCGCGCGGAGGGGCCCTCAAGGACGTGCGCAAGGTCGATGGAGCGCGGCGAGCGCGGCGACACCCACGGCCCCGCGACGGCGAGCGCGCCGAACACGCAGACCAGGGGCAGCCCGAGGCGCGCGCGGAGGTTCACTCGGCCACCCGGATGCGCGGATCGACGGCGGCGTAGAGCAGGTCGATCACCAGTTGAATCACGGCGACGGTGATGCCGAAGGCCACCACGCAAGCGAGCACCACGGGGACGTCCCGGCGCAGGAGCGACTCGAGAAAGAGCAGCCCGAGGCCCGGGCGCTCGAAGATGCGCTCGGTGACCACCGCGCCGCCGAGCAGCGCCGAGAGTTGCGCACCGCCGACGGTGAGCAGCGGCACCAGGGCCGTGCGCAGCGCGTGGCGAATCAGCACCGTCGATTCCCGAAGCCCCTTGGCGCGGGCGGTGGCGATGTACGGTTCGCGAAGGACTTCACGAAGTGCCCCGCGGCCCATGCGGGTGAGGATGCCCGCGAGGCCCGCACCGAGGGTGAGCGACGGAAGCACCAGGGAGGCTGGTCCGCTCGCGTCAGGACCGGGAAACGGCAACCACGGGAGCGCGACGCAGAAGAGGAGCACGAGCATCGGGCCGATCCAGAGGGATGGCAGTGCCATGCCGAGGAGCGAGACGACACCGACGACGGCGTCGGTGCGGGTCCCTGGACGGGTGGCGGCGAGCATGGCGAGGGGAATGGCAATGCTCCACGCGACGACCACCGCGCAGACGGCGAGGACGACGGTGGAAGGCCAAACCGTGAGCACCTCCGCGAAGGCAGTGTGGTCGCGGTGCACAAACGACCTGCCCATGCCACGGAAGCACAGATCGCCCAGGAAGCGGACGTACTGCACCGGTAGCGAATCATCGAGGTGGAGGGTCTGTCGAAGCGCCAGACGATCGGCCGCGGAGGCCGTCTCGTCGAGGAGCACATCGACCGGATCACCGGGCAGCGCGTGGATGGCTACGAAGCTGAGCGAGGCGACGCTGAGGACGGTGAGCGCCCCCGCCCCGACGCGTCGGAGCAGAAACGCCAGCGAACTCACCGGGCGACGGGCGCGCAGAAGCCAGGGGAGCGGAGCGAAGTGTCGATGAGCACGTTGCAGCTCTGGCCTGCCGGCAGCACCCCAGAGGCATTGGCGGTGTTGACGCAGGCGCGCGAATCGACGTGAGCGCAGTGGTATTCGGGTGTGCGGCAGTCGCCATCGACCTCGCAGCCGGCCATGCAGTAGCGGCGCTCAAGTCTCGGCGCGTGGGCGTCGAAGCCGATGCAGAGGGCGTCGTCGGGGCAGCCATTAGGGTCGCAGTTTTGGATGGTGCAGTAGCCGTTGACCTCGGAGATGTCGCACTGACGGTCGGCGGCGGCGCTGCAGTCCGTGGACGCGGTGCAACTATCACCGATGACCTTTTTACAGGCCCCCGTGGAGAGCCCCACGGCTAGCAATAAGGCGATCAATCGGAAGGTTCGGGGCATCATCGGGCGGGCGTAACCTACTGGAACCCCTCCCCGCGACGCAACCGGTTGGGCGGGCACAGCGGCCGTACGGATCAGAAGATCTCGATGGGGAGGTCCATGAGGTCGAGGGCGCTTCGCTCGACGAAGGCGCGGGCAGAGGTGACGTTGGGGAGCACCTCGCGGCAATAGAAGCGCGCCGAGGCGACCTTGCCGTCGTAGTAGGCGCAGTCGTCGTCCGCGGCCCCTTCGCGCTTCACGAGCGCGAGCGCAGCGTGGCGCACGAGCAGCCAGCCCAGCACCGTCTCTGCGGTCGCGATGAGCACGCGGTTTCCCTGAAACCCGACGTGCTGCACTGACTCGCCCACCTTCCCGAGCATGCCCAGGTAGATCGCCTGCAGGTCACCGAGCGCCGTCGCGAGGAGCGCTCGCTCGGCGGCCAACGCAGCGCCGCCCTCCCCCGACTCGAGGGTCCGTTGAACTCGCTCGAAGAGGCCGCTGAGCGTCGCGCCGCCGTCCCGCGCCACCTTGCGAAAGAAGAGGTCGAGCGACTGGATGTGCGTGGTGCCCTCGTAGAGCGAGTCGATCTTCTGATCGCGGAGGTATTGCTCCGCGGGGAAGTCCTCGACGTACCCGGCGCCGCCGTAGCACTGCAGCGACACGCTGAGTAGTTCGTGCGCGCGCTCGGAGAAGAAGCCTTTGATGAGAGGGAGCAGCAGGTCGTTGAGCCGGTCGAGCCCCTTGGCGTGTCCGTGGCCGCCCTGCTGCTCGATCTCGTCTTGCAGCGAGGCGACCCAGAGCGCGAACGCGCGCATTCCCTCTGCGTGGCTCTTCTGGAGCATGAGCATCCGCCGCACGTCGGCGTGCGCGATGATCGGTACCCGCGGCGAGTCTTTTTCCGCGGCGCGCGTGAGGTCTGGGCCCTGGACGCGATCTTTCGTGTAGGCGAGGGCGTTGAGGTACCCCGTCGAAAGCGTCGAGAGGGACTTCATCCCGACGGCCATGCGCGCCTGCTCGATCACATGGAACATCTGCCGGATGCCGTCGTGCACCTCGCCGACGAGCAATCCGCGCGCGGGAACGTCGCCGCCATAGACGATCTCGCAGGTCACGCTCGCGCGCAGGCCCATCTTCTTTTCCAGCTTAGTGCAGCGCCAGCCGTTGCGTTCGCCGAGCGTGCCGTCCTCGTTGACCCAGTACTTCGGAACAATGAACAGCGAGAGCCCCTTGGTACCGACCGCGCCGCCTTCGGGGCGCGCGAGCACGAGGTGGACGATGTTTTCGACGGAGTCGTAGTCCCCGTTGGTGATGAATCGCTTGGTGCCCTCGATCTCCCAGACATCACCCGCGACGTGCCGTGCCTTCGTACGCCCCGCGCCGACGTCGCTGCCTGCGTCCGGCTCGGTCAGCACCATCGCCGCACCCCAGCGCTTCTCGAACATCTGCGGGAGGTAGCGCGCACGCTGCGATGGCGTCCCGAGGCGATCGATCACCCGCCCCATGAAAGAGCCGAACAGGTAGAAACCCGCTGCGGGGCACGATCCTACGACCATCTCGAACGACGCCCACACCAGCGACGGCGGCGCCCCGATACCACCAAGGTGCGTCGGGATCTCAAAGAGGTGCCATCCGCCCTCGTAGTAGGACTCCATCGCGCGCTTGAGCGACTCGGGTAGCAGCGCCTGCCCCTCGGGCCCGAGCTTCGGCGGATCGCGATCGGAATCCGCGAAGCACGCTGCAAGGTCGGTGCTGCAGACCCGCTCAAACTGCCGAAGCGTCTCTCGTGCGGTCTCTTCGTCGAGGCCCGCGAAGGGCGCTTGACCGAGCACGCGTTGCCCCACGTCCAGGTACTCGAAGAGGTTGAAGAAGATGTCCCGGAGGTTGGCCTTGTAGTGATGCACCGTGCTCATGGCGAAGCATCGTAGCGCGATCATCCAGCGCACTGAATGCCCGTTCATTCAGCGGGCGTGTACATTCGCCAGAACAGCGGTTTTCCCGCGTGGAGCTACACACTTGCGACGACGATCAACCCTGGTGGCGACGGTGGCGTGCCTCTCTCTCACCGGCTGCCTCGACGGCCTCTTCGGCACCGTAGATGCGGGCGGCATCGCTCCCGCTGGAGCCGGGGTTGGGGCGAGTTGCGAGCGCGACAACCAGTGCCGACCGACCCTGCGATGCGATCCGAGCGCCCAGGCGTGCGCTCTGCGCGGCGACTCGGTGGCGGACACCCACTGCATCCTCAGCGGCGAGTGCGCCGCGGCCCTCTTCTGTGGGGCCGCGGGGGTATGCGAGACGGCGGGAACCTCCGGCGACGGCGGAAGCTGCGGCGACACTGCGAGTTGCCAGCGTGGGTTGGTCTGCGCGCGACCGGCCGGGGAGATCTTCGGCCAGTGCCGCGCGCCGCGCGGATCGACGCTCGCGAGGGGCGACGGCGGCGCGGGAGTGTTCACCGCTGCGCCGCGCGACGTAGACGGTGCCTGCGCTGACCTGCTCGACTGCCAGGCGGGCCTCGAGTGCCACCCGACGACGCACACGTGCTTCTCGCCCGCCCTTTCGGCGGCGATCAATCGCAGCGACGGCGGTGTCGGCTTCTGGCCCGGCGAGCGCTGCGCGGCGGAGGAGAGCGGCCCGGTGCGCGCGTACTTCGAGCTTCCCGCGATGGACGGAACCCCTCCGCACGACTTCTTCCGGCTGCCGTATCCCAACAACGTCCGCCGCGACGCCGCCACGGGTCGCCTCAACCTCACGGGCTTTCCGCATCCGGGGACGGCACTGCTCGGCTTCGACCTCGTGGACCGCTACCTCCGCGCGATCGAGCGCTCGGTCGATGGCTTCGGCACCAACCACCTTGTGTATTTCCGCTTCTCTGGACGCCTCGACTTCGCGACGCTGCGGCTGAATGACACGCTGCGCCTCGTCGATCTCACCACGGGCCAGCCCACGAACAGCGTTCGCTTCGGGGCCAACACCGCGGGCAATCGCTACCTCTGCGGCAACCCGGTGATGATCGACACCGGGCACGGAGCACCGATGGAGCCGGGCCACACCTACGCGGCCTTCTTCGTGGGTGGCGTGCGCGACGCGACGGGCCGTGCGGTGGAGCGCGACGCGGACTTCCCGGCGATGCTCGCGGAGACGGCGCCCGCGGAGGCTGTGCGGGCTCGCGCGCACGCGGCGTACGCACCGTTTCGAAGGTATCTCGCGACGGAGCGCATCGACCCGGCGACGGTGCTCGTCGCGACGGTGTTCACGACGCAGCAGGTGCGACGGGTGGTTCCGGCGCTGCGCGATGCGGTGCGGGCGGCGGCGGCTCCGACGGCGGCGGGGTTCGTGCGCTGCGACACCGGCGTGCGCTCGCCTTGCGACGACGGACTCGCCGGCGCAGTGCATGTGCGCGGCTGCCTCGGCGCGGCCGACCCGGCCTTCGACGAGCTCCAGGGGACCCTCGAGATTCCCTATTTTCAAGCGGGCGCGCGGCCGTATCGGACGGTCGGTAGCGGTGCGATCGCGACGGACGCTGCGGGTCGCCCGATGGCGCAGGGCACCGAGCGGGTGTGCGTCACGGTGACCGTTCCGCGCGGCGCGGAGGCTCCCGCGGGCGGATGGCCCACGGTGCTGTACGCGCACGGCACGGGCGGGTCGTTTCGTAGCGTCGTCACGGAGGGACTCGCGGGCGCTCTGGCGGGCGTCGATGTCGGCGGCGGGAGCACGGTACGCTTCGCGACGGTGGGCTTCGACGGAGTGATGCACGGCGACCGCCGCGGGATGGGCGTCTCCACGCCACCAGACCAGGCATTTTTCAACTTCGGCAACCCGGAGGCGGCGCGGGACAACATCCTCCAGGGGTCCGCGGACGTCTTCGCGATGGTGCGCGCGCTCTCGACGGTGACGCTCCCGATGCTGCCGCGCGACGGGCAGACGGTACGCTTTGACCCGCGGCGGATCTTCTTCTTCGGGCACTCGCAGGGCTCAACGGTGGGCGTCCCGGCGGCGGCCTACGAGCCCGACCTCGCGGGCCTTGTCTTCTCTGGCGCGGGCGGCGACCTGCGGCTATCGCTCACCTCGAAGGTGCGCCCGCTCGACATCGCGTCGCTGATCCCCGCGGTGCTTGAAGACGCTGACGCACGAAGCGCCGGGCACCCTGTGCTCAACCTGTTGCAGACCTTCTTCGAGCGCAGCGACGCTGTGAATTACGGCCACGTCGTGCTGCTCGAGCGCCCGATGGGCATCAACGCGCGCCCCGTCTTGATGACCTACGGGCTGGGCGATTCATACTCGCCGCCACCCACGATGCAGACCATCGCCGCCACCCTCGGACTGCCCGTGGCAGGAACCATCCCCGGCGGAATGACCGCCTGGCCGGCCGGCGCCGCGATCCCCTTCCCGGTGTCGAACAACTTCGCCGGCACCACCGCGGCGCTGCTCGAGGTCGACCCCGGAAGCGCCTACGACGGTCACTTCGTCGTGTTTCGCGACCGCGCTCTCAACGAGCGGGTGCTTCGCTTCCTCGCCACGGCGGCACAAGGAGCGGCGGTCATCCGCTGACCTCGACCGTCGCCTCCTCGCCCAGGACATCGATCACCCGCACGAGCACCCTCCCTCTCGCTTCGATGACCGCGCTCATCGGGAGCGGCTTCTTCGGCGCGCGCGTCACCCGCAGCCGCGCTCGAAAGGTCACCCCGTCGTGGTCGGTATCGACGAGCCAGTAGTCCACCCACGACGACCAGTGTGCGACCACGGGCAGCGCATGTACGGAGTCTGCGTCGACCTCGAAGGCAATGATCTCCACGGTGGCGCCTCCCTCGCTGCGGGTCAGGGTCGCGCAGGCGCTTCGCGTCGTCGCACTCACTGCGGGGCGCACGGTCGCCAACGCCCAGGGCCACATGGCTGGGAGGTTCACGAGACGCCGCCGGGTAGTGGCAATCGCAGCGTCGCCGGCGTCGATGGCCACCCAGCGGCGGCCCAGTTGTTCGGCCACGGCTGCCGTGGTTCCGCTGCCGCTGAAGCAGTCGAGCACGCGATCGCCGGGGCGCGTCGCCCAGCGCACGATGCGCGCGAGCAGCCCTTCAGGCTTCTGTGTGTCGTAGCCCATGTCTTCGCGCTTCGGGCAGTGCCTTAGCGGGCGCACCTCAGCGTCGTCCCAGAGCGCGTCGATCGGCTGATCTTTGTACCAGCGCCCATCAGCGCCACGGCGGAGAAAGTACTTGATCGACACGCGGCCGGTCGGCGAGTCGTACACGCGACCCTCGTCCCTCAACCGCGCAATGCTGGCGTCGGTGTAATCCCCCCGCGGAGCCGTCGTAAACCACGCAGAGCGTGCCTCGTCCCACTTCGCGCCCGCGGGCTGATCGCGCGCGTCGAGCGCGACGGCATCACTGCGCCGAGGAGCGTCGCCGCGGAAGGGTGATCCGGCGGTCTTCGAGTAGACGAAGATGGTGTCGAGGGTGCGTCCGAGCTGGCGCGACGCCGCCTGCCGACCGAGGTTGGGCGCGCGCCGCCAGGCGATCTCGTTGCGGAAGCACAGCGGACCGAAGAGCTCATCGAGGAGCACTCGGAGGTATCCGTTGGCACGCCAATCACAGTGGACGAAGAGGGCACCATCCGCAGCGAGCAGGTCGCGTAGCAGCACCAGCGTGTCGGACATGAACGCGAGGTAGGCGTCGAGCCCGACGCCCCAGGTGTCGCGGTAGGCGTGGCGCTTGAGCGTGGCGCCGTCATCGAGTTGCCGTGTGGCCGAAAAGCGGTTGCCAGTGTCAAACGGCGGATCGATGTAGATCGCCTGAATGGCTCCTGCGTGGGTTGGCAGGAGGCTCGCGAGCGCGACGCATCGGTCGCCCTCCAGGAGGAGGTTGGGTTCGCCGAGGCCGTCGCCGTGGCGCTCCCGAAGCACGATCGGAGCGGGCTCACGGGAGGGCGTGACGCGCGCGCCGTCGAGGTATTTGCCGCGCCAGACGAGTTCGGTCATTGCCCCACCCGGCGATCGTACGGTCAGATTTTCACGGACAGGAAGAGCTTCGTGAGGAAGAAATCCGCCACGAGGACGGCGATGGCGGCGGCGACCACCGTGCGGGTGGTGGAGCGTCCGACTCCCTCGGTGCCCCCGCGGGTGTTCATGCCGTAGTAGCAGCCGATGATGGCGATGGTGACGCCGAAGAAGGGAGATTTCCCGATGCCGGACATGAAGTCTTGCATCGTGATGGACTCGAGAGCGGTGCGGAAGAAGAAGCCCATCGGCGTGTCGAACTGAAGCTTCGCGACGCCCATCGCGCCGGCGAATCCGACCACGTCAGCGAAGACGGTCAGCACCGGCATCAGGATCAGGCACGCGATGAGCCGCGGCACGACCAGCTTTTTCACCGGGTCGGCGCCGAGGGCGCGGATGGCATCGACCTGCTCGGTGACGGCCATCGATCCGATCTCCGCGGCCATGCCCGACCCGATGCGCGACCCGACGACGAGGGCGGTGAGCGCGGGCGCCAGCTCGCGGGTAATGGAGAGCCCGATCACGCGCCCGACGTAGTCCGTGGCGCCGAAGCGCTCGAGGCCGAAGGCGAACTGCACGGTCATCACCATGCCCACGAAGAGTGCGGTGAGGAGGGCGATGGTGACCGACTTCAGCCCGAGGGACTCAAGCTGGTAGATGATCTCCTTGAGTTCGAAGGGGCGCGCGAAGGTCGCGACGGTGGCGTCGCGCAGCAGCATCGTCATGCCGCCGAGGTCATCGAGCGACTGCCTCGAACTGTCGATGTACTTCTGCCACGGGCTAACGACCGGCGCGGGCGGCACCAGTGACGTGCGGCCCGGCGTGAGCGACGATCGGCCTTCTGGAAAGGGTGAAGTCCGCTCTCCGGGCGCAACGAGGCCGTCAGAACCGTCGGAGCGGGAGGGCGTGGCGGGGGACGTCATCGGGTGCCTGACGGGTGACGGTTGGCTACTGCTGGAGGGGCGACTGCACCGTGCGGAAGCCGCGCGCGAAGGCATCGAAGGCGAGGCGACCGGAGGCGAAGCGCTCGGGCGGCGCGACGAAGCCGAGGTCGTACACGCAGCCGTCTTTTTTCATCACGTAAAGTTCAAGCGAGCGGGCAACACCGTCAAGGCGGGCGTTGACCACCACGTGACGGGCCTCCCGGCGGTCGAACGGAACGGTCTCTTCCAGGACGATTTCGCGCTGCGTAAAGCCGATAAGCAGGTGCTGAACGAGAGATGGGAGAGGCGTGTCCATGGCGCGGTCGCAGGTGTGATCGACGTACACCGTTCCGTGGGTGTCGGGATCGAACCAGGCGACGTCGTTGGATTCAACCTCTACCCGCTGCCACGGGGCGGGAACGTACCCGACCGCGTAACGGAGGGTCCCGGCGCTCACCTCGTTGCCCTGAACCCGCACGCCTGAGCCCGAACATGCGATGCCGAGAGACACCGCGAGGAATACCAATACCTGCCTCGACACGGCCGGGACCATACCCGGCACCCCCGCGAGCGCCAACGCGTACGCGGACGATTCGTTGACGCGGGAGAATACCGCTCGCTACGCTCTCAGTGATTATGTCGAATCCACCGCAGGGCCACCTCCACGAGCAACTGCTGGCGGACAACCTCGTGACGCCCGATCAACTCGAGGCCGTCCTTCAGCGCGTCCGCGGAAATGGCTCACGCGTCGAGGACGTGCTGATCGAGAGCGGTGCAGTCTCTGAAGCCGACCTTCTGAAGTTTCTCGCGAAGCTCTATCGCACACGCTTCGTAGCAACCAACAAGCTCGCCCGTGCGGAGGTCGATCGCGCCCTGCTCGAGGTGATCCCGAGACGCCTGGCGGAGGAGTTCCAGGTCTTTCCGGTGCTCTTCGACGCGGCGAGCAGCACGCTCTCGGTGGTCTCGCCCGACGCTGGCGACCCCGCGGTGCTCGCCGCCGTGAAGCAGGCCTCCAACGCTCGTGACGTGCGGGTCTACGTGGCCCGCCCGGCGGCCGTACGCGCTGCGATTTTAAAGCACTATTCCGGGGAGCTGTACGCCTTCGCTCAGGTCGATACGACCGGGCGCGAGCAGTACCTCTCGATGATCGACCTCTACGCGCAGTACTCCATTCAGACCCCCCCGGCGTCGGGCGCGGTGCCCTCCACCGAGCGCCGCGAGCGCCTGGTCGGCGAAGACGATACCGTCCGTGCTCCCCAGCGCACTGCCAATACGGCGACCACGAAGGCATCGTTTGTCGAGCTCGCGACGGTGCTGGTGTCGCTGTTGGAAAACAACCGCGGCGAGCTCCGTGGGCATTCGCCGCTCGTGTCGCGCTGGACCCGCAAGCTCGCGGACCGCATCCGCCTTGCACCGGACGAAGTCCATGCGCTGGTGGTCGCAGCGCTCCTCCACGACGTCGGCAAGGCGGCCACGTATCACCTCACGGCGCTCAACGTCGCGATGTTCGACAACCACCGCGTCGCCGCGCAGAAGACCTTCCAGACCGCGATCAAACTATTCGAAGCGGTGCCCCTCGATTCGACCACCGTCACTACGCTTCAGACGATGTACGAGCGCTTCGACGGGCAGGGCTTCCCTGATGGTCTCGCAGGCAAGGAGATCCCCCTCGGGGCACGCATCCTCGCGGTGGTAGACACCTACGCTGACCTCACGCAGAACCTCAACAACCCCTACCGTCGACAGCTCACCGCACCCGAGGCTTGCGACGTTCTCGACCGCCACAAGGAGTCGGTGTTCGACCGCAACCTCGTAGACCTCCTGCGCCAGGTGGTCACTGGCGATGACCTGCGCGCCAAGCTGCTCTCCGAGCGCACCGTGGTGCTCCTCATCGACCCCGATCCCGAGGAGAGCACGGTGCTCGAACTCCGCATGGTCGAGGAGGGCTTCGAGGTGCATCTCGCGCGCAACGTCGAGGAGGCCGAAGGGGTGCTCGCCCATGGCGCGGTGGAAGCCGTGATCTCCGAGACCGACCTCGAAACCGACTCCGCTCTCGAACTGCTCGCGACGCTGCGGGCGGGCGGTTCCAAGGTGCCGTGGGTGTTTCTGACGCGCGACCAGCGGAGGGAGGCGATCGCACGGGCCTTCGAGTTGGGCGCCAACGACTACGTGCTCAAGCCCGCCTCGCCCGAGGTGCTCATCGCCAAGGTGAAGCAGCTCCTTGCCCAACGGCAGGCGCGATCGCCACGGGGAGTATCCGGCTCCCTCGCCGAACTGGCGCTCACGGACGTTGTGCAAGTGCTCTCGCAGGGCCGCAAGACGGGGCAGCTCAGCATCCGCAACGGCAGCGAGCAGGGAGAGGTGCACTTCCTTGACGGCGCCGTCGTCAACGCCCTCTGGCAGGGACTGCGCGGCGAGGAAGCGTTCTTCGCGATGATCGGCCTGTCCACGGGGGAATTTGCGCTCGATCCGACGTTTCGCCCGTCGTCGCAGCCGATCAACAGCAACGTCGAGGCCCTCATGCTCGAAGGCTTGCGTCGCCTCGACGAGTCGCGCTCCTGAGCCGCTCAGACCGCGAGCAGTCGCCCGAGAATCACGTCGAGCGTGCGCGGATCGGCCCTCCCCCCGCTGGCCCGCATCACCTCCCCCTTGAAGTATCCGAGCAGCGCTAGTTTGCCACCGCGGTACGCCGCCAGCTGCCGGGGCGACGCCTCAATGACGCCGCGGCACATTGCCTCGATCGCGCCCTCGTCGCGCAGCACGCGCAGCCCCTCAGCCTCGATGATCGCGTCGGCGCTGCGTCCGGTCGCAACCATCTTCGCGTAGACGTCCTTCGCGATGGTGCTCGACAGGGTACCGTCGTCGAGGCGCGCGAAGAGGCCCGCGAGAGCAGGCACCGCCAGGGGAAACGTCGCGTTCAAGCCGTGCGTCACGACCCCGGGCTTCACCAGGTTGCACACCCAGTTGGCCGCGCGCTTCGCGTCCGTCGTCTGCGCCGCCAGTGCCTCGAACCAATCAGCGATCGAGGGGTGTTCGGTGATCAACCGGGCGTCGCCTTCAGTGAGCCCACGCTCGCGCACATAGCTGACCCGGCGCGCCGCGGGCAGCGTGGGCAGGGTCGATGCGACGGCAGCGATGAAGGCCTCGGAAATCACCAACGGAGGCAGGTCGGGCTCTGGGAAAAAGCGGTAGTCGTCGCTGCCATCTTTCGTCCGTAGCACGTGGCATCGACCCGCCTCGTCGTCCCAGTTCTTGGTGACCTGCGCGACGGCTCCGCCCTCGGTGAGGGTCGCGACCTGCGCTGCGATCTCCCACTCGATCGCCCGCTGCACGAAGCGAAACGAGTTGATGTTCTTGATCTCCGTGCGGGTGCCGAGTCGGGTATCGCCGCGCGCCCTCACGCTGACGTTGGCATCGCAGCGAAACGAGCCCGACTCCAGGTTGCCATCGTTGGCCCCCACCGCCATCAGCACGGCGCGCAACTGGCGCAGGTACTCCGCGGCCTCGGCAGCGCTACGGAGGTCCGGGCGGCCGACGATCTCTAGAAGCCCTATGCCCGCACGGTTGAAATCGATGCGCGAGACCGAGTGCGATGCGCCGTCGCCGTGGATGTTCTTGCCGGCGTCCTCTTCGATGTGCGCTCGCTCGATGCCGATGCGTCGGCTCGAGCCGTCGGGCTGCGAAACCTCCAAAAATCCGCCTTCGCAGAGGGGCTCGTCGAATTGCGTGATCTGGTAGCCCTTCGGGAGGTCGGGATAGAAGTAGTTCTTGCGAGCGAAACGGCTGCGTCGCCGGAGGGTGCACCCGAGTGCCAGCCCGACCCGAACGGCCAGGGTGACGACCTCGCGATTGAGCGCCGGGAGGGCGCCTGGCAGCCCCAGACACGTCGGACAAACGAGGGTGTTGGGCGGGTCTCCGAAGCGCACCATGCACGAACAAAACGCCTTGGATCGGGTGCGCAATTGGGCGTGCACCTCTAGTCCGATGACGGGCTCGTAGTCCGGTGTCATGGCCATGGCGATCTACGCTCGATGGGCGACTGGGCCACTCATGGCGCAGCGATGAGTTCGCGCAGGAAGCGTGCGTCCGCGGCCGGAACGGTCGGCGCTGCGACCTCTGTTTCCGCGGACGGCGCGACGCCGGTGATTGCGCGGTAGAGGACGCAGGCCGCGAGCCAACTCCCCGCGGCCGAGGGATGGCTCCCATCGGGGTCATACAGTTCCAGCAAGGGACGCTGCCGCAGTGCGCTCAGCCAGGCATCCCCCACCGGTGCGAGCGTTCCGTCCACGCTCGTCGCAACCTGCGCGTAGGCCGCCCGCATCCTGGTGTTGAACACCTCCTGCGACCCGCCCGACCAGGTCTGCGCATACACCGCGTCGCCCGCCCGCCGCGGCCACGTCGCGTAGAACACCGACCGCGCTCCATGGGCCCCCGCGAGCATCCCGAAGCGCTCTCCGTACGAGCGAAACTCAGCGTTGTTGAGCACCGGCTCGACGCTCTGCCCCTGCAGCACCACGGCGTCCCAGCCGCCCGCCATGATGCGCGACGGGGCCGTCCCGGTCTCCCAGTGGTTGCGTAGCGTCGCACCGCCGACCGTCACGGAGTCCGCGATGATTTCCTGTCCGATGCCCGCTCTCGCGGCTGCGGCGCCCATGCGAACGATGATCGCGGGGAGATCATTGACGTACGTGTAGCTGTTGCCGACGAAGAGAATCCTCAGCCGCGCCGGCACTGGGACATCCGACGCGGCGTCGACCACTGCGATGTCCGCGCTCGCGTCGGCGACATCGGCGAGCGCGGAGACATCGACGAGCGCGGAGACATCAACGAGCGCGGAGACATCGACCGGGACGACGTCCGCTGGGGAGACGAGCGGCAGCGGCGAAGACGACTCGCTGCATGACGCGAGGACGAGCGCTAGCGCAAGGATGAACGGAGTTTGTATCACCGAGCGACTCTACTCCGGACGATCGGCAGTACGACACGCCCTCGAGGTCGCCGCAGCCACTCGACGGAGCCGAATCCCGCGACGCCCGTTGGCACCCACGCGAGGGTGCGGTAGCAGGGTGCGCCCCCATTTCTCGAAGGAGATCCCAAACTGCCGTGAACACGCCCATCGCTCCCGCTGCTCCCAACGAGATCACCGCGCTTGCTGTGAACACGATGAAGTTCCTTGCGATCGACGCCATCGAGGCCGCGAAGAGCGGACACCCTGGGCTGCCGATGGGTGCCGCGGACGTCGCGTTCGTTCTCTGGTCGCGCTACTTGCGGCACGATCCGACGAACCCGCACTGGCGCGACCGCGACCGCTTCATCCTGTCGCCCGGCCACGGCTCGATGCTTCTCTACGCCCTGCTCCACCTCGCGGGCTACGACCTCCCACTCGATGAACTGAAGCAGTTTCGCCAGTGGGGATCAAAGACCCCAGGGCACCCCGAAGTGCACCTCACGCCCGGCGTCGAGGTCACCACGGGTCCGCTGGGTCAGGGCTTCGCCAACGGGGTCGGCATGGCGATGGCGGCGAAGCTGGCCGAGGCGCGTCTGCCCGGGCTCTTCCAGCACCGCATCTGGGCGATCGTCTCGGACGGCGACGTGATGGAGGGCGTCGCGTACGAGGCCGCCTCGCTCGCAGGGCACCTCAAGCTGGGCAACCTGATCTACGTCTACGATGACAACCGCATCACCCTCGACGGCAGCATCGACGAGGCGTTTAGCGAGGACGTCGCGGCGCGCTTCGAGGCGGTCGGCTGGCGCACGCAGCACATCGACGGCCACGACCACGCGCAGATCGCTGCGGCCTACGATGCAGCCCTCGCGCAGAGCGAGAAGCCCACGCTGATTCTCGCGCGCACGCACATCGGCCACGGCGCGCCGAACAAGCACGACACGCACAAGGTTCACGGTGAGCCGCTGGGCAAGGACGAGGCCCTCGCCACGCGCCGCGCCCTCGGCTGGAGCGACGAGACCTTCCTGGTGCCCGACGTCGTGCGCGATCACTTCGCAGCGCGAGCTCGCACCCTCGCGGAAGTCCACGCAAGCTGGGTCGCGCACGAGCAGCAGTGGCTCGCCGCGCACCCTGCGCAGGGCGCCCTCTACCGCGCTCTCTGCGATCGTACGGTCCCGGACGATCTCCTCGAGAGCCTTCTGGCGAAGCTTCCGCCGACCAACGACGCTACGCGCGCTCTCGCCGGAACCCTCGAGCAACTAGTCGCCGCCGTAATGCCCTCGCTCGTCGGCGGCGACGCCGACCTCGGCGGATCAACCAAGACTCCAATCAAGGACTCCGGCAAGGTCTCCGCGGGACACTTCGACGGACGCAACCTCCGGTTCGGCATCCGCGAGCACGCCATGGGATCGATCGCCAACGGCATCGCCCTCTACGGGATGTTCATCCCATTCACGGCGACCTTCCTGACGTTCTCGGACTACATGCGCCCGCCCATCCGACTCGCGGGTCTGAGCAACATTCCGGTCGTGCACGTCTTCACGCACGACTCTGTCTTTCTGGGCGAGGACGGCCCCACGCACCAGTCCGTCGAGCACGTGAGCGCGCTGCGACTCATCCCCAACGTGGACGTCTGGCGACCCGCCGACAGCGCCGAGTGCGCCGCTGCCTGGGCCGCCGCGGCGACCCGCCGGGATGGTCCGACGGAGCTTATTCTCTCGCGCCAGAAGGTGGATGTGCTGCCCGGCGACACCACCGTGCGAGGCCGCCACGCTGCCCGCGGCGGCTACGTGCTCGTGCGCGAAGAGAGCGGCGTGCCGCAGGTGGTGATCCTCTCGACGGGCAGCGAGGTGTCCGTCGCGGTCGAGGCTGCGCGACGGCTGCATACCGAAGACGGACTGCAGGTGCGTGTCGTCTCGATGCCGTGCCTCGAGGTCTTCGCGCGCCAGGACGCCCACTACCGCGCGACGGTGCTCCCGCCGGGCGCCCGCAGAGCCAGCTTCGAAGCGGGCCGCACGGACCTATGGTGGCGCTACGTCGGCCTCGATGGACTCGTTCTCGGCGTAGACGGCTTCGGCGCCTCCGCTCCTGGTCCGGTACTCGCGGACAAGTACTCCCTCACCGCCGATCACGTCACCGCGCACCTGCGCGCCTGGCTCCGCGCGAGTTGAATCGCCGCTCAGCCGGCGCTGTCGATCGCGTCCGGCACATCCGGCGCGGCGGCGGCGTCGGATGGCGCCGTGACGTCCATGCCGACGGGCGCGACGCCGGCATCCGCGGCCCCGACGTCCGTCGGAAAGCCAGCATCCAGTCGGGTCGGGTACACGCAGAGTGAGCGACCGTCAGGGGTGATCTCGCAGCGCAGCAGGGACACGCACTCGCGGTCCTGCAGACACTCGTCGCCTCGCTGGCGGGTGCCCTCGATGCTGCAGCCCCCCAGTGTCAGTCCCAACACCGTGCTCCCCAGCCACGTCGCCATTGGTCTTCGCATTTCGGGCTTCGCTGCGGTTGAGCGTATCACGCGCCCACGCGACGACGACAGCGCCTATCATCCGCGAACAGCGCTGCCGGTCGCCTTCCTGGGAGGGCCTCGGGGCGCGTCGTCGAAAGGAGAATACGGTCCATTGCGCTCCAAGGCCCTGACCGCCACGGTCCTCACGCTGTCCCTCATCTCGGGCTTCGTCTTCATCCTCATCACACCGATCTTGTTCGTACTCGCGCAGTCCGCGGGAGAAGTGGGTGCGGGGCTCATCCTCGCGCTAGCCATCGGCATCACGATCGCGATCAACGGGCTGATGTGGCTGATCTCCCCGTGGATCATGGATCTCACCAACCGGTGGTTCTACCGGTGCCGCGATATGCCCTTCGAGGAGCTCGCGCAGTACCGCCCGGGAGTGGCGCAGTTCATCTACGCGACCTGCCAGCGGCACGGCGTGAAGCTGCCCACGCTCAAGCTCATCGACGACATGAACCCCACCGCGTACTGCTACGGCTCCACCGCCGATCGCTCGCGGATGGTGCTCACGCGCGGGCTGTTGCACTACCTCAACGACGACGAACTCGCGGCCGTGTGCGCCCACGAACTCGGGCACATCGTGCACCGCGACTTCATCGTAATGACCCTCGCATCGACGATGGTGCAGGTTCTCTGGCAGATCTACGTCGTCGCAAAGAGCGTGCGCCCGAAGGGCAACGACTCCAGGGGCGTCGGCGAAGCAGCGGCCATCGTCGCGCTTGTGGCCTACGTATTCTGGTGGGTCGCGCAATACACGCTGCTCTACCTGTCGCGGGTGCGGGAGTACTACGCCGACGAGTTTGCGGGCGCCGAGACACGCAACCCCAACGCCCTCTCCATGGCTCTCGTGAAGGTCGCCTACGGCCTCGCGCGGCAGCCCAACACGGAGTTCTCCCGCAAGCTCATGGGCGGCACGCGCGCCCTCGGCGTGGCCGACCCGGGCAGCGCTCGCTCCACGGGCTTCGCCTACGCCGCCGCCCATCAGGGCGGGCATGCGATGGCGGGCGCCCTCGCCGGCCAGGAAACCCCCGAGGTGCAGGCGACGGCAGATGGCATCGCGCGCATCGAGAAGGTGTTCCTGTTTGATCTGTACAACCCGTGGGCGGCGGTGCTGGAACTCGCGAGCACGCACCCACTGACAGGCAAGCGCATCAAGGTCCTGTGTGAGCAATCGGCGGCGCTGGCGATTCGGCCGTTGTTCCAGTTTCAGCCCATCGACGCGTACGGAAAGCCCCTCGACGACGCGCGTCTGCGGGGCAACTTCGCCCTGGAGGTGCTCGTCTGGTTTGCTCCGCACCTCGGCGTGGTGGGCGCGCTGGCGGTCGGCATCGCGGGCGAAGTGGTCGGCTCGGCAGCGCTCTCCGCCGCGGGCTTCGGCGGCATCTTGCTGGGTCTCGGGCTCGGCATGGCCCTGCGGGGATTCTGGCGGTTTCCGGTGCTGGGACAGCCCGCAATGGTGTCCGTGCTCGAACTGATGATGGACCCCTACGCGTCACCGCTGCGCGGTCGCCCGGTGGCCGTGCAGGGGACGCTCATCGGCCGCGCCGACGCGGGCAGCTACGTCGCCGAAGACATGATGATGGAAGACCCGCAGGGCGGGCTCATGACCCTCAACTACGAGCACTGGCTGCCGTTCTTCGGCAACGCCTGGTTTGGCTGGAAGACCGTGACGCGGCTCATCGGGCAGCCCTTCCAGGCCGTGGGATGGTTTCGCCGCGGCATCGGGCAGCAGATCGATCTCGACGAACTGCGCACGCAAGGCGAGACCGTCTCGTCGTACACCGCACTCTGGGGCCGCATGGGCGGCGTCGTCGTGACCCTGCTCGGCGTTCTGGTTTTCGGCGCTGCAATGATCGCCGTGAGTTCCGTGGACGAGCCTTCGTCACCGCCGGCGGCAGGCCTCTACGCCCCCGCCCCGGACCTCCCTCCCGCCGGATCAAAGTAGCTCCCTCCCATCCATCTCCGCCGACCGCTGAACGCGACCTGATCAGCCTGCATGATAGCTTTCACGCATGCCTTCCGACTCTGCGCGAGCACTGGATCCCGAGTATCCCAACCTCCGCCCCGACGTGCTCGATGGGTATCGCGGCGCGCCACCGGGCGTCGCGGCGGAGATCATCGGCGGCGAGCTTTACCTACTTTCCCGGCCTGCGCCCCGGAATCAGTCCGCGGCGGCGATCCTGAGCGCATTGCTCCACCCGCCGTTTCGCTGGGGCCGCGGAGGCCCCGGGGGGTGGATCGTGCTGCCCGAGCCGGAGTTGAGCCTCGGTGACCTACCCGACCTCGCGGAGCCCGATCTCGCGGGATGGCATCGGGACCGGCTGCCCACGATGCCGGAAGACGCTGCCATCCGGGTAGTTCCAGACTGGGTGTGCGAAGTGCTCTCGTCGTCAACGCGCAGGCACGATCGGTTCACGAAGATGCCGATGTATCTGAGTCACGGCGTCGGGCACGCGTGGCTGCTCGACGCGACGGCGAAGACCCTCGAGGTGTTTCGACGAACTGCGGATGGGTGGCTGCTCGCCTTGAGCGCCGCAGGCGACGCGACCGTGCGCGCCGAGCCCTTCGAGGCCATCGAGATCGAACTGCGGGTGCTGTGGGAATGGTGAGCGAGCCCCCGGCGCTAACGGGTTGGCGCACGGAGATATCAGCGGGAGTGAGCGTGGGTCGAAACGACGGGCGGGGACTCGCAGGAGAGGCTGAGGCGGGTCGCGACTACTCTTCGTTGCGGCTGTGGCGCAGGAAGGTCGGGATGTCGAACTCGTCTTCCTTCATGGACACGGCGCCCATCGGACGCGACGTGCGGCCCATAGGGTTCTGCACGGGCGTCGTCGAGGCGCGGCCGTTCATGTTGTTCATCGGCGCAGAGACACTCTGCGGGTGCCGCGACGGGGTCTGCGTCGTCATCGAGGCTGGGTAGACGCTGCGCACAGGCTGGTGAACCGCCGACGGGCGGCTGTGGATCATCGGCACCGAGGTCGAGATCGCGCGAGCATCGAACGCGACGGCCTCGCTCGGGAAGCCCGTCGCGATGATGGTCACCTTCACAACGTCGCGCATGTTCTCGTTGATCACCGCGCCGAAAATGATGTTGGCATCCTCGCCGGCGCTCTCCTGGATCATTGTCGCGGCCTCGTTGACCTCGCGAAGTCGCAGGTCCGGGCCGCCCATGAAGTTGATGAGCACGCCCGTCGCGCCGTCTACGGAGATGTTGTCGAGCAACGGAGAGCTGATGGCGGCCCGCGCGGCGTCCATCGCGCGAGTGTCGCCGCGGCCGTAGCCGATGCCCATCAGAGCGAGTCCAGCGCCGCTCATCACGGCCTTCACGTCGGCGAAATCGACGTTGATGAGGCCGCTCTGCTGGATCAGGTCGGAGATTCCCTGGACGGCGTTGACGAGAACTTCGTCGGCCTTCCGAAAGGAGTCCGTCACAGTCATGTCGTCGTCGAGAGTGAGCAGCTTGTCGTTCGGAATCGTGATCAGCGTATCGACGTGCGCGCTCAGTTCAGCGAGACCCATCATCGCCTTCTTCGTCCGCTGGCTGCCCTCGAACTTGAAAGGCTTGGACACCACGCCGACGGTCAGCGCGCCAAGGTCACGCGCGACCTGGGCTATGACCGCCGCCGCGCCGGTACCCGTGCCGCCGCCCATGCCCGCGGTCACGAAGACCATGTCCGCGCCCTGCAGGTGCTCCTGAATGAGCTGGATGTCTTCCATCGCCGCGCGCTTGCCGATTTCCGGGTTGGCGCCCGCGCCGAGGCCCTTGGTCAGCGCGCGTCCGAGCTGAATCTTCACGTCCGCGGGGCTCTGCATCAGGGCCTGGATGTCCGTATTCGCCACGACGAACTCCACGTCCGTCACCTGCGATTCGATCATCGTGCGAATGGCGTTGCCGCCCGCGCCGCCGACGCCCACCACCTTGATGCGTGCCGCTGCCATGCTCGTGTTGTCAACCAGATCGAACGACAGACCCATGTGAAATCCTCCCAATGCTGCGGTGATCTCCTACGCGTACGTCCACGCGCGGAGAGCCGCGGTTGTTGCTGCGCGATGCCGTCCAAAGCACGCGCGGCAGTAGTCCTTCAGAACACTTCGCCCAGCCAGCCCCGGAACTTGCCCCACCAGTGGGCATCGCCCGCGGCCTGCGCCCGAACATCCGTCGTCGCGCTGGCCTTCACCGGGCCCTGGTACGTCCCCGCCGTCGACGGGACCGCGATGCGCGCCGGCCGCGCCGCGCCGTACTTCACCAGACCCACAGCCGTCGCCATCGCGGGGCTGCGAACCATTTCCACCATCCCGCCGACTCCCGTCGGGACCCCGCGACGAACCGGCACCTGCAAGATCTGCTCGGCCAACTCGACGCTCCCCTCGAGGAGCGACCCGCCGCCGCAGAGCACGACTCCAGCGTTGAGCCGGTCGATCATTCCGCTGTTGTGCAGCGCCTGCGCGATGCACTGGAAGAGCTCGTCCATCCGCGGCTCGGCGATGGAGGCAAGGAAGTCGCGCGACAGCGTTCGCGACGGACGCCCGCCCACCCCAGGGACCTCCAGGGTCTCCTCCGGATCAACCATCGATCTCATCGCGCAGCCGTAACGAACCTTGATTCGCTCAGCCTCGCTCGCGGGCGTTCGAAGCCCTGCGGCGATGTCATTGGTGAGGTTCTCGCCGCCGATGGGGAGCACCGCGGTGTGCCGCAGTGACCCCTCCGAGTAGATGACCACGTCCGTTGCGCCGCCGCCGATGTCGACCAGCGCGACGCCGATCTCCTTCTCGTCGTCGGTGAGCACCGCCTCGGCGCTCGCAAGCGGAGTCAGCACCAGCTCGGTCACGTGGAGGTTGCAGCGCTCGATGCACTTGGTGACGTTCTGCACGCTGGAGACTGCCGCGGTGACGAGGTGCACCCGCGCCTCGATGCGCACGCCGCTCATCCCCACAGGCTCGCGAACGCCGTCCTGCTGGTCGATGACGAAGTCCTGCGGCAGGACGTGAATCACCGTGCGGTCGAGCGGCATCGAGATGCGCCGCGCCTGGTCGAGCACACGGTCCACGTCCTCGCGGGAGCACTCGTGGTTGGCAATGGACACGATGCCGTGCGAGTTGACCCCTCGGAGGTGTGACCCGGCGATGCCCGAGAACACCGTCGCGATCTGCACGCCGGCCATCATGCTGGCCTTATCAACGGCCTCGCGAATCGACTGCTGGGTACTCTCGATGTTGACGACGACCCCCTTGCGCATCCCGCGCGAACGGGACTCACCGACGCCGGTAATGTCCACTCCGTCGATGCCGATCTCACCGACGACCGCCCTCACGGTGGTACTGCCGATATCGAGGCCGACGATGATCTCACCGGGCTTTGCCAGGGGGCGTTGCATGACGAAATGCCCATGCCACACCCCGACGCGCCGCCACAAAAATCCTGCACACATCTCTCCCCCTCGGATGCGTTGTACCACCCCGCCCGAGGATAGATTCGCGCGAGAATGAAAGCCCCACGCCGCACCACTCGTCGCGCATTCCTCGCCTACGCCGCGATCGCGATCGGCTCCGCCTGCGCGAATGAAGGCGACGCCCGGGACTCCGGCGTCGACGCGGGCGTCAACGACGGCAGTGGCCCCTTCCGGGCAGTGGCGCTCTCGGCGGCCAGCGCGGCCCACACCTGCGCATTCATGAACGACAGCACGGCGCGCTGCTGGGGCCTCAACGACAACGGCCAACTCGGGGTCGCCCCCGTGAATAGCGCCGCCCGCTGCCGGGTGCGCGACACCAGCCCCGCGGTTACGGTCCCTTGTGAGACCCGTCCGCGCATCGTGGCGGGCGTGACCGACGTGCGACAGGTCGGCACCGGCAACAGATCGACCTGCGTGCTCCGCGGCGACCGCACGGTGTGATGCTGGGGACCAAACAACGCCGGTGAACGTGGCAACGGCAGCACCTCGCTGCAGCCGAGTGCGACGCCCGCACGGCTCGATCTACCGCCAGTACGCCAGGTCGCGCTCGGAACCTTCCACGTCTGCGCCCTCCTCATGAATGGCACCGTCCGGTGCTGGGGCGCTAACCGCTTCGGCCAGACCGGCATCGCCGCCGCTGCATCGCCGATGCGATGCGACGAGGGCGACGGGACGCCGAGCCCCTGCGTGCCGACCCCCACCGCCGTCGCGGGCCTCGCCGGGGTGGCGCAGCTCTCGGCGGGGCGCAACCATACCTGCGCCCGCCTGGGCGACAGCACCCTTCGCTGCTGGGGTCTCAACGACTACGCCCAGCTTGGCCCCGGACGCATCGACCCAGGAAGTTCCCCCAGATCAGCCCCGCTCCCGTCGCCCTCCCCGAGGTCGCTGAGGTCGCTGCGGGCGGATCGCACACCTGCGCCCGTCGCGCCGATGGCACGGTGCAGTGCCGGGGCTGGGCCTCCCTCGGTCAGCTCGGCGGTGCGACCGCGACGGCCTGCGATACCGTCAGCGGGTCGTTGCAGTGCGCCCAGAGCCCTTCCGTGGTGCCGGACCTTGAGGGAGTGACGAGCGTGTTCACGAGGCGCTTCCACACCTGCGCAGCCCAGGCGGGCGGCGGCGCACGATGCTTCGGCCGCGACGAAAACGGACAGATCGTCGGTGGTACCGCATCGACGGATCGCTGCGCGTTCTCGAGCGACAGATACCCCTGCGCGCTAACGCTGCGAGCGGTCGCGATCACCGCCGCAGCCAGCGTTTCCGTGGGCGACTACCACCCCTGCGCGCTCACCATGGATGACGGCGTTCGCTGCTGGGGGAACAACGCCTTCGGACAGCTCGGCAACGGCGCCAGGGACGATCAGAACAGCCCCATCGCGGCGCTCCTGCTCACCTGAAAATCGCGCTCAGGAGCCGCGCGGTCCCGGCATCGGAGTCGCGCTTGCGGTGTGCGCGCGGACGGTCACCCGCTCTGGGTGACGATCGCTCTCCAGATGCACCTCAGAGGCCTCCAGCCCATGCCGGTGCAACTCGTTGAGCACTACCCGCAGCCGCGACAGCTTCGAGCGGTACGGTCCCCGACCGAGCCAGATGTACGTCCCGCCTATCATCACGGAGAGATCGCCGGTCTCGTCGCGGTGCACCTCCTGCAAGCGCGCGGACGAGCCTAGCTGCGCGCTCTCGAGGTCGCCCATCAATGCGAGAGCATCGCGCACCTGCACGCGTGCCCCCTCGGGTCGCTCGCGAAACGACTCCCGCGCGAGGCCTGTCACCACAGGAAGATCGACCGGGTCGCCCGGCTCGGCGCGCTTGAAGAGGGTCCCGTCCGCGCTCGCGAGGTAGAGGCCGCCGACGGCGACCACGGCCGCGGGGGAGCGCTCCTCGATCACCACGCGGATGATGTCCGGGAGTTGTCGAGTGACCGTCGCCCGGGCGACCCACGGGAGCCGCTCGATCTGCCGGGCGGCGCGCTCGAGATCCACCCCCAGGACATTACTTCCGGGGGTAAGCCGGGCCGCGGTGAGCACCTCTTCGCGGAGGCAGTGGGAGTTGCCTGTGATCTCGAGGATGCGCGCGCCGAGCCGCGGGGTGTGCGTAAGCCAGCGGTGGCCGCAGCGCCCCGCGACCACCGTACCCGCGAGCAGCACGAGCACCGGGACTACGGAGAACGTCTGCGACCACGGTACTGTCGGGCGCGCGGGGCGCGACGGGCGCGCGACCGGAGGCAACGCCTCAGGGAGCGGGGTGTCCCGGGCGAGGCGGGAGTTTTGCGGGCGGGCTGGGTTCGCGGGGGGGGCGGAGGCCATCGCGAGGACGCATAGCACCGGATCCAGGGCGCACCGGAAGTTGTCGGCACGAGCTTCCCCGGTCACGGTCCCGAACACTCCGACCTACCCATAACCGCAGCCACCCGGCGCAGAGCGACGGCGGTTGTCCGTCGGTCTTGCGTCGGTTACGTCTGCGGACATGCGTGCTGTATTCGCCGACCTCAAGACTGACTTCGTCTTCAAGAAGGTCTTCGGCACCGAGGAGCATAAAGAGCTTCTGATGGCCCTGCTCAACGCGCTCCTCGCGCTCTCCGGCGAGCGCGCCATCGTGGAGGTGACC
>CANJUR010000075.1 GCA_947477565.1 Deltaproteobacteria bacterium
ACCCAGCGCTCGGACCACCGCGGGGCTTCGAACACCACGTCCACCCCACCGCTGCTCCGTTTCACCATGGGTCTCATGGTACCACCCATCGCAGCACCCGTGCCATCGCGATATACCTATAAAACAAGCGTATTCATCGTCCACCGCCATGGCGGCGGGGGTGGCGGCGGGGTGGCGTGAGCGAAGTCGAACCGAGCACCCGAAGCCGAAGGCCGTGATCGCAGGTGCCGAAGCACAAACCCGCGGCTCCGAAGGCACCGCAACCGTTGCGAGCGCCGTCCAGGCGACCTTGTGGGCACTTACAACGGTTGCAGACGCCCACAAGCTCACCCGACGACGCTCGCAACGGTTGCAGGCGCTCACAAGGTCGCCTGGGCGGCGCTCGCAACGGTTGCAGGCGCTCACACGGTCGCCTGGACGGCGCTCGCAACAGTGGCTGCGCCCTCGCGAGCGCGCCGAGTTCGCCGTCCCATGCCTTGCCGTCCGACGAGACGGATGCGCGCAGCCCGAGGAAGCGCAACTCGGCGTCGCCGAGAGTACCGTCAGGGGGGCTCTGCCTGTGGGTCAACGGCGCGAAACAACACCAGGACCCAGGACGAGCGGAGAAAGCAGCCGGTGGGTCATCAGAGTTGTTCCTGGGCGCGAGCACGTTCGGAGCGGCGCGAGGACGGGGGCGTAACCCCGCCGGGACGGGTGTCGTAGCCTGTGCCATGAGCAATCGCCGCGGCGTCGTGGGTCCCGGAGCGTCTGCGTGAAGCGCACCGGAGCGTTGCACGCGGTCGCCGATGACCTCACCAGCCGCGGCCCGAGCGCGTGGCTTCTCTCCGCGATGCTGCTGGGTTTTTATCTTGGGCTGTATGTTCCGAGCGAGACGGCGCGGCTGCTGACCACCCTGGGCAAGGGTGTCTGGCTCCTGGGCGCGGCGCTCGCGGCGGTGACCGTGGCGGTGCACGCAGCCTTCGCACGGCGCGACAAAACGCTGGTGGCGCGCGACGAGGCGAAGCTGGGCGCAAAGGTGTTCGCGTTGGCGATGGCGACGGCGGGCCTGGCGGCGTGGTTTGCCCGAGCGCTGGAGCCCGCGGAGCACCACGGGCGGCACCTGCTGCCCTCGGCGGGTGCGTCGTGGTCCACGCCAACTCTCGCTGCGCTGCTGGGCGGCGCGCTGGCGCTCGGCGCGTGGGGTCTCGCGCGGGTGCGGCGGGCGCGCGGAGACACTGGCGCGATGATCCGAGAGGCGACCTGGGTGCTCGTGGCGGCGCAGTTCGCGGGCGTGTCTCTCGCCTACGGGACGCACCTCTTCGACCCCGGTCACGCCCCCGCCGCGGGGGACCACTCGCTGCGCGCGTTTGGCGCTCTGCTCTACCTCGCGCTCGACTCCAAATGGACCCTCTACGGGCTCCTCTACACCTGCGCGGTGAGCGCCGGCGGGCTCTTCATGCTCGGCCGCTACCTCCACAACCGCTACCAGGTCGCGCGCACCCTCGTCGTCATCGCGGTGCAGGCGACCTTCGGCTTCTCCGTGCCGGTGCTGCTCAAGCTCTTCGCGCAGCCCGAATACTACCTCTCGTATTTCTGGCCCCTGAAGATCGACGCGTTCTATCCCGACAACATCCTGCGCGATCCTGCTCCGTTTGTGCTCTGGAGCCTCCTCGGGTCGCTGGTCGTCGTGCCGCTGCTCGGAATCTTCTTCGGCAAGCGCTGGTACTGCTCCTGGGTGTGCGGCTGCGGCGGGCTCGCCAACACCGCGGGCGAGCCGTTTCGACACCTCTCGCAGAAGGGCGAAGCGGCGTGGCGGTTTGAGCAGGCGAGCATCTACACGGTGCTCGCGCTCGCAGTGGTCACCACCGCGCTGGTGGTGCTCTCGGCCCTGGTCGGTCCGCACAGCGCGCTCAACGGCGCGTGGTGGCCCGGGCACGGAGATGTGGCCCAGTGGCGCATCGAGGGGAGCCTCCAGAGCGGAACGATTATTACCGTAGCGAGTAAAGCCCGGTACTACTACGGCCTCATCGTGGTGGCGGTGCTCTCCGGCGCCGTCGGCGTGGGGCTCTATCCGCTCGGCGGGACGCGCCAGTGGTGCCGCAACTTCTGCCCGATGGCAGCGCTGCTCGGGCTGCTGCAGAAGATCGGGCGCTACCGCATCCGGGTGAAGGCGGACATGTGCATCTCCTGCGGGATGTGCACCCAGTACTGCGAGATGGGCATCGACGTGCGGGCGTACGCGCAGCGCAACGAGACCTTCGTGCGGGCCAGTTGCGTGGGCTGCGGAATGTGCGCGGAGGTCTGTCCCCGCGGGGTGCTCTCGCTGGAGCAGCGATGGTCCGCCGGGACGGTAAAAGCGCCCGCGCTGGTGCAGCTACGATTGCGGAAGTAACCCCCGATGAACCAACGAGCGAAGCGTGCCGTGGCGTGCCTGGTGGTGAGCGCGGCGACCCGTGTGGCGGGGGCGCAAAACGCCGCGGTGATGCCGGTGACGGAGGCCAACGTGTGGGCCCGCTACGACGCGCTGCTGCGCGCGGTGGTGCGCGGCAACGGGGTGGACTACGCCCGGCTGCGCGGGAGGCTGGGAGAGCTGCAGGCGATTCATGGGTGGCTCGGGGAGCACGGCCCGACGCGGACGCCCAGGGCGTATGCGAGCAGCAACGCGCGCAAGGCGTACTGGCTCAACGCCTACAACGCGACGGTGCTGCGGGGCGTGGCCGAGGCGCCCGCGACGATGCGCAACGTGTTGACGTACCTGCCAGACGGAGGCTTCTTCCGGGCGCGGCGGTGGCGAATCGACGGGCGCGAGATGACCCTCGACTCGGTGGAGAACCGCGAAGTGCGGCCGGTGTTTCGCGATGCGCGGGTGCACGTGGCGCTCAACTGCGCGGCGCGGTCGTGCCCGCCGTTGCGCGCGGGTGCGTACACGGCCGCGAGGATCGACGCACAGCTCGCGGCGCAGGCGCGGTCGTACGTGAACGCCGCGGGAAACGTGGAGATCGACGCGGCGGCGCACACCGTTCGGGTGACGCAGATCTTCGAGTGGTTTCGTGAGGATTTCGCGGGGGCCGGAGGCACCGTCGAGTGGCTGCGGGCCTTCGCCGGGACGCCCCTGCGCGCACCACTGAACGCAGCGTGCGGAGCGGGCGCGAGCGCGTGCGCAGTGACCTACCGGCCGTACGACTGGGCCCTCAACGCGGCGCAGTGACGGGCGCGGTGACGGGCGCGGCGGGGGCGGGGCGGGCGGATACCATGGTCATCGCGGCGTAGGCCACGACGAGGCCGATGAGCACCAGGGAGGCGATGAGTTCGAGCGGGAAGATGCCCGCCAGGCGCGACCACGCGTCGCCGTAAAACCGCCCACCGGAGCGCTTCTGCAGCCGGTGTTGCACGCCCGCGAGGAGGTCCGGGGCAGGGGCTGTGCTGGACTCCGCGGCGCTCGTCGGCAGGGACACGCCGGCCAGCGGGGACTCGTTCGCGGCGGCCATCGCCGAGAGGCCGTCGAGCATGCGGGCGAAGGCGTCGTACTCGGCCTGCAGGGCCGCGTTGGCGGCGAGCGAGGCGCGTACCGCCTCGGAGCGCTCAGGCGACAGTTCGCGGTCGTGGTAGGCGCTGAACAGGTCGCGTAGCTCTTCGTCGGTCAGCATCGAAACATCACTCCGGGAGCTTGTATCCCAAGCCCCGCTCGATGGCCTCGCGCAGCGCAGCGCGGGCCCGGTGGAGGCGGCTCTTGACGGTTCCTTCGGGGAGACCGGTGATGGCCATGATCTCTTCGTAGCTCAAGCCCTCGAGGTCGCGCAGCACCACCAGCGCGCGGTGCTCCTCTTCGAGCAGCCCGAGCGCCCGCTCGATGACCCTGCTCATCTCCGCGCCCTGCATCGCCTCGTCCGGGCGGTCGGGTCGGGACATCACCGGCCCGCCCTCGGTGAGCGCCTTGCTTCCCTCCCCGTCGAGCTCGTCGTGCCCGCGGGTCACGCGCCGATCAAGGTACTTGATGCGGTTTTTACAGTGGTTGATGGCCACCCGGTAGAGCCACGTCCCGAGGCGCGCCTCGCCGCGGAAGCTGTCGATGCTCCGAAACACCGTGATAAACACCTCCTGCGAGAGATCTTCGGCCTCTGCCCGGTTGCCCAGCATCCGCTGCACCAGCGAAAACACCTTGGACTGGTAGGCCCGCACAAAGAGGTTGAACGCCGCCTCGTCGCGACGCCGCAACCGCTCTACGAGCGCGCGCTCAGCCTCGAGGTCGAGCATCACGGAGAGCGCCTCGGCATCGATCGTCGACCATCCCAGCGGCAACCCGACAGCACGACGTTGCACATACGCCGAGACAGCGATCGGGGTCGAGAGGTTCCGCCCGACGGGTCAGAAGCCCGGATCGCGCGCAAGCAACCCCGCCGGCGTCGCGCGCCCACCGTCCGACCGCCGCCCGGACCGCCGCCCCGACGTGTGCCGTGCGCCCGCATCCTCTGCCACCACCACCACCGCCACCGGAACAGCCTCGACCACCGCCACCGTGGGCGCCACGTACGCCAGCGTCACGTCCGTCTGCGGCTGTGCAACCACCGCCATCCACGACGGCACCCCCGCCGCTTCCACCCTCACGCGGTGATCGCTGCGAGCGCGCATGGCGGCAGGGAGCCTCACCTCCGCGTCGTCGAGCATCACTCGCGCCCCCGGCGGCAACCCCGTGATGGAGAGAGCGTACGTCCGCCTGTCCGCAGACGGCGCGGCCTCCAACCGGTGCGCCGTTCCCGTCGGCGACGAGTGCAGCCGCCACGCAACAAACGACCCACCGAGTCCGAGCGCCACGCCCAGCGCCACCACCGGCAGCACCCACCGCCGCGACGGCGGAGGATTCCTACGCATCGTGCTGATGCTGTCGCCAGGAAGCGTGTCGGCGCCCACGAGCGTGTCGGCGCTCACCAGCGTGTCGGCATCGAGCCGCTCGCCGATCGAGAGGCGCGACGCTCGCCCAGGGGGAAGGCTGCCCCGCGGTATCGCCTCGAGGGTGCCCTCCCCGCGCGACCACGCCACCAGCGCCTCGCGCATCTGCCGCGCGGTGGCGTAGCGCTCCCTCGCGGACCGGGCCAGCGCTCGCTCGGCGATGGAGGACAACACCGGGTCGAGCGTGGGCAGCGCGTCGAGCAGCGGGACGTGCGCCTCGGTCGCGATGCGGATCATCATCGCGTTGTAGTTGGAGCCCTCGTACGGGAGCCTGCCGGTGAGCAGCTCGTAGAGGATCACCCCCATCGCCCAGACGTCGCTGCGCAGGTCGATGGTGGTCTCGCCGCGGGCCTGCTCCGGGGACATGTACGCGGGCGTGCCGATGAGCGCGCCAGTGCGGGTCATGCGCACGCGCTCGGCGTCGTCGCCGAGAAACTTCGACACGCCGAAGTCGAGAATCTTCGGTCGGATGACGTCGCCCTCCTTCGCCAGGAAGATGTTCTCGGGCTTCAGGTCGCGGTGCAGAATCTCCTTCTGGTGCGCGGCATCGAGGGCCTCGAGCACGACGCTCACCACCCCGATGGCCTCCGTGACGCCGAGCGATCCTTCGCGCTCGAGGCGCTCGGCGAGACTCTCGCCGTGGAGGCGCTCCATCACCATGTACGGCGCTCCGTCGTCGGACTGCCCGTAGTCGAAGACGCGAACAATATTGGGGTGCCCGATGCACACCGTCGCCTCGGCCTCGGCGCGGAATCGGCGCACCGCGTCGGGGTCGCGCGCGAAGTTGGCGTGCAACACCTTCACGGCCACCTCGGCGCCGCGGATGGCGATGTTTTCGGCGATCCAGACGGCGCCCATGCCGCCCTCCCCGAGAGGGGCGATGAGCCTGTATTTTCCGCCGATAACATCGCCCTGCGTGAGCATTGCGGGCCGACCGTAGCACGGTCGCGCACCGAGCGATCAGGGGCCACACGTCACTCACGCCAACCCATGTACAGGGCCGGAGCCGTCACCCGTCCGCGGCGTCGCCCTCGTGGACGTCGTGCATCGCGAGCTGCCCTCAAGCCATTTCACCCTCCTCCACAGCAACGCAAGCGCCTGCCGCGCCCGCCTTCCCGATCGGCGTATACGTCCCGCGGAAGCCCCACCGATGCCCAACCTCCCCCTCTACGCCGCGCCCCGCGTCTACGACCTCCTCTTCGACGATCGCACCGACGACGTTCGTTTCTACGTCGGCCTCGCTCGCGGTCACGGTCGCGCGCTCGAGTACGGCGCGGGCACCGGGCGCGTCACCATCCCGATGGCCCAGGCCGGGTGCGCCGTCGTCGCCGTCGAGCGCGAACCCGCCATGCTCGATGCTCTCCACGAACGCCTCGCCGATGAGCCCGCCAGCGTACGCGCACGCATCACCCCACTCCTCGGCGACGCCACCACGCTCGACCTCAATGAGCGCTTCGAGCGGGTGTTTTTCCCCTTCAACGGCCTCGCGCACCTCCACTCCGCCGACGAACTCGCGGGCTTCTTTACCCGCGTGCGTAATCATCTCACCCCAGATGGAATCTTCGCGTTCGACCTCTGGCTCCCAGAGCCGCGACTGCTCCAGGGAGACGTGACCGAGAGCGGGCGCTTCCTCGATCCGAGCACGCGAGAGCCCGTCACGCTGCGCCAGGAGTTTGTCTACGACGCGCTCGCGCAGGTGCTCACCACCCGGCTCACCCTCCGCCCCGTGCTCGACCCCGCCGCCGCGCAACACTGGACCCTCTCGCAGCGCCAGTTTTTCCCCGAGGAGACCCGCGCCCTGCTCGCCGCACACGGCTTCGACCTGCGCTGGCGCAGCACCCGCTGGCGGCTCCCCACGGACCTCGCCCAGCACGGCCTTGACGTCGAAGAAATCGATGAGCGCGGCGCGATGATCGCTTACGTCTGCGCGCTGCGGTAAGGCTCCGCACCCCTCAATGATCGACCTCCATTACTGGCCCACCCCCAACGGGTGGAAAATCTCCATCGCCCTCGAAGAGATGGGCCTCGCCTACCGCGTCGTCCCGGTGAACATCGGGCGCGGCGAGCAGTTTGCGTCGGACTTCCTGGCGATCGCGCCCAACAACCGCATGCCCGCCATCGTCGATCACGACCCGCCCGGCGGCGGCGAGACAGTGTCCGTTTTCGAGAGCGGCGCGATTCTCCTCTACCTCGCGGAGAAGACCGGGCGCTTCGTCCCCGCCGACCTTCGCGGCCGCGTCGACGTGCACCAGTGGCTGATGTGGCAGATGGGCGGCCTCGGCCCGATGATGGGCCAGGCCAACCACTTCGCGAACTACGCACCAGAGAAGATTCCGTACGCGATCGACCGCTACCGCAAGGAGACCGTGCGGCTCTTCGGCGTCATGGAACGTCGTCTCGCCGACCGCGACTACCTCGCGGGCGAATATTCCATCGCCGACATGGCGACGTTTCCCTGGGCGAAGGCCTACAAGATACTCACGCTCGACCTGAGCGAATTCCCGAAGGTGGCAGGGTGGTTGGAGCGCATCCACGCGCGCCCCGCAGTGCGCCGCGGCCTCGAGGTCGCCAGGGAGTTGAGCAAGCCGCTCGACGACGAGGCGAGGACGGTGCTCTTCGGCGTCGGCGAGCCGACGCCAGACTGAACGCTACCGCCCCGCGTCCATCGATCCCGCATCCACCGGACCCTCGCCCGCTACCCCCGTCGTCGGCTCCACCGCCGCGGGAGCGTCCGTGCTGGCGTCGCGCCCTCGCGGACGAGCGCTGTTGGCGAGCGCGTCCGCAGCCAGGATCAACGGCAGCCGCGTGCGCGCACCCTCCATGTAGCGCGCCGGATCGAGCACCACGTACGGCGCGCGACCGGACTGCTCACGGTCGGAGTTCTCGCGATCCAGCCAGCGGATGATCTTGGGCATCGCAGCCACGCTCCAGGGGTGCGTGTCGTGGAGCAGAACCGTCCCGCCGGCGTGGTTGCCCAGGTTGGTGATGATGCTCTGCGCGACGCCCTCCGCGTCGTTGACCAGGAGGTAGTCGTGCGGGTCAATGGACCACATCCACAGCTCGTTGGCCCTGGACACGAGGTGCCGCCGGACCTCCTCGCTGTACGCGCCATAGGGCGGGCGAAACAAGTGCGGACGCTGCCCGATGACCTCCTCGATGAGGTCAGCGTTGTGCTCGATCTCGTAGCGCACCCGCTCCGGCGTCAGCGTCGGCAACTGGTAGTGGTGCACCGTGTGGTTGCCCACGATGTGACCCGCCGCCACGATGTCCCGGAGAATCTGCCGGGCGCGCGACCGCAAGGGCTCCTCGTGGGACTCCAGACGCCATCCGCACACGAAAAACACCGCGTGGATGTTGGCCCGCGTAAGCATCGGCAAGAGCCGGTCGGTGGTGCCCGGGTTGGGGCCGTCGTCGAAGGTGAAGAGAACCTCGCGGGAGCCCGGGCGACCCAGGGAGAGATCCCACCCCCAGCGTAGCCGCGCCTCGGGGTTGAGCAGCGCCGGTGGCCACGCAGGCGAGCGGGTGCGCGTCCCGGGAATCACCATCCCGACGGGCTCCAGACGCCCGGAGTCGGTGACCGAGGCAAGGATGCGCGGGAAGATCGGGATGCGCAGCGGGGTGCCGTCGAGGCGCGCGCGAGGCGCGGACGAGAGCGCGATGAGGGCCCCGGTGATGACCGCCGCGCCGATCGCGAGCAGCGCCGCCGCACGGTACGCGAGGGCCTGCGAACGCTGTCTGCTGCGGTGGCTGCGGCGACGACCCATGAGGCAGAGAGGAGTGCGCTTATCCGATCGCGACCGGGGTCGCCAACAACCGACTCAGAGGCAGAGGCTGTGGCAGTTTTCTCGCCCGGTGCGGCCGCACGCGAGGCCGTCGGTGCTGCTGCGCAGGGAAGTCCAGGCGAGCGTGCGGAGGTCGAGGGACCAGACATCGCTCGCAGTGCCGCAGTCGGTCTTTCCGCCGTACACGATCACCCGATGCCGGGGCTGATCTTCTGCCATCACGAAGGCGCTTCGGCGCTCCGGGGAGGCGTCGTCGATGGTGGCGAAATCCGCTGGGAAATCACAGAACCCGTTGCCCGGCGTGCCGAGCGTGTCGCCCGCGCTGCGCTGCGTGACCGCGCCCGCGGCGTCCACCGAGAGCACGTCGTTGCGGTTGCCGAGCGTGCCGTCATCGTGGCCGCCGACGATCACGAGGTCGTCCGCGCGGGTCGCGAGCGCGTGGCTGATGCGCCCAGCGAGCGCGGCCGTGTCGCCGGTGAGAGGGAGCCGCGACCAGCGATCAGCCGCAAGGTCGAGACGCCAGGCGTCCGGCAGGAAGGGGCCTACGAAAGCGTTGGCGTCGCCGCCGCCGAGAACCACCATCGCCCCGTCGCGCACCGCCGCGGCGTGGAACTGCCTCGCGGGAGGAGGGCCCGCCAGGCCGATGCGAGTCCATGTGAGCGTCGCAAGATCGAGACGCCAGGTGTCGTTGCGGGGCGTGAAGCGCGCTCCGTCGGTGCTGTTGTTGCCGCCGAAGAGCACCGCGCTGTCCGACGCGGCATCGACGACGAGGGTGGCGTTGGCGCGGGCGACCGGGGCGTCGCCGACCGGGTTCAAGAGTTCCCAGCTGCCAGAGGCGAGGTCGAGCGACCAGAGTTCGCGGTAGACGGTGTACGCGCCGGACGCAGCGGTGCGCGAGCGGCCGCCGAAGAGGAGCAGGCGGCGGCGGCGGGCGTCGAGGGCGTATGCGGTGCGCGAGCGGGCGCTGGGGTGCGTGGCAGGGGCCAGGCGAGTCCAGACGTTGCAGCGCGGGTCGAAGCGCCACGTCGCGTCGTCGAAGGCCGGACGCGCGGCGCAACTCACGACCGGTCCCACGTCGCCGCCGAAGAGGAAGAACGCACCGGAGATGGGATCGACCGCGCCCGCCGCGTCGCCGCGGGGAGGAGGCTGATCGACGGTGGCCTCGCACGCCGGGACGTCCGCCGCAGGGGCCGCGGCGTCGAGCGTCGGGAGGGGGCCGTCCGAGGCCGCGTCGGCGGAGACCCTGCCGGCCTCTACAGCGCTGTTGCCGCAGCCGGAGAGGGAGAGGACCAGGAGAAACTTCTGGGCGATACGCATCGGTGGGAGGGGTCCGTTGGTACCACCGTTGTCCGGAAATTTCCGGCCGGGGGGGTATTGGCGATTAGCATCGCTTTGCCATGTTTACGATTCGTTCGCGACGCGACCTTTCGATGCTGCTGGAGAGGCAGATGACCGCAGCCTCGACGCGGGCGGGCGGCCCCGCGATGGACGAAGACATCGAGGCGCGCACCGCGCTCAAGACGTTTCTCCTCGAGGCGCACGGGCGCATGCGATCAGACCCGTTTGGCGCACTGCAAGACCTCTGCGGTCCGCTGGGCATCACGGTGGAGCACACGGACGACCCGGGGCTCATCGCGCTCTGGATGGGCGAGGAGGTGCAGCTCTGGATGGACACCAGCGGCGGGCGCATCCATCGGCTCTACACCGTGGGCGCGGCGAAGGACGCCGACCGCGTGCACGAGATGCTGGTGTCGGGCTCGGGGTTACTGGAATGCGTATGGCTCCCACCGCGGGCGCTGGAGACGCTGGCGAAGGATCCGGCTGCGCGGATGGTTCTCTTCTCGCTGCGCCACGACCGACGCCCGCTGCGGCGCGCGCCGGACCCGGAGGGCATCGACTCGGTCACGCTCCGCTTCTGGGGGCCGCGCGCCAAGGAGACCCTGGACAAGCTGCGGCACAGCGACGTGCTGCCGATGGCGACGAGCGTGTACAGCGTGCGGGTGCGCGTCGGGGACGAAGAGAAGTACTGCCTGGCGGAGGTGTTCCATAGCGGGAAGATCACGGCGATCGGGACGTCGTTTACGGAGCACGAGCGCATCGTGCGGGGGCTGCTCGACGAGCACGAGACCCTGGTGACGGCGCTGGAGACGGCGCAGAAGACCCCGCGGCGGGTGATGATCCCGGTGAAGTGGACCCTCGACGACCTCGCGTACGGGGTCGGTCGGATGTTCTCCGGGACGGATCCGTTTCGCCTCTGGGGCATCCCTGAACAGGTGGGTCCGGAGAGCTTCCAGATGCGCGCGGTGGACCTCGACGTGGGGCGCGTGGCGCTCTTCACCGTGGACCGCGAGGGCCTCTCGCTGGAGTTGGGCGCACACACTCCCGCGTCCACGGCCATCCGGGTGGTGTCGGCGCTGCAGTACCACGTCAACGCCGACGTCCGGGACGACCTCATCTCGCCCGAACCTCTCCTGCAGATGGCCCTCCCCCTGGCCGCCGAGCGCGGGACCTTCAAGGAGACCTCGCGGCTCCACGACGTGGCGCGGGTGGTGCTCACGGAGGCCTGCGCGTGCCTCACCCGTGGCACGCAGACCCTCACCACGGGGATGCTTCTCGAGAACACCCACGGCAACGAGATGGCAACGCCGGCGCTGCACGACCTGACGCGCCGGGTGATGTCCGAAGCGGCGGCGCACGAGTGGCGACCGTGGGTGAAGATCGTCGGGGGGGCGGAGGGAAAGTCGGCGTGGCGCTTCGCCGACGCGCTCCCCTCGGAGCGCAACCAGCGGCTCCGGGAGCTTCAGAAGATGAACCGCGCGGCGCAGCAGTTCGTGGCCCGGATGGAGGGCAAGGGCCTCGCGAAGTGGCTGCAGCTGTCGCTCTTTGGTCCCGAGGAGATGGTCACGACGGTCGCCGACGAGTCCTGAGCGTGAGCGTAGAGCCCGCGACGGATCTGCGCCCGCGGCTGGCGCGCGCGGTGGTGGCACTGGGGGCGGTGAGCTTCCTCACGGACGTCGCCGCGGACATGGTGGTGCCGTACCTGCCGCTGTTTCTGACGGCGACGATGCACGCCGCGCCGTGGTGGGTGGGGCTGGTCGAGGGCGTCGCGGAGGCCACCGCAGCGGTGGTGAAATACATCTCCGGCAAGGTGTCCGATCGGATGCCCCGGAAGAAGCCCCTGGTGTTGCTCGGGTACGGCGTGGCCAACCTCGCGCGGCCGCTGCTCGCGCTGGCCGGTGCGCCCTGGCAGGTGCTCGCGGTGCGCTTCGTCGATCGCGTGGGCAAAGGGATTCGCACGGCGCCGCGAGACGTGCTCATCGCGCGCTCGACGCCGGAGAAGCACCGGGCGTACGCATTCGGGTTTCATCGGGGGATGGACAACCTGGGGGCGGTGTTTGGTCCGCTCGCGGCGATGGCCGTGCTCGCGGCGACGCAGGACAACCTGCGCATGGTGTTTGCGGCGACGATCGTCCCGGGGATGCTCTCTCTGGCGGCGGTGGTGTTCTTCGTGCGCGAAACACCGACGGTGGAGACCGCGGCGACGAAGCAGGCCGCGGCGGCGGACGCGGCAGCCCCACTGCCAGGCGAGCTGAAGCGGTTTCTCTTCCTGGTCGGGGTGTTCACCCTGGGCAACGCGAGCGACGGGTTTCTTGTGCTGCGGGCGCACCAACTCGGGGTGGCCACACGGTGGCTCCCGCTGCTCTGGGGGGCCCTTTCGGCGCTGCGCGCAGGCGCGGTGGTGCCCGGCGGCTGGGTGGCCGATCGCATCGGGCGGCCGCGCGCGCTGACCCTCGGGTGGTGGCTGTACGCCGTGGCGTGGCTGGGCTTCGGGTTCTCCACGCAGCCGTGGATGGCAGGCGTCGCGCTGGTGATCTACGGCGCGTACTACGGGCTCACGGAGGGCACCGAGCGGGCGCTGGTGGCTACGCTGGCGGGCGATCGATCGCTCGGGCGGGCGTACGGGGCGTTCAACCTGGTGGCGGGCCTGGTGGCGCTGCCGGCGTCACTGATGTTCGGCGCGCTGTGGGCGTACGGGCCGCGGGTGGCGTTTGGGGTGGGGGCGGGGTTCGCGGCGACGGCGGCGACGGCGATGACGCTGCGCCACGCGCGACGGGGCTGAGCCAGAAGAGCGGTAAGGGGGGGATTCGGCGAGGGCGCACACAGCCCCCACCGCGGACGTCGCCGGTGGCGTCTGCGCATGTGCGCACCCTCTACCTCGGACGTCGCAGGTGGCGTCTGCGCACGTGCGCACCCTCTACCGCGGACGTCGCAGGTGGCGTCTGCGCATGTGCGCACCCTCTACCGCGGACGTCGCAGGTGGCGTCTGCGCACGCACATAGACCCCACCCTCCGCGTCGTCGGGGGCCACGAGTGCCACTTGCGGCCGCCGGTACGGTCCAGATAGCATCGGGAGGCTCACCTCCCGACAAGAAAGGGCCACCGCCCACCATGGATCGCTCCATCAACAACCAGGAGACGCAAAAGTACGGCCCCGATCTGCGCGCCAACGTCGCCCGTGCCTTCGCCGGCTTGACCGGAACCGAAAAGGCGATGGTCCAGTGGATGATCATCGGGCAAAGGGCGGTGGACGAGTCCATGGCGGACGCAATGCACGCCGCGCGCAAGGGGACGTCCGAATCGACGAGCGCCGCCGACGCGAAAGCCCCGGTGGTGGTGGCCGCCCGCCGCCTCCTGGTGGGCCTCGCCAAGCACCTCGATGCGAAGACCGACCTCGACGAGTGGGAAGGCGACGAGGCCCTCTTCTTCCCCGAAGGCCGCAGCGGGTTGAGCAGCTACGCGATCCCCCTGCTCGAATCGGTCACCATCGCCGTCAAGGCGCTCAAGGACGACCCCTCCGTGCCCGATCACGCCACCTTCGCGGTGAAGTTGAAGAAGGCCCACGGAGACCTCACTGCCCACATCGACGCGACCGGCAACGCCACCGCCGACGCCCGCGGCGGGCTCTCTGAGCAGTCCGTAGAGAAGAAGGCGTGGCTGCGCGAGTACCGCGGCAACGTGCTCGTCATCGAGGGATTGCTCCAGAAGCTCGGGCGCAGCAACGAACTGCACGCCATCGTTCTCCACCTCTCGACGCCAGGTACCCGCAAGGCCGCCGCCGCCGCCGCGAAGGCGTAGCGAGATCAGGCTCGCGCGGTGTAGATCCAGACTGCGCCGGGCAACGCTACGCCCACGGCGGTGACGTACGGCCGCAGCGCCTCGCTGACAGCGTCACGAACGGCTCCCGCCTGAGCGGGGTGCTCGCGCAGGATGGCCGCGCACGGACCTACCTGAAGGCACTGTTCGACGGTCGTCGCGAGGTCTGCGCCACCGGCGAGGAGAAGCGTGACGTCCAGGGGTTCGGCGGCCGCGTTGACGAAGCCCGCGCGGGCGAAGAGGTCGAGGGTGCGGGTGTCGTCACCGAAGCCGAAGGGCCCCGGCGCGTGCGGCGGCGGCGGGGGCAACGGGGCAGCGGACACCTGGCGCTGCGCCGCCGCGAGCGGAACACCCATCCATGGGTTGAGCGCCATCGGACGCCACGCCACGAACGCAACCGGAGCGCCCGGGGCGAGGGCCGCGCGCAGGTTGCGCAGCGCTGCTTCCGGGTCGGCGAAAAACATCACCCCGAAGCGCGAATACAGCGCATCGAAGGGAGCGCCCAGGAAGCGATGGGTCTGCGCGTCGGCTTCGACGAACGCGACGTGGGCGACGCCGTCTTCGAGGAGGCGCTCGCGGGCGCGGTCGAGCATGACGCGGGACACATCGAGGCCGGTCACGTGCCCGGCGGGACCGACCCGTTGCGCGAGCCGCAGCGAGGTGGATCCGCAGCCGCAGCCGACGTCGAGCACGCGCCACCCGGGACGCGGCGAGAGGCGCGCGAGGGCCGCCTCCCCGAGACTCTCAAGCTGCGCGTCCAACTGGACCTGCTGCGCGACCCAGCGGGGACCGGAGAGGTTGTTCCACTGGGCGATCTGGTCGGCGTTGTCCGAGGGCTTCATCGCGGGAGGTCTACCACCGCGCGAGCCTGGTCGGCCCGGCAGCGGGCGCAAGCGATCGCGCAGGCATCGCGACACCGGCGCACGATGCGCACCCCCGTTTCGCAGGGATCTGCTGGGCCCCGGTGACTTCCACCGGAGCGGGGCGGGGTTACGCAGCAGGGAAAGTCACCGAGGCCCAACCGTTCCCCCGGAAACGTCGGCCCGTGCTAGCTCCGATGGGGTTCACCAATGAACCTGATCTCCGCCTACAACCTCTTCAACGCGCGCCCGTTGATCGTCCCGGAGGTCCCTCCCTCGCGCGCCGCCCTGCTGCTGCGCGCCTACGACTTCTACTGTCCCCTCCCAGACTGCCACTGCCGCAACGTATCGTTGATGGTCCGTCGCGATGGCGAACTGGGCAGTCAGCTCGCGGCGGTCGTCCACGCCTTCGAGCGCTCCTCGCACCACGCCGAGTTCGGCGCCACCTGGCTCTCCACCGAGCACATCCAGGGGCCCGACGCGGCCGCGTTTGTCCCGCGCCTGCGCGACAGCGTGTTCGCCGACCGCGCGCAACTCTGCATCTACGAGTCCCGCTACCTCGAGGTGAAGGCCGCGGGCATCGATCCCGCGCACCGCCTCCACACCTTCGTGCGCGGTGCCGCAGGCATGGCCACGCTGCCGTCGCCGACCGCCATCGGGGGAAAGAAGGTGCGCGGAAAGACCGTGGTGCCATCGTCCGCGGAGGTGCTCGCCGACCTCGCCTCGCCGCTGTTCGGCGTCCGCCGCGTCCAGGAGCGCCTCTCCGGCGCCGAGCTGCTCGTCGTCGCGCTGGCCTTCTCCGACGCGTCTCGCATCACCGTCACCGAGGCCCTCGCCATCCTGCGCAATCACGGCCTCGCGGAGGGCAACGACCGCAAGCTCGCGCAGCGCATCGCGCAGTCCGCCCGCGACGTCGGCTGGTTCGCGCGCCCCGATGACGACACGGTGCTCCAGCTTCCCTTCGCGTTGCACCTCAAGCACCTCCGCGCCATCCGTCAGAAGCCCGACATCGCCCCTGCGCTGCTCGTCCACGACGCCCCGCCGCCACCACCCCCACCCCCTCGCGTCGCCCTTGCGCCCCCTCCACGCGTCGTCGCGGCCCCGCCGGCCCCGGCCCCGCCGCCTCCCGCGGTGCCGCCTCCCGCGGCCTTCTCCGCAGCGCCGTTTGCGCTGCCGTCGCTCGACCTCGCAGCCGTCGCGCAGGTGATCGCCGCGCCGCCCGCCACCGTCGCCGACGTGCGCCTCTGCCTCGACGCGTGGCGGCTCTCGTCTGCGGCGCAGTTCGACGAACTTCTCGCGCTCGCGTCGATGCGGGACGTGACTCCGCACCGCTACCAGACGGAGACCGTGCGGCGGGTGCTTCGCGTGCTTCGCGGCCGCGGCATCCTGGCCGACGAGGTGGGCCTCGGGAAGACCGTCGAGGCCATGATGGTGCTGCGCGAATACCAGGTGCGGGGCATGGCGCGCCGGACGCTTATCCTCGTCCCCGCTGCGCTCGTGGAGCAGTGGCAGGGAGAGCTTGCGCAGAAGGCCGGGGTGCTCGCGCGAACCACCGACGACCCGGCGCTGCGGGAGTCCCCGGAGGCGTTCTGGGCGGCGGACGGGGTGGTGGTCGCATCGCTCGCGCTGGCCCGCGGAGCGCGCCACGCCGCGCTGGTGCAGGCGACCCCGTGGGATCTCGTGATCGTCGACGAGGCCCACCACATCAAGAACCGCGCGACGCTCGGATGGAAGCTGGTCAACGCGCTCCAGCGGAGGTTTCTGCTGCTGGTGACGGCGACCCCGGTGGAGAACGACCTGGAGGAGATCTACAACCTCGTGACGCTGCTGCGGCCGGGGCAGTTCGACACCCCCACGGCGTTTCGCAAGCGCTTCGTAGACCCGAAAGACCCGACCCGACCGCGCGACCGCGAAGCCCTGCGGGCGCTGCTCGCGGAGGTCATGGTGCGCAACACCCGCGCGCAGTCGGGCCTCGCGCTGCCGCCGCGCTTCGTCTCCACGATCACCGTCGATCCGTCGGCTGCCGAGCGCGCCCTGTACGACGCGGTTCTGGCGTTTGTTCGTGCGCACCACGAGGACGCGTCGCTGCGCCTCGCGGCCACCTCGCTGCTGCTCGAGGCCGGGTCTAGCCCGCGCGCGGTGAAGGCCACCGTCGAGCGCATGCGGGAACGTCGCACCGGAAAGGCCGAGACCGCGGTGCGCGCTGGCCTCGATGCGCTGTCTCGCCTGGCGGCAAATGTGGACGGCACGCGCAAGGTCGCGGCGCTGCTTGAGGTTCTGGCGGGGCAGCGCGAGGCAGTGCTGGTGTTTACGCGCTTTCGCGAGACCCTCGACGACGTGGTGGCGCAGGTGGCGAAGGCGGGCGTGGAGGCGGTGGCTTTCCACGGCGGGATGGACGAGCGGGCGCGGCGGCGGTCGCTGGAGCGCTTCCGCGCGGGCGGCGCGGTGGTGCTGGTGGCTACCGCTGCGGGCAGCGAGGGGCACAACCTCCAGCACTGCAACGTGCTCGTAAACTTCGACCTCCCATGGAACCCCATGGCCATCGAGCAGCGCATCGGCCGCCTGCATCGCATGGGGCAGACCCGCGAGGTGCACGTCTACAACCTGTGCGCGAAGGGCACCCTGGAGGAGCGCGTGCTCGACGTGCTCGACCGGCGCGTGCAGCTTTTTCAGTTGGTGGTGGGAGAGATGGACATGGTGCTGGGCAACCTCGGCGACGACCGCGACCTCGAAGACTGGCTCGTCTCGTCCGTGGCGAAGGCGCAGAGCGAAGACGAAGTGGACGCCACCTTTGACCGCCTCGCGGCCGATCTCCTCGCCGCCCGCGGCCGCTACGAGAAGACCCGCGCGCTCGACCAGGCTCTCTTCGGTCAGGACTTCGAGACGTGACGGACGCGCTGCCCGATCCGTTGGTGTTCACGATGCGCGCGCTCGCTGCCCGGGGCGCGCTGGTGGAGGTGTCCGAGGCCGCCGACGCCGCGGTCGCGCTGCTGCCTCTGCCGCTGGGCACATCGCTCGGCTTCCCGGAAGAACTTCACGTCGCGACACACCCGCTCGCGGGCGTCGCGGCGGTGGCGTGCGGCATCGGGTCGCCGCTGCTCGAGCGCCTGAGCGCGGACGCGCGGCGGGTGGTTCCGTGGGTGGTGACGGCGCCGGCGACGGACGCCCCGCGGGTGTCCCATGCGACGGCGCTGGCGGGCCGCGTGGTGGTGCGCAACGGGCTCGCGGAGGTCGTCGATGCCGCAGTGGGAATGGGGGTGTACGCGCGCGTCACGCTGGCCTGGGCGGTGGAGGCCGACGACCGGTACGAGGGGCTGTTCGCGGTGGAGGTGGGTCCCGATCGGGGCGAGCCGACGGGCCTCGGGTCGTTGTTGGACGTGACCGCGCGCGACGACGACGCGCCGCCCGCCCACGTGGACACGGGGAGCCTCGCGACGTTGATGGGGCCGCTGCCGGGGAGGGCGACGCGTGCGCTGGCGACGGTGGCACGGGAGGCTCTGGAATCCGTCGAGCGGCGGCACGCGCGCGACCACGCACGGATGGCGGAGTACTTCGCCGGGTTGATCGCGGAGGTCGGGTCGGGGCGGCGCAAGGTAGATCCGGCGGTGCGTGCCACGCGCATCGAAGGGATGGTGGCCGAGCGCGCCGCGCGCCTGCGCGATCTGCTGGTGCGGTACACGCCGAAGGTCACGGTGGCGCCGGTGGCGGTGGTGTTCGCGACGCTGCCGGTGGTGCGCGTGCGGCTGCGGATGCGTCGGCGAAAGCTCGATCGGGAGGTGCGGGTGTCGCTCCCGGCGACGTCGCTGACGCTCGACCTGCTGGCGTGCGACGGATGCGACGAGGGGACCGCGCGACCGGCGCTGTGCGACGACCGGCTGCACCTGCTTTGCGAGCGGTGCGTGACGCAGGCGCAGGGGCGCTTCGCCTGCGCGGCGTGTGGGCGGCCGCGGCCCCAGGACGGACTCAGCGGCGCTCGCTGACGGCGACGCTCTCTCCCGGAGTCACCATCGCCGCGCACACGCGACACCGGCGCATCGATGGAAGAGCCATTGGGCTTTCAAACGAGGTCTGGCTAGCGAGCGCGACCGCGACCGCGGGGAGGGACGACGGGGGCAGCGTCCGGGACGCCGCCATCGGGGGGTGGCGGCGGGAGGGGATCGGCCTCGGGGTGCGCGGCGCCCGCGGGCCAGACGGTCGCGGCGTTGGAGTGCACGCCCGTGAGGTCGGCGCTCGTGAGTTGCGCGCCGGTGAGGTTGGCGCTCTCGAGGTGAGCCCCGGTGAGGTGCGCGAGCAGGAGGTTGGCGCCGGTGAGGTTGGCGCCGGTGAGGTTGGCGCCCTCGAAGTGAACCCCGCTGAGCGTCGCGCCGGTGAGGTTGGCACCGGTCAGATTGGCCGAGACGAGCCGCGCGTCAGACAGGTTGGCGCCGGTGAGGTTGGCCCCGGCGAGGTTGGCGCGCGCGAGGTTGGCGCTGATGAGGTTCACCTGCGTGAGGTCTTCGTTCGCGAGGGTGGCGCCGGCGAGGTCGGCGTGGGCGAGGTTGCGGTCACCGGTGTGGGCGCGGGCGACGGTGGCCGGGTCGAAGGCGAGCGCCGCGGTCGCGACAAGCACGAGCATCGCGGTCGCCAGAAGCGGGCGGCGGAGGCTTCCCTGGATCATCGGGTGGTGGGCCTTTCGTGGAGCAAACAAGGTCTGCTGGGATGGTAGATCACCATTGCCTCCACGCCGCCAGCGGAGCACCGCACGGCGGGGCCACGCCCCGGAAAAGTCAGGTACGGTGCGCAAACCCCCTGCCATGCGTTCGCCTACCGAGGAGCACTTCACGGAAGCGAGCCGGCTGCTCGCGGACGTTCGCGACATTGTCGATGAGCGACCCGATGGAGCGTCGCCGCCGGGGTGGTGCGAGCGTCGCGGATGGACCCGCTTTCTCGCCGGGCTGACCGACGAGGCCGTTCTTTCCGCAGAGCGCGACGGGCTCGCGGCGCACCTCGCGACGCTCCCGGAGACGCCGGATGACCTCCGCGCGCTGGCCCGCGCAGTGACCCACTGGACGGCCCTGCCGATGGCGGATGCGGCATCGACGGAGGCAGTCGACCGGCGGCGCGCTTCGCCGCGCAAGAGGGTGCAGGTCGCGGCCTTCGCGGGCCTCGTGGAGCGCCTCGGGGGCACCGCCGCGCGAGTGGTGGACATCGGATCGGGGCACGGTCACCTCACGCGGCACCTGGCGCGCGCGCTCGGCGTGGAGGCCGAAGGGTGGGAGCGCGATCCGGCGCGGGTGGCGGTGGCGGCGGCGCTCGCGGGCGACGGGGGCGCGCGCTTCGTGACCATCGACGCCCGCGACGCGGCCGCGGCGCTGCGCCGGACAGACCTGGTGGTGGGCCTGCACGCGTGCGGTGCGCTGGGCGATGACGCAGTGCGCGCGGCGGGAGCGGCCGGGGCATCCGTGGCGATCATCGGGTGCTGCTTGCAGAAGCGCGACGGCGACCGGGCGGCGCTCGCGGTGCCGGGCGGAGTGTCCGCGGCGTCGCTGACGATTGGGCGAGCGGTGCTGGGCCTGGGAAACGCGTGCGACGGCGAGGAGGGTGTTGAAGAAGCGCTGGCGGTGCGCGCGGCGTCGCGGGTCAACCGCATGGCGCTGCGAGCGGCGCTGCTCGCGGCGGGGCTGAGCGTGGAGGTCGGCGAGGAGATGCGCGGGGTCAATCGCCGCCGCGCGACGGGGACGCTCGCGGATCTGGTGGACTGCGCGTGCGCGGCGCGCGGCGTGGCGGCTCCATCGGCGGCGGCGGTCGCGGCGGCGGGGCTGAGCGCGGCGGCGGCGTATGAGGCACTGCGCCGTTGGGCGCTGCCGCGGGCGATGCTGGCGCGCCTGGTGGAGGTCTGGGTGGCGCTCGACCGGGCGGCGTGGCTGCGCGGCCGGGGCTACGCGACGGAGGTGCTGGTGGCCTTCGATGCGGCGGTGAGCCCGCGCAACGTGGCGGTGCTCGGGTGGCCGGGGCCGACGTAGAGCGCACAGACTGGCACAGTCAGTTGGTGCTGTGTTTCGCTTGTTTTTTCGACCTCCCGTGCGCTGGGACGGTGGCCTGCAACGTGCTCTCCTCTACGCACTATGAGTGTGTATGACGAACGTTCCTTGCGGCGGCTGTTTCGACAGATGGTGTGGGTGGTCGCGACCGCGTCTGGCTGCGGCGCTTCGGTGACCGTCAGCGCGGGTGATGCCTCGGTCGATGCGCCGCCTCCGGTCGATGTCTCCGTGGTGACCGATGGCGGGGTGTGCGATCCGATTCGCGCCGTCACCAACGCGGACACGATCTGCCCGAGCGGCACCGTGGTCTTTCCGTGCGGGCTGCCTCCAGAGTTACTCCTCGACGCGGGTGATTTCTCCGTCGATCCGACGCTCTGCCAGAGAATCTGCCAGCTGCCCAATGCGATGTTCGGGATGCCCTTCTGCTCCCTCTCCACCACTTCTGGGGGCGCTCACGTACTCAACTGCCAGAGCCCCTGCCCGGGCGGTCGTCGCCCGGAAGGCTTCTGCGACGTCGCGCTCGACGGACCGGAGACCACCGGTGACTGGTTTGCCCGCCTCGCTGCGCTCGAGTCCGGATCCGTCACTGCGTTCGATCGCATGGTCTTCGAGCTGACCCTCCACGGCGCGCCCGCCGACCTCATCGCCGGAGCTAGCGCCGCCGTCGTCGATGAGCGCCGCCACACCGCCCTCACCGTCGGCCTCGCCCGCGCCTTTGGTCGCGAACCCACGCTTCCGGTGATCGCTCCCGCGACGCCTCGTTCGCTCGCCGACATGGCGCTCGACAACGCCGTCGAGGGTTGCGTGCGCGAGACCTACGGCGCCCTCGTCGCCACCTGGCAGGCTGCCCACGCGAACGACCCCGGCGTCGCTGCCGCCATGGCCGTCATTGCCGCCGACGAGACCCGCCACGCCGCGCTCTCCTGGGCTCTCCACGCCTGGATGGCCGCGCGCCTCGACGCCGCCGCTCGCGCCTCCCTCGACCGCGCGATGCAGGCCGCCGTGTGCGCGCTGCGCCTCGAGCTCGGCGGCGAAGTGGGCGTCGATCTCGTCACCATCGCGGGCCTGCCCACCCGCGCCCAGCAGGCGTCTCTCCTCGATGCATTGACGGACTCCTTCGTCGGCCTCGCCTGAGTCCGTTGTGGGTCGGTGCCGTACTCTCCGGCGCGTGACCAACGCCCGGTTCGCCTTCGCTCTTTCGCTTTCCCTCGGCTGCGCCGCCGCGCGCCCCGCGCTCATCACCCTCCCCTCGCCGCCCGCCGAACCTCCTGCACCGACGCTCACCTGGGGCGACACGCGCGCGACGCTTACGCCCGCGGATGCATCGACGGACGACGGACGCCTCGCGCGCCGCTATGTCGTCGTCCTCGCGGCGGGCGAGCGTGTGCGCTTCACCATGCTTTCCCGGGCGCTCGACTCGCGCCTCGTGCTCGATGGACCGGGCGCGATGCACATCGACAACGACGACGCGTTTCCGGGCAACAACGACTCGGCGGTGATGTTTGTCGCGCCCGCGGCGGGGCACTACACGCTGCGTGCGACGACCGCGGAGCGAGGGCAGTCCGGGGCCTTCACGCTGCGTGCCGAGCGGCTCTCGACCGCGAGCGACGGAGACGACCTCGCGCTGGGCACGACCATGGATGCCGCGCTCGACGTCGGGACACGATCTGGGATGCCCGGGCGGTGGTTTCACTTCGACGCGCGGGGCGGGGCGCGCGTGCGGCTACGGGTGACCTCCGCGGCCTTCGACACGGTGCTCACGGTGCTCGGCCCTCGCGGCGAAACCTGGATCAACGACGACGCCAACGACCTCGGCCCCGACCGCGCGGATCGTCCGCTCGATAGCACCCTCGATGTGGTGATTCCCGAGGGCGGCACGTACCACGTGGTGGTGACCTCGTACGGGATGCGCGGCGGGGGAAGGTTTCGCGTGGCGACGAGCGAGCGTCCGCCGGTGCTTCTTCGCGCGGGCGAGGACGTCCCACGGGAAGGCTACGCGGGCGTCGAAGGGCGCGGCCGGGTGCTCGGGCTGTACGCGGGAATCACGGCCTACGCCGACCACTCGCGGCTCTACGGCTGCGCCGACGACGCGCGGTTTCTCGGTGCGGCGATGCGCGCGGCGCACCTGCAGGGAGCGAGCGACCAGGAGGTGCTCACGGACGGCGCGGCCACGCGGGCGGCGTTTCTCGCGGGCATCGGTCGCCTCGCGGCGCGGGCGCGGCCGGAGGACGTGGTGATGGTGTTCTTTTCCGGCCACGGAAACGTGCGCCCCGCTCCGGCGGGCGACCACACAGAACTCGACGGCATCGACGAGACCATCGAACTGGTGGACGGGCCGCTCGTGGACACGGAGGTGGCCGCGGCGCTGGCGGGGGTGCGCGCGGGGACGGTGATCCTGACGCTGGACTCCTGCCACGCGGGGGGCTTCGCGGACGACTGGGTCACCGGCCCCGGGCGCATCGGGCTCTTCTCCTCGGACGCGGACGTGCTCTCGGACACCGCAGAGCCGCGGCGGGCTGGCGGTTACCTGTCCTGGTATTTACGGCGCGCGGTGCTGGGCGAGGCCGACGCGCGGCCGCGGGACGGCATGCTCCAGGCGGGCGAACTCACGGACTACCTCTACGCCGGCTTCGTCGCCGACCACGCGCGGATGAACCCGCCCGGCAGCAACGATCCATACCAGCGGCTGGAGGCTGTGCGCGGGAGCGTCCCGTGGACGCAGGCGTTGTGGCTGTACCCCCGGCGTCCGGACGGTGCGCTGGGCCCGCTGCCGGAGGTGGCGCTCACCTCCGCGACGCCGTGAGAGTCTCCGCCCATGAGCCTCCCGTGGATCATCATCGACACCGCCCTTACCCCGGACGGTAAGCTCGTCTTGCAGCAGCGCGGCGCGCGCGACTACCTCATCACCATCGACGGCCGCGTGTTGATGAACAGCATGACCCACCGCTCCGAGGCGGCCCTCGGGGCGCTCGCCTGCCGCGGCCTCGCCGACGCCGATCGCCCGCGCGTGTTGGTCGGCGGGCTCGGCATGGCGTTTACGCTTCGCGCGGTGCTCGACGCGCTGCCCGGCACCGCAGCGGTCACTGTCGCGGAGCTCAACCCGGTGATCGTCGCGTGGTGCCGCGGGCCCATCGCCGACCTCACCGCGCGCGCCGTCGATGACCCGCGGGTCACCGTGGCCATCACCGACTTCGCCGACGTCCTGCGCTCCGCGGCCGGCGCGGCGCAGCGCCTCGACGCCATTGTGATCGACCTCTACGTGGGTCCGGACAACGACACTCGCGCGGCCGATGCGCTCTACGGCACCCGTGCGTGCGAGTGCGCGTTGACGGCGCTGCGCCCTGGCGGGGTGTTTGCCATCTGGGCCGAGGCCTACCACGAGAGCTACGCGAAGCGCCTCGCCGCCGCGGGCTTCACCGTCACGGCGGAGCGTCCTGCCAGGGGCAACCGTCGCTTCGTGGTGTACCTCGCGACGAAGCCATCGCGTCCCTGATTCGCCGACGCCTGAGCGCGAGATCTCGACCTGGGTCCCATCGCGGCGCACCCGCGCCGAGAGAGTGCCTTCCGCGATGACCACCATGGGAGTCGCCGTAGTCGCCTTCACGAAACAGCACGTCTCTTCTGGCCAGTGTGCGCCACCGCAGGGAGGTCCGGACGGTGTCCAGATCGTGCGTCGCGACCGGAGAAAAAGTCCCGATGCGCCGCAGTGCCGCTCTTCGCGTGCCCCCGTCATCGCACTGGGGCTAAACAGGGATCCGGGGAAACGGCGGTCTACCGTCAGACTGCGGGGAAACAAGCGTGAGAAACCGTCGCGTTTCGCGCGGACTGGCACCGACGAGCGGCCAGCAGTCTGAGCCCGCGCCGACGACTGGCACCCTCAGCACATGCCGACGGAAGTGCTCCGTGGGGTTCGCAAGGGTGGGGCTCGCGAGGGTG
>CANJUR010000076.1 GCA_947477565.1 Deltaproteobacteria bacterium
GGCTATCCACCATCCCAGGGTCGGGCCTGACCACTCTGCTCTGCCCACCCTGCCCCCACTGGTGGGGGCGGGGCCGGGGGTGGGGGCTCGACGTGCCTTCGTCCTTCGACTGCGGCGGACCTGGAGGCTCCGTGGGGGCGGGGCCGGGGGTGGGGGCTCGACGTGACGGTAGATTCACCTGGAAATCATGTGTTTCCGACGCCAATCCCGGATCCCTGCTTAACACCGAATGCGATCCCTCCCGAGAGGAGCTTACTGGCCGCATAGGATGGGATGATCTCCCCTTCGCCGGAACCACAGATTTTCAGCGGCCGAAGGCGCCGAACCAGGCGAAGTAGACGAACAGCAGACCGACCGTCAGCGTGCCGAGACCGGCGCGCTCATCCGGGGGTACCGCCGCGCGCCCGGTCGTTCGGTGCAGAACCGGCAGGGCCGCCAGGAGTGCGCCAAGGAGCATCACGAAGAAGGAGAGCACGCGGAAGAGCGCGCTGCCCACGGCGTCGAGGAGGCCACCCTGGCGCTCGATCCAGGCATCGACGCGCCCCAGGTCGATTCCGAACACGATGAAGACCATCCCGATCACGAAGAACAGCGCCCCGATGCTGCCCATGAGTCGCGCGGCTGCGCTCGATCGTCGAAACAGCCCGAAGGGCATCATCGTGATCACGAGTACGCGATGCAGAGAGGAGAGTAGGCCGCGCATCATCGGTATTCCGAGCAATTGGGGTGCTGAGCGCACGGTGCGTGGCTGCCCAGACCCACGTTCGTGTACTCGGCCGGGAGCCGCTCAAAGAGGCCGTCGTCTTCATCACGGGTGCCTGCGGCGGGCGTTGACGCGGAAGCGTTCATCGGCACCCGCCGGGGACGTTGGAGTCGTGTTTCGCACGCGATCCAGACACAAACCATCGCACAAACATAGTACGTGCGGATCGGCGACCGCGAGCCCGAATTGCAGGGCGATCCGGGCGTGTACCTTTGAGTGCACCGTCGCATCGAGGCGCATCGCGAGGCACTGCACGGCCGCCCGCAGCGCCGGACCGATCACCCGTACGTCGCCAGTGCCCACCTCGGGCTGTTCTCGAATCCATAGGACAAGCGGGCATTGGACGAGATCATCAAGAAGACTCGCACTCTGCGGCCAGCGAGAGCTCGTTGCTGGGCGTGCTCGGAGTCGAGCGCGGGTACCTCGAACTGCTCCTGGCCGCGCTCTCGGCGCCAGGACCGTCGCGGGTATGTCTCCGTGATGCCGGTTTCGTCGGCGACGATCGAGGGCCTTCCACCCGGCGACCCCATCGAGCATCGGCCGGTCCTCCGGAGGCATCGACCCGATCACCGGTCCGGTGAACGCGATCACCGGCCCGGTGATCCACACGGTGGCGGTGCGAGCGTCGTCACGCACGGTCGGAGAAGGGTGGTTTCACGCTGCACCCGTTGGCAAGGGTAGGCCCATGGGTGACGCGGCCGACCTGATCCGCGAGGGGAAGGCCGACCGGAAGCACGAGTCGCTCGACGGCCATATTTCCGCGATGGCCTGTGGGTTGATCGAACACGGCCAGCTCGCGACCCAGAGGATCAGGGAGCAGTCACGGCTGCGCGGTGATGCAGCCCGGGTGGGGCTGTACTCCCACGACGGGCGCGGCCGCTGGGTGCTCTCCACCGCAAGGCGTCGCCGAGCGCTTCTCGCTCACCGCACTGGAGGGCTCGACCGAGGTCGAGTGCATCTGCGCCGCCGTCGAACGAGCCGCCGCGCTCGCTCCGGGCCACCGCTCGTCAGCGGGCTAAACTCCCGGCGCTGCGCGTCGCCATGGAGGGGGAGACCGCCCGCGTCGTCGATGACCTCATCTGGCGCGACGGCGCGAACTTCCTCGACCTGCTCACCACCCGAAGCACCTTCGTCGATGCGGGGCTCGCGGCGCTCTACAACGTCGCTGCGCCCGCGGACGGCGCGTGGGCCCGAGTCGAACTCGACGACGCGCTTCGGCCACGACGGCACCGCCCCGCTGGGGCAACTCGAAGGCTGAGCGCGCCCCCTCAAGCGCGCTGCAGCACCCCCAGCGAGACGAACTCCCCGAGCAGCATCGCGACGTCCTCCCAGGGGTACTCCGGCGACCAGAGCGCGGCGTCCCGGGCGGCGAAGCGCTTCGTCGCGGCGAGCGACTGCACGAAGCCCTCGGCCTGCGCGGGCAGCGTCGCGAGCACCGTGTCGCCGTCCATCACCTGCACTACGGCCTCGCCCGCAGGGCTCTTCGCGCGACGCCACTGCCAGGGGTTGCCGCACACCAACACGTCCTCGGGCGCGAGGGACGGCGTCGTCGGGGCATCGTCGGCGGGGCCCTCGACCTGCGCGATCCAGGCGTCTGCGAGCGCCGTGGGCGTGAGGCGCGCGACGGCCTTGCGAAGCCCGTCGAGCCGCGCGGCGAAGTGGGCTTCGATGCGGGCGCGGCCATCGAGGTCCGTCGGGTGCGGACCAGGGCGCTCGGGGAGCGATCGCCCGCGCACGTCGGCGAGCAGGTCGTCGAGGAGGAGGTCGCGCGCGAGGTCGAGCACGTGCACCGGGCGCAGCGTGAGGCAGATGTGCAGCGACTCGCTCGTGGCCCGAACGTGATGCCACGCGCCCGCGGGGACGTAGAGCACGTCGCCGGGAGCAAGCTCTTGCACGAGGAGATCGGACTCGTTGTAGCCGTGGATGCCCGCGGCCCGCGCTGCGGCGTCGGGGATCACGTTGTTTGCCGGGCGCGCCACGGAGGGGTCGCGGGCGTAGTGCCAGCGCTTGGTTCCGGCGAGCTGCAGAATGAACATCGAGGTGGTGTCGAAGTGCAGTCCGTAGCCTGATCCTTCCGGGGAGAGAAACGCAGCGACGTCGAGTTCTACGGGCACTGCGAGCGCCCGTCGCATGTCGTCCACGAACGCCGCCAGCCCGGTGTCGGTCTCGTGCAGCCACTCGGCCTGGACGGTCATGCCCGCGGCGAGCAGCGGCCCGATCTGCGCTGCCGTGATGGAGAGTTCTGCGTGTTCACCGCGCGCGTCCCGGAAGCCTGCCTTCAAGCGCCGTGGATCGTCCGCGTGCGCTCCTCGCGGGTGCTGCGCCGCGGCGAGGAGGCGCGCTCGGTCGAAGAGCCCTGCGAAGCGGTCGCGCGGCCCCGGGGCGTAGACGGAGCGTCGCTCCCAGTGGCGCTTGACGAAGTCGGTGAAGGGCAGCGGCGCGACGAGGTCGGCGAGGTCGAAGTCTGGCATTGGAGTGACTGTCTTCGGGGAGCGGAGGGCCATCGGTGTGGGGTGGGTGGGGCGAAGTGGCGGCGCGCCTTCGTCTGTACCATCGGGCGCGCGGCCTGCGTGTCTCTCTGATCCGGCGCCGTTGAAAAGCGGGCAACGACATCTCTGGCGAAGGGCCGCGCGTCACGAATAGCTTTTGGGGGATGAGGCTCAAACAGGTGGACGGTCGTTGGGCAAAGGCGAGGCGGGCGTTGTAGGAGCAGTGTTCGTATGACCGCAAACGACGCGCCGATCATGACTCTGACCGGGGCCACGGAGCTGCTGCGCACGCAGCGCGAGGTGGTGGGCGCGGACTTCACCGGGCTCGACCTGCGGCGCGCGCTCCCGCGGGAGACGGAGACTCCGTTTGTGTTTCGCGGGTGTGTGTTTCGCGACGTGAGCGTGGCGGGCTGCGAACTCTCCGGCGCGACCTTTGACGGAGGCATCTACGACGAGGCGGACTTCAGCGAGGCGCAACTCGACGACACGGTCTGGCTCGCCGTCATCGGGGCGAAGTTGCAGGCCTCGCGTGCGTCGGCCCTGCGGGCGCGCTTCGAGCGTTGCAGCCTCATCGGCGCGGACTTCTCCGGGGCTTCCCTCGCCGGTGCGTCCTTCAGGAGCACGCGGCTCACCGGCGCGTGTTTCGCGAAGGCGAGGATGCGCGACACGGGCTTCGCGGACTGCCAGTTGGTCGCGGCAGACCTGCGCGGCGTGTCGCTGCACAAGCAGACGCTGAGGCACGTAGATCTGTCCGAGGCCAACCTCTCCGGCGTCGATCTGCGCGACGCCGTGCTCGAGGGCTGCCGGCTTCGCGACGCGCGGATGGTGGATGCGCGCTTCGTCGGCGCCGACCTGCGCCGGGCCGACCTCGGAACGCTGACGCCACTCGCGTGCGGAGCCCTGCGCGGAGCGGTGATCTCCTCGATGCAGGCAGCGGATCTCGTGCGCGGCCTCGGGCTGCAGGTGATGTGAGCGCTCAGGCGAAGTGCACTCCGTCGCTCTCTCTCCGCCCGTCAGAATCTCCCCGTACCGACCACTCCGACCCCGCCGTGCCACGGCTCCAGGTGCACGCTGGTCACCCCCGTCGGCGCGGTGGCGTCGGTACGTGCCAGCATCACCAGCGCCGTCACCCCGGCCCCGAGCGCGCCGAGCGCCATCACGTCCGTCGCCGCTGCCAGTGCGCGCCCGCGCGTCGCGACGCGGCCCACGTCCGCGTCTGACATCGTGAGCGCCTGAAACTCGTCGTGCGTGTCCACGGCGAGCACCCCGGTGATGGTCGCGCCGACCGCGAGCGCCCCGCCCGTCACGGCCCACACCCACGACCGCAGATACCACGGGTGCGACACCCTTCGCCGCGCCACCAGCGGAGTCACCACCATCGGAGTCACCGCCACTGGTGAAGTCACCACTGAATCCCCCACGGCGGGCAGCGCCAGTCGCAGGAAGGTGTCGTCCCCCGAGGCGACCGTCACCTCGACCCGCTGGGTCACCCGCTGCGGGGCGGTCGCCTCGAGGACGTGCCGCCCAGGCCCGACGCTCAGCACGTCACCGCGCGCCGGGCGTCCGTCGAGCGTCACCGTCGCCGTCGGCGGATCGCACACGACATGAACCCGCGCCATCAGCCCCTCGAGATCCCGAAGTGCGCGCTCGGCCTCGGTTCGCTGCCGTGTCCGTAATCCCTCGGTTGCGGCGAGAAACCTCCGCAGCGCGTCGATGGCCTCGGGGTATTCGTGCAGCGCCTGGTGCGTCGCGCCGAGGTTGTAGAACAGCGACGGCCGCGACGAGAGCGCGTAGGCCCGCTCAAACTCCGCCAGCGCAGCGCGGAGGTCGCCCGCCTCAAAGAGCCCGACGGCCCGCTCGAAGTGCACCCGCGCCTCTTCCAGCGGATCGGTCTGAGCGCTCGCCACCCGCGTCACCCCGAGCAGCCCGATGGCTAGCGCGACGATCGTCCACCCTCCAGCCCGCGGCCTCATCGATCAAAATTCTCGCGAGATCTGCAGCGTTCCCCGCCCGGTGGGCGCGCGCGGCGCGAGGGGGCGGAGCACATGCGCGCCGATCACCGCAGGGTGCATCGAGGGCGCGTGGAGTCGATGATGGTGACGGCCATGCCGCGTGGGGCGGTCGGTTTCTACCGCGGTCGCGGCGTCGTAGACGGGCGCGGGTGCTGGTGCTGGCGCGGGTGCTGGTGCTGGTGCTGGTGCTGGTCGCACGCTCTCGAGCGTTGGGGCCGCGAGCGTTGCAACGTGCATCGGCGCTGCGGCGGGGCTTTGCGACGAGGCGCCGGAGCGCGTCCCGGCGACCACCACAAGCCCGAGCACGACGAAGGAGAGCAGCAGCGACAGCACGGTGATCTGTCGGCCGGAGACCCTCGTGCCGTTGAGGGTGGCGACGGTGCGGCGGAGTGCGCGGCGCGGTGAGATGGAGTCCGTGTCGAGGGTCTCCTGCCTGGGGAGGTCGTCGCTGACGGCGATGTTCTCCGCGCCGAAGGGTCGCAGTGCGTCGAGGAATTCGCGCGCCGACTGGAAGCGCTCGTCGCGCTCGCGCCGCAGTGCTCGCAGCACCACTACGTCGATGGCGCGCGGCACCCCCGGCGCGATGGTGCTCGGCAGCGGCGGCGCCTCGGACCCGCGCACGATCTCCAGAAACAACTCCCCCTGGCTCGCCCCTTCGTAGGGAAACCCCCCGGTGAGCATCTCGAAGAGCATCACCCCGACGGCAAACAGGTCGGCCCGGTGGTCGATGTCCCGCCGCCCCATCCACTGCTCCGGGGCCATGTACGCCGGCGTCCCGACGGGCAGGCCCTCCTGCGTGGTCTCGAAGAGGGTGCCCGCTTCGCTGCGAAACTTCGACACGCCGAAGTCGAGAAGCTTCACCGTCGTCACCCCGCCGTACTCCGCGAGGAAGATGTTTTCGGGCTTCAGGTCGCGGTGCACGATGCCCTTGGAGTGCGCCGACGCGAGCGCCGAGAGTACGCACCCGATCACTCCGCAGACCTCCCGCGTGGTGATCGCCGTCGCCCGCGCGAGGTGCTCCGCGAGGGTCTCGCCGCGCAGCAACTCCATCACCATGTACGGCTCTGCGCAGTGCATCCCGGTGTCGATCACCTCGACGATGTTCGGGTGCCCGATGGCCGCCGCCGCCCGTGCCTCCCGCGCGAATCGCTTCACCGCTTCGGGCTGCCGCGCGTAGTGGGCGTGCAGCATCTTGATCGCGAGGCGCTTGCCCACGCCGAGGTGCTCGACCTCGTACACGGCGCCCATGCCCCCTTCGCCGAGGAGTCGAACCACCCGGTACCGCGCATCGATCTCTGTGCCAGGGTCGATCACTCCGGGGGTCTCCTCAGTTGCAGCGCTCGCGGCACTCGCCATGACAGCACAGGGGCGACGAGCCATTGCAGCGATTGCCACAATCGCCGCAGTGCTGGGTGGACGTGAGCCGGTCGAAGCAGGCGAGCCCGCACTGCAAGAGCGGCGCGTGGCAGTCTGCACAGACGCCTTGATTACAAGGTGTCGTAAAGCAGCGACGCCCACAGGCACCGCAGTTGAACGGATCGCGGGTGAGGTCGGCGTCGCACCGCGGTCCCGCGTCGCCGCGGTCGGCGGGTACGTCCATGACGTCCGTGACGTCATCCACATCCGTGGCGTCCGTGGCGTCCGTGGCGTCCGTGGCGTCTACAACATCCATGACATCCCAGACGTCGTGGACGTCGGCCGCGACGTCCGAGGCATCGACGGCGTCCAGCACGATCGGGACATCGGTCGCGTCCGTCGCGGGCACGTCCACGGCGTCCATCGCGGGCGAAACGTCCGACGCGTCCGCGGCGACGTCCGCGGCGACAGGAACGTCCAGGACGCCGCCGCCGTCACGCGCCGCGGGGAGGTTGGCACGGCTGAAATCGAGCGCGACGGAGCACCCGATCGAGGTGATCGCGGCGAGGCCGATGAGCCTGGTTCGGCGTCGGTGCACGCGCGGTCTCCCGCTACTCTCCGCCACCGCTGACCGGGCGCGGCTTCAGGCCGTAGCGTTCCATCTTGTAGATCAAGCCCCGGCGCGAGATGCCGAGGTTTTGTGCGGCGCGCGATTGGTTCCAGCCCGCGGCTTCGAGGGCCGCGACAATCGACCGGCGCTCCAAATCATCGACCTTCGTGCGCAGCCCGGAGGGCTCGTCGCCGGTGGTCGGCTCCGTGTCGCCGCGTACCGCCGGGGGGAGGTGTTCTACCCGCAGCTCGGCTCCTTCCGCGAGCGCGATGGCACACTCGATGGCGTTGCGAAGCTCGCGCACGTTGCCGGGCCAGCGGTACCCCTGCAGCACCGCCGCGACGCCCTGCCCGAGGTGCCATCCCCCGCCGCGCTCAGCCAGCACTCGCTCGGCCATCGGAACGATGTCCCGCGGCCGCGAACGCAGCGGCGGCACCGCCACGGTCACCCCGTTGAGTCGGAAATACAGGTCTTCGCGGAAGCGCCCGCGGGCCACGTCGACGAGCAGGTCGCGGTTGGTCGCGGCCACCACGCGCACGTCCACGGGCACCGCGCGGGTGCCACCGACGCGGGTCAGCGTGCGCTCCTGAAGCACCCGCAGCAGCCGGGCCTGGTTGGGCGTGGACAGTTCGCCCACCTCGTCGAGCAGCAGCGTGCCGCCGTCCGCACGCTCGAACACCCCTTCCTTGCGCGCCACGGCGCCGGTGAAGCTACCGCGCTCGTGGCCAAACAGTTCGCTCTCCGCCAGCGACTCCGGTAGCGCCGCGCAGTTGACCCCGAGAAACAGCCGCCCGGCCCGCCGACTGTGCCGGTGCAGCAGCCGCGCGACGACCTCCTTGCCGCTCCCGGTTTCGCCCTGCACCAGCACCGGGAGGTCGCTCGCGGCGAGGCGGCGCACCAGCGCCAGGAGGCTGATCATCACCGGATCGACGGCCACCACATCGCTGCCGCTGGCGACCGTCCCGAGCACCGGGCCGTGCGTCTCCGGGCGAATGCCGTCGCGGCTCGAGGCCACCACCACGATGCGCGTGCTGCCGATCAAGATCACCGCGCCGGTCTCCGCCGTCCGCGTCCCGGTGATGCGCGCTCCATCGACGAAGGTACCGTTGCTACTCGCCTCGTCGCGAACGATCACCGAGCGCCCATCAAACCCAATCACCGCGTGTTCGCGCGAAGCCCGCGTGTCGTCGAGCGACACCTCAAGGCTGGGCGATCGACCCACGCGCACCTCGGCCCCGATGGGCACCACCACCACCCGCGGCGGTCGCCCGGTCTCCTCGACCAGGAGGCGCGCCGAGGTGGCGCTCCCCGCGGACGAGCCTTCGAGGACGGAAGTGTCGGTGCGCATCGAGTCCACGTACGAGCGATCATAGCGCCCCCAGAGCGCCGCGTGCACTCCCGCGGCACTGCGCAAAGTTGGTACACACTACTCAGCAAGCCCTCCGCGCGCGGACCGCCGTCAGGACACTTCCGGTGAGCTTCCATCGGCGGTTTTTTCAGCGTCATACCGTGTCGGAGATCAATACATTCCCGCTGTGATTGCATGGTATTTGTATACGATTCTGCGATGCCGCTACCTTCCATGGACAACCTCCGTTGCTTCGTGGCCGCGGCGGAGACGCTGAACTTCCGCGCTGCCGCGAAGGTTGTGGCGCTCACCCCGGTGGGGCTCGGGCAGCGTGTTCGACAGCTCGGAGAGGAGATCGGCCAGGCGCTCTTCGCGCGAACACGCTCGGCGGCACTCACCGCGGCGGGGCTCGCGATGCTCCCGGCGGCGCGGCGCACGATGCGATCACCTGCGGCTGGTGTTTCGTGCGGCCGACGCGCGCCGCGCGGACTACGAGGCGCCGCTGCGGTGAGCGCCGCCCCGGGGCTTACATCCCCGCAGGCACCATCGCGGTCGTGTACTGCCGAGTGAAGTACTCGCCGTAGGCCGCGCCCGCTGCAGCATCCCGAATCCACAGACTATTTTCGTTGTTGGACCACGCCGCTGCGGACCAGTTCGCCGAGCCCGTGATCACCGTCTGTCCATCCACGATGAGTAGCTTGCTGTGCACGTCGCCGACGCGCACCGGAACGCCCGCCGCGAGCAGCGCCACCGCCGGCGCGTCGTTGAGGTACTCCCGCGCGACGATGCCGCGTACGGTCACGCCGCGGGTGCGGGCGGCGAGCATCGCCGTGGAGAGTTCGGTGCGAGTCCACGAGGCGATCACGAAGTCCACCGAGGTGTGCGCGTCGTTGATGGCCGCGATCATGTCCGTGAACCACCGCGCCGGGCTCGACGTGGGCGAGCGCGGGCTGAAGTACGCCGCGTAGCGCCCGCCGGTCACCGGCGGGGTCGCCGCGATGGGGCCAAACGAGTGGTCGCGAAACATCCGCTGAAACTCGCCTTCGAAGGCCCCTACGATGGCGGGCTCCTCGATGATGACGGAGTCGTTGGCATCGCGGCAGTACGACCGCTCGCTGCTATTGGCCGAGCCCACCCACACCCGCACGCCGTCTACGACGAGAAACTTGTGGTGCATCAGCGCGCCGCGCGCATCGGGCAGCAGGCTCACCCGCGGGTGCCCGTCGAGGCGGGCGAGGGGGCACATCAAAACGCCCGCCACGCGGGGGCAGGTCGAGTCGTCGTAGACGAACTGTACGGTGAGCGCGGGCGCGGCTTCGAGGCGCGCGAGGATGGCATCCGGCAGGCACGCCCAGAGGGTCTCGTAGAGGGCGACGTGCAGGCTCGTTTCGGCGCACGAGAGCAGCGCGACAAGCTGCTGTAGCAGCGCTCCGTCGGTGCTAAACGCCGGGGTGTCGAGGGTCGGCGGCGTGCACGTGGAGGGAAGCGTCGGGCACGCGCAGGTGCGGCTGGCGTCGCCCCGCGCATCGACCGTGGAACCAACATCCGCGACTTCCTCGTTCGCGGTGACATCGTCGTTTGTGGGGACATCCTCGGCGACCGTGGCGTCCTGGTCGGATGGCGCATCCGGCGTGTCCGTCGGGGTGACCTTCGCGGCGTCATCCAGGGTCCCGAGGTCGTCCGAGAGAACCGGCACCGCGGGGTTGCGGCAGCCGCTGGCGAGGGCGAGTACCACGGTGAAGCCTGCGATCCATCGGAAGGGAGAGGTCATCGGGGCGGAGGGTACGGTCGCTCCCCGGTGGTGGTCTACCGTGCCGCGCGGTTGTGCTACCCCTCGCGGCCATGCGCTCGATTCCGGTCGTGGACATGCGTGCTTTCACCCATGGTGACGCCGCCTCGCAAGATAATTTCGTCCGTCGCTTCGGCGCTGGACTCGCGGAGTTCGGCTTCGTCACGCTCGACCGTCACGACGTCCCGGCAGAGTTGATTCGCCGGGCCTTCGACGTCACCGCGCGGCTCTTCGCGCTCCCGCCCGAGGCCCTTCAGCGCTGCGTGGTGCCGGAGTCGAAGGGCAACCGCGGCTACGTCGCCTTCGGCCGCGAGCGGGCGGTGGGGGCGCGCCTCGCCGACCTCAAGGAGTTCTGGCACGTCGGCCAGGAGACCATCCGCCCCGAGCACGCGGCCATCTACGACCGCAACGTCTGGCCCGCCGACGCCGCGGTGGCCGACTTCCGCGAGGTCTCGCTCGCGCTCTACCGCGCGCTGGAATCCGTCGCGCTCACCAGCCTTCGCGCCGTCGCGCGCTACCTCCAATTGCCCGACGCGCACTTCGCCGACATGGCCATCGACGGCAACAGCATCTTGCGGTTGATCCATTACCCGCCGGTGCCCGCGGACGTCCCTGCGGGGGCCGTGCGCGCCGCCGCCCACGAGGACATCAACCTCCTTACGCTGCTGGTCGAGAGCACCACCGGCGGCCTCGAATTGCAGGCCCGCGATGGCGCATGGATCCCCGTGCACTCCCTCGCCGGGCAGATCGTCCTCGACGCGGGCGACATGCTCCAGCGAGCGACCAACGGGATGATCCCCTCGACGACGCACCGGGTGGTCAACCCGTCCGGGCCCAACGTGACGAGGTATTCGCTGCCGTTTTTCACGCACCCGCGTCCCGAGGTGGTGCTCGCACCCGCCGCGACGACGGTCACTCCCGAGCGTCCAGCGCGGTATGAGCCCATCACCGCACAGGCCTTTCTCGAAGATCGGCTACGGGCCATCACCGCATGAACATCCGTCGCAACGTGCCGCTCGCGGCGTACACCACGCTGGGCCTCGGGGGCCCCGCGCGTGCCTTCATCGAGGCGCGCACCACGGATGCGCTGATCGCCGCGGTGACCGCCGCCGACGACACGCAGACGCCCGTTCTGCTGCTGGGCGGCGGGAGCAATCTGGTGGTCGCCGACGAGGGCTTCGACGGCACCGTCGTGCGCGTCGCCACTCGCGGCCGACAGATGGTGGCCGCGGGCGAAACGGCGCGGGTGCTGCTCTGCGCGGGCGAGCCCTGGGATGCGTTTGTGGCGTGGGCGGTGACGCAGGGGCTCGCGGGCGTCGAGTGCCTCGCGGGCATTCCCGGGAGCGTGGGCGCGACGCCGATTCAGAACGTGGGCGCCTACGGGCAGGAGGTCGCCGAGCGCATCACCGCCGTGCGGGTGTGGGATCGCCGCGAGCGCGAGCAGCGAACGTTGCCTCCTGCGGAGTGTGCGTTCGGGTATCGGGACAGTGTGTTCAAGGACGCGGCGCGCGGGCGCTACGTGGTGTTGTCGGTGGCCTTCGCGCTACGGCGGGGCGGCGCGCCGGTGGTGCGGTACGGCGAACTGCACAAGGCCCTCGCCGACGGGCCGGTGACGCTATCGCGGGTGCGTGAGACGGTGCTCACGCTGCGGCGCGCGAAGGGGATGGTCTGGGAGGCGGACGATCCCGAGCGGCACACGGCGGGGTCATTTTTCACGAACCCGACGGTGTCGGCGGCGACGGCGGACGCGGTGCAGGCCGCGGCCGCGGGGTTGGGGGTGCTGCGCGTGGGCGAGTCGATGCCGCGCTGGGCGACCGGAGACGGGCGGGTGAAGTTGGCCGCGGGCTGGCTCATTGAGCGCGCGGGAGTGCCCAGGGGCTGGACCATCGACGGAGCGGGCGTCTCGCACCGTCACGCGTTGGCGCTAGTGAACCGCGGCGGTACGACACGCGCGCTTCTCGCGATGGCGGAGCGCGTGCAGGCGAGGGTGCGGGAAGTTTTCGGGGTGGGGTTGGAGATCGAGCCCGAGCGGGTGGGGTGACCTACGCGTCGTTGCGCCGCGCGCGTCGGCGTCGCGACGAGAGCGCCGCCGCGAGGGCGAAGAAGAGGGCGCCCGCGCCGCTGCGGGAGGAGGGCTGGTCCCCGGCCGTGTGGCAGCTGCAGCCGCCGCTGGCCGCCGCGGGCACCACGGCCCCGTCGGCGCCGCCGCCGTCGCGCACCGTCCCGGCGTCCTCGGGGAGGGGGGCGCCCACCATGATGACCGCGGTGGCCTCGGCCATGTCGTAGGGCGCCGCGCGGCCGGAGGCCTCGTAGCGCCGCAGCAGCTCGCGCCCGCGGTCGTCGGTGCGGTTCTCCCGCGCGAGGAACTCCACGTACTCCCGCGTCGTCACCTGGAACCGCGCCCGCACGCGCACGGTCACCGGCCCGCGCGCCGTCGCCGGCAAGGTGATGCTGTACCGCGTGTCGTCCCAGTGACGCAGCGCGCCGCCCTCGCCGCCCGAGTAGTCGGCGCCGATGGGCTCGTGGCCCGGCAGCGGGCGATACCCCCGCGGCGGCAGGCGCGTGTCCCGGATGGTCGTGTTGTGCAGCGCGATGTGCTCGTCGCGGCCCATCCCCGCGCGGCCCGGCACGGCCTCGTACAGCTTGAGCTGCGGGTCGGTCTCGTCGAGGTGCGCCTCGGCGGCGTCGTAGGCCCCGGAGACCACCGTCGCGCGGTTGCTGGAGTCTACGAGCGCGACCTCCAGCCACACCCGCCGACCGTCGGTGTAGCCCGAAGGCACGCGGTGGCCCGAGCGGTTGGTGATGCGCGCGACCACCTCGACGAGCGCGCCCGGATCGGCCTGCGTGGTCGCCGAGCGCAGTTCGAGGGTCACCGCCGAGCGCAGCGTGGCCTCGGCCCGCGCCGCGCCGGCCTCGTAGAAGGGAACCGCCTCGGGGTCGTAGAAGTCGCCCGTGGCCACGTCGTTGCGCATCGCCGCGAGCACCCGCAGGCCCCACGCGTTGGCGCCCGCGAAATCGTGGCGCCGCGGGTTGTCGCGGAGCATGGCGGTGTTGTTCGACGACGAGTAGTCGGGCGCGCCGATGCGGGGCATGTGGCAGTCCTGGCAGGTGGCCGCGACGGGCGAGCCCGCGACCGCGTAGTCCGAGCGCGACCACTCGCTGTAGGTGGTGTCGAGGGGGTAGCGCTGCCCGGTGTCGGTGCCGTCCGCGCGCAGCAGCGGCTGCGCAGGGTTGGTGATCTCGTGGCAGGTGGCGCACATCCGCGAGTCGGCGAGCCAGGTCGAGACCGCTCCGGGGTGGCGGATGCTGTTGATGGTGGCGTAGGGCCCGAAGCGCGTCTCCGTCGGCGAGAACACGTACTGCGCGTTACCCAGATTGGCCGTCTCGGTCATGCGGTGACAGCTGTCGCAGGTCACGCCGTCGAGGTCCGCCGTCTCGAGGTCGGCGCCGCGCGAGGCGGCCGCGGAGCTGCGCGTGCGGCCTCCGACGAAGCCCGGCGGCGTGTGGCAGCGGAGGCAGTAGTCGCCGGAGCCCGGGAGGTCCTGCTCCGCGATGGTGAGCGCCGCCAGGAAGAGCGGGTCGCGCATCGCGTTGCCCATCATCGAACTCGACCAGCCGTCGTACGGCATCGCGCTCGGCATCGTGGCGTCGCGCGAGTAATGGCAGGTGACGCCGCAGGAGCGGGCGTTCTCCAGCGGAGGGCCCTCCGCGAGGCCGCCAGGCTGGGTGCCAGGCAGGTTGATGTACTGCTGCGCCTGCGCGGCGCCGGTCGCGAGCAGCGCGCTGGCGAGGAGGGCAGAGGCGCGCGTCCGAGAGCGTTGGATTCGTGTGCTCATACGTCGAAGAGCACCATACCGCAGAGACTGGCCCTTGCTAAACACCCATGCGCCCTGGCTCGGCCATGCTCGTCAGGTCGAGTATGCGGGCGCACATTGTTCGCACCCCCTCCCTCTTCCCAACCTGCGCGACTGGCCTAAACTCCCCCCCAATGAGCTCTGCATCCACCATCCGTTTTGCGTCCATCACACTGCTCGCATCGCTCGCTGGCTGCTCGGACGATCCGACGCCTAATGCGACCGACTCCGGCGTCGACATCGGCTCGCCGGTCGACACGGGCAAACCCGCCGACGTTGTCGGCAACGACACGCCCGCGCCGACGGGCGACGCAGGGAGTGTCTCCGCCGAGATCACGGCCCACGTCACGGCCATGGCTACGATGGGTTGGAGCGCCCTCAACCGCAGCCGCGGCATGATGATGCACGGCTGCGCCGGCGCCGCTCGCCCGCAGGACTGTCTCGCCACCGTGCCGCTTGCCGATGACACCAACATCGGCGCCAACCGCTCGGCCATCACCGGTGCGCACCTCCGCCTGCTCTACGCCTCCAACAACCGCTCGGGCTTCTGGACCCGCAGCTCCGCTGACGGGCGCTTCGTCGGCCGCAGCACCCGCCTGCGAGACCTCTCGCGCGAGGCTGACATCTCCGCCACGGGCGCCATGTACGACCCGGCGTTTTACCCCGACAACAGCGGCTACATGTACCAGCCCGGCGGCCGCAACTGCCCGATGAGCTCGCTCACCACCGGCACCCCCGCCTCGGTGGCCGTCACCGGCGCGGGCTCGCCCTGCACGGGCAGTTCGGCGAGCCTCTACCAACACCTCGCGGCGTCGCTCGACGGCGGCGACTACTGGGCCTCCTCCGCGGGCACCGCGGCGTGGGACGACGGCGGCCACACGCCCACCCTCACCGAGACCCCGCGCAACGAGCGCTGGACCGCCACCGCTCAGACCTCCATCACCCTGATGGCCAACACCGGCGCCGGCTTCACCAACATCGGCTCGCGCAGCATCCCGACGCCGCTCCAGGGCGACGGCGTCATCTCGCCCTCGTCGCGGCTGCTCATCACCCGCTTCGTCGATGATGTCGGCGCCTACCAGGGCTACGTGCTCCATCGCCTCGAGGCGAGCCGCACGGGCTCCGCCGTCATGGCCTCCTCCCGCGAGCTCGTCCGCTACCCCGTGCAGGGCGCCAAGCCGGGCTTCTCCTTCGACGAGCGCTTCATCACGTTTCACCACTACATCGGCGGCGGCCCCACGGCGGACGCCGACGCGCGCGAGCTGGGCTTCACCGGCTCCGAAGACCCTGGCTTCGCGGAGTACGCCACCCAGGGCGCGGCCAACGTCTACATCATGGACCTGCGCACCGGCCGCCCCATCCGCGTGACCACCATGGGCCCCGGCCAGTACGCGCTCTACCCCCACTTCCGCTCCGACGGCTGGATCTACTTCCTCGTTCGCACGCTCGGCACCCAGCGCGAGCAGGTCATCGCGAGCGACGCCGCCCTGCTCACCCCGTGACGCACCGCCGGGCGCCGGGCGTCGTGCTCCTCGCCGCGTTCGCTTCGGCGTGCGGGCAGGCTCCCGCGTCCGCGCCGACCGCCTGCGAGGGCGTCGAGTCGCAGGCGATGTCCGCGAGCTCCGAGGGGCGATGGCTCCTCGGGCTCGCGGCCCGCTACCCCGCCGACACCGCCCTCGGGGCGCGCGCCGACGAGCTGCGACGCTCCCAGCGGTCCCGCCGCGCGGTCGCCTGGGAGGCCGTGGTGCGCGTGCTGGCGCCGGTCCCGCTCGCGCAGCCGCCGGGGCTGCCGGGCGCGACGGTGCCGCGATTCCAGACCTGGTACGACCGTGCGGACGTCACCCGCGTCTTCCAGCGCCTCTACGGCGGGCTCGACCGCGCGGGCCGCGCCGCGCAGACCCGCTTCGACGACGCCGCCCTCGACGGTGCCTTCGGCTTCAACGCCACCTTCGTCACCACGCTCCCGGAGTGGCCCACCCCCCGCCTCGACGCCTACGCCGCGTCGCTCGCCGACGCTGCAGGCGTCGCGGGGGTCTCCGGGGTGCAGCGCATCGCCCTCAGCCCCGACGCCGTGCGCCACCTCATCGCGAGCTACCCCGACGTGCTGCGCTGCATCGCCGAGGGCGCGCCGCCGGCGTTCGTCGACGGCCCCGCGGCGAGCCAGCAGGTGGCCCGCGAGCCCGTCACGCTTCCCGCGTGCGGCGCCCGCGTGGTGGGCCCCTTCTTCGTGGCCACCGGGGGAGAGCTCACCGCGCGCGTCGCCGACATCGCCGAGGGCACCGAGCTGCGCGTGCTCGAGGGAGTGACGCCCACCGCCGCCGCCCGCTGCACCGCCGCCGCCGCGATCGGCTGCACGGTGCAGGGCCCCGGGCTCTTCATGGTGCGGGTCGCCACGCGCGCCCCCTCCGCGAGCGGCATGCTCGACGTGCGCTACACCCCTCCGTCGGCCGCGGCCGCGGCGTGCCTCCAGGGGGTGTTTCCCCCGGCGGCGGCCACCGTAGCGCTGGAGTGGCGGCGCACCGACCTCGGGATGCCGCTGCCCACCTACGACACCTCCGCGGCGGGGCTCGCCCGGCGCCTCGCGCCCGGCGCTGACGCGAGCTGGGGCGACGGCGACGGAGCAGCCGAGCCCACCGGGGCGCAGGCGTACACGATGCGGGTCGCGGCGGGGAGCTCGTTCCGGCTGGCCGGGATGCACATCCGCACGCGCGAACTCGCGCACTGGATCAACATCACCCTCTGGTGGTCGCCGACGCCCGACCAGGACTTCGGCGCCGACCGTCCCGCGGCGGTGCGCGCGCTCGGCGGTCCGTGGTCGTCGTACAAAATGTGCGTCGCCACCGACTTCGACGAGCAGGACCCCGACCCCGCCGGGGGCTTCGCGCAGGACGCCCCCTCCCTGGCCGCCGCGCTGCGGGCGGTGCACGAGGGCCGCGGGGCCCCGTCGTGGTGCTCCAACCCGTACATCGACGCGGGCCCCGGCCTGGTGCGCTCCAACTGCGTGGGCTGCCACCAGCACGCGATGAGCGGCGTGCGCCCCGCCGACGTCCAGACCGACTCCGTGCGCTACCCCTCCAACGGCCGAACGCAGGTGCGCAACAACCAGCCCGCCGACGGCTTCTGGGGCATCGACGGCGGCGACCACCTCGGGTCGGTCTTCGCCGAGACGGTGGAGTACTGGCGCACGGCGCCGTAGCGCCACTGCTCACTCCACTTTACCCACCCTCCTAAACCCTCCGCCCGATGCCCCGCCTTCCCATGCGCCGCCGGGCGCTCCTCGCGCTCCCCGTCGCCGCGATCGCGTGCGCGCTCCGCCCCGCCGAAGCCCGGGACCGCCTCGCCGTCGCCGCCGCAGCCGACCTCCGCTTCGTCCTCGCGGACCTCCTCGCCGCCCACCCCAACCTGCGCGTCGATGTCTCCTTCGGCGCCTCCGGCAGCCTCGTCGCGCAAATCACCCAGGGCGCTCCCTTCGACGTCTTCCTCTCCGCCGACGAGTCGCTCACGCGCGACCTCGTCGCCCGCGGCCTCGCCGACGACCGCGCACGCTTCCGCTACGCCCGCGGCCATCTCGCGCTCTGGGCGTCCCGCGCACTCGCCGTGGACGTCCCCGCGCTCGGCATGCGCGCTCTGCTCCACCCGGCCATTCGCCGCGTCGCCATCGCCAACCCTCGCCATGCTCCCTACGGCCGCGCCGCGCTCTCCGCGCTCTCCGCCGCGCACCTCGACGCCGCCCTCGCACCGAAGCTCATTTTCGGCGAAAACGTCGCCCAGGCCATGCAGATGGTGCAGTCCGGCGCCGCCGATGCCGCCCTCGTGTCGCTCTCGCTCACCTTCGCTCCGGGCGTCGCGTCCACCGGCCAGCGCTTCGTCGTCCCGGGCGCTCTCCACCCACCCATCGAGCAGGGCGGAATCATCCTGCGGCGAGCGCGCGACCCTGTCGCCGCCGCGGCCTTCGTAGACGTCCTCCGGTCTCCCGCCGCGCGTGCGATCTTCGCGCGTCACGGCTTCGACCCGCCTGCCCCATAAGAAACCCCTTTGGACTGGATCGCCCTCGCGCTCAGCCTCCGCCTCGCCGCCGTGACGACGGTGATCCTGCTCGCGCTCGCGCTTCCCCTCGCGTGGTGGCTCACCACGACGCGCTGGCGCTGGCGTCACGTAGCCGACGCGCTCGTCGCCCTGCCCATGCTCCTGCCGCCGACGGTGCTCGGGTACTACCTCCTGCTCGCGCTCGGTCCGCGCTCCCCGGTGGGTGCGCTGCTCCTTCGCCTCACAGGCACGTCGCTCCCGTTCACCTTCCCTGGGCTCGTCGTCGGGTCGGTGCTGTACAGCCTGCCCTTCGCGGTGCAACCGATGCGCGCCTCGTTTGCCCGCGTGGACCAGGAGCTTCTCGAGGCCGCGTGGTGCCTCGGCGCCTCTCGACTGCGAACCTTCTCGCGGGTGGTGCTGCCCCTCTCGCGCACCGGCATCGTCGCCGCCGCGGTGCTCACTTTCGTACACACTCTCGGGGAGTTTGGCGTGGTGCTGATGCTCGGCGGCAACCTCCCGGGGCGCACGCGCACGGTCTCCGTGGCCATCTACGATCAGGTGCAGTCGCTCGACTACGCGGCCGCCAACCGCACCGCCGGGGTGCTCGTGGGGTTGTCCTTCGCGCTGCTCGCGCTCACCTACCGCACGCAGCGCGAGGGGGCGACGCGGTGGCCGACGACCTGATCGTCCGCGTCGAGTTACGCCCCGCGCATGGCCCACCCCGCTCGGTGGAACTCTCCCTCGCCACCGGAGACTTTCCCCTCGTGGTGCTCTTCGGCCCATCGGGCGCTGGCAAGAGCACTCTGCTGCGCTGCCTCGCGGGCCTCGACCGCCCCAGCGCCGGTGCCATTCACTGGCGCTCCTGCACCTGGTTTGACGCTGCGACGTGGGTGCCGCCGCAGTTCCGCGACGTGGGCTTCGTCGCCCAGCACGGCGCCCTCTTTCCGCACCTCGACGTGGCGGCCAACGTGGCCTTCGGTCTCGACGCGCTCCGGTCTGCCGAGCGTGCGGCGCGTGTCACCGAGGTGCTCGACCGCTTCGACCTCGGCGCACTTCGCCACCGCGCGCCCGCGACCCTCTCGGGAGGAGAACGTCAGCGCGTTGCGCTCGCTCGCTCGCTCGCCCGTCGCCCGTCGCTGCTGCTGCTCGACGAGCCCTTCTCAGCGCTCGATCACCCCGCGCGCGCAGCCCTCCGCGCCGACCTCCGACGCTGGGTGCGCGAGCTGGGGCTGCCCACCCTGCTGGTGACGCACGACCCCGCGGAGGCCATGGCCATCGGCGACACCCTGGCGGTTCTCGATGCCGGGCGAGTGCGCCAGGCAGGACCCGTCGGCGAGGTCTTCGAGCACCCGCGCGACGCTGCGACGGCACGCATCCTCGGGGTAGACACGCTCGTGGCCGCGACGATGCTGCACGCGATCGACGGCCGCGGTGTGGTGCGCGCCGGCGAGCGCGATCTTGCGGTGTCGGCGCCAGACGGACTCACCGGCCGCGTGCTGGTGTGCGTGCGTGCGGAAGACGTCGTCTTGTTTGCGCGCGCACCCGATGACGGACGCAACGGCGCGCCGGGGAGGGTGGTGCGCATCGACGACGAGGGCGCGTTTACGGTGGTCGCCCTCGACTGCGGATACCCCTTGCGGGCACGCTTACCAAGGAGGGTATTCGGCCACCTCGGGCTCCGCGTGGGAGACGAGGCCTTCGCTGCGATCGACGCCCGCGCCGCGTGGACCATCGCAGACCGTTGATGCCTCGCGCCCGTCGTGGCGTCGTCACCCCCGTGGCCCCGCGATGGGCGTAGAGGAGTCGCGCAAGGCTGCGGAGACGATCGCCGTATTCCCGCTGCGCGCAACTCGCTCGCTGCAGTAGCTTCGCGTCGATGCGGTGGCTGGCCGAACCGGGGAAACGCTCCCGCCTCCACTTTCCTTCGCTTCCCGTGTGGGCGCTCGGGATTGGCGCAGCCATCGCACTTCTCATCGGTGCCCTGCTCGTGGGCGGGCGCTGGGCTCTCGCGCACCTCGACGCGTCGCCGCAGCCGGTGGCGATGACGGCGAGCGGTCTTCGTTGGCAGATCCGCTGGACGCCTGCCCAACGCGCGCGACTCACGCTCGCCAACGCGAGTCCGATGGACCACCGCGCGGCGCAGCGTCTCCTCCGCGCGGGGCAGCCGCACGACGCCCCCATCCCGTGGATCGACGCCCGCGAGATGCAGCGGGTACGCGCAGCGGTGCACGCCCACGGCGACTGCGCGCTCGAGGCGGAGTTTCTCCGTCGCACGGGGCAAGACCCGCCCCCGGACGATCACTGTGGGCTGAGCGCTCGCATCGCCGAGCACCCACTGGTGCGAGCCGTTCGCGAAGAGACCGCGGGCACCACCGCGGAGCCCACCGGAGCGCTCGCGTGCATGGATCGCCACGCCGCCATTCTCCGCGCGGGCCTCGCGGATGCGGCACTGCCCTTTCTGCTGCGCGACGCGGTGACCTGCGTGAGAGACGCGGCGGCGATGTGCGGCCCGCTGGGTTGCCCCGACGTCGTCACCATCGACGTCGCACGCCTCGTAATCGAGCACCGTGTCGCCCTGCGCGCCACTACGCACGGAGCGGCGCTGCGCCCGGTGTGGTGGCGTCGGCCGACGGTGCTGCGCGCCAACCTCCGACGCCTCGCCTCGGTGGCCACGACGCTCGGGCTCGACACCCTCGATGCGCGCTTCGCCAGCGGGGAAGACTGGCCCCGGGGGTTCACCTGGGCGTCCGTGGTGGCCGCGATGCACTCCTTTCCGAGCACCCCGCGGGACCACCGTCCCATCGTCGCGCACCTGCTCGGGGTCGGCGTCGAGGAGAGCGAACTGGCCAACCCGTGGACATCATCCGAACTGCGCGCGGCCGGGGGCAACGCCCGCCTCTCGGCGCTCGTCGAGTGGTGGCGTCTGGGTCAGTACACGCCGTCGCGCGACGCCCCCGCGCGGGAGCGATCGGTGCTTGTCCAGCGGGCCGTCGCGGTCGCCGACACACGGCGCACCGGGGCGGTGCTCGCGGCGCTCGGTGATCCGACGGTGGAGTCCGTGGAGGCGCTCGCGCTGGTGGCCTACCGACTCACGAGCGAGCGCGACCTGGTAGACCCGTGGCTGCGCGGCGCAGTGGGTTTTCTCCCGCCCGGCGTGAGCGACCGGGCGTCGCGGTGCAGGCTGCGCACGGCGCTGCGGCAGGCAGCGCAGCGGCTGCGAAGGACGGGGTGGCTGGCGGCGAATCCGTGGGCAGGACAGAGCTCGCGGGCGTGTGCAGTGCAGGAGGTTCCCGCGCGCGAAATCGACTCTGCGCGGGGAGACGTAGCGGGTCAGTGAGCGGGGGTCGCGGGGGCGTTTACGTCGAGATCCACGCTGCGGATCGCTTCGACCAACCGCACGCGTCGCTCACCGATCTGCGTGTCGATTTCCACGATGCGCCGGATGGTCTGGTCGATGTCCGTGGCGGTGCGGGCGAGCCGCGCGGTGAGCTGCGCGCGGAGGTCCGCCGCGGCCGGGTTGCGCCGGATCGCCTCGAGGTTGCCGCGGGTCTCCTCGGCGTTGCGTTGGAGGTCATCGCGGCGGGTGACCTGGTTGTCGCGCTGCTGCGTGAGGTCGGCGATCTGCCGTCGCATGTCGAGGGCGCTGCGCAGGGTGACGGCGATCGCGTCTGGCGGATGACCGTCGCGCAGGTATGCCGTGAGCGCGTCCGCGGCCTGCTCGTCGGAAAGGTCGGCGTTGACCGTGAACGGCGTGCGCGCGGTGACCACCACTTCGGAGCGCCCGTGCGCGTCGATGGCCGTCGGGACGAGCGCGTTGCCGTTGCTGCTCTCGGTGCCCGCCGGGGGCTCGAAGAGGAGCGCGCCGTTGAGGGCGTGGCGGTAGAGCATGTGCACTGCGCGGTCCATCCCGTTGCGGGCGCGGTAGGTGGTTCGGGTGACGCTGTAGCGCTCGATGGTGAGCGTGTCGCGCACCATGCGGACGAGGCGCGCGCCCTCCGTCCCGGAGGTCTGCGACGACTCCACGGCGATGCCGCGCTCGAGGGAGAAGGGCACCGTGGTGGTGGCTCCGTCGGGCAGCGACTCCATCATTCCCTGACCGAGAAAAGCGTTGTGTTCGAAGATCGCGATGGGTCCGCGCTCGAGGGTTCCGCCGGTGCGGTTCTCGAAGCGGGCGACGTGAAACGGGTGCGCCCCGGAGTCCCCCACGCCCTGGTCCGGCGCGAACAGGTACATCTGTTCGCCCGGAACATCCCTGGCCACGAGCATCACCATCGTGGCGCTGCGATCGGGCACGGTAACCGTCTGCGGGAGGTCATAGCGGGTCGATCCGCCCTGCACCGCGAGCGCGGCGAGGGAGGCGAGGTTGCGCGGCGTCGATGACGGCTGCGGCGGGGCCGAGGGCTGCGGGCGGTAGTAGCCGACGCCGGCGCTCGACGCGCGCGTGGCGGCGCGAGGCGAGGGGCTACGGGCCGCGCGCCCGCGACGTTCGGCCAGGCCTCCGCCGCCGACCTCGTCGTCGGACTCGGAGGGGGAGTCCATGGCCATCGGCGCGGCGGTGGCGGTGGTGTTCTGCGCGCGCTGTTCTTCTTGCGCGAGGGTGGTGTCGCTTAGCGGAACAGAATCGATGACGGCGCCGCGATCGGTCACGATGGGCCGCACCGGAATCACCGGTGTGGCGAGATCCGATCGAAACGACACCGGCGAGCCTGACACCAGCGAGAGGTTCACGTTCGTCCAGTCTTCGCCGGAGAGATTCTGCACGATGCCCCAGGCTTGCACCTGGGGGTGGTCGCCCTGGAAGACGAGCCGGTACGTCGGCCGCCAGATGGGCGTCTCGACGGTGTAGCCGACCACGAGGTCGTGTTCGCGACCGTCGAGTGCGAGGCGCACGTTGCGTCGTCGCTCCGGCGCCGGGGGCGCGTCGCCGGTCTGCTCCTCGGGCATCGGGAAGGCTGCGGATCGCACACTGCTGCCGCCCTGCTCCATCACTGCGAGCGTGGCGAGGAAGTCCCCGACCTCGGACTGCGTGACGCGGAAGTTCACGGCCTCGCCTTCGACGTGTCCCTGACGCTCGAAGTAGCCAACGCCGTTGCGGTAGACCACCACGCGGCGCAGCGGGAGCGTGGGGCCCGTCTCGACCGGGGGGCGTCGGGCGCAGCCGAAGGCGCCGAAGAGGGCGAGGGCGAGGGTGGCGGCCGCGTGGGTGCGGCGCGAGCGTGGCGAGCAGATCATGGACATATCGATTGACCTCCGATGGCTGGAGACGACCTCCCGGGCCGGGTGGTCCTTGGGTGTCGTTGGCGGTTGGTTTATCAAACAATTGCCCTGGGCTGATGGTGCGCGGCGGGGCGCTACTGCGTCGCGAAGACGAACGACCCGGTGACGTGTTGCCCGCCGCTCGGTCCGGCGAACTTTGCGTCGAAGGCGAACTGGCGGGTGTCCGGGGTCGGCCCGGCGGACACGTCCACGGTGACCTCCTCGACGCCATGCCCCGACGTGTACGAGCTGCGGCCCAGAGCAGCCGAGCACCGTCACGAAAAGCGGCGACGCCCCGTTGATCGAGCGAAGCGACGCCCGGTTCTGGGCGTTGAAGACCCTGTGCGCTCCAGGGACGAAGGCCGGGTGTTCACGCGCTTACCAGGGATCCGGGGAAACGGCGGTCTACCGTCAGACTGAGGGGAAACACGCTGTAAATACCGTCACGTTTCGCGCGGACTGGCACCGACGAGCGGCCAGCAGTCTGAGCCCGCGCCGACGACTGGCACCCTCAGCACATGCCGACGGAAGTGCTCCGTGGGGTTCGCAAGGGTGGGGCTCGCGAGGGTGGGGGCTCGCGAACCCCACCGGTCACTTCCGCCGTCGGGTACGAGCGGTGGCTTTCTCGATCCAGTAGGAGCGTCCGACTTCGATCCAGCGGCGTTGCGCGCGCAAGCTCAGTTTCCTCGGACCGCGCTTGTGCGACGGTTTCCGGGTCTGTGTTTCAGCAGAGTTACGAGCGTTCCCCGCATCCC
>CANJUR010000077.1 GCA_947477565.1 Deltaproteobacteria bacterium
ACGGAGCACCTCCGTCGGCATGTGCTGAGGGTGCCAGTCGTCGGCGCAGGCTCAGACTGCTGGCCGCTCGTCGGTGCCAGTCCGCACGAAACGCGACGGTTTCTCACGCTTGTTTCCCTGCAGTCTGACGGTAGACCGCCGTTTCCCCGGATCCCTGCTGAGAAGCCGGTCGTGATGCCACGCGGCCTGGCGGTGGCTCCTTGTGTTGAAGCGGGGCAGCGTCCTGGCTGCGGCGATGGTGGTGATCACTGATGCGTCCGCCCTCCGCCCCAACCGCCTCCGACCTCGGCCGGGACGCTCCTCCCCGCGCCATTTGCCCCGTGCGGCCGCTTCCGGACGCTCCCGCCATCCCCCAAAGCCCTTCCGTCGCCTCCCGGACGGTCCCGGACGCGCCCGAAGCCCCTTCGATCGCGTCCAGAACACCTCTGCCTACATTTGCTCACCCCGTCGTCGGCTCGCCCTCGACGGGCGCTGCCGGCTCTGGCGTCGCTCCTCCTCCGCTGCACGCTCATGCCCCCGATGGCCGTGTGCACCCGCGCGGCGCTCTCCCCATCCCCGACGAACTCATAGAACCCCTGCAGCACCCTCGCGAGCCCCGCTCGCCGCGCCCGCGCAACCCCCCCCCCAGGCGACGCCACCGCTTCCTCCGAATCCCAGGCCCTCCGGCTCCCTGGATTGACACGCTCGTTCGCGAGGCAGTGGAGCCTTGCTCCTACGCTGCGAGCAGGGGGACGACCGATGAACGAGTCAACAGCGCTGACCACCGGAAGCGCTTTCGGTCGGTACACGATCCAGCGCGTGTTGGGCGCCGGGGCTTTCGGCGCAGTGTACGAGGCCACGCAGCAGCCGCTCGGCAAGCGCGTGGCGCTCAAGGTCCTGCACGCCAGCCAGTTGCACAACATGGAGGTGCTGCAGCGCTTCACCGCGGAGGCCGAGGCGACGGCGAAGCTGCGGCATCCGCACATCGTCGACGTGCTCGATCTCGGCGCGCACGAGGGCGTCCCGTTCATCGCGATGGAGTACCTGGAGGGAGAGTCGCTCGGTGCTCGGCTCGATCGCGAAGGACACCTCACTACCCGTAGCGCCGTGGATCTCCTGCTCCCGGTGATGTCTGCGGTCGCGACGGTGCATGACGCGTCGATCGTTCATCGCGACCTGAAGCCGGACAACATCTTCCTCGCGGTGGTGCGGCCCGGGAAGGTACTGGCGAAGGTGCTCGACTTCGGAATCGCCAAGGTGAGCGAGGCGCGGCAGTCGCTCACCCGCACGGGGTCGATGATGGGCACCGTGTTCTACATGAGCCCGGAGCAGGCGCGGGAGTCGCGGGACGTCGATGGGCGGAGCGATCAGTGGGCGCTCGGAGTGATCCTGTACGAGTGCATCGCGGGGCGCTGTCCCTTCCCCGGCGAAGCGATGATCGACGTGCTGACGGGCATCGTGTCCGCGCCGGTTCCGCCGCTGTCGGACGTGGAGGGGCTGCCGGAGGGCATCGAAGCGATCCTGCGGCGCGCGATGTCAAAGGACCGCGAGCATCGGTACCCGTCGGTGCGCGCGATGGCGGCGGAGTTGCTCACGTACGCCAGCGCGGCGGTGCGCGACGAGTGGGCAGCCGAGTTCGCAGTATCCGCAGCAGATGACGACGCACTGCAGACGGCGGCGACGATCAACACGAGGTCTGTGGTCCCGGCGGCGGAGGCAACGCTGCTGCATAGCGTGTCGGTCGCCGGGCAGGAGGTGTTGGTCACGCGCCGTGGCGCGGAGGTCTCGGCAGAGGGTGGGAAGAGCCGCCGCGGGATGGGCCTCGCGTTGGCCGGGGTTGCGACCTTCGCGGTGATCGTAGCGGTGGGTATCTCGCTCGGCGACGCGCGCAACGCGACGCGGCCGGTGACACAGGTGGCGACGCCGTACGTGGTGAACGTCGAGGCGGCTCCGGCGAGCGCGCTGATCGCGGTGGATGGCGAGACGCTGGGCAGTGGACACGTGGCCCGGAGCTTCGCGCGCGACGGGCGGCGCCATCGGATGACGGTGAGGGCGGCGGGGTATGTGACGTCGGAGATCGAGTTCGATGCGGAGCGGCGGCCACCGGAGCGCGTCGCGCTGACGGCGGAGCCCGCAGCGCCGGTGGTGCCGGTGGTGGCGGCGCCGGTGGTGATTGCGCGCCCCGCGACGGCGGCAGCGAGGCCGAGGCCCGCGGCGGCGGTGGTTCCGCGAGGGCGGGTGGCGCCGGTGGTTCCGGGTGAGGATGAAGTCGGTGGTGGCGTGACCAGCACCGGCATCGAGATTCATTGAGTCAGCGACAGGGGAGACGCGGATGAGTGAAGTGTCGCAGGCGGTCGTGAGCGTGGGGCTCGCGCTGGTGCTCGGGGTCGGGAGCGCGTGGGCGCAGCCGGTGTCGCCGATCGAACAACAACATCGGCGCGGGATCGCGATGCTCCGACAGGGACAGAACGAGCAGGCGCTCGGGGTGTTTCGGGAGATCTACGAGCGGACGCGGGAGCCGCGAGCGCTCTGGCGCATGGCGACGGCGGAAGCGGCGCTCGGGCGCTGGGTTGAGGCCGAAGGGCACATGAGCTCGGCGTTCGGCTCGACGAGCGATGCGTGGATTCGGGCGGAGCGCACGGCGCTTGAAGCGACGCTGCGACAGGTGCAGGCGCGGGTGGGGTTGCTCACGGTGCGGTGCAACGTGACCGGCGCGAACATCGAGGTGGATGGGCGGTCGGTGACGAGCTTCCCGCTGCGGGTGTTGGCGGGGGACGTGCGGGTGCGCGTGCGGGCCGACGGGTATCAGGACGCCGAGGCGACGGTCAGCGTGCCGGGGAACGTCGAGCAGGCGTTTGTGCGGGAGGTGGAGTTGCTGCCGGTGGCGGAAGCGCGACGTGTGGTGGTGGTGGAGTCGCTGGTCGAGCGGACCAGCGAGGCGAGGCGGCCGACGGAAACGCCGCGATCGGCATCGGGACTTCGAACGGGTGGGTTTATCGCGCTGTCGGTGGGCGCGGCGGGGCTGGCGACGGGCGTGCTGGGGTTGGTGCTGCGGAACAGCGCGGCGACGCGGTTCAACGAGAACCTGGGCTGCGGGATGAGCGGGGGCGCGGTGCAGGGCGGGACGGGGTGCTCGGACGACGCGGCGGCGACGAACACGATGGGGACCGTGAGCTTGATCGGGTTTATCGCGGGTGGTGCGCTCGCGGCGACGGGGGTGGTGATGCTGGTGGCGGCACCGACGCATCGTGGGAACGAGCGGGCTAGCGGGCCGGGACGCGGGATACGGATTGCGGCCGGGCCGGGACAAGTCGGAATCGGGATTGGGGGGAGTTGGTGATGCGAATAATAAAACTGTATCAATCGGTCGCGCTCTTAGTATCAGCACTCGGCTGCGTAGATCTGAGGAGCACTCCTGCAACGAGCTCTGTGGATAGTGGAGCACAAGATGAGACGACGTCAGACGCATCCACTGACGTTCCTCCCGCTGATACAACAGATACCCATCCCAGCGTATGTGGTCGAGGTTCGGGGGCCGGATGCAGTATTGTGGACAACGACGGTTGCCGTGAGAATCAGCTCTGCTTGCCTTTCAGTCCGGGCGGAGTATTTTCAACTGTCTGCGTCGAACGTGGATCATCTCAGTATCCCGCAAACAGCGGACTGTATGAGCCCTGTACTGCGAACGGCCAATGTATACCGGGCCTCACGTGTGACTCGTTCAATCGTCAATGCATTCGGCCCTGCTGTCCTGGAGACGACTCATACTGCGGTTCCTTTAAAGGGCTCCCGCCGACGTCAAGATGTACGTTAGTTATGGCGGGTGCCGACTTCGGATTCTGTGATCATCCATGTGACTGGCTGGAGCAGGACTGTCCCACAGAGTACGAGATGACCTGCATACCCACCGCGGAAGGCAGGACACGCTGTAGTGGATCAGGGACTGGACGGGACGGGGCGGTATGTAGAACAGGTCGAGATTGTGGCAGGGGAATGATATGTAACACCGATCCGCCCAGTGGCACGGTCCGATTTTGCCGACGAATATGTGCTCGAGGCGGTGTCTGCCAAAGTGGATATTACTGCAGTGGAATCCAGGGCTATCCAGCAAGTTTTGGATTTTGCGTGCCTCGACCATAGTTGGATCAATCCCCGATAGTACACTCTGCCACATCCACCGCATCAAACCATCATGCAAGCGAACCGGCCTTGCCCGGGGAGAGACAAAGTGACCGACGGCTATGCCTGATAACCAATCACCCCACCCCCACCCGCCAAACCCCCACGGCTGCCTCTGCCATCCCCGCCTGTCGTGCCCGTAGCGCCTCCGGCGTCCACTCTTCCCCCCCGATCCCCCTGGTCAGCGCGTAGCCGCTCTCGGCATACGCCGCCCGCTTCCGCTCAAACCCCGCGGCCCCCAATGCCCGATTGAGTCCTGCCTCCAATGGCGTCAGGTTGCCCACCCGCACCACGTCCCGCGCCCGCTGCTCCGGCCCGAACGCCCCCCACTCGTCACCCGGGTTCTCCGGCAGCACGTGCTCGATGGTGAAGTCCGCCACCTCGAAGTCCACGGCTTTCCCGCCTGCCGCCCGCTCAAGCTCGCAAAGCAGATACCGTAGAAACCGCTTCCGCGGCCCCTTCGGATCAATCTCCAGCGTCTCGAACGCCCGTCGAAACTCATCATCCGGCGGCGTCACCCCCGCCAGCGCCCGCGCGATCGCCGCCGGGCTCTTCAGCTCACCGAGCCCGATGCGATAGGCCACTTCCTGATAAGCCCGCTGCAGGTCACCGGTGTTTACCCTCGCCACCGCCGCCCGCACCGAGAACACCGCCAGCGTCTCGATCAACCGCGCCAGCCGATCGGGCCGCCCCTGGAACCCGTCGAAGGCCGCGAGCACCACGGTCTTGTACTGATCCACCTGCAGCGTCGAGAGCACCTGCACCCAGCGTCGCGCCGCCGGGGCGTGCTCCTGCCAGAAGTCATCCGTCGCGTCGTCGAGCGCCGCGTACAGCTGCGCGGCGGACTCCATCCCCCGCAGAAACCCGAACACGTCGCGCTCCCGCCCCGCCGCCCCGAGCTTCGCCGCCACCCGCGGGTCGGCCGACGGGACCAGTCGCTTCACCTCGACAAACACCCGTCTCTCGCGCAACCCCCGAACCTCCCCGCTCAGCTGGTGAAACAGCAGCGACGCCACCTGCGCCGGCGGAACCGCCCTCGTCACCCGCTCCCACAGCAGCCGCGCCTGTTCCAGATCGCCGAGGCCCCCCTGCGCGGCGCTTGCGAAGAGGTAGTTCTTCACGAGGTCGGAGGTGCTGAGCGCAACGCCTCTCGCATTGAGCGTCTCGAAGACACTGAACGCCGTCTCGTCGTTCTCGACCCTGATCTCGATGAAGCGCAGTCGGTTCGCGAGCACCTGGTTGAGGAAGTGCGCGAGCGCCGCGCCATCGGCCGCCGCGCCGGGATACCCGTTGAGCTGCGCCGCGAAGTAATCGAAGCACTCATGGAGCCGCCGCTCTGATCCCTTCAGGCTTCGCGGGCGCGCCGGGCGTTGTCCCTGCACCAGATACGTCTGATAGAAGCCATTGTCCGACGCGTTGAGCTTCAGTCGGCTGTGGTGCTGCAGCGATGAGGGATCCTTCGTACTCACGAAGCGCTCGCGCAGGAGCCGCGCCCGGTCGCGGTTGTCGCTGCGCTCGGGATCCGCCGCGGGCAACTGCTCGATGCGCGTGATGACCGCGAGCGCGAGAACGCTGAGAGTGACGAGTCGCTGCTGGCCATCAATGATATTGAGCGTCGCATCGTCGCGACTCGGCTGGAGCACCAGCGCCCCGAGAAAGTGGTGCGCGTTCTCTCCATCCTGCGCAATCGCAAGGATGTCCCCCCACAGGTCGGCCCACTCCGTCTCATCCCAGGCGTAGTCGCGCTGGAACATCGGCACCGCATATCGCTTCCCGTTGCTCAGGACGTCGCCGAGCGTCGCAGGACTCGCAGTCAAACTCTGGCGCATCGCCATGAAGTGCCTCGCCATAAAGGGATTCCGCGGACGGCGGAGTCTCTACCACGTCCGCCCCCCGCCCCGACCGCCTCCGACGCCGCCCGGGACGCTCCTCCCCGCGCCATTGTTCACCCCGTCGTCGGCTCACCCTCTGCGGGCGTCCCCGGCTCTGGCGTCGCTCCCCCCCCCGCTGCCCTCGCTCATGCGCCCGATGGCGGTGTGCACCCGCGCGGCGCTCTCCCCATCCCCGACGAACTCATAGAACCCCTGCAGCACCCTCGCGAGCCCCGCTCGCCGCGCCCGCGCCACCCTCAGCGCCTTGTCGCGTCGCACCAACGCGGTGGACTCCTCCCGCGCCTCCTTTGCCAGCGTATTCAGCGTCGTGTCGAGCGCCGCCGCATCCTCCGCGATGCCCGCCGTGAGCTTGTGCACGTCGAGCGTCACCCCCCCTTGCGTGGCCTTCGGCGGTTGCCGCTTCACCACATCGATCACCTTCCGCGCGAGCGTCACCAGTTCGGTCTCGCGCTCGGGCGTGGCGCCCACGAAGGCCAGCACTGTCGTCGCCGTCTCGTCGCACACCGAGTCGATGGTGCGCCGTACCCCCACCAGCCGCGCCGACAGCGAACGCCGCTGCCGGTCGCGCGCGCCAGCCACGTGAGCACCGGGCCCGGCAGAGGGAGGCGCTCCTTCGCGGCGGCGACCTCGGCAGACACGTCTCCCACCTCCCCGGCGATACGGTCTCCCTCGGTCTCGACGAGCTTCGACAGGTCGAGCGACCCCTGGGCCGCACGCGCGGTCTCTTCGGCAGTCATGACTGAACCTTCCGGAGTTGGGCGTCGTGGCTCCCTCGCTCGACGTCTCCAGCGGGAGCAAACGCCCGAGACGAAGGGAAAGACGAAATGGCAACCACCGCCCGATGGGGGAGCGTCAGCGAGAGCTGCGCGACGGCCGGACGACGGTAGCGGCGGTGCGCGCGGTGAGCGCCCGCTTCAACCAGCGGTCGAGCGTCGGCAGGTCGGCGCACTGCAGCACCCGCGCCCGGACGTCGTCCCCGACCGCCACCCCGCGCGCTTCGAGAACCTTCAGGACCGCAAGCGCCTCGCCCCGCGCCTCGCCCCGTGCGCTCGCCGCAGCTTCAAGCTTCTCCAGCCACGGGGGCGCTGGCAGATCGACCAGGAAGTCTGTGCTCATCGTGAGTTTCTCCAGAAGCATGCGCAGGGCCGGGCCAAGGCATTTTCGTAGTGCCAGAAGGTACGCGCGCGCATGCGTCGCGTCGAGCAGGTCGAGGGCTGCCGGAATCGCGCGGATCAGGCCTTCCGCCCGCGGATCGTCCGCGTGCGCGAACGTCGCCGCGATCGTCAACTCCGGGACGGCGCGCGCCGTCGCCTCGTCGATGAAGAACGGCATCTCCGCCGGCCCAAGCACCATCGGGACCACCCGACTCTGACCGCCGAGCTCAATCGGCTCCGCGGCCCACCGGGCGATCGATTCGTCAATACACACCACGAAGAGCCACACCGGAACCCGCAGCCGCGAGCGCAGCGTCGCGACATACACCGGCCTGGCGAACACCTTGTCCGGATCACGACCGAGCTGCACCTCCACGATGATCGCGCCGAGGAGCGCTGCGACCTCGTCCCGCAACTCGATGACCAGGTCGGCCTGAAACTCCGGGGGCGTGAGCTGATCGAGCGTCGCGCTTGTCGGCGCGGCCACCGAATGGGTCGGCAGCGAGACCTGCAGCGCCTGCCCCAGCAACATCGGCGCGAGCGAGGGACGTGCGCGAAAGAGCTCGACCAACACCTGATGCTCCACCGACGGCATAGGACTCACCGCTTAGCAGAAGCATCACCCGGCACCACGCCCGCGTGACATTGTCTGACCGCTCTTACCCCCCCAGGGCCGCCCCGATCTCCTCCGCCAGCGCCCGCCGCAGCGCCACCAGCGCCGCCACCTCCGTCGCCCGCTCCCTCCGCAGCCGCGCCATCCGCAGCGCCTCCATCGCCGTCCCCCAGTGCTCTTCCCAGCGCAGCGCCGCGTACCCGCCCGCAGGCCCGAGCACCGCTACCGCCATCGCCGCGTGCCACCCGTAGCGCGACGCCAGCACCGCCGCCGCCGCAACCCACCCCACGGGCACCAGCAGCATCCCCGCGAGCATCTTCACCGTCCCAAGAACATCCTCCGCCCGGGCCACCACGCGCTCCGCGACGCGCCCTGCCAGCCGGTACATCGGCCAGCCCAACACCAGTCCGACCACCGCCAGCGGCGTCAGCGCCGTCAACCGTAGCGCCGCCCGCAAAGCAGACCCCGCAGTCACCCGCTCGACCTCCAGAGCCCACGGATCGCGCACCCCGAGCGCCCCTACCGCCGCCAGGTACGCCCGCCCGGAATCCACCAGGGCGTCGGCCCGCGCCGCGTTGCGCTCCCGCAACCCCCGCCACGCCACCAACAGCTCGCCCGCCCGCTTGCGAGACGCGGCGAGGTCGTCGCGCGCGGCAGGGTGGACGGTCCACTGCGCCACCCGGGCGAGGCCCTCAAGCAACTCGCGGGTGTCGGCCTGCAGCACCACGGCGTCGAGCCCCGCGCGCACGTCGTCGGTGAGCGCATCCACCGTCGCCCGCTCGTCCGCCGCATACCTTTCCATGTATGCACGCACCGGAATCGCCGCCCCGACGGTGAGCGCCGCGCGCGACCGAAACGTCGCCTTCTGCTCGTAGAAAAGACCCACTGGGACGATCTGCAGGTCCAGCGCGTGCGCAGCCACGGAGGAGAGCGCAATGCGTGCTGCGCCCGTCTTCAGGGGCTTCATCGTCGGGTCGGAGTGGGAGGTTCCTTCGGGGAAGAGGGCGATCCACTCGCCGCGGGCGAGGGCGGCGCGGCAGAGCGCGAAGGTCTCCTCGTTGCGGCTCGAATCGCCTCCGCCCACGCCCACGTCCCGTGGACGAAACACCGGGATGCCGCCGAACGCCTCCATCGTCACGCGCCCGAAAGGGTTGCCAAACAGGGTGCTCTTGCCGAGGAAGCGCACCGGCCGGTCGAGCCCAAATCGCAGCACCAGCGGATCGAGGAGCCCGTTGGGGTGGTTGAGCACGAACAAGCACGGACTCGACCACGGCAGGCGGTCGCGGCCGTCCAGCGCGATGACCGGGTAGTAGAGCCGCACCAGCGCCTCAAACACCGCGCGGATGAGCGCCTTCATCGGGCCTCGCCAGACGGGAGCGCGCGGGATCCGTAGACCCACACGGCGCCGCCGACGGCAAAGAAGAGTGGCACCAGCATCACCGCGGACTGAAGGGTTCCGCGGTCGCTGACGGCACCGATGATGGCCGGCGAGATGGCGTCGCCGAGCACGTGCATCAGCAGTATCGACACCGCGAAGCCCATCGTGCGCATCGACGACGGCACGCAATCGACCAGTACCGTGTTGGTCGGACCGGTACACAGAAAAACCAGCGTCTCGGCGACGAACATCGCGACCCAACGAGCCGTCGGATCGGGCAGACGGAAGGCCAGCACCGCGAACGGGACAGCCAGCAGAGTCGCGGCACCAGACACCAGGAGGTACGGGTGCTTTACCTTCCCACGTAAGAAGTCGGCGATCCAGGCCCCGAGGAGGGTTCCGAGGAGGCCGGAGAGGACGGTGAGGGTGCCGAAGATGGTGTTGGCGGCAGCGCCGTCCATCCCGCGCACGCGGATGAGGTAGGTGGGCATCCACTGCGCGAGGCCGCCGAGGGCGAAGACGTACGCGACGCTCCCGGCGACGGTGACGGCGTACTCGCGGTTGCGCGCGAGGGCGCGGAGCGTGTCGCCGAGCGGGAGGGCCACGGCGGCAGGCTCGTCGTCGAACTGACCGCGCGGAGGCTCGGTCAGCGTGAGCGCGGCGGCGGCAAGCAAGAGCCCGGGGAGGCCTACGGCGAGGAAGGCGGTCTGCCAGCCGGCGACGTGGTTGATGCGGCCGCCCAGGATGTATCCGAGCGCGCTGCCCACCGGGGTGGCGAGGTAGAAGCCCGCCATGGCGCGGCCGCGCTTCGCCCTGGGGAAGTAGTCGCCGATGAGCGCCGGGGCGATGGTGGCGTACGCGGCCTCGCCGACACCGACGGCAGCCCGCGCGGCGATGAGGCCCGCAAAGGTCGTGGCGAAGGCCGCCGCCGCGGTGGCGATGGACCAGACCGCGACGCCGAACGCGAGGAGGTGGCGGCGCGAGCGGGTGTCGCCGAGACGGCCAAACACCGGCGAGGCGAGCATGTAGACCCAGATAAATGCCGTGAGCGCGATGCCCTGCTGCGCGTCGGTCATCGGGATGTCTGCGCGGACGGACTCAATGATCGCCGGGAGAACGAAGCGGTCGATGTAGTTGAGGAGGTTCATCGACCCGAGCAGGACCATCGCCCACACCGTCGCCGTGCGAGACACTGCGCTGCTGCGTTTACCCATAAGTGCGCGAACGGTAACCCAGGCCCGCAGGGCGGAGTGATACGGTTCCCACTGGAGGTCATCGACCGCGTGAAGCACCCTCGGACGTACTCATTTGCCACCCTCGCTCTCGCCCTCGGCACCCTCGCCGCCGCCGCCGCCGCGCAGCCCGCGCCGACCGGCGTTGCCCCCACGTCGATCCGTCGTTCGACCGCGGGATCGTCCAACCTCGGAGAGTTTCGCGAAGACTCCGGGGTGGCCGCGCAGCCGGCGGTTCCGCGGCCGAGGGGGGAGGTCGGCGGCACCGGCACCGTAGACCGCGAGCGCAACCCGCAAGGCGAGATGCGCGGCTCGAACTCCCCCGCCCCCGGCGAGATTGACTACAGCCATCCCATCGGCGCCGCCGACGTGGCCCGCTTGCTGCGCACCCAGGAGCCGCGCCTGCGCACTTGCTACGACGCCGCCCGCGCGACGCACCCGCGGCTCGCCGGTCGGGTGTCGCTCCGGCTCGTGGTGAGTCGCACCGGCGAACTCACAAACATCGAGGCGCAGGGTTTCCCGGACGCGCCGACGGTCGCGCCGTGCATGGCCGCCGAGTTGCGGCAGGTGCGCTTCCCGCGGCCCGAGAACGGCGTGCTGCCGTTCAACTACGCGATGAACTTCTCCCCGCCGCCCGCGCCGCCGCCGCGCGCCGCCCCGCGGCCCCGCTCACGCCCTCACTGACCGTCGCAACGTCCCCCGCGCGACGCCGACGAGCGGCGCCGTCGGCATCGACACGCGGCGCGGTCCGGTGCTCTCCTCGCGTCGGAGGCCACGACCCAACGCATGACGCTCGCACCCATCGATCGCCTTGATCTTCTCACTACGACACAGGGCCAGGCGCTTCGGGCGCGCCTCGCGGAGGTCGGCTACGACGCGAACGCCATCGCCCGCGGAGAGTCCGTCGCCGGTGGTCTCTTCGACGCGCTCCGACTCCCACTTGTGCACGACGCCCTCGCGCTCGACGACACCCCTGCGAGCGACCTCGCGCTGCTCTGCGCATACCTGACGCGCGTCTCGTGGGATCGCTTCGAGCGTGCGCTCACGCCGGCCCTCGCGGCCCTCACGATCGATGTTGGACTCTTCACGCAACACGCCGATGGCACCGTCGGCACCGGCTTCCTTCTCATGCCCTTCATGGGCTTGTGGATTCTCTCCGATCCGCTCTCGGAGGACGGCGATGCCGTGATGGGGCCGGGGCCCACCACGAACGAAATCGCGCGGTTGTTGCCCATGCGTCCCCCGGGCAGCGTCCTCGACGTCGGCTGCGGCGCCGGGACCCTGGCCCTCGTCGCCGCCGATCGCGGCTGCGCCGGAGCCGTCGGCATCGACATCAACCCACGCGCCATCGCGGTGGCCCGCTTCAACGCGCGGCTGCATGGGCTCGCGGTGGAGTTCATCGCGGGCGACCTCTTCGCACCGGTCGCGGGACGCCGCTTCGACCTCGTGGTGTCTCAACCGCCGTTTGTCACACAGCCACCGGACGTGGACGCCGCGGTCTATCTCCACGGCGGATCGTTCGGCGACGAGTTCGCCGTGTCGCTCATCGTGCAGGCTCCGCGGGTGCTGAACCCGGGCGGTCGCGCCCTCGTATTGCTCGACGCGCCGGTGCGTCCGGACGCCGCCCTCCACCTGCGCCTGCGCGCCGCGCTCGGTGACGCGGCGGTTGATGTCGCAGTCTTCACCACCCCGGGGATGTCCCCGGACCTCATGTCCATCGGCTACACCGCGCGCGCTCTCGAGACGCTCGATGGGTACGCCGTCGGCGTGCGACGCTACCGCCATCACCTCCGCGCGCTCGGGGTGACAGAGTTCAGCCACGCGGTGGTGCTGCTCCTGCCGCCGGGCGGCCGCTTCACCATCAGCCTGCCGGTGCGCTCCATCGGCGCCCTGGACGGCGACGCCATCGACCGCTGGTGCGACGCCATCGACCTCGCCTCGGGCGCCCCTGGTGACCTCCTCGCCGCGACCCTGCGCCCCGCCCCGGGGCTCGTCTTCACCGAAGAGCGCACCACCCCGGACCGCAGCGTCGAGCCGACGTGGCGAGTGCGCTCGGAGCGGGGCGTCGCCGTAAGCCGCGAGCTGAGCGAGGCAAGTTGGGCGCTGCTCGAGGCGATCGCGACGCAACCGACCGTCGCCGAGGCGGTCGAGGCGTACGCCGATCTCTGCGGGACCACCGCGGTCCACGTGCGCGAGCAGGTGATTGGGTTCGTGCGCGAGCACCTCGCGAAGGGGCTACTGGTGCGGGTGCTCGCGGCGTAGGCGCGGGAGCCGGTTACGGGATGCCCGGCTCCTCCGGGGCGACGCCCGTGGTGATGCTTCCGCGGAAGAGGTCCACCGCGCGCCAGAGGTACCAGCTTGCGATCGTGCGCCACGGCTTCCAGCGCGCGCCGCGCCTCGCCACCGTCTCCGGGGATGGGAGTTCGCGCAGCCCATAAGCGAAGCGCACGCCGTTGCGAACGCCGTAGTCGCCCACCGGCAGCACGTCGGGTCGCCCCAACGTGAACATCAACAACATCTCCGCGCTCCACCGCCCGATGCCGCGCACCGCCGTGAGCCTCGCGATGATGTCCTCGTCGTCCATCGAGTCCATCTCCGCGAGCGACGGCACCTCGCCCGCGAGCGTCTTTGTTGCGAGGTCCCGCAGCGCGGCGACCTTCGCCGCGGAGAGCCCGGCGCCCCGAAGCGCAGCGTCCGAAAGCGCCAGCAACAGGATTGGCTGTGGGCACGCCTCGCCATCCCCGAGGGCCGCCACGCGCGCAAAAATTGTCGCCGCGGCTTTCCCCGTAAGCTGCTGGTAGACCACGGCTCGCGCCAGGGAATCGTAAGTGCTCGTAGCTACCGCGCGCGTCAGCCCGAAGGCGCCGACCTTCGCGATGAGGGCGCCCAGCACCGGGTCTCGCTCCGAAAGCGCCGCGACCGCAGCCGCGGAATCAAAGCTCGGGTCGCCGATGCGCACCACGAGAGAGCGCAGTTCGGCGGTGAGCGACGCCCCCTCGCGGGCCAGGAGCCGGGCCTTCGTGCGTAGTCCTCCGTGCGCCGAGAACCCCCCCGCGGCACCCCCCGCGGCGGTCACCCGATGGCACGGAACCACAAGCAAAAATGGGTTCTTCGCCATCGCCTGACCGACCGCGCGGGACAGCGCCGGGGATCCCAGATCGCGGGCCAGTTCGCCGTAGCTGACGACCTCCCCGGGAGCCACCTTGCGAACGCGCTCATACACCTTCTCGTAAAACGGCGGCACCGCGCGAAGGTCGAGGGCGATGCCCGTGAGGTCTTCGCGGCCGTGCGCGAGGTGGCGCTGGAGTTGTTCGATGGCGGCGGCCACGCTCGGCGGCGGCAAGCGGGCGGGGCCATGGCGGCGCAAGCGCTCGACGGTCTGCGCATCGCTCGACTCGGGAAGCTGAACCGCAGTGAGTCCGCGATCGCTCCAGGCGAGGCCCGCGCGCCCGAAGTCGGTGTCGAAGAGGCAATGGCCGGCGGCGGCGTCCACGGCGGTCTACTGCCCGGAGAACTGCAACGCCTGCTGCAACTCGGTGTGCCTCACGGGCCGACAGGCAGTACCCGGCGGGTGGTTGTGCATGAGGTACATCCCCGGCGGCAGCACCGCGGGCGCGGCGGCCACGGGAGCGGGTAACGGCGCGGGGCAGGGCGGCGGAGGCATCGGGTTCACGGGCACAGGCACAGCGCCCATTGGCATTGGCGGAATGGCCTGCTGTCGTGTCATGCGGGGCATCGGACACGCGGCTACGGAGGCTGTCAACGCGCCTTCACCCGCGAGCAGAGGCACCCATTGACGGAGCGTGGAGCGCGGGCGATCACACGCCGACATGCACCCCAACGCCAGTCTGATTGATCGGTTTTACAAGGCCTTCGCGGCGGGTGACGCGGAGGAAATGGTCGCCTGCTACCACCCCGACGTGCACTTCAGCGACCCGGTCTTCACCGACCTCCGCGGCGACCGCGCGGGTGCGATGTGGCGGATGCTCTCCGCACGCGCCAAAGACCTCAAGATTGTCCACTCGGACGTCTCCGCCGACGACCTCGAGGGGCGCGCGCACTGGGACGCGCACTACACTTTCAGCGCCACCGGGCGATCCGTGCACAACGTCATCGACGCACGCTTCACCTTCCGTGACGGGAAGATCGTCCGGCACATCGACACGTTCGACCTGCACCGCTGGGCGGGCATGGCGCTGGGGATCACCGGAAAGCTCTTCGGCTGGCTCCCGCCGGTTCAGAGCGGCATCCGCCAGAAGGCCGCCGCCGGGCTCGACGCCTGGATCTGCAAGCGCGCCTGAGACCGCGCGATTGTTGGTAGGGTCGCACCCGATGCGCTCCACCATTCTGATCTTCACCCTGACCTCGACGATCGTCGCCTGCAGCGCCTCGAGCGTTGGCACCTCCACGGACGCCGCCGTGGATGTCTCCGTCGCCGTGGATGTTCCCGTTGCCGTGGATGTTCCCGTTGCCGTGGATGTTCCCGTTGCCGTGGATGTCCCCGTCGCTGTGGATGTCCCCGTGGCCGTGGATGTCCCCGTCTCCGTGGATATTTCTGCGCCGATGGACACTCCTCCGACGCTCCCGGTGGACGCCGGAACCATCCTCCCGCCCCGCGACGCTGGCCCGCTCCCCCTCGATGGCGGATCGCTCGGCGACCCACTCTGGGTGGCGCTCGACGTGCGCGCAGGCGAGACGTGCCCGCCGCTCGCACCTTGCGGTGGCACCGAGACGGGCACCTGGGATGTCAGCGGGGGCTGCATCGAAGTGCCGCTCCCCGCGCAGTTGATGAGCTGTCCGGGCGCTCGCGTCAGCCGATCGAGCGGACGTGCGCGAGGCCGCGTGACCTTCGCCGCGGGCTTCGCGCGACGGGCCTCGCAGTGGGAGGTCGAGACGGAGATCTTCATCCCGCAACTTTGCGCGGCGTTTGTCGGCGGCTGCGCAGGATTACAAACACTGATCCGCGGGATGCTTCCGGACTCGGCGTGCGTGGCCGAAGCGAGGGGCGATTGCCGATGTGCGGCGCGGCAGGGCGGCGCCATCGACGACGGCGACCGTTACTCCATCGCCAGTAGGCAGATTGTCTCCGCCACCACGGGCAAGCGCTGGAACTACTGCGTCGACGGCACGCAGCTTCGTTACCAGGATGTGTCTACGGTGGGAGTTCGCGAGCCGGGGACGATTCAACTCACGCGCCGCGCGCCGTAACGCGCGACGGCGGGAGGCGACGCTCAACCCTCGAGGAGCAACGCGTCGGGGTCGTGCAGGTAGCGGATGATCTCGTAGGCGAACGCAGCGCCTACGTGACCGTCCACCACGCGATGATCGAAGCTGAGAGAGAGCAGCATCACCTCGCCGATGACGATCTGGCCGTCGCGCACCACGGGCTTCTGCTTGATCTGGTGCACCCCGAGAATCGCAACCTCCGGGAAGTTGATGATCGGGGTGGCGAACAGTCCCCCCTGGGCGCCCAGGGAGGTGATGGTGAACGTGCTGCCCTGGAGGTCGTCGAGCTTCAGCTTCGACGCCTTCGCGTCGGTGCCGAGGCGCTCGATCTCCCGCGCCACATCGAGGAGGCTGCGCTTGTCGGCGTTTTTGACCACCGGCACGATGAGCCCGGCGTCCGTCGAGGCCGCGATGCCGAGGTTGTAGTACTTGCGATAGACGATTTCGTTCGTCGACTCATCAATCGCCGCGTTGAGAATCGGGAACTTCTTCAGCGCAAGCACCGCCGCCTTCGCGATGAACGCAAGCGGCGTCAGCTTCACCCCGAGCGCCTCGGCCTTCGGCTTCAAGCGCTCGCGCACGGCCTTCAGCGCCGTCACGTCGCACTCCTCCACAAACGTGAAGTGCGCCGCGGTGTGCACCGACAGCGACATCTTCTCGGCGATCTTGCGCCGCAGCCCCGCGAACGGGACCCGCTCCTCCAGCGCTTCGCCGCCCTTCGACGCCGGAGTTGCGATCACCACCGGCGCCCGCGCCGTCATCGCCACCGTCGCGCTCACCACGGGCGCACTCACCACGGGTGCACTCACCGCCACCGGGGCGCTCGCGCGACCCGTGTGGGCCCTTAGATCTTCCTTCGTTACCCGACCCTGCGGACCCGTCGGTCGCACGCGGCTCAGGTCGATGCCCAGGTCACGCGCTAGCTTGCGCGTCGCGGGGGTCGCCAGTGCACGCCCGCTGGGTGCCATGTAGTCGTCCGCGGCCACCGTCGAAACCGCCGTCGGCGTCGCCGCGACCTTCGCCGCCGCCAGCGCCGCGGGCGTCACGGTCACGGTCATGCTGCCCATGCCAGGAAGCGATTCCTTGATGTCCCCGACGGCCGTCGCCGCGGGGCCCTGCTCGTTCTTCGTCGCCGCGGGCGCCGGAGCTTCAGCCCCACCGGACAGGTCGAAGGAAACCAGCACCGAGTGGACCTTCACCACCTCGCCCGCCTTGCCGTGAAGCTCCGCGATGCGCCCCGACTTCGGTGAGGTGATGGTCACCGAGGCCTTGTCTGTCATCACGTCCACGAGGGGCTGATCCTCCTTCACGAGATCGCCCGCTTTCACGTGCCACGCGACGACCTCACCTTCGCTCACGCCCTCGCCGATGTCCGGCAGCTTGAAGTCATATCGGCTCATCGTGTCAGCCTCTCAGTACCGGGCCGTCTCGATGAGGGCCGGAAGGATCCGGCCCGCGAGCGGGAGGTAGTCCATCTCCAACGTGTACGGAAACGGCGTGTCGTACCCGGTCACCCGCACCGGCGGCGCCTCCAGATGGAGAAACGCCTTCTCGTTGATGAGCGCGATGAGCTCCGCGCCGAACCCGCAGGTCTTCGGCGCTTCATGCACGACCACCACGCGGCCGGTCTTCTTCACGCTCGCGACGATGGTGTCGATGTCCACCGGCCAGAGCGTTCGCAGGTCGATGACCTCCGTGTCGACGCCCTGCGCCGCCGCCTGGTTGGCCGCCTCGATGGCCTCGTAGAGCATCGCGCCCCATGCCAGCACCGTGACGTGCTGCCCCGGCCGAACGACCTTCGCCTGCGAGAGCGGCACGGTGTAATCCCCTTCGGGCACCTCGCTCCGCGCCGCGCGATAGACGCGCTTGGGCTCGAAGAACATCACCGGGTCGTCGTCGCGCAGCGCCGCGAGAAGCAAGCCCTTCGCGTCGTACGGATTGGACGGGCAGACGACCTTCAGCCCCGGCGTGTGGATGAAATAAGCCTCCGGGGACTGCGAGTGGTAGTGGCCGCCGCGGATGCCGCCGCCCACCGGAGTGCGGATCACCATCTTCGCGGGAAACTCTCCGCCGGAGCGGTAACGGAACTTCGCGAGTTCCGAAACGATCTGGTCGAAGGCCGGGAAGATGAAGTCCGAAAACTGGATCTCCGGCACCGGACGCAGACCGTACAGAGCCATGCCGATGGCAGCGCCGATGATGCCCCCTTCGGAGAGCGGCGTGTCGATCACGCGATCGGCGCCGAACTCCTTGTAGAGGTCCTGCGTCACGCGGAAGACGCCGCCGACCTTGCCAATGTCTTCGCCGAGCAGCACCACCCGCGGATCGCGCTTCAGCTCGAGCCGAAGCGCGTCGTTGATCGCCTGCACCATGTTCATCTGTGGCATCGGATCTCTCTCATCCCTCTGTCGAAGCTTCGGTGTGCGTAGGGTTTCGCTGCGATGGACGCTGCGGGGTCAGTGCCCGCCGCCGCCGCCGCCGTGGCCCGCCGGACGGGGCGCTCGCTCGGCCTCCGCCTGCTGCTCGGCGAGGTGCCATGGCTGCGTCGCGTAGACGTCTTCAAACATCGTGTGCAGCGCCGGCGCCGGCGCCTTCTCCGCCGCCTCCACCGCGCGCTTGATCTCGCCATCGACCTGCTCGGTCCAGGCCTTCTCCTGGGTGTCGTCCCAGAGGCCCTGCGCAACCACATACGCGCGCATGCGAGGCATCGGATCCTTCGCGCGCTCGGCCGCCATCTCGGCCTCGTTGCGGTAGGCCTTCGGGTCGTCCGAGGTGCTGTGCCCAGAGAGGCGGTGCGTGATCGCCTCGATCAGCGTCGGCCCTTCTCCCCGACGCCCGCGCTCGATCGCATCGCGGGTCACCTTGATCATCGCAAGCAGGTCGTTGCCGTCCGCGCGCACGGCGGTCATTCCGTAGGCGAAGGCCTTCTGCGCGAAGGTCTGCGACGCCGTCTGGTTCGCCGCCGGAACGGAGATGGCCCAGCCGTTGTTGCGGCAGAGAAACACCGTCGGGGTCTTGTAGACGCCCGCGAAGTTCATGCCGTTGTGAAACTCCGAACTGGACGTCGCGCCCTCGCCGAAGAACACCAGCGACACGCTCGGGTCTCCCTTCATCTTCGCCGCCCAGGAGAAGCCCACCGCCTGGGTGATCTGCGTACCGATGGGCGAACTGACGGAGCCGAACTTGTACGGCCGACCGCTGTAGTGGTCGGGCATCTGCCGACCCTTCACAGCGTCGTTGGCGTTGCCGTACATGTTGTCCAGGTACGTCTGCAGCGGCATGCCGCGGAGCAGCAGCGCACCGAACTCGCGGTAGCACGGCCAGATCCAGTCGTCGTCGCCGAGCGCCGCGGCCGGACCAAGGATGCAGGCCTCTTCGCCGAGGCTCCCGATGTGGAAACCGATGCGCCCCTGCCGCTGCAGGAGCACGAGGCGCTCGTCGAGCAGGCGGGTGAAGAGCATGTGCTTGAAGAGCTTCACCGCGGTCTCGCCGGGGAGCTTCGGATCGGTCGCCGGGTCAGCCACGCCGTCGGGTCCGAGCACCGTCACCACGTCATCGAGCACAAACTGCGTCTGCATCCCTCTATCGCTCCTTCAATGCTTCGGTCAGGAGACCACCGGGAGCGACCGATGCGGCCGCGCCGGGGTGCTCTCCACGGGTCCCGTCGTCTTCGTCAACTCGCCGCGAAGGAACGCCTCCGCTGCCTTGTAACTCGATCTCACCAGCGGCCCCGAGGCCACGTACCTGAACCCCATCGCCAGGCCCGCTTCGCGAAGCTCGGCAAACTCATCCGGGGTCCAGTACCGCACCAGGTCGTGGTGCTTGGGGGTGGGCCGGAGGTACTGCCCAAGGGTGAGTACGTCAACGTCCACTTCCCTCAGCGCCCGCATGGTCTCCAGCACCTCGTCGTAGGTCTCCCCGAGGCCCACCATGATGGAGCTCTTCGTGTACGTCTCCGGCGAGACCAACTTCGCGTGGCGCAGCACCGCGAGCGACCGCTCCATCGAGCAGCGCGCGTCTCGCACCGTTCGCTGCAATCGCTCGACGGTCTCGACGTTGTGCGCAAAGACATCCGGCCGCCCTTCGATCACCGTCGTCGCCACGTCGTCGAGATTGCCCGAGAAATCCCCAAGCAGCGCCTCGATCAGGATCTCCGGGCTGTGCGTGCGAATCGCGCGCAATGTCTCTGCCACGTGCGCGGCGCCGCCGTCGAGCATGTCGTCGCGATCGACCATGGTGATGACCACGTACTCGAGACCCATCTCCGCGATGGTGCGGCCCGTGTGCTCGGGCTCCCGCGGGTCAACCGCGCCGCGAGGATTACCAGTGGTCACCGCACAGAAGCGACACCCGCGAGTGCACACATCCCCGAGGATCATGATGGTGGCGGTGCCTTCGCCCCAGCACTCGCCTACGTTGGGGCATCGCGCCTCTTCGCAGACCGTGTGAAGGTCGTACTTCCGCAGCGTTGCTTTAATGTGGTTATACCGCTCGCCACCGGGGGCACGGACCTTGAGCCACTCGGGTTTGCGCTCGATCGCCATGACGAAACCTCCGGGGCCGGTGCTTAGGCCTCGGCGGGCGCGGAAGCTACGTCCCCGATGCATTTGAAGTCAACGGAGCACCGCTGCGCTCGGTGAGCCGCACCCGTAGCCCGTCGCCCGCCTGGCGCAGCGTGACCGAGGGCTTCAGTTCGAGGCGCTGCCCCGGCAGCATGTCGAGACGCCAGCGCGAGACGATGACCGCGAGCATCAGCGTCGCCTCGAGCATCGCGAAGTGGTTGCCGATGCACACGCGCGGACCACCACCGAAAGGGAAGTACGCGAAGCGCGGGAGGAGCTTCGCGCGCTCGGGCGTCCATCGGTCGGGGTCGAAGCCCTCGGGGTTGGGAAACCACCGCGGGTCGTGGTGCACCACCCACTGGCTCGTCAAAATCTGCGCTCCCTTCGGGATGTGGTATCCGCCCACCTCGACGTCTTCGGCGGCCTCGCGCCCGGTCGTCCACGCCGGGGGATAGAGCCGCATCGACTCCTTGAGAACGCGCTCGGTGTACGGCAGCGCGCGCACGTCGTCGGCCGTCGGCAGCCGGTCGCCGACCACCGCGGCGAGCTCGGCGTGGAGACGCCGCTCGACCTCCGGGTGCGTGCTCAGCAGGTAGAGCGTGTGGGCCAGCGCGAGGGCCGTCGTCTCGTGCCCCGCGAGGAAGAGCGTCATCGCCTCGTCGCGAAGTTGGAGGTCGTTCATGCGCGCGCCGTCATCGCCCTGCGCCGCGAGCAGCGTGCCCAGGAGGTCTTCGCGCGGCTCCCCTGCGCGCCGTCGCGCGATGATGCGGTAGAGGAGTTCATCGAGGCGCGCAACCGCAGCCGTCACGCGCCGGTTGAGGGGCGTCGGCACCCACGCGGGCAGCAGCGTGATCGCCTCGGGGCTGTTGGCGAAGAACTCGTTCACGGTCTCCATGGAGTCGCGCACGAGCTCGATGTCCGAGGGCGTGAGACCCGACCCGAAGAGCACTTCGGCCACGACCTCCATCGTGAGCCGCGACATCTCCTGGTGGAGGTTGATCACCGCGCCGTCAAGCCAGGGGCGAAGGCCCGAAGCGGTCACGCTTGCCATCGCCGCCCCGTAGGACTGGATTCGCCGCGGAACAAACGCCTGCGCCATCAGCTTGCGCTGCTGCTTCCAGCGCTCGCCTTCGCTCGTAAGCAGCCCCTTCCCGAGCGCACGCTCGAGAATGACCGAGTGGCCGTCGCGCAGCATCACGCGCGCGTGCTTCACGAGCACGGCCTCGATGTCGTCCGGGTGCGAGACGAGGAAGTACGTGTTGCCGAAAAGTTCGAGGCGCGCCACGTCGCCGTACTCGTCCGCGACGGCCCGTAGCAGCCCGAGTTGGTCGCGTGCGAAACGTGCGAGATTGCGCAGTCCCCAGCGACCCGGAGGCCCCGGAGCGCGACGCGAGGAGACAGCGACCGAAGGGGTGGGCTCGTTCATGGAGCCGAAGACTCTCCCGCCGGACAACGAACCGCCAGAGGGCCTGAACTCCGCACCGTCATCGAAAGCTCAGGCGGTAATCCGGACCTACGCACCACTGCCCAGCCCCGTTCGTGGTCTGCGCGTTCACCCTCGCGGTCGAACAGGTCGAGGTGCATCCCAGTGAAGTCGTGGTCGGTCGCGACTTCACCGTCGCAGTGCGCCCGATCTACATCCTCCCTGCTGACACTTCTCCGCACGCGGAACCTTCCGCCCCTTGAGTGGTCACAGCCCGCGGAGGCCACGACCATGACGCAACCGATCCGCTCCCCTCGCAGCGCCACGCCCGGCGCGATGACCCACGCCATGAACGCCACGCGACCCCTCACCGGGCCAAAGGTGCTGCGCATCGGCGTGATGCAAGGCACTCGCATCTCCGAAGAGCGCATCGTGCGTGACCGCAGCGCCGTCACTGTCGGCACCACGGAGCACAACAGCTTTACCGTAGCCTCCGCCGATCTCGCGCCGAGCTTCGAGCTCTTCTCCATCGACGGCGCGCAGTACTCGCTCAACTTCACCGACGCGATGGAGGGACAAGTCGCCACCCCGAACGGCATCGAGAAGCTCAGTGAACTACGCCGCAGCGCATCCCGCACCCCACACGGCTACCGCATCACCCTCGCGGAGACGGCGCGCGGAAAGATCCACCTCGGGGACGTGATGCTGTTGTTTCAGTTTGTCGCCGCGGCGCCCGCACAGCCGAAGCCGCAGCTCCCCGCCGCCCTGCGCGCCCACTGGGTCAAGAACGTCGATTGGACCTACAATAGCTGTTTTTCAGCCTTTCTCGTGCTCGCGATCGGCTCCGTCGCGTACGTCGAGTACGCCTACGACCCAATCGTCGATGACGACCTCGCGCTCGACGACGCCCGCCTCGTGCGCCTGCTCGCGATGCCCCCGCCGGTCGCAGAACCCGAGCCCGCTGCGCCGGACACCGCTGCCGAGGCTGCCGCCCCACCGACGCCCGGAGCCACCGCGACCGCCGCCCCCACGGCCCGCCGCACCGCACCGTCGCCCGCGGACCGGCCTGCCGCGCAGGCCGCCGACGACGCCCGCCGCACCGCTGCCGCGACCGCAGCGGCCGAGCGCGCGATCAACGCGGTATCCAACGCCATGAGCAACAGCGCGGAGTTCGCCGCGCTCACGGGCCTGAACACCACCGGCCACAACAGCGCACGGGACGCCCTCGCGGAGGGCGGGCTCATGACCGGAACCGAGCACGACCTCGACGACGTCGGCGGCATCGCGCCCGCCAGCGGGCACGTCGGCGTGCACCGAAGCGGGCTCGCGATGGCCGGAGCACCGGGCGGACGCACCCTCGGCGAAACAAGCTCCGTGCGCTCCACTGGCGACCAGATCGGCACCGGCCCAGAGGTGGTGCAGGCGCGGGTGATCCGCTTCGATGCTGCGATGGGAACGCCGGAAGAACCGAACGGCGAAGGCGTCGTGAACGCTGATACCGTGGCGCGACTGATCCGCGGTCAGCTCGGCGGAATCCGCTCCTGCTACGAGCGCGAGTTGCGCCAGAACCCCGCGCTCGCGGGGCGCCTCGACGTGAACTTCACCCTCGGCAGCGCCGGGCGCATCACAGCATCATCGACCTCCGGGCTCACCGCCGCGCCTCGCGTCGGAACCTGCGTCACCGGGCGTCTCCGCGGCCTGGTGTTTCCGATTCCTCAGGGCGGGAGCGTGGAGTTCAGCTTCCCGTTTACCTTCACCCCTGGCGGTTGATCAGCGTGCTGCGCTGAGCTCCGCGGCAATGCATTCCACAAAGACCTTCGTGGGGTCGAAGCCGACGATCTCCTGAGCATCGCGAACGAAGTTCGAGAGAGAATTGATGTCATAGAAGTACCGCCGACCATCGCGGGTGGAGGTGAGGTACTCGATGCCGCCGACGTCGAGACTCGCCGCAGCCATGATGGCGCGGGCGCTCGCGAGCACCTCCGGCGACTCCTCGTGGCGCTCGATGCGGAGCTTCTTCGCCGGCGCGGCCACGACGCAGAGTTCGAAGTCCGACGACGCGGCGGGACCCTCGACGGACGCCTGCCCCGGCGTGACCTGGCAGATGTCCGCCGGGCAGAGGTTGAAGTCCGTGGTGTCCGGGTAGATTTTCACCGAGTAGAGGTGCCGTGCACCGAGCATCTCGACGCGCACGATGTGGCCGTCCTGCGCGGGGTGAA
>CANJUR010000078.1 GCA_947477565.1 Deltaproteobacteria bacterium
GCTCAGACTGCTGGCCGCTCGTCGGTGCCAGTCCGCGCGAAACGCGACGGTTTCTCACGCTTGTTTCCCCGCAGTCTGACGGTAGACCGCCGTTTCCCCGGATCCCTGCTCAGCCCAAGATGCCCGCGTCGGTAGATTTCCTCCGCAGCGGATCCTGCGTTGAGGTCGCGCGAGCTTCGTCGCAGCCACCGCCAGGCCGCGTGTCATCACTTGCGACTTCCAGGTCAGCCTCTCTGAACTATGGCTTTTCGCGTTCTGGAATTGTTCCTGGGATGTCCCTGGCTGAGCCATGGATTGCTTCGCAGGGTCTTCCTGGTTTGCGTGAAAGGCATGCGATAAACGTCGACCCGTTGCCGCGTTCAAGCGGGAATGCTCCCAGGACCAGAGAGTAAAAAGTGATGAAGTTGTCGAAACAATGTGGGTCGTCTGTTCGGGTGGTCTCCCGCGCCGCGAGGGTTGGCGCCTGGCTCGGGGTCGCGCTGCTGAGTGGCTGCGAGGGCTCTTCAGTCGTTGGGCCGTCGACGATAAGTTCGGACGCCGGTTTGGCGGACGTGAGCGTGGCGGACGTGAGCGTGGCGGACGTCCGTGTGGTGGATGTGGGTCCGTCGGCCATGCAGGCCCCCGCAAACCGACCGCAACCGGGGATGCGGCCCCCTCCGATCGCAGGTCCTGCGGCGTTCGGATCTCCCCTGACGGGACTGACCCCCGCCCAGATCCAGGCGTTCACGGACGGGCTCGAGGAGTTTCAGAATCAGGAGACCGTCGAGGGAGGACTCGGTCCCCTCTTCAACAACACGGGCTGCTTCGTCTGCCACGGCGTTCCGGCGACGGGGGGGAGCACCAACCTGCACGTGACCCGCTTCGGTCGACTCACCGCGGGGGTGTTCGATCCGATGGAGAACGAAGGGGGCTCGTTGATGCAGCAGTCGGCGATCGATCGTTCGGCGCGTGAGTTCATTCCGTCGACCGCGAATGTCACGGCGCGGCGCCAGTCGACCGCTCTGTTTGGCCTCGGTCTGGTGGAAGCCATCGACGATGCCACCATCATCGCCAACGCTCTGACCGAGATGCCCGCGGTGCGCGGCACCGTGGCCATGGTGATGGATGTCACCACAAACACTATGCGTGTCGGTCGTTTCGGCTGGAAGGCGCAGCAGGCGACCCTGCTCGCATTTTCGGGGGACGCGTACGTCAACGAGATGGGCATCACCAATCGGTTCTATCCGACGGAGAACGCCCCCAACGGCGACCTCGCCCGACTCGCGGCTTCAGACACGGTCGCTGACCCCGAGGACCAGGTCGACCCGGTGACGGGCATGGCTGACATCGACCACGCCGCGGACTTCATGCGCTACCTCGCCCCGCCGCCGCCGCTGCCGCCGAGTCCTTCGATCATGACCGGATCGATGGTCTTCGGCGCGACGGGCTGCGCGGACTGCCACACCCCCAGCATGACGACCGGCGCAAGCGCAGTCGCCGCCCTGGACCATCAGGTCGTGCACCTCTTTTCCGATCTCTTGCTGCACGACATGGGTTCGCTTGGCGACGGCATCGCGCAGAGCCCCGCGACGACCACGCAGATGAAGACCGCAGTGCTCTGGGGTATCCGGGCGAGCGCTCCGTACCTCCACGACGGCCGCGCCAACACCCTCGACGCTGCGATTCTCGCGCACGAGGGACAGGGGGCGCCGTCGAGGGACCGCTACCGCGCCCTCAACGCGATGCAGCGCCAGCAGTTGCTGGACTTTCTCGGCGCCATCTGATTCCCGGCATCGAGCCGGTTGAGCGATGCCCACGACGCCACGGACGCGTCGTGGGCGAGGAACCCCGCCATCGGCCGCCCCGTGAGCCACCCCGCGAGGTCGGGGACCCGTGCATCCGGGAGCGGTCCGAGGCGCAGTTCAAGCTCCGGTAGGATCAGCCAGCCGCATGGCCCTCATCCATGGTGAGTGCGCAATTTTATACAGTGATGATTACGCGCTGTTCGGGGTCTCCCCGCATCCCAGCTGCGTTACGGGCAGACGCACCGGAGTCGCGACCTGTCTCCTCGGTGAGGCGACGGTCGCGTCTGTCCACACGAGATCAAGTACGGTGCGCTTGTGCACCGCTCGCCGCCCCTCGGCAAGCGCGAGCACGACGAGTACATCTCAGTGCAGTAGTCCGCGCTGGGGCCGATGGGATGCAGTACGCGAACACGCGGCAAACGTGCGGTCTGGGCGTCGAGCGTCGTCGCGAAGAGCGCGGCGGCCAGGGCGGTGACGGTGGCGAGTGAGCGGCGCATCCTGACAGCGTAGCACGGAAGGGCGGGCGTCCGGCGTGCCGCTGATTGCCCTTGATAACCGCCATCGGCGCCTGCGGGCGACCGACGCCATCCAGCGTCCGATCTGTCGTCTTGTCGGCCAGAAGTACATGCAAGTACGATCGATGAAAGAAGAGATAGCGGTCTGGCGAAGCGTCACCGCGGGCGGGTGAACGCCAACCATGCGGCATCGGGCGCTTTGCCACGCAGCGGTTGACGCCATCGACATGAGCACGTTGAGCCGATCGAGCGACGAGACGCCGGCCTGCGCTTGCAGCGCCAACATGTTCTGGACGACGGCGGTGCCGATGTCTGAGCCGTGCGCCCGGCTGACGAACCTCAACCCTCCCGGCCTTCGGTGGCTGGTGGGGTTACGGGCGGTGTGATACCGACCGGAACGATGCAAACCTTCTTTCGGGCAGTGCTTCTGTTGGGCTTCGGGGGTGCGGTTGGGTGCAGTGATCCGGCGCCGACAACGGTCGCGGACAGCGGCGTGACGACGGACCGCGGCGCGGTCGCGGACAGCGGCGTGCGGACGGAGTGCAACCCGCTCGGGTTCGCCGAGGCCTGCATGCAGCCGTTTCCGAGCGCCTATTACCAGGCCGACAACGGGCAGGTGAACCTCCCGGCCGCGGCGATGCCCATCTCCACCGGGCGCACCTCCAACGGCGGCGACCCCGCCGCGCTCAGCCCCGCCCACTGGAACCGCCTCGACGGCTTCTCCCCCTCGGGTTCCCTCTCGGCGTACTTCCCCGAGCGCGTCGATGCCGCCACCCTCGTACCGCACACCGACCTCGCGGCTTCGCTCACCCCCGCCGCGAGCACCGCCATCGTCGATATGACCACCGGACAGCGAGTGCTGCACTTCTCCGAGGTTGACGTCACCGCGCGCGAAGGCCATCCGCAGGTGCTCATTATCCGCCCGATGGTGCGGCTCACCCCGGGGCACCGATACGCCGTCGCCGTGACCACCGCCGTGCATGCCGTCGGCGGCGGGGCGCTCTCCGTCTCCCCGGGCTTCGCCGCCGTCCGCGCCGGAACCGCCAGCAGTGACCCGCGCCTCGCCCGCGTCGCCGCTCGCTACACCGACATCTTCGCCGCGCTCGAGCGCGCGGGCATCCAGCGCACGTCGCTCACCCTCGCGTGGGACTTCACCACCGCCTCGGAGCGCTGGCTCACGGGCCCCGTGGTCAGCATGCGCGACGCGGCCCTCACCATGGTCGGCGAGCGCGGACTCGGGTTCACCGTCGCGCAGGTTGACGAGAACTTCAACGCCAACATCCTCCGGCGCATCAGCGGAACCATCCGGGTGCCGTCGTTCGTCAACGGCACCGGCGACGACGCCCGCCTCGCGCGCAACGCCGACGGCACGCCGCAGTTCGTCCGCGTGGTGGAGGTGCCCTTCGTCGCGATGGTTCCGCGCAGCGCGATGACCCGCGGGCCGCTGCCGCTGCTGCAGTTTGGTCACGGCCTCCTGGGCTCCGCCGTCGGCGAGCTTGGCGGCGCCATGGAGGCCGACAACTACATGCAGCACTTCATCAACGAGCAGGGCTTCGTGGTGATCGCCACCAACTGGACCGGCCTGAGCTTCGCGGACATCACCACCGCCATCCACGCCCTCTCGGACTTCAACTACCTCCCCGCCATCACCGACCAGCTCCAGCAGTCGCTCGTCAACGCGATGGTGCTCTTCCGCACCGGGCGCGCGCAGTTCGGCGACCACGCGGCCTTCCAGGTGGCCGGGCGCTCCGCTTTCGACCCGGCGCGCGCGTACTACTACGGCATCTCCCTGGGCGGCATCATGGGCACCAGCGTGATGGGCTACTCGACCGACCTCACCCGCGGCGTGCTCAACGTGCCGGGCGGCAACTGGGGCCTGCTGCTCCAGCGCTCGTCCAACTTCGCGCTCTACTCCCTCGCCTTCAACGACTACGCGGACACCGCTGAGCAGCAGGTGCTCTTCAACCTCGCGCAGTCGCTCTTCGACACCGCCGACTCCATCAACGTCGCACCGCACCTCCTCAGCGACCGCCTCCCAGGCGTTCCCGAGAAGCACCTCCTCTTCCAGGAGGCCGTCAACGACGCCTCGGTCAACAACCTCACCACCGAGATTCTCGCTCGCGTCGGCAACATCCCGATGCTTCTCCCGTCGCCGCGCACTCCCTTCGGTCTCACCACCACGATGGGTCCCGCAGACTCCGCGCTCACCGTCTGGGACGAACACCCGATGCCCGCCCCGCCCGGCACCAACCAGCCCGCGCAAAACAACCCCACGCACGGCACCGTGCGCGCGCTCCCGGCCCTCATGCGGCAGATCACGACCTTCCTCACCCCCACCGGGCAGGTCACGCACACCTGCGACGGACCCTGCGATCCGCAGTAGCGTTTACTTCCTCCCGTAACATTTCCCGCCGGAGCCCCCATGCTCGCGCCCCTCGTCCCTGGTCACCTGCCCCTCGTCGGCAACCTCTACGGAATGCGCACCGCGCCCCTCGCCACGATCACCCGTGCGCTGCGAGAAAACGGCGACATCTCCCGCGTAGAGTTTCCCGGCGGCAACCGCGGGCACTTCCTGTTTCACCCCGATCACGTCCGCACGATCCTGGTCGATCACGCGAAGCACGTGAGCAAGGACACGCCGGGCTTCGCGGCCTTGCGGCTCTTGATCGGCAACGGGCTCGTCACCAGCGACGGGGCGTTTTGGCTCCGTCAGCGGCGCATCGCGCAGCCGGCGTTTCACCGCGCGAAGATCTTCGCCCTCGGCGACCGGATGGTGGCACTCACGAAGCGCACCGCGGAGGAGTGGACCGTCGCCGCGAAGGCCGGGACGACCGTCGATGTGGCGGAGTCGATGATGCGCCTCACGCTGCGCGTGGTGGCCGACACGATGCTGGGCCAGGACGTCGAGCGCGACGCCGCGGATGTGGGCCGCGCGATCACGCACCTCCTGCACGACATCAACGATCGCATCGTGCGGCCGTGGACGCCGCCGGTGACGTGGCCGACGCCGCGCAACCGGCGCTTCCTCGAGGCGCGGGACAGCGTCGGGCGCGTGGTCGATGAGGCCATCGCCCGCAAGCGCGCGCACCCCGATGCGCCCGGCGGAGACTTTCTGCGGATGCTCATCGAGGCGCGGGACGAAGAGACCGGCGAAGCGATGACCGACCAGCAACTCCGCGACGAGGTGGTCACCCTCTTCGGCGCGGGCCACGAGACCACCGCCAACCTCCTCGCGTGGACGTGGTCGTGGCTGTCGCGCGTTCCTGATGTGCGACGAAAGCTGCGCGCAGAACTCGACGCCGTGCTCGGCGACCGCGACGTCACCGCGGACGACTACCCCAGGCTGCCGTACACCCGCGCCGTGCTCGCGGAGTCACTACGCCTCACGCCGGTGGTCTGGATCGCCTCGCGCCGGCTCCTGCAGGACATCCCCGTCGGGGACTACGTTCTGCCGGCGGGGACGCTGGCGTTTCTCTCGCCGTACGCGACGCACCGGCACCCGAAGTTCTGGGAGAACCCCGAAGGCTTCGACCCCGAGCGCTTCATGGAAGGCGCTGGGGCGGACCGTCCCACGCTGGCGTATTTCCCCTTCGGCGCAGGGCCGCGGAAGTGCATCGGCGACACGTTTGCGCTGGTCGAAGCGACGCTGGTGCTGGCAACGCTCGCGCGTCGCTTCGTGCTCGAACTGCCGCCGGGATTGGTGCCCGACCCGGAGCCCGTGATCACGCTGCGCCCGCGCGGCGGACTGCCGATGCGGGTGCGCCCGGCCTGACCGCTCACCCCGCGGCGCGCTTCGCCTTCGCGGCCGCCGCGCGTCGGATCACAACCATCATCCGCTCGGTCTCCGCGCGCATGCGCTTGTCTTCCGCGTCGGTCTGGTGATCCCACCCGAGGAGGTGAAGCAGGCCGTGCGCGAGGAGCATCATCACCTCGTCGCGCGTCGCCACGGACCGCTCGCGCGCCTGCCGCGTCGCGGTTTCCAGGGAGATGATCACGTCGCCCAGCAGGTCGCCCGCGAGGTGCCCGTCAGGGCCCTCTCGCATGGCGAACGCGAGCACGTCCGTGGGCTTGTTCTTCTTGCGGTAGTTGCGGTTGAGGGCGTGGATGGTCGCGTCGTCGCAGAGCAGCACGGACAGCTCGGCCTGCGGCAACTTGAGGGCGCGGAGCATCGCCTCCGCTGCGAAGCGCACCTCCGCCGAGGAGACCACCCGGGACTTCGTTTCCTGTCGGGACACTTCGACACTCATCGTGCGCGGAGGGTGCCACGAAGCGCCCGCTCGTAGCGACGGCGTGGAGCGCTGGACCTTATCCCCGGGAGCGCATCGCGAAGGCGACGACGACGACGAGCGCCACGAGCAATCCCACGGCGAGGGCGACCGCGCGGCCCCCGCGAGAATCGCGGACTGGAGCGACGGGCATCAGCGACGCGGCCACCGGCGTCGCGACCGCGGGCGACGCCTCCGGGGCGGTTGCTTTGTGTGATTCGAGCGCCGCGAGAAACTCCCCGGCGTTGGCGAAGCGGTCATCGGGACGCAGGCTGAGGGCGCGGTCGATGTGCTCTTCCCAGGAGCCGACATCGACGCCGCGCTTGCCGGGCGTCGGGCGCTTCGGGTTCAGCGCTTCGGTGTACAGATTGATGAGATCGGCGGCGGCGTAGGCCGGGCGGTCGGTGAGCACCTCGGTGAGCAGCAGCCCGAGGGCGTGCACGTCCGTCCACGGGCCGGTGCGTGCGCCGGAGAGCTGCTCCGGGGCCGCGTAGCGCGGGGAGAACGTAAAGTTGAACGACGTCGTGCGGCTCGCCCCGCTGCCCGCGACCTCGTCGGGTTGCATCGCCTTGGCGATGCCGAAGTCCAGGAGCCGGATGCACTGCGTTGCGCGCTCGATGATGAAGTTGGCGGGCTTCAGGTCGCGGTGCGCGATGCCGAGGGCGTGCGCGGCCTGCATCGCCTCGAAGATCGGGCGCAGCAACGTGAGTGCCTCCGCGGGCGACCGACCGCCGTGGTCGCGACGCCGGGTGAGCGCGGCCTCGAGGGTCTCCCCGTCGATCCATTCCAGGGCGATGAAGGCCACCCCTGCGCCGCTGGGGAGCTTCGTCGTGCCGAACTCCGCCACCTGTACCACCACCGGGTGGCTGATCTTCGCCAACACCTTCGCCTCGAGGGTAAAGCGATCGAAGAAGTGCTGTAGCTCATCGGCCGCGTCGACCCCCTCCGGGGCCTTCAGCACCTTCACCGCGACGTCTCCGTCGGTCTGCTGATCGAGCGCTTTGTACACGGCGCCGAAGCCGCCTTCGGCGACGAAGCGTTCGAGCAGGTAGCGGCCGTCGAGGGTGATTCCCTCCAGAGCGCGGAGATCTTTTTTCGCTGGGCGAGCTGCCGTAATCATCGGGCGGCGAAGCTAACATGCAGCCCACGGGGCGCTTGATTGCGTCGGAGCAATCCTGCGATCGTCAGCCCTCGCTTCTCGCACCCCGACGGAGACTGCCGATGCCCAACGACGCGACCGAGCTCAACTTCATTACGGCGAACCTGACCGTGGCCGGTCAACGGGTCACCGACGCTGTGCTCTTGCGCATCCACTTCGTCGAAGGGCTCTCGGAACTGTGCGAGGCCGACTTGCTGCTGACCCTGCCGGTCGGACAGATCGCGCAACTCTGCCCCGAAGCGAAGGCGAGCTTCACGCTCGAACGGGGCGAAGAGACCGACAATCCTCGACATTTTGCCGGCATCATCCAGAGCGTCGAGAAGCTCGATCAGGGCGACGGGATGGATATGGAACGACCGCTGCTGCGCGTTCGCATCGTCCCGCAGGTGTGGATCACCACGCTCGGCAAGCGCACCCAGTTGTTCAGGGACAGCACCGCCTCCGCGATCATCACAAAAATCCTGAACGAACACATTTTGGAGACCGACGTCGTGGAGAGCACCTCAGAGCAGTTGCCGCTGCTGGTGCAATATCAGGAGAGTGATTTCGCCCTGATGTCCCGGCTGTTGGAAGACGTCGGGGTCTCGCACGTCGTCGATCACACGGCGGCCGGGGACAAGTGGCGGGTGTTCGTCGCGGACCCCGACGCGAAGAGCCCCAGGAAACTCTCGTGGACCAGCCTCGTCCAGGGGCAATCGACCTCCGAGGGAGTGCACCGCGCGGGGCGCATCGATGCGCTCGGCGTGGGGACCTTTGCGGTGTCAGACCTCGATCGTCGAACCGAGACCGTCGAATGGGCTCACAGGTTCGATTTGCCCAACGGTTCGCCGGCACGGCTGAACGTGCGTGGGCCCCGGGGCTTCAACCAGAGTCCAAAAAAGTTGGCCGAGATCTTCAGCCAGGAGCACGGCCCGGAGCGGAAGCGCTTCTGGTTGGAAACCGACGACCTGCACTTGCTCGCCGGGGAGCGCATCGAGGCCGAGCTGTCGCGCGCCGACGCCGAGCACGGCATCACCACGGAATTGATGGTCGTGCGCGTCGAGCATGAGTTCGATCCGCAGCGCGAAGGCGTGGTCTACCGCAACCGCGTGGAGGCGGTGACCTGCGATGCCCCGTACCGGCCCGCGCGGATCACGCCGCGGCCAAACATCGTCGCGCCGCAGACCGGCAAGGTCACCGCGTTCGGTGAATCGTCGCCGATGCTGGAGATTTTGGTGACCATGGACTGGGGTGCCGAACCGCCCGTCGAGTTGCCGGTGCGAATGACCCAGCCGCTGGCCGGCAGCGACCACGGCGTGGTGCTCGTGCCAAACCTCGGCAGCGAGGTGCTGGTGCACTTCATCGATGGTGTTCCTGAGCGCCCCGTGCTGCTCGGGGCCCTCTATCACCTGTCCGCGTCGGCGGTGCCCTTCGCGGGTGGAGGTGGCCGCGAGCCGACGTTCTTGTCGCGCCTGACGATGCTCGGAAAGCGCGGCCCGACGAACGTCCTTGAGGTCGATGACTCGGCGCAAGACTCCGAGGTGGTCAAGATGAAGGCGATCAACGACGTCGTGGTGGAGATTCTCCACAACGAGAAGCGCGATGTCGGCGGGACGCTCACGGATACGATCATCGGTGACGTGAAAGTCGAGCTCGGCGCGAAGCGCACCACCCACGTGACCGACGACGACACCTACTCCGGCGACAATAACGTCTCGGTGACCGTGCAGAATAGCGGTCGAGTGCTGTTCAACAACTCACTGCAGATGACCGCGGACACGAAGCTCTCGCTCATCAGCGGCAACACCCGCGCGGACTTCTCTCCCTCGGCGGCGAAGATCACCGTCGGCGGCACCGTGATCGAACTGACCGCGGCGGGGATCAAGATGACCGTCGGCGGCACAACGGTGGAACTCCTCCCGAGCCTGGTGAAGATCGAGGGAACGATGGTGAACATCAAGGGAACGATGGTGAACATCAACGATGGTGCGCTCACCGTGATGTGAGCCGGCGGACCGCTCAGCGGTGCGTCAGGATCACCGCGAGCGCGGCGACGATGATCACCGCGAGCACCGATCCGATGATGGCGTAGGGCGGCTCTCTGGCGGGCGCGACGGGCGCAACCGGGGCGGCGGGAGTGGGTGCCTCGGGGCGTCGCGGGGCGCTGACCAAGAGGGGCTTGCGGACGGGCTCATCGCGACGGCGCGACGACGCCATCTGCGCGCGAAAGCTGGCGGCGACCGCGTCGAGTTCCGGCGGCAGCGCGCGGTCGACCGTGGAGAGCATGTCATCCACCGCCTGCATCCGCACCGCGAAGGTCATGACCGTGCGCTCCTCGACGAACTCGACGGGCGCAGACTGAACCCGCGGCGACACCGTTCGAGTGGCGCCGAGCGGATCGCTTGGGACCGCATAGCCGGCGAGGTCAGGCACCTCCTCGAACGCGACGGTGCGCTCCCCGAGTTCGATGGCTTCAAACGCGGCCGGGTGCGCGAGCGCAGGCATCGCGAGCACAGGTGCAGACGCGATCGGAGGCATCGCGAGCGAGGGCATGGCGAGCGCAGGTGCAGACGCGATCGGAGGCATCGCGAGCGAGGGCATGGCGAGCGAGGGCATGGCGCCGAGCAGCCCACCGTACGGAATCGCCGACTGCGGCTCGTATCGGGGCGCGGCGTCGAACACCGGCGCGGCAGCCACCAACGGGGCCGCGACGGACTCCACGGGCACCGCGGCGGGGGATGCCACGGTGACCATCGGCGAAGGACCAGGGATGCTCACGGGCGCGACGACCGGGGGCGCGATCCAGGTGGGCGCGAGCAGGTCGGCGAAGGCCTCGATGGAGGGGCGCTCAACGATCGGGAGCCGCGTGGCGAGGAGGAGTGCGTCCCAGACACCGTCGGGAACCTCCGGGCGACCGAGGTAGCGCGGGCTTGCAGGGGTGGCGCCCGACGGGGGCGCACGCAGGATTTCCAGCACCAGGAGGCCAAGCGCGAAGGTGTCCGTGCGGGGGACCATCGGCTCGCCCTCGAACTGCTCGGGCGCGAGGCACCGCGCGGCTGCGGCGCTGTCCTTTGGAGCATCGGGGTCGCGCCCGAGGTCGCGCAGTCCCACGTCCACCAGCACCATCTGCCCCGTGTCAAGGTCGTCCGGAACGAGCACCGCGCGCGGACGCAGCGCACCGTGCACCAGCGCACCGGGCTCATCGTGGCCTGCGTTCACCACCTGCGCGATGCGCGCCACGAGGGCGGCGATCTTCTCGAGGGACAGCGCGATCTCTCCAGCGCGGTAGCGGTCGATCAGCGTGGCGAGGGAGCCCACCAGCGGCAGGTCGTGCACGATGAACGGCTGCCCGTCATGCACGCCGTGATCGGTCACCGCGAGCGCCCCCGGGTGCCGAAACATCCGCAGCGTCTGCAGCCGCGCCAGGGCCTTTTTGCGCGCGCCGTCCTCGCAGCGCTCAAGCACCTTGACGAGCACGCGTCGCCCCTCGAGACGTGCGTCGAGGCCCTCCCAGGTCTCGCCGAGCCCGCGGTCGGCAATCGGTGCGATGAGTTTATAGCGGTGAAGAAGAACGGTGTTCGCGGTGAGTGCTGCCATAAGCGTTGGGAAGCTCAGGGTCGCACGCCTCCCCCGCCGCCGTCAGCCGCGCCGTCGACGCGATCCACTGCGTGACGGGAGCACGTCGTCGAAGACCCGGGCCAGCGCCCCACGCTCGTGCTCGTTGAGCGCCTCGGCCTCTCCGCGATGGGCTGCGAGCAGGTCGCGTAGATCGCACGCCCAGCGCAGCGCGCCGACGTCGCCGGAGCCCAACAGGGTGGCGAGCGCGAGGGCCCGGTCGAGGTCGCCCAGCTCGCGAGCGCAGCGCAGCGCAGCGTCGAGGTCGCCGCCGTCTTCCCAGGCGAGCGAGGCCTCCCGTAGGTTGCCCAGCACCTCGTGGCAGCGGGCCTCCTCCGCCCGGTCGCGCGGGTCGAGCGGGAGCAGCACCTCGAGGGCCTCCTTGCCGTGGCTCTCATCACGCAGCGCAACCGCCACCCGCAGTCGCAGCGCGCGCTCCACCACCGCGAGCGCGGGCACCGACTCCGCGAAGAGCTGCTGCGCCCCGCGGACGGCCTCGAGCAGCTTCACCCGCGCCGCGCGCCCGGATGGGAGCAGCGCCGATGCGCGCCCTTCCACCCACGCCCGCAGTGCACGATCGAGCGGATCGCCCAGCTCGGGAAACTCCTCCAGTGCCTCCGGGCGCAGCGTCAGCAGGGAATCCGCGCTCGCGCCGCTTTCTGCGTCGCCCTTCCAGAGGTCGCGCACCAGCAGCGAGGCCTTCGCCGCGAGCTTCAGGTCGCTGAGCTGCAACGCGCGACGGGCCTCCTCCATCAGCTCCGCGGCGTCCATGACGCCGTCCTGCGCGGCGGAGACCCACGCTGCGCGCCCGAGCAAGCGATGCACCTGCTTGCGAATCGTCGGGTCGCTCACGCCGCAGCGGGAGTCTGCGCGGCCGAGCAGTCCTCGGGCGTGGCGCAGGCGATCGAGCGCGCGTCGCGGGTGCGCGTGCAGCAGCGCCGTGGCCTCTTGCAGGTACTCGATCACGAGCTCTTGCGCAGAGGCGTCGTCACGCGCGAGGAGCGCAAGCAACGCATCGGCCTCGATGCCCGCGACGTAGCCCTCGAGCGGGCCTTCGTGGTCGTCCACGCAGAGCCGGTGCAGCGCTCCGTCGCCGCTCAGGTCGTCGCCTACGTCGAGGAAGATCACCGTGTCCGTCGCACGGCTCAGGGCCACGCGAAACTGGTCCGCCCGGGTGCGCGCGCGGAGGCTCTGAACCTGGTCGTTCTTGTGGGCGCGCAGTGCCTCGATCTCGCGGATGCGACGAGCCCCATCGACGATCGCCACGACGGAGAAATCGAGTCCCTTCACCGCGTCGCTGCTCCACACGTCGAGCCCTTCGGGCTTCAACTCCGGCGGCACCCGCGCCCCGGGGAACACCAGCGCCGTACTCGGCCGCTCCAGCAGCGCGCGCCCCACGCGGGCCAGCGTTGCGGCGTCCGGCAATCGGCACCGCAGCACCCGCCCGGACACGGACTCCTCGATCTCCAGGTCGGCCCTTCCCCGCGGGCGCTTCGCCTTGTCGAGGTGCTGATAGAGCGACCACGAGCGCTCGACCAGCGTCGCGATGGCCCGCGGGCTGCGCACATTGCCGTGCAGATCGAACGTGCTCCCGGCTCCGAGCGTCGGAGCCACGGCGTCGGCGAAGGCACCCCAGTCGAAGTCCGTCGGGCGCACGGTCTGGCTCTCGTCGCCGGCGACCATCACCTCGAGCGGCGTCGCGCGCCCCGCGCTCGCGGCCTCGACGAGCGCGGCAAGCAGGGCAATCTCCACCAGGGTGAGGTCTTGCACCTCGTCCACGAAGACCGCATCGAGTTCGGCGAATACCTTCGGGGGCTTCGCGCCGGCGCGCACCTTGTCGAGGGCGAGCCGCGCCCACCACGGGTCGCCCACGATCTCCGGCAGCAGCCGCGGGTCGAGGGCATGAACCGCGAGCACGGCGTTGCGGGCGGCGCGCTCGTCGAGGGTCCTGGCGCGCAGCTTCACGAAGGCGTCCTCGCGCAGAAGCGGCCCCTCGCACGCAGAAACGCCACGGAAGGGCATCGGGAGCGCCGCGCCGGCGATCCAGGCGTGAAGTTCGCCGAAGAGTTCTTCCGGGTGCTTGTCCCACGGGGCGAACTTCCGCGGCGCGGACTCGAGCGCCTGGGCCAGCACCGTGATGCGCGCGGCGAGCGGCGCGACGACCGCCGGCGCCGCCGGCAGCACCCGACGCAAGAGATCGCCGAAGGTGAGCACCGTGACCAGCGTTGGATCGGGCGCAAACTGGTCGAAGAAGTCCCGCGCGCGCTCGGCGAGGAGAGCGTTGTACGTGAGGTAGAGCGAGCGCTGCCCCGGAGCCGCGAGGGCAGCCTGCTGGAGCACGGTGGTCTTCCCGGTGCCCGGCTGGCCGCGCAGCACCCGCAGCCGCATGCGCGCCTCGATGGCGTCCTGCTGCGCACGGAGCATCTCCGGGAAGAGGTTGTTGTCCTTGAGTTCCTGGCCCGGCAGCGCGATCCAGTGGTCAGGACCGCCGGGGTCGAGGGCCTCCGGGGTCTGGTCGTGGTGGCGCACCGCGCGCACAAGAATCTCGTTCTCCTGGAGTCCGAGGTGCTTCACCGGCGGCGCCCCCGCGCGCGCCCACCAGAGATAAAACTGGTGCCCGTTGTTGCCCCCGAGGTCAGTGCGCAGCCAGCCCCGCCCGCGGCCCTGCACACCCTTTACCTGCGGCGGCATCCCCTGCGCCGCCAACTGCGAAAACACCAGCCGCGCGCGCTGCTGCAACTGCCGGTCGCTCCGCGGGTCGTCCATCCACTCGAGCACATCCTGGTGGACGAGCAGCTTCCGGCGGCGCGGCGGGGCTTCGGGCGTGCGCGGGGTCATCGCACATCAGGGTACACTGCACCCTCGGGTTGGGTGCTGCGTAACCGATAGCCCCTCGCGGTGGCGGACACGGCCCTGCAGCCACCGGGCAGTCCATCGGTGGACAACTCTGGAAGTTCATCGTCCGGTCGCGGGTGTGGCTCCCGATCAGGGCCGACGGCGAGCGCTTCGGCGTGATCGGAATCTTTAGCGTCGAAGCAATCGCCCTCAACGACGACCGCGGCGTACTGCGCTTCGTCGCGTTGAAATCGCTAGAGCTTGCGATGTCAGGTCAGGATCTCTGGAGTTCGCTGTCGATCAGCGGCACGCTCGCTTCTCCAACTGATGACTACTCCCTACCGCTCGCTCCGCCACCTCGCCCCCCTCGCGCTGGTGCTTGGCCTCGCCGCCTGCAGCAGCGAGGTGGCCGCCACCATCGACGCCGGAACCGTGATCGGCGACGCCCCCCGCAGCGATCTCCCCAGCACCACGGATATCCCTTCGACGGATGTTTCTTCCGTCGATATCCCCTCGACGGATGTGTCTTCGACGGATGTGTCTTCGACGGATGTTTCGCGGACCGATGTTTCGCGGACCGATGTTCCGCTGTCGGACGCGTGTCGGCGACCCGACATCCAGACGTTGCCGACGCGCATCGATTGTTCACCCCGTTCCGATGGCGGAACCTGCCCGTTGGGCTACGCCTGCCTGTCACTCTCCGGGGTGGTGCTCCAGCAGTTCTGCGGGCGTGCGTGCGCCGCGGACTGCGACTGCCCCACCGCCGAACGCTGCGGCAGCTACACCGACAAGGCCGGCATGCACTCGCTCTGCGTCACCGCCAATCCCGGCGGCTGATTCCCAGGGAAAACCGACGGCATCGGGCTCCGGGTCTTTCTCGGAGACGGGGAATCGGTCGCGGGTCATCACCGCGCGGCCGCACCGATCGCTTCGAGATGCGCAAAATACCGATGGATCCCGTCATCCATGAACGGGAGAAGTTCGGACGATTGGGCACGACCGACGCCGTCGGTGCAGTGATGAGCGACGTCAGTGCGTGCAACCGCATCGATGGCTCCGATAGAAGCTGCAACACGGCGTGCGACCGCGCTGAGGCGCGCTGGACCGCGCGATCACCGCGCTCATCAGCCCAGCGCCGCGCTCACTGCTCCTTGCGGCGTCGCAGCGCCCAGGCGCCCAGAGCTGCCATCAGCAAGAACCCCAGCCGCGGCGCAGCGTCCGGCGTGACCCCGACGTGGCAACCGCAGCCGTCGCCCGTCAGCGTGCTTATCGCCGGACCCACGACGCACACATGCTCTCCGCCGCAGTGGGTGCGTCCGTCAGGCTGGTCGGCGCACTGCGCGTCGGTGAGGCAACCCACGCAGCGACCCGCGCCGCCGTCCGCACCCTCGCAGTAGGGCGTCGGCTGAGCGCAATCGAGGTCGCGGAAGCAGCCGTCGGCGCAGGTTCCGGGGCGCGTCGGGTCGTCCGAGCTGCACGCCATGCCCGTGGGGCAGCCGTTGTGACCTTCGCCCGGCCAGCAGCCCGCGCGGCACCGGCGCGCCGCCGGATCGCAGATGCGCCCGGAGTCCGTCGCACCGCAGTCGGCGTCGCGGTCGCAGCCGCAGCGACGAGCGCCGCTCGCGTCCATCACGCAAGCCGTCCCGTCGATGCTCATCGCACACACCGCCGCGCCCGCGCCCGGGACGCACGCCACGCAGCGACTCGCCGCCGTGTCGCAGACCGGCGTCGATCCAGAGCACTGCGCATTCGAAGTACATCCGACGCAGCGCCCGGCATCGCGGCCCGCGGTGGCGCACACCGGCGTCGCGCCGCTGCAGTCGGAAGGCGTCGCGGGAGAGCACGGCCGACACATCCGGGCGCCCGTATCGCAGATGGGCGTACCCCCCGCGCAGTCAGCGTTGGTTGCGCAGCCGACGCAGCGGTTGGTGCCCAGATCACACACGCCGCTGGTGCAGTTGAGGTTGGTCGTGCACTGCACGCAGCGACCCACGTTGGCGCCGCTGGCAGCGCAGATCGTCAGGCCGGCCTCGGTGCACTCGCCGCCGAGGGAAGGGTTGCACGGGCGGCAGGTGTGGGCCGTCGGGTCGCATACCGGGCGCGACGGATCGGCGCAGTCGCGGCCCGTGAGGCAGGCCACGCAGGCGTGTGCGCCGACGTCGCAGAAGGGCGTCGCGCCGGAGCACTGGGCGTCCGTGTTGCACGCCACGCAGCGGCCCGCGGAGCTACCCGTGAGGGCGCACGCCGGGCGCGCCGGGTCGATGCCCGCGCACTGCGCGTCAGAGGAACACGCCACGCAAGTTCGGCTGGCCGCGTCGCAGATGGGCGCGAGGGCGGAGCGGGTGCAGTCGCTGGTGGTGTTGCAAAGGCACACGCCCGCGGAGGTGTCGCAGACCGGCGCTGTGGCGGGGCAGTTGGTGTCCGCGCTTCCCGGCCGCATCGGATCGGTGCGCCCGGCGGCGTCTTCGCGCACGTCCGGGAGGCAGTCGTTGTCGCTGTCGATGTCCAGGTAGTCGGGTGTTCCGTCGTTGTCGGTGTCGGTAGAGCAGTCGCCCTCGAGCACGTCGGTCCAGTTGTCGCCGTCGGCGTCGGTGAGCGAGGCCCGCGCGAGGGTCTGGAAGGCAATCACCGGCATCATCTCGTCGCCGTCGCCGCGGAAGCGGAAGCGCATCGAGGTGGCAGCGTCGGCCACCACCGTGCGGAAGTCGTAGAGCTCGTCGTCGAGCCGCGGAAGCGCCGGGGCCGTGAGGATGTTGTCCCCGTCGAGACCGACCGGGGAGCCCGCGGCGCGACCGGGGCCGGGTTCGGTTCCGCCGAAGGTTCCCATGGTGCAGAGGCCCGCGGTGTCGCCAAAGCAGACCCCGCCCCCGGCGACGGAAGACCAGTCGTCGGCGCCGCCCGCCCGCGTGGTGAGCGAGAGATCGTTGACGAAGATCTCGTTTTCTTCTTCCGAGCACGCGTCGCGCGACGGATTCGTGGGCGCTGCAGGGTCGGGCCGACGGTTGAACTCCCACATCACCCCGACGGAAGCTGCGAAGGGCTCGCCGCGCGAGACGCCCGCCGGACATCGGTTGGCCACGGCACCGGGCAGCGGGAGTGCGGCGGTCTCGAGGCCGCTCGTCACGCAGCCCTCGTACACCACCACGTTGCGGCGCGGACCGAAGTCGAGGTCGTACACCACCACCAGGAAGTGACCGCCAAACTGGATGACTCCGGGGCCCTCGTGGGCGGCGTCGTCGCCGCGCTCCTGCACCGTGACGCGGGTGATGCCGCCGCGGGAAGACGGGCCGACGGCCGCGCGAACCGAGGCGGAGACGTCCGTGACGAAGGTTCCCCAGCGGGCGGTGACCGTGGGCGTCGGGGCCGTGCGGGAATAGAATCTGGGCGTCCCCTGGAGCGTGCGGGTGGTGGTCGCGGTGCCGTTGCCGACGATGACCTGCCGCGGGTTGCCCGCAGGTCCCGCCGGGATCGACGGGGGATACGCCGGCGCCGTGGCGTTGGGGTAGTAGACCGTGACGCCGGAGTACAGCCGGGCCCAGCGCACGCGCCCGCCGCGCGGAACCTGCACCGTGAAGTCACCCCGGGCGAAGCTGGTGGGACTGCTGACGCCGCCCCAGGCGTCGGTGCTGACGCCGCCGCGGACGATCTCGCTAAAGGCCACCTGGAGGGTCTGCGCCGACGCTGCGCGCGGTGCTCCGAGCACCGACAGCAACGACAGAATCGCGAGAGGGAGAGCGGTGCGGGAGGTCGTCTTCACACGGCGACTTTTAGGCCAGGAGTGCCAACGCTGGCTAGCGTCACATGACGTTCGGAGTACGTGATGCAAGCAGTGATGAGCGTCGCCTGGGGAGACGCGATGGCTGATCCGTAAGCGTCAGTCGTATTCGGCGCGGGTGGTCGCGCAATGGGTGCAGTCGATGGCGATGCGCCAGCCGTCGGCCTCGCGCACGACCCACCAGGTTTCGACCTGCGGGGTGCCTTCGGGACCGAGGGCGTTCACGGTCAGGATGACCCGGCCGTCCTCGACGCGGCTGCCCAGGGGGGTGGTCGCGGCATCGACCTCGCGCAGATCTTCGGCCATCTGTCCGAGAAGCGACACAAGGACATCTTCGACCGTCGCGCCGACCAGCGGGTTGAGCATGCGGAGCGCTGCGTCGAAGATCTCGGCCATGTCGCGGTCGGCCTTCACCATCGCGACGACCACGCCCTGCATCGTGACCTCCGACTGGGTGATCGCAACCTCGTCGCCGGTCGCCCGCGTGGGGTCGAGCGCGGCCGGGAGAAACCGGCGAAAAAGCCCCTCGGCGCTGGGGCTCCGGGTAAACGCGGCGAAGATCGGGCGGAGGCTCTCGTGAAACTCGCGGGCGTGTCCGGTGATGTGCGCGCGCGTTCCGCCAGAGAGCAGCGATGCCATCGCGCGGCCGTCGTGGGCGTTCATCGCGGCGTCGAGGCGGGCGCACAGCACCGCGGCTTCGGCGGCGCCTAGTTCCGGGTCGAAAGTGAGCGGGGTAGCGGGTCGTTTCCTGACTTTGGGCTTCATCGCGCGAGCGATGGTAGCGCGAGCGTTTGCCCCATTGGGTTTCATCTACGCAACGGACGAAATCGATCGCTTGAGCATCGCCGTTGGGCGGCGCTCCCGGACTCCAGAGATCCTGACCTGGGAAGTCGGTCGTGATGCCGCACGTCCCTGTGTGGCCGTGGCTGCGACGAAGATCGCGCGACCTCCCCCCGCGCTGCCGTGAAGCCATAATCCCGGGAGGAGAGCGGGTTTCTGAATGCTGACAGCGATGCCCTGAGTCCACAGGCATTCGAGTCCTCTCTCCCTCCTGGGTTCACTTCGGGACACCTCTCGTAATTTGCCTGAAATCCCCGACGACCCGTCGGAGGGCTAAGTACAGGCCCCCGAAGGATCGATTCACCTTGCGACACCTCACCCCCAACCCCCTCTCCCAAGAGGAGAGGGGGCTCGGATCGAGAGAAAATGACATGAAATCATGCTTTTTAGCCCCCTCTCCCTCCTGGGAGAACGGGCTGAGGTCACGCGGGCTTCGACGCATCGCCCAATCTCGCGAGGTAGGCTGACGATCGTTGCTTAACGCCTATGTGGGCAACGTGAGCCCACGACGGCGGTGCTCAGTGACTGAGCACTTCATCGAAGAAGCGGGCCAGTGCGCCGTAGGCAGCGATGCGGTTTTCGCGTCGGAAGATGCCGTGGCCCTCGTTGTCGAATCGGAGGTACTCGACGCGTTGGTGGCGCGCGCGCAGGGCTGCGACGATCTGCTCGGCCTCGGAGACCGGGACGCGAGGGTCGTTGGCGCCGTGGATGACGAAAAGAGGCGCGCGGATTCGGTCTACGCGGTGGATGGGGGAGATGCGGTCGAGCACCGCGCCGTCGCGGGCGAGGGAGCCGTACTCGGCCTCGCGAAGGGGGCGGCGGTAAGAGGCCGTGCGCTCGAGGAAGGTGCGGAAGTTGGCGATGCCGACGATGTCGCAGCCCGCCGCCCATAGCTCCGGGTCGAGGGTCAGCGCAGCGAGAACCATGTAGCCACCGTAGGATCCGCCGAGGACGGCGATGCGGTCGGGGTGGACGTCGGCACGGGTTCGGAGCCAGCGATTGACCGCGGCGAGGTCACGCACGCTGTCTTCGCGGCGCTCGATGTCATCGAGGTGGGAGTACCGCTTACCGTATCCCGTGGAGCCGCGGACGTTGGGCGCGGCCACGATGTATCCGTGTCCCACCATGAATTGAATCACTGCATTGAAGTAGGGAGTGAACTGCCCCTCTGGTCCGCCGTGGACCCAGACTACCGTGGGGGCGCGATCGCCCGGGCGCAGTCCCCGTGGAGTGTAGAGGAAGACCGGGACTTCGAGTCCGTCGAAGCTGCGCACTCGCTCGAGCGTGGGCTCGACGAGGATGCTCGGATCGAGTCCGGCGTGGTCACTGGCGGTGACTGCGGTGACTGCGCCGGAGGGTGTCTCGACGCGATAGACTTCATCCGGGGAGGTGGCGCGGGAGAGGTCTACGAAGAGGGCGCTGCCGTCGTGTGCAAAGGCGATGGAGGTCACCACGCCAGCGGGAAGCGCGGGGCGGGCGAGTTCAAGAGGGTGCGCCGGGTCGGCGGCGTTGTAGAGCCGTAGTTGGCTGTAGCCGTCTACGTTGAAGACGAGCGCGAGGGTGTCCTCCGCGAGCGCCATGGACTCGATGTCGTGATCATCGGAAAGCACATATGCGGGCGCTCCGGCGAGCGGGGTGTCTGCGGAGAGGAGTGCGAGGTTCATCGCCTCGCGGCCGTGATCGGAGAGCACGAAGAGGCGATGACCGTCGCGGGTAAAGGTGGGGTGTTGATATCGGACATCGCCCTCGTGCGGAGTGAGGCGCACGGGCGTCGCGGGGGGAGTGGCGAGGGAGACGACAAAGACGTCTTGATCGAAGTTGGAGCGGTCTTCCGTGACGACGAGGCGCTGTCCATCGGGGGAAAAGTGGATGGCTTCGTGGTGCCCGGCGGCCTCGAACACGCGGCGTGCGACGCCGTCATCGGTGGGGCGTACATAGACGTCGAAGTCCCCGGGGGAGCGGCTGTTGGCGGCGTAGGCGACCTGGTGGCCGTCTTCGGAAAAGGTGCCGAAGAGGGTCTTCACGCGGGGGTCGGGGGTGAGTGAGACGAGGGACTGCCCATCAGGGAGTGCGCGGAAAAGCTGGGTGTTTTCGTCACCGCCGATGTCGCGTCCGAGGAAGAGAAAGCGCCCATCGGGGGCGTAGGAGACAAACTGCACGCGCTCCGTGGCCGTGACGATCCGCCGCCAGGAGGCTTCGGCGACCGCGGCTGCGCCGACCGTGACCGCGTGGGCCTGCGGGAGCCCGGCGGCGTCGGAGAGAAACGCGACGGTGCGGCCATCGGGGGAGGGCGACGGGGCGTAGGCGCGGTGCACGTTGAGCAGTTGGTCGAGCGTCGGTCCCGAGCGAGGCTGCCAGCGCAGCGTCGGGAGTGACGGTCTCGCGGCGCAAGCGGAGAAGACCAGGGCGATTGAAAGGAGGGCGGCGGGGCGCTTCATGGGCCGTGACGGGTATCACGGAACGGGCGCGCGAGAGCGGCGGAGCGGTCGTCGGCGGGTCAGGCCGGGGTGGTTGCCAGAGCGGCTGCGGCGGTGGTGCTGCGGATGAGAACGTCGAGTTGAGCAGCGGCCATCGGTCGGCCCAGGAGGTACCCCTGAGCGAAGTCGCATTTCATGGCCGCGAGCAGTGCCCGCTGGGCTTCCGTCTCGACTCCTTCGGCGACGACTGCGAGGCTCAATGCGTGTGCCATGGCCACGATGCTTTGACACAGCACATGTTGCTTGGAGCCCTCAGTGAGGCCTTGCACGAAGGACCGGTCGATCTTCACGTAGTCCATTTCGAACTCATGGAGGTACGAGAGGGACGAATAGCCGGTACCGAAGTCGTCGAGGGAGAGGCTCACCCCGGCCGAGCGCAGGGCGGCGAGTTGCTCGCTCGTCGAGGCGTTGGACTCGAGCAGTACGCCCTCGGTGAGTTCGAGCGCGATGCTGTCGCCGGGGAGTCCGAGGCGTTCGAGTTGCTCGACCCAGGACGCCCGCACGCCGCTCACGTCACGAAACTGCACCGGTGAGCGGTTTACGCTCACCTGAAACTTCGGATCGTGGACCTCGCGCCAGGCCTTCACTTGCAGGGCCGAGGTGTGAAACACCCAGTCACCGATTTCCGAGATAGTGCCGTTGTTTTCGGCGATGGGAATGAACACCGCCGGGCTGATGGATCCCTCCGTGGGGTGCGTCCAGCGGAGCAGCGCCTCGGCCTTCTGGATGCGCCCGGTTTTCAGGTCCACGATAGGCTGGTAGACGACGTGGAATTCGCCTCGATCGAGTGCGCCTCGGAGGCCTTGACCGAGGGCGATCCGGTGCGCGGATTCTGCCTGCTGCGCGGCGTTGAAGAAGCAGGCCTGATCGCGACCCGCGACCTTGGCCTGGTAGAGCGCCTGGTCGGCGTGGCGCAGCAGGTCTTCCGCCGTGGATCCGTCGTCCGGGAAGAGCGCGACGCCGAGACTCGTCGTCAACTGGACGCCGTGGTCTCCCCGGTCGGTGTCTCGCTTGATCGAAGCACGGATGGTCTCCAGCACCCGATCGACGGCGCTGCGGTCGGTGAGTGGCCCGAGCAGGATGACAAACTCGTCCCCGCCGAGGCGCGCGACGGTATCGGTCTCCCGCACGCTGGCCCGCAGTGCCGCGCCGACCTCGGTGATGAGCCGATCGCCTACTGCATGGCCGCGGGAATTGTTTACCTGGCTGAAGTGATCGATGTCCACGAAGACCACGGCGAGGATGCCCGCCTCTCGCCGAGACTTCTTCAGCGCCTCTTCGAGTCGATCGTCGAGCAGTCGTCGGTTGGGCAGCCCGGTGAGGGCATCGTGGAAGGCGAGGTGCTTCGCCGCCTGGGCCAGTTTGCGCTCTGCCTCGAAGGTTCGGTCGTAGACAAGGCGCGGGGCCACGATCGCGACGATCATGACGGCGGTGACGAAGAGGCTGGCCGGCGTGCCGAAGGCACCGTTTTTGTGATGAACGAGCGCCGTCGTGAGGAGCACCGCGGCGGTGGTGAGCAGGGACCATCGGAGGTTCGTGAGTGCGAAGGCGATGAGCACTGGCACCCAGATGCTCTGCGGGGTTCCGAGGCGGAAATTATCGCTGGGCACTGCTGGAATGATCACGGCTGTGAGGAAGAGGGTCAGCACCCGGATGGGCCACTGGCTCCGGTTGCGCTCATGAATCCAGCGCAGCGTCAGGGTGCCCAGGCAAACGGCCAGGCAGGCGGAGGCGATTCGATGAGAGGTCTCCGGGGTGTGGCCCAGCATTCCCGGGATCAGTCCGATCCGCTGCGCAGTACCGAGGATTCCGAGTCCCCCGGACACCGCAGCGAGGAACAAGAGCATCAAACCGCCGGCCCGGTACTGAAAACCCTCGAGGGATGTGTGTTCGGCGGCGTCAGGCTGAGTCATCGCGGGGGCAGAGTAGATGTTCAGTTGGGGTATTGCCAACAAACGGACAGCGGCCCGAATGCAAGGGAACTGGGCTTTGTATAAAGTCGAGTTAGGGGGGGCTCCGGGGCATAGGCGGTAACTGTCGATCGATCGGCGGGCGGATGGATAGTGGCTTGTAAACCGGTTCCGCGCCGCGGACGGGGGGAGGGGCTTTGCTACAGCCCGCAGAGGAAGGCCTTGCGCACCCGGCGACTGCCGCCCATGCGCGGTGGGAGGCGACTGCGGCGGTCGCGGCGAGGTCCCACGGGCGCGGGGGACCGCACGACGGAGCGCCCGTGGGCTGCGGCTGCGGCGTGGGAGGCGACCGGTGGCGCCGCGAGCACCCACCACGGTCCGTGGGGGCCTACTGCGGCGTCTGCGGGTGGGTCCCGAACTCCAGAGATCGAGCCCTGAGCAGGAATTGAGTCAAATCAACGATCCGCTGGAGGGCTAAAGGCCAGGCCTCCGAAGGATCGACCCCCTTGAGAGACCTCACCCCCAAACCCCCTCTCCCAAGAGGGAGAGGGGGCTAAAAAGCATGATTTTATGGCATTTCCTCTCGATCCGAGCCCCCTCTCCCTTTTGGGAGAGGGGGTTGGGGGTGAGGTCTCCATCGTCCCGCACAGC